>JAEWGW010000039.1 GCA_023388055.1 Bacillota bacterium | reverse complement strand
GATGAGATTTCCCAATCTAGTAAGACCCCTTGAAGACGACGAGGTAGATAGGTTCGGGGTGGAAGTGCAGCAATGCATGGAGCTGACGAATACTAATCGGTCGAGGGCTTAACCTACGAGAGTGGCGAAAGCTACACTCCCTTCGTAAGCAGTTGGTTTAGATCATGAGGTGTCGGTGACCTCGTTTCGCATCCGGTTTTCAGGGCGCAAGCTCTATGCTTTACATGGGGCCTTAGCTCAGCTGGGAGAGCGCATCGCTGGCAGCGATGAGGTCAGGGGTTCGATCCCCCTAGGCTCCATACATAGATGGCCCGTTGGTCAAGGGGTTAAGACACCTCCCTTTCACGGAGGTAACAGGGGTTCGAATCCCCTACGGGTCACCATTTTTTGAACGCTTAGCTCAGCTGGGAGAGCACCACCTTGACAGGGTGGGGGTCAGCGGTTCGAACCCGTTAGCGTTCACCATATTTTACGACGCGGGGTGGAGCAGCCCGGTAGCTCGTCGGGCTCATAACCCGAAGGCCGCAGGTTCAAATCCTGCCCCCGCAATTGAATTACCTTTTTTACTGCGGAGCCGTGGTGTAGAGGCCTAACATGCCTGCCTGTCACGCAGGAGACCGCGAGTTCGAATCTCGTCGGCTCCGCCATTTTAACTTCATATGCGGTCGTGGCGGAATTGGCAGACGCGCTGGATTCAGGTTCCAGTGGACTAATACTCCGTGGAGGTTCGAGTCCTCTCGACCGCACTAAAGCACAGCAGAAGAGGCTATCCCAAAAGTCATGAAGATGACTGAGGGATAGCCTCTTTTTCATACCCTGCAGGATCGGGCGCTTACTAACATGAAGTATAACGCCAAAAGGCAGTCCATTTCAGAAAGAGCTTGGTTATGCTGAACTTGGTTTTGCCATTGCTGGAATCATGTGCATTTGGTACGGCAAGGAATTCTGGCTTGCTACAATTGTCCTGGTAACACCATTATTTATTTTAGCCGGCATTAACCATCTACGGGAAATGGTCGTTAATAAAAATATCCATCCTAATAATTCAATTACTTCGATTCCGGATATATTGATGCCGCTATCCTGGATTTTCTTGTGGATTTGCTCGAAATAAGAGAAAGAATTCGTTCATGCAATTTTTTTGATCGAACCTTCCACTCTAACTTCATATGCGGTTGTGGCGGAATTGGCAGACGCGCTGGATCCGGGTTCCAGTGGACCCAGGCGACTTCATTAGCTCCGGTTTTTTAACAATGGCTACAGGATTTTAACGAATCTCAGCAACGTTATATCGTCCGTTCGCCCCCTGTTTCTGTTCTAACGAATCTGTGGAAGCTTATTTCGTGATAACCGGTTCAAATTGGTGCTATTAGAAGGAAATAAGGTGGCTCATGTTCGTTAGATGCTCGAAACCGTCTGTTTTAGCGAAATAAGGCTTCTGATATTCGTTAGAATCACCCATGGCCTGGCGGCCATCGCCAGAAGTCAAAATGCCGGGGCGGATTCGGCACTTTCGTATAAAATGATCCGCCATTTTCCTGCAGGCTCCTGCTTCTTCCCGTATAATAAAAGGAAATACGGGAGAGCGGGGACAATGCCCATGTACAAGCTGTTGATTGTAGATAATGAGCCCAGGGTGCGCTACGGTCTTCGCCATTATTTGAATTGGAGTGCATACGGCATTGAGGTGGCGGGGGAGGCTGAGGATGGGGAGTCAGCTCTACAAGAGGCGGAGCGCCTGAAACCGGATATCGTATTTACGGATGTGCGGCTGCGTCAGTTGGATGGAATTGAATTATCCCGGCGGCTGAGGGAATGTTACCCCCGCATTAAAATTGTTTTTGTCAGTGAGCACACTGTGGCGGATTATCTGAAGTCAGCCTTGCAGCTGAATGCGGTGGATTATATTTTTAAACCCGTCAATCTGCGTGAGCTTCGCCAAGTGGTGAGGCGGATTACCGTGGAGCTGGCAGAGCAGGACAAACAGCTGCAGGTGGCCCGGGACATGCAGGTGAAGCTGAGGGAAAGTCTGCCGCTTCTGCGGGAACGGTTCTTGTATGCACTTCTGGGGCAGAGGCTGTCTCCCGGATTGATGCAGGAGCGTATCACTTTTCTGGAGCTCAACCTGCCGGTGTCGGCAGATTATGCAGTATTGGTCATCACTGTAGATGATTATGCGGAAACCCTGGCTTCCCGCAATGAACGGGACAGGCAGCTGCTGATATATGCCGCAGTCAATGTTTGCCAGGAGCTTATGGAT
Source organism: Bacillota bacterium (assembly GCA_023388055.1). Lineage (GTDB taxonomy): Bacteria > Bacillota > Bacilli > Paenibacillales > NBRC-103111 > Paenibacillus_AR. The sequence continues at coordinate 29,565 of JAEWGW010000039.1, read as the reverse complement.
CTGGACATGGGCGGTGGATATGCCTTAGAGGTGCGGAGCGGGGAATTGGCTTGTATTCTCCGTTTGGAGAGCAAGGGACATAGCGAGGAACGGCTGCTGGTGTTAGCCGAAGCCATCCGGTATAACCTGGAGCGTTGGCTGGCTGTGACGGTTACCATCGGTGTGGGGGAACGGAGCAAGGGGTTGGGACATATCAGCCACTCTTACGCTCAAGCCCGTGAGGCAGCGGAACGGAAATGGTATTTAGGCAAAAACCGCATCATTACCATGAACAGTCCTGACCCTTCCGAGGAACAGGTTTTTCGGGTGGACCACACGCGAATCGAGCGGCTTACGGTTCTGATGAAGGCGGGGGATGCGGAACGGCTGCAGGGCGAGCTGGATTGTATGTTTGGCCAGTTGGCCAAGAGCTGGAGAAGTGGGGCAGACTATATCCGCAATCTTAGCCTGCAGCTGGCGCTTCTGGCTGACCAGCTGCTATTGGAGCTTGGGATCCAAGGCACGTATGCGCAAGAGTCTCCCGTTTGGGAGATATTGGCCAGGCAGGAAACGATTGAGGAGCTTCACCGCACCCTGGAGCAGCTTCTTTCGGAACGGTGTGCCTTGATTTGGGAGCGGCGGAATGGAAAGTCCGGTAATCTGGTGGAACGGGTGCAGGCGATCATCAACGCCCGTTATGCGGAAAATATTACAGTCACCGATATTGGCCGGGATGTATTCTTGACGCCTACCTATGTCTGCCTGCTGTACAAGCAGGAGACCGGGAGAACGGTCAATGATTATTTGACCCAGGTCAGGATGGAACGGGCAAAGGAGCTGCTGCGCAACCCCCGGAACAAGCTGTACGATATTTGTTATGCAGTAGGTTATGCCGATCCCAGTTATTTTACGAAGTGGTTCAAAAAAATAGCTGGCGTTACGCCCAGTGTTTACCGGGACAGCATTAATTAACGGGTGCTTGCAGTAGCTTGTTATCGGGGACTTGCTCTTACGGAGCAGGTCTTTTTTTGCGGATTCTTTCGTGGAGTATTCTGGGGATACACAGCCTCTATAGGAATCCACCAGAAATTGAAGGTTTGTCATCTGTAAGCGCCTCCGCTAATTTCCTATAATGGAACATGCACTCATCATGCTGATAAGAGTTGCAGCTGAAACTGGGAGGGAGTTAGCATTCATGAGATGGAGAAGGGAACGGATGCATGAAAGGCGCGGTTGGAAGGGCACTCACCGTTTGACGGTATGGCTTTTGGCATTTGTTCTGATTTGCGGAGGCGTAGCTCCTTTTTCCGGAGGGAGCAGGCCTGCTTATGCCCAAGGCTCTGTAGCGCAGGATCCCTATGAATGGAGTGGCGTCCCCATTGGCGGGGGCGGGTTTGTGACCGGGATGGTCATCCACCCTGCCGAGCCGGATCTGGTTTACATCCGGACGGATGTGGGCGGCATGTACCGCTGGAATGAGGCGGAGAAAACCTGGAGACAGCTGGTCGGGTTTGCCGACCGCAGTGAGGTGAATTTGTACGGGGTAGACAGTATGGCCATCGACCCCAGCAATCCCGACATTCTTTATGCAGCACTAGGCAAGTATGATTACTGGTCGCCCAGCGATATTTATAAATCTGCGGACAGGGGAGAAACCTGGACCAGAACCAATCTGAAGGCTGGCGGGGCGGATGTCCCCATGAATGCCAACGGCGTGAACAAAATCACGGAACGGATCGCCGTGGATCCCAATGACGGGAATGTGATTTATTACGGCTCCCGGACCAAAGGGCTCTTCCGGAGTACGGCAGCGGCAAACAGTGGAACCTGGGGCAAGGTAGCGTCCTTCCCGGCACTAGCCGATACGTCCAACAGCGGAATTACCTTTATTGCCTTTGACCCGGCTACAGGCGGGAACGGACAGCCCAGTCGGACCATTTATGCAGGCGCTTTCAATACCGGTGTATATGTCAGCCGGGATGCAGGAGCAACATGGACGCTTCTCACCGGCAGTCCGTCAAAGCCTAAGAAGGCGCTTATCGACGAGGATGGTTACTTGTATGTCACCCATAGCTCAGGCATTGCCAGGCTGGAGGGGAATCACTGGGTGGATCTGACACCTCCAGGGGAAGCGGGAAAAATATTTGTCGGCATCTCTGTGGACCATGCGGATAAGAACGTCATCATGGCAGCGCGTGGCATGGGAGAGCATAACAATCCAATCTACCGCTCCACAGACCGCGGCGCCACCTGGACAAAACTGACCTATACCCGCAATATTACCACACCGTGGATGCCCAATTGGCATTGGTCCTCGGAAACCTCTTCCATTCTCATTGACCCTTATAATTCCAAGCGGGTGTGGTTTACAGACTGGTATTACCCTTGGCGGACCGACGACATTACGGTGGCGCCCTCGGAATGGACCAATTATGCCAAAGGCCTGGAGTCCACGGTGAATGTCAGCAATTTGACAAGCCCTCCCGGGGGAAGGACGATTCTGCACAGCGGTATTGCCGATAACGGAGGGTTTGATCATGTTTCGCTGACGGATTTTCCTGCCTCAACTTATTTTACGGGCAGCAGCGCCATCGGACTGATGACCACTACCGGCATCGATGTGCAGGTAACCGATCCGGAATATGTCGTGCGTGTGGGAACATACGGCTGGAACGGGGATAACCGTGAGAGCCCGGGCAACGGCGCCTATTCTCCGGATGGAGGCGTAAATTATACCGCATTCGCCACACTGCCTTACCAAAAGGCTCAGGGAGGAAGAGTGGCGGTATCCGCCAACAATCCCGATAACATCGTCTGGATGCCCCAGCGCAGTGATGTGTATGTGACCCTTGACCGGGGGGTTACGTGGCAGCGGGGTGTGGGAGCACCGTCGGGAGGATTGTCCGGTGATAATGTGTTCGGGAACTATTATCAGCCGCTTTCCTCGGATAAGGTGAACGGCAGTATCTTCTATCTGTATGATAAATCGGGGCGCATGTACACCACCACCAATGGAGGCATCTCCTGGACACCTGGTGGGGCTCTGCCTTCCCAATCCAGTGCGTGGCATAATGTGGAGGCGGCACCCGGAATTATGGGAGAGGTCTGGGTCAGCCTGAATGGACAGGGACTCTACCGTTCCAGCGACACGGGAAAAAGCTTCACAAAGGTTGCGGGGGTAGAGACAGCGTTTCTGTTCAGCTTCGGCAAACATGCCCCCGGCAGGCTCAATCCGGCCCTATTCGTCTACGGGAAGGTGGCGGGTTATGCCAAGGAGGCCATATTCCGCTCCGACGATATGGGGGAAACCTGGGTCAAAGCCAGTGTGGATGAGCCCTTCCCCGGCAATGATCCCAATGCTATGACGGGAGACAAACAGGTTCACGGCCGGGTGTATGTTGGCACCAATGGCAGCGGCCTGCTCTACGGTGCAAGGACAGAGCCGCTCACTCCGCCCGTTTATACGGATACGGACAATCCCGCGGTGCCTGATGGCTTGAAGGTGACAGCGACAAAAAAAGCATCGGTTGACTTTTCTTGGAATGCAGCATCGGATACCGGAGGCTCAGGTATTAAGGGGTACCGGATCTCCGACGGGAGTGGAGCAAACCTTGGGGAAACGTATGGGACCTCCTACAGCGTAGGCGGGCTCGCGGAGAAAACCTCCTATACCTTCAAGGTCCAAGCGATGGACTACGCAGGGAATCTGTCTGGCTTCAGTGCAGTCCTGATCGCAACCACAGCGGAAGCTGCGGACACTACACCGCCGTCCACACCGCAGGGACTGCACGCTGTTCAATCCACAGCCGTAAAGGTTGCGTTGGCCTGGGAGCCAAACCAGGAGGCGGACCTGCTGGGCTACAATCTGTACCGCAGCGAAACACCGAATTTTGAACCTTCGGAGGCCAATCGGATCGGCACCATGCTGACCGCTAACCAATTTACCGATTGGAGCGGGATCAAAGAGAATACAGCCTATTATTACAAGCTCCAGGCAGCGGATATCAACAGGCTGATGTCCGGAGTCTCCGCGGAGCTTGCGGTGAGGACACCTCCGGACAGGCGCGTGGAGCTGATTGTAGACAATCTGGACAGCGGGTTTACGTCGGACGGCGGCTGGTCGGTTAGCCAATACACGACATCACGCTTTGGCCTTAATTATTTCCATGACAACAATGTTGCCGGCAAATGGGCCAAGTGGACACCCTATGTTACACAAGCCGGTGAATACAATGTATACATGCTTTGGAATTCGCCAGGCAGCCGGGGCTACAACATTCCCTTGGAAATTGCCTATGATGGCGGGAAGGACAATTCCATACGCATTCATCAAAATAGCGTTGACAATATGTGGGTATATCTGGGCACCTACAAATTGGCTCCCGGCACCGGGCAATATGTGAAGTTGACCACCAACGGAACGGACATCACCATTGCCGATGCCGTGAAGTTCTCTCTGGCTGCATCGGACCCATACGGCGCTACGCATGAAAATAAAGCAACCGCCGGAGATGCGGCACCGCCAGTTATCAAACTGGATCAAACGGACGGTACAGTAACAGGGCTGGTGTATGGGGTGTCAGGCCGGACCAACAAAGGTGCCTTGTTGAAGGTGCGGTTGAATGGAACGGAAATCCCCACACCCTACAGCAGCAATTACGTCAATTCCTTCCGGGTGAAGCTTCCGCTCCAGGAAGGCCCCAATCAGGTGCAGATTGATGCAGTCGAACGGGGAGGCCAGACCTTCTCCGCAGTCTTGTCCCTCCAGGCTGTCATTCCGCCGATACCGGCAGCCAGTGTTACCATTGATACCTATGGAATGCCTGCTGTTATTCAGGCGGGGGATCAATTCAGGCTGTGGGCAGCGGTGCACCCGGAGGATGCCAGCGACAAAACCATACAGTTTGCAACCAGCAATCCTGCGGTGGCCACTGTGACGGAGGCTGTATACCAGCCTAACGACGGGAAAACCCAGGTGTTGGTGACCGCTGTTAGTCCGGGGCAAGCAGTAGTCACAGCCACAAGCACCGACGGTCAATGGACGGATGAGCTGGGCATCCGGGTAGAAGGGCCGGTTCAGCCCGGCGAAACGGATATTACTCCCCCTGGTGAGGTGACGGATGCTGCTGTAGCCGCAGGAGACGGACAATTAACGCTCACCTGGTCTGATCCGCCGGATGAGGATCTGGCATCGGTTCGCATCATACGGGAGATCCCTGGGCCTTCCGTTACGGAAGCGGTGTATGTCCCTGCAGGGCAGAGGAGCACCGTCATAACAGGCTTGAATAATGGAATTTCCTACACCTACCGGATTAGCACCCGCGATCAGGAAGGAAACCTCTCCTCCGGTATAACCGTGACCGGAATACCGAAGGCATCGGTAGTCTATTCCGGCGGCAGCTCCAGCTCTTCAGCAGAAACGGGCAAGGCTGCTGATTCCGTGAATCAAGGCAAGCTTGCTTTGACAGTGACTCCTGATACAGGAGGAGCTACCCGGCTGATGCTGCGGGAGACAGATATAAGAAAGGCGTTGGAGCAGGCGGCAGGGCTTTCAGGCATAGTGGATATTGCTTTTACCTCCACCGGGCAACCTCTGCAGAATCTGGAGGTAGAATGGCCTGCTCATGTAACCAGTCAGGGGGAGGCGGTGAAAATAAAGGCCATTCGCATCCACGCTGCCGCTTTGGCTTCCGTGACTGTACCGGTAGAACTGCTTGCCGTTCCAGGTGAATCTGGGGGAGCGGTTAAGCTCCAGATCACGAAGACATCCGGGGCTGGCGGGGGCGGGAAGGCTCCCGCGATGCTTAACGGAGCCGATACGTATGATATTGCTTTGACCCTGAACGGGAAGCCGGTATCCAACCTTGGCACTTCAAAAGTAAAGGTGGAGCTGGATTATACCCTTAAGCCTGGAGAGGATTCCCACCAAGTGGTGGTGTATACCTGGAGTGATCAGGCAGGAACACCGATGGTACTGAAGAATAGCCGTTATGATCCAGCTGCGAAGAGCATACAGTTTCAGCCGCAACAATTCGGTACATATGCTGCGGTGCACCATGGAGTGAGCTTTACCGATCTGACAGGGTTCGGGTGGGCACAGGAAGGTATTGAAGCCCTGGCTGCCCGGGAGGCGGTTAGCGGCATTGGCGGCGGACAGTTTCACCCAGAGGGGCAGGTTACCCGGGCGGAGTTTGTTACTATGCTGATGAACACCTTTGACCTTACCCGTGGTGAGGCTAAGTCGACGCTGAAGGATGTGGAGCCGGGCAGCTGGTATTCCGCTGCGCTGGCCTCTGCCCAAGAGCTGGGTATTGTGCAGGGCAGGGAGGACGGCAGCTTCGGCATCCATGAAGAGATCAGCCGCGAGGATATGGCGGTGGTGCTGTACCGCGTAATCCGGCAGCTGGAGGGCGGGCTGAAGCAGGAGGGCCCAAGCGGCGCGTTTGCCGATGAGCAGGAGTTAGCCGGATATGCGCGGGAGGCGGTCCACTTCCTGAAGCAAGCAGGAATTGTGGATGGTGTGGGAGAGGGGCGGTTCGCTCCCCATGAAGTTTCCAGCCGCGCCCAAGCAGCGGTTATGATTTACCGGCTGTATCAGCGGATGCTGCCGTAGTAATGTAAGTGTAGCCCCGGAATGCCAGAAGGCTGGCGCCGGGGCTTTATTATATCCATGAAGGATATTTCCCTGACACGACATTTGGGATTTACGTTTCAATTCACAGGAAAATCCCCAGGCGCTATGTTAAAATCAGGATTAGCTGCTTACGATCCGATTGGTTGGAACGAGTATATAAACGAGGAGGGCATGCTGAATGAGATACCGTGAATTGGGCTCTACCGGCTGGAAGGTTTCGGCTCTGGGCTTCGGAGCCATGAATCTCCCCGGCGTGCCGTACGAGCAGGCTTATGCCGCATTGAATGAAGCTCTGGACATGGGCATCAATTACGTGGATACGGCGGCGGGATACCGCAATAGTGAGGAAATTATCGGACAAGCCATCTCCCACCGCAGGAAGGAATTTTTCCTCGCGACCAAAACGGCCCAGAGGGATTATGCTGGGGCCAAAGCGGAGATTGAGCGGAGTCTGGAACGGATGCGAACCGATACCCTTGATCTGCTGCAGATTCATTATGTGAATCATCCCCATGAGTATCATGCGGCGATGGCGGAGGATGGCGCCTATCAAGCAGCACTAGCGGCGAAACGGGAGGGAAAGGTGCGGTTTATCGGAATTACGGGACACCGCCCCGAGCTGTTGGCCCGCTGGGTCCGCTCCGGACGTTTTGATACGACGTTGTTTCACCTGAACCTGGGTCAACCCTTCGCTGTGAATGACCTGATCCCTACATTGTCCGAGCTCGGGATGGGCCGGGTGGCGATGAAACCGTTGTCGGGGGGCTTCTTCCAGCCTGTGGAACGGGCTTTGCGTTACCCGTACAGCCAGGATGTCCATGTGGTCTTGTCCGGTATGGCCAGCGCCGAGGAGGTCCGCCAGAATCTCCGGGCCTTCGAGAAGGAAGTCGAGGAGCAGGAGCAGGCGGAGCTGGAGGCGCTGGCCAGCCGGTTGGGCGGACATGATTGCCGCCGCTGCAATTATTGCTCTTGTCCCCTGGGGATCCCGATTCCCGACGTCATGATCTCCAGCCGTCTCCGGGATGAGTTCGGCCTGCTGCCGAAGGGCGACGGCTTCTACCAGAAGCATAAGGAAAAGCTGCTTTCCTGCGCAGACTATGAGCCCTGCCGGGAGCAGCCCTTATGCCAGGAGAAATGTCCGTATCATCTGCCAATGGCCCAGGTGGTGCGGGAATCCGCTGTTTATTTCTCTTGAAGCCTCAGCTCAGCTCCTGGAAGCGGAAGGATGTCCCGTGTCCGGGGTAAACGGTTTGAATGTTCATGCCCTTAAGCAGGGTTATACTTTGCGATAAAGCCTTAAAGTCTGCCGCGTTGGGAGCGCCGGCAGGCTTTTTGTTGTTGACCAGGGTGTCGCCCGACAGAAGGGAGCCGTCCTGGAAAAGCAGTCCCACGGAGCCGGGGGTATGGCCGGGCAGGCTGACAACACGGGCATTTATGCCGTAGCTGCTTACATCCATTCCGTCCTCCAGCAGAAGATCCGGCTGGAAGCCTTCGAAGTCCTCCAGGGTTTTGCGGGTGACGAGGGTGATCTTGCTCTTCATCAGCCGGAAGATGATGCGAAGTATGGGGGACCGGTAGCGGAAGCTGGCCATCAGAAGCGGCAGATCCGGGTTCGTCACCAGAGGCAGGTCCGCAGGGTGCAGCGCAATAGGGGCCTGAAAGGTCTGGCGCAGGTAAGCGGCATTGGCGGCATGATCATTGTCCCCGTGGGTGAGGAGAATCAGGAGCAGGCGGCCGGGTGTGCAGCCATGGGTCTCCAGGGCGTCCAGCAGCCTTTGCCGCCGGTTGTCGAAGGTACGGTCCAGGACCAGATGGCCGCCTGTATCCACCAGCACAAATCCCTGCTCCGCCTCCACCAGATAGCTGTTGACTCCTCCAAGATCAATGGGTATGATCCGGTTTTCCATCGGCTTCATAAGCCATTCCTCCTTCATATAGCCCCCGGAAGGGGAGCTTCAATCTTGAGTGGCGGCACCAGCGGATGGTTTCCCGCACAATGCCGATGCCATAATACAGCGTGGACATTTTGTAATAATGATGCTCGTGGTTGCCGGGGGAATCAAAGGAACGCTCCAGCGCCAGGAGGCGGTTCAGGTAGTCAAGGTTTTTCCGTTCATATTCCGCCAACTGCTGCGAAGCAATCTCTTCCGGCAGAACGTCGAAAAAATAAACCTTGGCCAGATGGTTTTGTTTGCCGCCGCTATCCTCGGCTTCAATGGGCTGGCTGAGCCAATCGAGGAACGTTTCCCTGCCCTTCGGGGTGATTTCATAAAGCTTCTTTTGCCGGGATGAGCCTTGCTCCTCCGGACAGAGGCAAACCAGCTCCTGCTCCGAAAGCAGCTTCAAGGTTGGATAAATGCTGCCGTAGCTGGCCTTGTAAAAAACGCCAATGCCATTTTCGATCCATTTTTTCACGTCATAGCCGGTTAAGGGGCCGTTATAGAGCATTCCTAAAACGATGTAGTTTAACATCCTCATGTATCCCTCCGATATATCGTTACGATATATTATATGACTATGGAAGGGAGCCGTCAACGGGTGCTGTGGTAGACAGGTGGTTTTATTTCTAACGGCGGTGAGCGCCGCTATTGGCCCCAAAATAGGGGGCTGCCAAATCTAACGGAAGCAGGAGACGTTATTGGATTCAAAAAGGGCTCGCAGTGGGGAAATGGGGATAAATAGAGGCTGTGGCCGCCGTTAGATTTGTGGAAGGGGCATTTTTGCTGAAATAAGGGCTTTCCCCGCCGTTAGAAATCGGCCATGGCCTGAGGGTCACCGCCAGAAATAGACATGTCGAAAACAGATTGGATATTACACGGGCCCGCCACGGAACTGGCTGGGAGTGCGTCCGGTGACTTTTTTGAATTGGCGCATAAAGTGGGTGTCATTGTCGTAGCCGCACATGGAGGCGATGGCCGTGACGGACAGCTGGGTATTGTTCAGCAGGTAGCCGGCGTAATCCACCCGGCCGTTAATGATATCCGTCATTACGGAAACCCCGAACAACTCCTTATACAGATGTTGAAAATAGGATTTGCTTAAGTTCACCGAGGCGGCCAGCGATTCCACCTTATGCCGGTTGCCCGGAGAGCTGTACAGTTCATTGCGCAGATCCGTCAGTTGGCGGTAGTAGCGGCTTGTTTTCTCCGGAAGGGCCTGGTCATGGGTACGCCATACGGTTAGCTTCATAAGCAGAGAGCGCAAGTCGGCATCCAGAATGGAATCCCGGTAAGGGCCGGTTTGGCGGCTGATGCTTTGCAGCTCCATAATGGTCTTGGAAATCAGAAGCGGGTCGGCAGCTTTGACGGGAGTATCCAGAGGGAAGTCCAGAGCTGCCAGGAAAGGTTCCAGCCCCTCCTTGTTGCAGTGGAACCAGTCATTAATAAAGGGCAGCTCCACATCCCGGTACAGATGGTTGGTGTCCGGCCGGAAGAGGATATAGGTATTCTTGTCCACGGCCATGGGCACGTCGTTGACCACGATCTCAGCCCGGGTGCGGAACAGCACAAAGGCATAGTCATCGGAACCATTGGGGCGGACGATCCGTATTCCATTAGGATGGGCATAATTGTAGCCGCAGCTGAGCAGGGTGATCATCGCATTCTCCTCCGTAAAAAAAGCACAATACGTCAGTCCTCTCCCATTATAGTGGATCGGATGCGGGGGATACAAGCAGGCAGGCGGCTGCTCTGCCGGAGGAAATTTTACTTGCCGGCTGCCAACGGGTTTGTGGTATCCTTCTATTAACAAATTTACAAGGGTGTATCTGATAACTCCGAGGGGAGCGGGTTTTCAGACACAGCCTTAGAAAGTTGGTTGTGAGCATGGTGGGAATAAAGGAACTGTACCACCGCCTGCGTGCGGAGATAGGCAAACAGGTTGTCGGACAGGAGCAGGCGATCCGGATGATGACGGCGGCGCTTTTGGCAGAGGGGCATGTACTCCTGGAGGACGTGCCGGGCACGGGTAAAACTACGCTGGCCAAGGCATTGGCCGGCGGCTTCGACGCGCGGTTCACGCGTGTGCAGGCTACGCCGGATCTGCTGCCCCAGGATCTGCTGGGCGGGCTGGTTTACCAGCCGCAGACAGGGGAGTTCAGCCTGCGGAAGGGGCCGATTTTCACACAGTTTCTTCTGTTCGATGAAATTAACCGGGCTACTCCCCGCACTGCTTCTGCCCTGCTGGAGGCAATGGCAGAAGGGCAAATCAGCTTGGACGGGCTGTCGGAGAAGCTGGAGGAGCCGTTCTTCGTCATTGCTACCCAGAACCCGGTAGAATCCCAGGGAGTGTTTCCCTTGCCGGAGGCCCAATTGGACCGTTTCCTGTTGAAGGTGCGTCTGGGTTACCCCACTCTGGAGGAGGAGTCCCATATTCTCCGCCGGTTCCGTTCGGTTTCGGCTCCGGAGACGCCCCAAGCGGTAATTACCCCGGAGCTATTGCGGCAATGCCGTCTGGAATGCCGGCAGGTGCGGACCGCACAGGAGGTGGAGGACTATCTCCTGCGGGTGGTGCGGTCTACCCGGGAGGATAAGCGGTTCTTGTTCGGAGCCAGCCCCCGAGCGGGCTTGGCGCTTCTGGCTGTGGCCCAGGCCTTGGCCAGCCTGGACGGAAGGGATTATGTGACCCCGGATGATGTGAAGGAAGCGGTCATTCCGGTTTTTGCCCACCGTGTCCAGTTAACGCCGGAATTCCGCGCCCGGGAATTTACCGAGGAGCAGGTGCTGGCGGGACTTCTGGCAGAAATTCCGGTTCCAACGGAGCTGGCGGCCAGGTCTGTATGAGGCGGGGGCTTGGGATTGTTTGCAAGGTAAGGGTACCTGCTGAGCATCCGAGTGTAAAAGGTCGGGGTAGGACGTCTCTTTCCGGAGAAACAAGGAGGAGTGCGGCATGTGGCTGTTGCTATGGCTGATCCTGGTTATGCTCCTGATCGGGCTATGGGCTGCTCCTAACTTCTGGGAGAAGCGAATATACCCCCGCATCCGGCTGGAGGTGCGGGTATCCCGGGATTATGCCGACCCTGGTGAGGAGCTGGAGATCCGGATCCGGGTGGTCAATCCCACACGTCTGCCTTGCCCTAAGGTCCGGCTGGATTTTGTGCTGCCGGATGAGCTTGCAGTGGTGGGCGGAAGCGGAGAGCGCAGGGTCCGGCTGGATACCTATCTTCTGGCCCGCCAGTCTGCGGAGCTGATCGTACCGGCAGTAGCGGTCCGGCGGGGAGTGGCCCGGTGGAACCAGGCGATGCTGGAATGTATGGATCTGTTGGGTTTGCAGCAGAGCTTCCTGACGGTTTATCCGCAGATGCAGGTCATTGTCCGGCCTGCCCGGTTGGCGCCAGGGGCGGAACGCAGGCTGCTGGACGGGCTGATGGGGGAAATCCGCGTGCGGCGTTTTATCCAGGAGGATCCCAGTCTGTTTACCGGAGTGCGTCCGTATACCAGCGGGGATCCGCTGAAGAACGTGAGCTGGTTTGCTACTGCTCGGACTGGTGGACTGATGGTGAAGCAGTTCGGGTATACGACGGATGCCCGGATATGGCTTTTATTGAACGGCCAGATGGGGAAAGAGCAGTGGGCGGTAGCGGTCCGGGACCGGCTGGACCGGCTGTGTGAGCGTGTGCGCCAACTGGCTGTGCAGCTGGCGGGTGAAGAGGCGGAGGTTGGGTTTATGACCAACCTGTCGGACAGTCTGGGCGGCTCTACGGAGCTGCTGCCCGCCGCCGGACCGGTGCAGCCCGAGCGGCTGGCTAACCGGCTGGGCTCCTTGTCCCGGTATACGTCGGGCTCCCAAGCTGACCTGCTGCAGGCAGTGGGCCGAGCGGCGCGCCCCGGAGATACGGTGGTGCTGGTGACGGATTACCGGGATGCCGAAAGCACCCGGGCCTTGAATATGCTCCGGCAGCAGGGCTGTCCGTTGCATGTGGTCGATCTGTCACAGCAGGGGGGGAACACTGGCGGCGGCGGAGCCGGGGAAGCGGGAGGCGGCCAGTCCCCTGGCCGGGAGGAGGTGGCGGCGTATGGCGGATAGGAACGGAGGTGGGGGGAGCAGCCGACGTTTGGAGCGTGGGTATGGAAGTGAGCATACGGAGAGTGGTAATGGGAGTGAGCTGGGGAATGGGCGCCTGGAGAACGGCTATGGTAGCGAACTGGGGAACGATCGTGGAGAGAACGGATATGGAAGTGAGTCAGGGAGCGGAAGTACGGTGAGCGGTTACCGTAATGAGCCGAGCCAGGAGCATGCGGAAAACGGTGGAGGTAACCAGGCCGAGTTTGGAGCAACGGAGGTTCTGAACGGGAGTAGCGGGAGTAGGATGAAGGGGTGGCTGTTCTTTACCTTGGAGGCTGCGGTGCTGTTATGCGGTTTGCTGCCTTTTGTTCCCGCTGGAGCGGTCGCTGAACGGATTATGCTGCTTTTGTTTGTCCCGTTTGTGTTGCTGGTGGGCCTGGGGATGAACCGGCTGGCTGGTTTGTACGGTGTCCGCTCTGCGGTAATCGGGGGTTTTCTGGTTATGTTCGTTTCCACTGTTTCCATGCTGACCTTGCTGGATCGGTCGGGGTTTTTGGTTTGGGAGACGGCGCTTGGGTTTATTTTTGTGATCCGGGCCGGATTTTGGCTGGAGGGTTCCCAAAGGGCAAGTGAACGGTTACGGGGCTTTTTTCTGTGGGAATGTTTTGCCGTTCCGGTACTGATCTTCGTGGGTTTCGGCCATACAGCGGACCATCCGCTTCTGGCAGCTGCAGCTGTCTTATATCTGCTCATTCGCGGCTTCAGCCTTATCTACGCCCAGCGGCTGGATGGCGCCTACGGCATGCCGGGACTGAGGGGCATCCTGCTGCTCTTGGGGATTGTGCTTGCCCTTCTTGCGCTGCTGCTGGTGTTTCCGGGGGCTATGCTGGCTTTTGCAGCTGTTGGGGCAGGTGTGTTTATGCTGCTGGAGTGGCTGGGGGTGGATATTACCTTTACCCCGCGCACGTTGGATCAGAAAATCATGGTGACGCCTGCAGGACAGGAGCCTCCCGATCCTAAGGACCTGGAAGCATTGGCGGACTCCGCCCATATTCCGGGCGTGGTTTGGCTGGGGCTTGCCATCGTTGTGGTTCTGCTGCTGGCGGCGGCCATGTACCGGTACCGCTCCGGGGAGAAGCGGCCGGAGGTGATGGCCAATCCGGCCATCCGCCTGGTGCGGATGAAGGAGCCTGCGCCGCAGCGGCTCCGTTATGTGCCGGAGGCCACGGGCATCCGGCAGGTGTACCAAACCCTCCTCCGGGGGATGGAGGAGAAGGGCTGGCCGGCGCAGCCGGCTGAGACGCCGCGGGAGTACGCCGCGCGGCTGGAAAAGGCGCATCCCGCCGTGAGGCAGGAGCGGGATGCGCTGGGGGAGCTGGTGCGCCAATATGGAGCGGCGCGCTATGGGGTTGAGCCGCCCGGGCGCAGCGGGGCGGCAGGTGCCGGCGGCGGGCCGCCGGAGCGGGCCAGCCGCCTGGTGGCGCGGCTGGTAAGCGCCGTGAAGCCCGGCGGGCGCGGCGGCAAGGGCCAAGATTGACCTTCCGCGTACAAGGAAGGTCAGCAGCAGGTGCTTACGGGGATGTACGCTTCGTGTGGCTGTAGGTTTGCATAGCTGTACCGCACTCCGGGAACAAATGCTATTGGTTAAACAGTAGTAGCCGCGCTTACGGAACTGAGAAGCTCTTAAACACGAATATGTCTGGTTTTTAAACTGTAACGGAACTAAAAGACTCTTAGCGCCGCTGGAGCAAGCAATACCAGCAACTTTCCCCCGCTAAGAGTCTCTCAGTTCCGTTATTTTTTGAAAACTGCTTTTTTCCGCTTCTAAGCGTCGCGTAGTTCCGTTAGAGCCTCAAGGTACGGTAAATTGTGCCGGATGAGTTCAATTATTGCGGAAAGTGCTATGGATTATTTGTTCCAGGAGCACCAATGGAAATGGCGCCACCACCGCCGCTGCCCCCAACAATAATTCCTCCACTGTCTCCGGCTGAACTGTTATCTCCAATGTAGTTTTCGGGATTCATCACGACATAAAAAATCATTGGCTGCTTTCCTGGGGCCTGGAACTGGAGCATTGTCGGATGACCTGCTTGTGTGGGCACATACAGCTCAAATTGACCGTTAGCATCGGAGTGAATATTCACAACACCGTATGAGATGAAGGTGAAGGGGTCAATTGTACGTCCGGTAATCCTTGTCATGCCGCCGGGATAATCAAATTGTGTCCGGGATATGATGGGAGGAATCGTCATATCTGCTGCCCAATCCGTTTGAACGTCGACCAGGGCGTATTCGCTCTGGTTCCGTCCCGGAAGCTGGGCTGAAATTTTTAAGGTTTGATTCAACTGTCCGACATCCAAGACAATGGCGGCTTTCTTCATGCCATCACCAGGTTCACCCTGCCAATATCCGCTGTCCAGAAGGTTACCGAATTCATTGTAAATGGAGATCAATGACCCAGCTGGAGCTTCTAGCTCCATGTTGATATTGCTGCCGCCGGACAAAATCGTCTCCGCTACCACCGGTTTAGGGGTTTCCCCCTGTGCCGCGTACACGGCCATCGTAACGGTTGGGCTGGAAGGCAGCCCATTTGCTTGAGCCGTCACCTTCAGCAGAGTATCCGGTACAAGCAGTGAGCCGGGTACCTCCAAATGAAAGAGTCCCAGAATCCCTGCCTCTTTTGTGAATGTGTGTCCTGCGGCAGTTTGCAAGGTCACAGTGGCAAAAGGTTCCGTATACCCTTGGATGATTTCTTTGTCATTCGAGCTTCTATAGACGGTTTTGGTGACCGTGTCGAGAGAAATGGAAGGAATCGATTCATAAATTGGAACTTCAACCGGATCACTTTTTTCCTTCCCGTGCTCCTTGATAGAGACCAATAGCTTGGAATTGTTATTGTTAACCAACTGCTGATCCAGTGGAATGTTGTCGCCATATTTCACGACCGGCGGCAACCAAGTTTTTGACCCGTCAGGGGTCTGGACTTCCACAGCAAATTTGTAACTATCCGATAAAATGGACAGAGAAGGATTTTGCATCCCTTTTAATAGGGTGCCCCTGATGATGGGCTGCGGGGTTTTTCCGCTATTTTGCTGTACGTGCAGCTCATAAGAGAAGCTGGAATGCTTTCCCGGTGCACGCGCAGTAAGATAAATGGTTTCCCCACTGAATAATGTGGTCTGCAGATCCATACTGTCCAAGTTAATCACGCCGTTGTTTGCACCTTCCTGATTCTCGAAGACAACGGTGCCATCCTTCTTGGCAAGCGTTATAAGTGAACCGGGATCAGCCAAAACCTTCATATTGATGCTATCCGCATAAAGCGTTCCTGCCACGGAGAGCAGTCTGGTTTGTGGGGTCAGGGTCAGCTCTTGCGGATCACTTGATTCCTTACCCATTGTTTTGGCATAAATAAAAAGTTTATTGCTGTACACTCCGTCAATGGAAAATCTTTGTGAGAACGCAACTGTTCCATTCTCGCTTTTTCCTAATGGAATGACCTTAAAACGGACTGCGTCATTTACACCCCATTGAAGCAACAAGGTGGTATTTTCGGGGAATGTGCCTGAAAGGGTAATGTACCCTCCGCTTTCTTGAAATTCAACGGCGGGCTTTGAGGATTTCTCATGGACAGCCTTTACTTCTGCAACCACAGGAGTGCTGGGTTCTTTGCCAATTTCCTTGACGGTTACGGTAACCTGCTCCCCTTGATTTAATCTTCTATTGATTAGTTCAAAATATGCCAAACCGGCAGAGTCTGCAAACCTTGTCATCGTGACTTTCGGGTTCGATAAAGTTACTCGAGCGCCAGGCACTGTTTTCACAGAAACTGCAAAATCCCCGTGGTACAGCTCCGGAACAATGGGCTGCTGGGTCATGCCTGTATTAGCCAGCACTTTAATTTGCAGGGGGGCGCTGAATCCGCGAGAGTAATAAGCGCTGCGGGCATACAGAGTTAATGTTTCACCTGCAAGAGGTTTAACAGGGCCATCTAAAAGAAGGATCGTGTTTTCCTCCATCCAAACAGGTCCGCCGTAGACGGTTTGCCCCTTTTCGTTGAATATTAGAATAAGCTGCGGATCATAGGTAGAGCTGCCCAATCCCAGTCTTAAAATATCACCTTCATAATAAGGCTGCGTCAATTCTGGGAGAATTGTCGCTCCCGAGGGATCCCTAATATCAATTTGTTGGGTAAAGCTATAACCAGTTGCAGGGTTTGAAACCTCCAGGATAAATCGTTCGTCCCTCTTTACCGGAAAAATAGATGAATCGAGAAACAAAAAATGACCGTTTGCATCAGAAGTAACTTTACTTATTGGAAGTACTGTGAAATCCTCCTTGGATTTGAACTTTCCAAGAGATACCTTATATGCCGGCCATGTTTCACCGGAAACGGCAATATCCCCCGTGTAATTTCCGGATAGCAGGGATAAATGATTGAACAGGTATGATTTTTCTATTCGATTCCAATTATCAAAGCCGGTTAAATCGGAATATGAATTCCCCCACAGAATGGCATTTTCAGCGGCCCCCTGTGCAGCAACCAGTTTTTTTTCTATTTGAATGCGTTGGGTAAGATCAATGTTGTAGCCATCAGGCAGCTCCCCTAACCTCTTCTCCGCCTCTTCCTTGGTAAGAGCCTTCATCTGGGTTTGCGCAGCCTGCAGCTGATCCTTTAACTGTGGGCTGATGCTGTCTGCCAGATTCATCTTAATCAGAGCGTTGTACTGGCTCATGGCCTCTAACACTTTTGCTTGATCCGCCAGAACGAGCTTGCTGGGATTGCCTAAGGCCTGGATGGAGGTTTTGGCGGCTTTTCCTGTGTTTTCCTTGAGCACCGCCAGCTTGCTGCCGCTCAGCTCCACCTGCACATTGGAATTTAGTATACCGTAAGCGTTAACATTTCCATCCGCTTGAACACGGCCGTTGGTTTCCATAATGAGACTTTGTACAGAGGCACCGTCGCGGATCAGGATAAATGCATCCGGCGCTGTGCTGCGGACGGTTCCGTTGATGCTGCCGCGAAGCTCTACTGTTTTGCCTGTTGCGTGAGATTGGATAACGACTTCACCGGCAGAGCCCCCTGATACCTCCAGGATTGCTGCTGACTCCACCAAAGTGGTATGTATAGCGGTGCCTGCCTGGGAAAGAACGCGCACCGGCGTGGCTTGATTGCCGGTATTCACGAGCAGGGCATCAGTTACCTTGACATTTTGCAGGATTACGGAGTGGTCCGAGCCGGACAGAATGTGAATCACTGCGGCCTGGACATTGCGCAGGATCAATTCGCCGGAAGGGCCTGGATTGACCAGCAGCTTGCCGGAGATGACGGCAGCTCCTGTCTCCGGTCCGAATACGGTAACCCCTGCTGCAACCGTGAAGCTGCCGGTATAGTTGCCTGCAGACAGATTGGTTAGGGTGCTTCCATCAGTTGGACCAGGTGCAGGTGTCACCGTAGGTGTTGGTGAAGGAGTGGGGCCGCCCCCGCCCCCGCCGCCAAAAAATCCTCCGCCCATAAAACCGGTGGACGGGGACGGTGAGGGAGTGGGGCTGACGGAAGCGGCTGGAGTGGTGAAGCCAGCCGCTTTATCCGCATAGGCGTCCTTCTTCTCCAGAAGCTCAAACGCCAGTCTGGCCAGCGCCTGCCGGTCAGCTTGTGCTTTTGGGCGGTATACCAGACTGTTGTTCTCGTCCTGGAAGCCTTGGAGGAACCCAATCTTATAAGCAAAGGAAACATAGTGCTGGGCCCAGAGAGAGATGTCGTTGAAATCGGCGAATATGGAGGAGTCCAAAGGCAGGGACTGGGCTGACTTGCTGAGCTTGAGCGCGCGCATGAAGAAGGTCGCCAGTTCTTCCCGAGTCACCAGTTGGTCCGGGGCAAACTCGCTTTCACTTACGCCGTCGGTAATGCCCTCCTTCACAAGCGCCCCCGTATAGCCGGTATACCAGGCATTGGCCGGAACATCGCGGAAGCGGGAGGCAATGTCCGGCTCTGGCTTCAGCTTCATGATGCTGGCAATCACCTTGGCAAATTGGGCCCGTGTAACCGGTTCGGCAGGGCGGAAGGTGCCGTCATCGAATCCGTCCAGAATGCCTGAGGCCGTCAGCGAGGCAATTTCCTTAGCCGCGTAGCTGGAGGCTAAATCCGAATATTGGGCGGTTCTGGCCGCTGAGGCGGCTTCTTCCGCTCTGGCCGCGGGTACAGCCGGAGAAATGATAGAGGTCAGCAATGCACCAGCCACCAAAAGTGCTGTCCACTTGGATCTCCATCGGTGTTGAACAAATGACATGGATATACCTGCTTTCTCAAAGTTTTTATTAGGGCCTGTCTGAAAACGAATCCATAATTAGTATATGAGAAAAGGAGAAATTGGAAAAGGAAAATAATTGGGCGGGCGGAGAGAAATGTCGGTTTTTTTGGCGGGAAAGGATTACACTAGGTAGGGAATTATGGGGAAAATAGAAGGGGATCCATAAAAAGGATCGATTGATGCCAAAAGCGCAGCGCCATAAAAAGTTGCGAAGTTAATTTGTTTAATGAACAAACAAATATGTATAATAAATGAGAAAGTAATCAACTCCATTCAAAGAATTTTTATGTATCTATGTTAAACTATTGAGATCAGACACCCTTCTTTTGCGAAAGGAGCAATACCACAGATGACAACCAAGCAAACCTTTACCCCTGTATGGCAGGCGGATTTGGGAGACGGACGTTTCCAGAATCCGATTCTGTATGCGGATTATTCCGATCCGGACATTATACGCGTAGGCGACGATTTCTATATGACAGCCTCCAGCTTCGTCAGCTCGCCGGGGCTGCCGATCCTTCATTCCAAGGACCTGGTCAACTGGACCATTATCGGACATGCGGTGGACCGTATGCCGGGCGGCTACGACGGCTGTGTACGCCATGGCGACGGTGTATGGGCACCGGCCATCCGTTACCATGAGGGCAAGTTCTGGATTTTCTTCAGCGCACCCGATGAAGGCATCTATATGACCACCGCCGAGAATCCGGCAGGACCCTGGACACCTCTTCATATGGTCAAAGAGGTCAAGGGCTGGATCGACCCGTGCCCGTTCTGGGATGATGATGGCAAAGCCTACCTGGTCCATGCCTTCGCCAGAAGCCGCTGCGGCATCAAGCACCGGCTGAAGATGTGTGGAATGAAGCCGGATGGCACCGCACTGCTGGATGACGGCGAAGTGATTTTTGACGGGGAAATCGATCATCCAACTATGGAAGGCCCCAAGATGTACAAGCGTAACGGCTACTACTACATCTTCGCTCCGGCTGGCGGCGTACCGACTGGCTGGCAGACCATTCTGCGCTCCAAGTCTGTTTACGGCCCCTATGAGGACAAAATTGTGCTGCATCAGGGAGAAACTCCGGTGAACGGGCCCCATCAGGGCGGCTACGTGGATCTGGATTCCGGTGAAAGCTGGTTTGTCCACTTCCAGGACAGAGAGGCTTATGGCCGGATTGTCCATCTTCAGCCTATGGGCTGGGAGAATGATTGGCCGGTTATGGGTATCAACCAGAACAAGGACGGCATCGGCGAGCCGGTGCTGGTGTACAAGAAGCCCAATATTGGCAAGGAATATCCCGCTGCGGTCCCGGAAACCAGCGATGACTTCAACGCAGCCGTGCTGGGCCTGCAGTGGCAATGGCAGAGCAACCGCAAGGAGGAATGGTACTCCCTGGAGGCTAATCCGGGACATCTCCGGTTGTACGCCCAGGCTCTTCCCGAAGGAGGCAGCATTCTTTATCATGCTCCCCATGTTCTCTGCCAGAAGCTTCCGGCACCTGAGTTTGCGGCTACCGCCAAGCTGGAGCTGAATCTGGCTCAAGGCGGATCGGCGGGACTGACTGCCTTTGGACATGACTATGCCTATGTGGCTGTGGAAGCGGCAGATAACGGCCTCAAGCTTGTTTATGTGGACAGCTTCGGCAATAAGGACAAGGAAACAGCTCCTGCCGAAAGCAGAAAAGCAGTGATTGACTTGCCAAGCGGCACAAAAACCGTGTATCTCCGGACGGAATGCAGACTGGAGGCGGTTTTCAGCTTCTTCTACAGCCTGGATGATGAAACCTATATCCCGTTTGGTGAATCCTTAACGGCTGTGCCTGGTGGCTGGGTAGGGGCAAAGGTGGGGCTGTTCGCCCTGAAGCCAACCAACGGTGCTGAAGGCGGTTATGCCGATGTGGATTGGCTCCGCTTCGATCTCTTGAAGGCGTAAGCGGACAAAGGAGCGTATAAACCCTATGGCGACTTTTCGTAACCCGATTATCCCCGGCTTCAATCCGGACCCTTCCGTCTGCCGGGTAGGCGATGATTATTATCTGGTGGTGTCCACCTTCGAATATTTCCCGGGTGTGCCGATCTTCCACAGCAAGGACCTGGTGCATTGGCGCCAGATCGGCCATGTGCTGGACCGGCCGTCCCAGCTGGATCTGGACGGCACTCCTTGCTCCAAGGGAATTTATGCCGCGACCATCCGGCACCATGAAGGCATCTTCTATATGATTACTACCTTCGTGGAGAGTGTCACCGGAGCCAGACGGAACTTCTATGTAACGGCAGAGGATCCAAGCGGTCCCTGGTCCGATCCGGTTTGGCTGCCGGAGGCTCCCGGCATTGATTCCTCCCTGTTCTTTGATGATGACGGCAAGGCCTATATTATGGCCAACCGGCAGCCGCCGGGCGGGCAGCAGTACCCCAAGCATATGGAGATTTATCTGCAGGAGCTGGACCTGGCTTCCGGCAAATTGGTGGGTGAAAAGTACAGTCTCTGGGACGGGGCGCTGAAATTCATCCATGCCCAGGAGGGGCCCCACCTGTATAAGGTGGATGGCTGGTACATTCTCCTGATTGCCGAAGGCGGCACCGGGCACACCCATTCCATAACGGTTGCCCGCAGCCAGAACCTGACCGGTCCTTATGAGGGCTGCAAGTCGAACCCCATTCTGACTCACCGTCATCTGGGCAAACGCCACCCCATCTCCAATGTGGGACATGGCGATCTTGTGGAAACACAGAACGGGGATTGGTGGATGGTCTGCCTAGGCTCGCGTCCTTATGGAGGCTACTACCGCAACCTGGGCCGGGAGTCCTTCCTGGTGCCGGTGGAATGGGAGGATGGCTGGCCGGTTGTGAATGCCGGCAAGGGTATGGTGGAGCTGGAGATGGAGGCACCCAATCTTCCGCAAACCCGGTTTTCACCGGAACCGGCCTGCGATCATTTTGACCGCAGCCATCTCGCCTATACCTGGATGTTCATCCGTACACCGCGGGGAGACTTCTGGTCCCTGGAGGAGCGTCCCGGCCATCTGCGCCTGCGGTTGAAGCCGGAGACCTTGATGGAGGAGGCCAATCCGGCCTTTGTGGGGCGGCGCCAGGAGCATATGAGCTTCGCGGCACGAACCGCGCTGGAGTTCCAGCCGCAGACGGAGCAGGAAGCAGCGGGTGTGGTGCTGCTGCAGAATACGGAGTACCAGTACCGGATGGAAGTAGCGCTGGCAGATGGTAACAAGTCGGTCCGCCTGATCCGCAGAACGGCAGGCACCGATGAGGTGCTGGCCCTTCAACCGCTTCAGGAGCCGCATAGCCGGATTTACCTGAAGGTGGAGGCTGTTGGCCAAAGCTACAGCTTCCATTACGCCACTCGGTCCGAGGAATGGCTGCCGCTGGTGGAAGATGCAGACGGCACCCTCCTCAGCTCCGATGTGGCCGGAGGTTTTACGGGCTCCGTGATGGGCCTGTATGCCTCCTCCCATGGAACAGGCAGCAGCAATTATGCCGACTTCGACTATTTTGAATATTTGCCCTTGAACGAAGAGTAGCATCTGTCCAGTATGCAGCCCTGCCGGCCTTTTCCCTGCGGCGGGGCTGCTTTTCCTGTAACGGGCATTATTCGCAAGAGGCATTTGCTTGAGAGAGAAGGGGGGCCGACCATGCATAAATACCTGACCCGCTTATTAATGTACAGTCTGCTCCTGGGAGCGCTGCCTGCGATTATGATCGGAGTCATCTCTTATTCCATTGCTGCCCATGATATTAAGAACAAAGTGAATGAAGCCAATGAGCAGCTGCTGGCGCAGACCCAGCTCCGAGTGGAGCAGACCCTGCGTTCTATGGAGATGTCTGCCATGCAGTTCGCCAATTCCAGCCTGGTTAAAGCCGCCATGGACAAGCCGGTGACGGCGGAGGATTTTAGGGACGTGCGCAGCCTCATGACCGAGCTTTTCCAATTGCAGACCCAAACGATTATCAATCAGGCCTATCTGGTGAATCTGGAGCATAACTGGCTGATCAGCCATCAGGCGCTGGAGACGCTGTGGGACCACCCTGAAAGCGCCGGGTTCCTGTCTTATGCCCGGAACGGCCGGGATTTCTTCTGGTCCTCCGGAAGCCTCGACAGCGTTGGCAGTCTTGGCAGAGCTCCCGGGACAGAGGAAGAGGAAGCCCCGGCTAAACCCGCGGATATGATCCGGCTGGTCCAAAAAATTCCGATGATTCCCGGCAGCACTACGCCAAAAGGCTTGCTGGTGCTGCAAATATCTGCCGCGGATATCAAGAGTCTGCTAACGCCGGATAATGCCCTGGGCACCCAATATATTCTGGACCGGAGTGGCAGCGCTTTCCTATGGCCGGTGGAGGAAATGCGTCACTATGAAGCGATCAATCTCCATATCTCCAGCCAGGTGAGCCGGCTTTCGGAGGAGGGAGCGGCAGGGCTGGAGCCGGTGACCGGATTTTTCTATTCCGAATTGAACGGATACAAGGCAGGCATTACGTACCGGACCTCCAGCTTGAACGGATGGACGTATGTTTCTGCGGTATCCGTGGCCGACATCACCCGGGAAAGCTCCAAAATCGCCTGGGCCACTGTGCTGGCCTGTCTGCTGATTCTCACCGTTGTCCTGCTGCTGTCTCTCCTGGGCACCCGCCACATGTACCGCCCGATCCGCCGTTTATTGGAATTTTCCAGAGGGATAGCGCCAGGGGAGGGTTTGATGCGGACGGGCCAAAATGAGCTGGAGCAGATCCGGGAGAGCCTGCAGTTTCTCTTCGCCTCCCGCAACCGGTTGGACAAGGAGATGAAGTTGCAAACCGCCCACTTGCGGGAATTTTATATGCTCAAGCTGTTTACCGGTCAGATGTCGGATGATGAATATATGCGCAAATCCACCCTGTATGGCTTTCCCGCCCGATGGAAGAGCCTTGGTGTACTGACTCTGCAAATCGATCTGATGCCAGACAACCGGTTTCAGGAGCAGGACCGGGAGCTGCTTTTGTTCGCCGTCAACAATATGGTGGAGGAGCTTCTGCCTGCCCATTCCCGCTTCAGCCCCATTCTCCTGAATGACTCCCAGGTGACGCTGCTTGCTTTGGAGACGGGGGATCCAGATACGGCCAAAACCATGCTCTACAGCTTCGCCGAAACCGTCCGCTCCCAGGTGGCCCACTACCTGAAATTCCAGGTCAGCATCGGGTTGAGCCGGCCCTTCACCCATCTGTCGGGCACTGTCAGCGCGTACGGAGAGAGCCTGGCTGCGCTGAAGGCACGGATCAATCTGGGGGCGGACATTATTGTGCATTACGATGATTTTGTCATCCGGAGGGGTTCGGGGGCGACTGTCTATTCCCGGCTGAAGCTGGTGGAGGAGCAGCTGGCTCAATCTGTCCGGGAGCTGAAGCCCCACAAAGCGGAGGAGGAGCTGCGGGAATATATGGGCATGCTCTTGGATGAAAGCAGTGACCGGGCGGAGTATCATATCCCGCTCCTGCAGCTGGCCATGCGGCTGTTGGAGATTGCCCAGGAGCAGGGTGTCCCCGTTCATCAGGTTCTGGAGGGGGAGAAGGAAATCCAGCGGTTTTTGCGGCTGCAAACCCGGGAGGAGCTCTCGTTATGGTTCCAGACCAGGCTGTTTGCTCCGTTAATCCAGTTGCTGGCTGAACGTAATGAGCATCAATATACCAATATCGCCCAGCAAATGGCCGACATCATTCATAGTCATTATGACAAGGAGCTGTCGCTGGAATCCTGCGCGGCCATGATGCATTTTCACCCTTTTTACCTGAGCCGTGTGTTCAAAAAAGAAATGGGCATCCCCTTTAGCGACTATGTGTCGGAGTACCGGATGAATATGGCCAAAATATTGCTGGAAACCACCGATCTGAAGATCGCGGAGATTGGCGCCAAGCTGCAATACAAGAATAACAGCGCGTTTATACGCAGCTTCCGCAAGGTGCACGGGATTACTCCCGGCCAGTACCGGGAGCGTGCGGACAAGGGCGGCGGCAGCACCACGGATAATGCGGCGGAAGGAGGGGAGGAGCGATGAGACAAAGGCTGGCCTTGTTATCTGCAGTAGCAATAGCAGCAATTTCTGTAGCGGCTGCTGCTGCATATGGGCTGAGAGAACCTGGCGGCGGAGCGGGAAACCTGGCGGGGGAGGAGCCTGTACCGGTGCTCAGCATGGTAACCAACCAGGTTGGGGAGATTCCCAAGGAGGGTAATCCCATTGAGCTGGCTATCCAGGCTTATACCGGTGTCCGGCTGAAGATCGGCTGGGTGCCGTCCACTGCTTATGACGACAAGATCAATGTGATGATTGCCGCCAGAGAGCTGCCCAAGCTTCTGAAGGTAAACTATACCCCGACCGTGATCAGTTCGCTGAAGGCAGGCCTGTTCTGGGAGATTGGCCCTTATCTGCAGGAGTACCGGAATTTGGCTGCCCAGCCCCGGGCCTTCTTCGACAATGTGACGGTGGAGAGCAAGCTGTACGGCATTCCTCTTTTCCGTAACATGGGCCGGGTTTCTCTTGTGTACCGTAAGGATTGGCTGGACGCCCAGGGCTGGACACTGCCGGTAACCCTGGAGGATTGGTACCGGGTGATCCGGGCAGGTACACTGGGGGATCCTGACGGCAACGGCAAGCAAGACACCTACGGGATGATGCTGGACAAAAATTACAATCAAGGCACCGCCTCCACCTTAAGCCGGTTTGCTGTAGCCCAGGGGGCCCCGAACAAATGGGGAGTGGATCAGGCGGGAAACTTCATCCCTGAATTTGCCGCTCCGGAATATCTGGATACCCTGAAGCTGTTCCGGCGGCTTTATGCGGAGAAGCTGATCAACGCGGACTTCGCTGTGGTGGACGCCTCTACCATCGACAGGGCCTACGAGTCCGGCAAGGCCGCCTTCCGTTTGACCGGAGGCAATGCCCAGACGATCCAAAACCAGCTGGAAAAGCTGTATCCCGCCGCCCGGGTGGACAGCGTACCGCTGGAGGGACCCGGTGGTATCCGCGTACCCGACGAAGGCGGCAATGCGGGGATGCTGGTTTTTCCGAAAAGTGCCGTCAAAACCGAGCAGGAGCTCCGGCAGATCCTGAGTTTTCTGGACAAGCTGATGGACCCCCCTATGGTGAATGTGCTGGTGAAGGGTGTGGAAGGGCGGCACTACCGGGTGGAGGGGGAATTTACGGTTCCGTTGGACAAGGACCTGGACTACCGGGAGGTCAAGCCGTACCGGGATACCTTCCCCAACCGGGACGAGCAGTACCAGATGGACAGACCCTCCAAGGACACGGCATTGGCCCGCAAAAGCAAACGGATTGGCTACGAAAATGAGCGGTATGCTATTCCCAATCCGGCGCTGACGCTGGACTCCCCTACGTATGCGGAGCGGGGCAAGGAGCTGGAGCTGCAAATTGCTGACGCTCAGACCCTATATATCATGGGGAAAATTGACGACGAGGGCTGGAAGGCGGAGCTGGAGCAATGGCGGCTCGCCGGCGGGAATCGGATTGCCCGGGAATATAAGGAAGCGTACAGCCGCGTTATACACTGACTAACCAAAAAACACCGTCCCCGGTTTGAGCCGGAAGGCGGTGTTTTATCTTGAAGGCTATAAATGAGCCTTATCATTCTCCTGTTTAACGGGATGGGCCAGCACCCACATGAAATAAAGGGCTTTGGCGGCTTTCTCGCGGGTGACCGTTAGCTTAGGCTCCAACAGGTCGCCGTTCTCCATATGGCCGCGGACAAGGTTGTTTTCGGAGCGGATCAGCCCCAGCTCATAGGCGTCCTTCAGCTCCGGAGCCAGCTTGGCGTCCGCCTGCTCCTTGTCCTTTAGCTGCTCCCACGGAACCAGCGGATCATAACGGACACCTTGGGCACCGGAGCTCAGATTGGGATCATAACCGGGCATGCCTGGCAGAAGCGTAGCTCCGTTATAGTCCGTCATGTAGGCGGGTTTTGCGGTGAATAGAGCGTGATAGCCTCTGGCCAGCAGCACCCCCATACCTTCCCGGGTCAGGTCTCCCGAGGAGAAACCGGAGGTTGAGGGAACGGTTATACCCAGCACCTTAGCCAGTGCTTGGGCAAACTCCTCTACATCCATGGGTTCAAACGGACGGAAACAGTGGTCCGCATCCTTCTCCAGCACACCCAGCTGAAGCAGCTTCTCAATCTGGTTCCGGTAATAAGCGCCCCGTCCGGTGGTGGTGTCCGCTGCCATCTGGGGGATGAGCGCAGCCCAGCTGTGCTCCGCTATGGCGGCTTTTACCTCCGGCCGCAGGAATGAGGCAATTGCGGCGGCTGTCCGGTCTCCGCGGGAGCCTGCCGCTGCCAGCTCCTCCGCCACTATACGGGCCAATTGCCTGGCCAATGCTTCCTTGTAGTGGGTAGCGTCGATTTTGTTGGCGGGATGCCCGTTGGCGAAGCTGCCGTCATTGGTTTTGCCCGGCGTTTCCCCGGCCTCCAGGGACATAAACAGGGCGATGGTGGCCTCCGCTCCGATTTCGTTGTAATACTCCACGCTGCGGGCGTTTAGGTCCAGCAGGGTGATACCCTCCTCATGAGCCGTATGCCTCATGATAGCGGGAAACCGCCGGGTTTGGAAGGAATCGGCGAACACATCACCCGGCTGCGCCTTCCCGTTCACCCGGGATACCGGTGTAACCAGCACGGGGATTACGCCGCGGGAGCGGATGGCGGGCAGATACACCTCCCGCAGGAACTCTTCGTAGGTGGCCTCCGTATTGCCCCGGCCGAAGCGGTGCAGCTCATCCTGCCGTTCATCATTATGGCCGGATTGGAGCAGGAGGTAGTCACCCAGATAAGAGGAGAGCAGGAGGTCATTGAACCGGCCTTCCCAATAGCTGTTTTTGAAGGAGCGGCCGCCCATGGAGTAGTTGATGACCCGGACCTTGTCCAGATCGAACAGATCGTCAAACACCTGACCCCAGCCGCAGAGGGGAGCCTCCTCGAAGGTATAGGATTTAACCGTGGAGTCACCAAGAGTATAGACTGCGGGCAGAACACCGGCCGGCCGTTCCGGAAGGGGAAGGGAGGTAATCCGGATTTCCCTGATTCCCGCGGCGGCACCGGGTTGAGCGGGTTCTATTTCGATATCCAGGAAGTTCCGCCCATTTACATATTGGCAGCGCCACAATTGTTCGGTGGAGGAACGGGAGGCGTGATGACGGATGGGAATGAGTCCCGCGGCATCCCAATATCCCTCGTCCAGGAGGCGTCCCGGGTGCATGCCGGATACGGACACATCCGTTGTCTCCAGAGGAGTGGCAGTGATGACTTCAATCTCGTAAGCTCCGGGGGGAATGCGCACTCGGAAGGCCATACCGAAGCGGTTGTAATGCTCCTGCTCCAGTCCGGCGGGAGCATCAACCTCCGTGGTGGTGGCATAAAAGCCTGCTGCTTCTGCAGTAATTTGATCCCATTGCACCGGCCTCGGCGGCACCGCGCAGGTTTCGCGGACAAAACCCCAGCCGCGGGTTTCATCGTATGCAGGCGGTTCACCATGGTGGTGAACCTGGATATAGTCCGATTTTGTGTGGGCTGCAAAATTAAATTGCAGGGTCAAGGCAGTCTGATTGTATAAAGATGGCTTGGAACGCATACAAGGTTTCCTCTCTATGTACGGTAATGGAAAACGGGTCCGCCACAGCAGGCCGCCTGTCTATTGTACCGGATTATGCCGGTGTTGGGGAGCCCGACGCGCAGAACGGCTCCGAAATATGAATGATTAGCTAACCTTTGCTGCATAGCGATTTATCCTTGTGAAACATGGTACAATATAGAAGGAGTTTTAATACATATATTTATAGATAGAGAAACATGGAGGATAACACAATGAAAAGCTTAAAAGGCACGCAAACGGCAGAGAATCTGCTGAAGGCTTTTGCCGGGGAATCCCAAGCCAGAAGCCGGTACACCTTTTTCTCGGAGGTAGCGGAGAAGGAAGGTTACCATCAAATCAAAAAAATCTTTATGGAAACGGCAGAAAATGAGAGAGAGCATGCCAAACGCTTTTATAATCTGCTGGTAGCGGGCTTCGAGGGTGAGCTTCCCGTCGGTCTTGAAATTCACGCTGCTTATCCGGTTGCACTGGGCACCACACTTGATAATCTGGCGGCAGCTGCCCAGGGCGAAAATGAAGAATGGACCGAGCATTACCCGGCATTTGCCAAGGTGGCTCAGGAAGAGGGTTTCCCGGAGGTGGCCGGCGCTTTCAAGCTGATCGCTTCTGTCGAGAAGCATCATGAGGAGCGGTACCGCAAGCTGTATGCCAATGTCGAAACGGACGCCGTTTTCAAGAAGGAAGAAAAGGTCCAATGGAAATGCGACAAGTGCGGCTATATCCACGAGGGTCCGGCGGCTCCCGGGAAATGCCCGGCCTGTCAGGCTGAAAAGGACTATTTCGAGGTAACCAGCGAAAACTATTAATCGCGGTCCGGCGGCAATTGGGTGCAGAGCCTTTGGCATTGCACCCTTTTATACAGAAAAAGCTGTCAATAGTCTGAGAAAATGTCACCTTAACTCTTCTAAGAAAATGTCACTTTCAATCTAGATCAAGGCCACCTACCAGGAGGCCTCGGCATAGCTATTGTGTTGGGAATAGGTGGCATCTTGGAA
>JAEWGW010000010.1 GCA_023388055.1 Bacillota bacterium | reverse complement strand
TCGTTGAATTAAGCCAAGAAGAGCGACACCAATTAGAACAATTGATCAATAAAGGGAACGTCTCCGGATACAAAATCAAACATGCCCATATGTTACTGAAAGCCGATGAAGGGGAGCATGGACCGTCTTGGCCGGATACCCAGATTGCAGAAGCCTACAACACGAGTGAAAGCACCGTTCGAAATCTGCGAAAACGACTTGTCGAAAAAGGCTTTGAGATGGCGTTGGAGCGAGAAAAACAAACCAACCGCAGGATCAAGTTCGATGGCGAGGTCGAGGCGAAACTCATCGCAATGGCATGCAGCCAGCCGCCGGAAGGCTACAGCAAATGGTCGGTTCGACTGCTCGCTGATCGCTTGGTCGAACTGGACATCGTAGAGGAGATCTCGCACATGACCGTCCAACGCGTCATGAAAAAAACAAACTTAAACCGTGGCTGAAGAAACAATGGTGTATCCCGGAAGCGTCCGGCGAGTATGTCGCTCGAATGGAAGACGTGTTGGATGTGTACCGGCGTCCTCATGATCCCAAGCGCCCGCTCGTCTGTCTGGACGAAACTAATCGGCAGCTGACACTGGAAACGCGGCCTTCCATTGCCGCCAAGCCAAATCAGCCGAAACGAATGGACTATGAATACAAACGCAATGGGGTCGTCAATCTATTCATGATGTTTGCGCCGCTGGAAGCCAAACGTCACGTACGGGTCTCGGACCAGCGAACTCGAGTGGATTTCGCGGCGTGCATCAAGGAACTGGTGGACGTTCACTATCCAGAAGCAGACCAGATTGTCCTGGTCATGGACAATTTGAACACCCATAGCGTCGGTTCACTTTATGAAGCTTTTGAACCGGCTGAAGCCAAGCGTTTGGCCGACAAACTGGACATTCATTATACACCCAAGCATGGAAGCTGGCTCAACATGGCCGAAATCGAAATTGGTGTCCTCAGTCGCCAAGCCCTGTCCGATTATGTGGCTACAAAAGAACAGATGATCGCGCGAGTTACGGCCTGGCAAGCCAATCGGAATGCCCAAGGCTCCACCGTAAATTGGCAATTTACGACCGAAGACGCTCGGGTCAGGCTCAAAAGACTGTACCCTGTAATTTAAGCGTTACTGAGTACTAGTCTAATAGAGGAGGTGGTATAGGTGAATCTTCCAGAATTGGTGGGCGATAGAATCAAAGGATTGCGGAAGGCTAGGGGCTGGACGCAAGAGCAGTTAGCAGAAGCCGCCTCCCTTCACTACAGCTATATTGGCGGAGTAGAACGTGGAGACCGCAATATCTCCCTAGAGACGTTAGAGAAGATCGTAGAGGCTTTTGGGGTTGAGCCATTAGAGTTATTCCGATTTGAATCTACTCCCGATACCGCGGCACGGCGGGGGGCCATAGACGAACATCTTTCCTTAGTCAGCAGCAGAACAACAGAAGAGATATATGTATTGAACAAGATCATGAAAGAGATCCTCATTGCTATGGATATGAAACGTTAAGGACTTGCCTTCGGGTGAGTCTTTTTATCTGCTCAAATACCAATTCTCCTATGTTTCGCTTTCTCAAAAAGTACTGGAATTTGGTGTGTTGGTGCAGAATTGGTTTCGCACCACTCCGCAACATGGGTGGGGATAGAAAAAACACAGGCGAGGGTTAATCGCCTGTGGCCTAAGATTAAAAATGACTGTGGTTTTTCATTCAGTAATTACTCACCGATATTCTTGCACCTTTATCCAGGAATGGTTTAAGTCTATTAATTGAATCATTATCAATTTGAACATCATTTTTACAATAAACTAAAATTTCAATATTACCTTCTACATCTTCTATTACTCTAACTTTGTACTGCCAGTTATCACCACAGTGCGCATCGTCAACAATTAAACAAGTTATAAGAAATCCCTTCCTTACCAAGGATATGAGATGATTTAAATCCGTTGCTATCAACCATCCCATTGTAAGGCATTCTTGGTTATAGTATAGTTTATCATCTTCAGCTACAAAGCCTTCATTTCTAACCAATATCTTACTATCCTTACTTTTAAGACAATGAATGACTTCGGCAATAATGACATCATCATATTCATTACCATTTGTGAAATCTTTGATTGCAAATCTAGAAGATATTCTACCAGTCATATTCTTCATCATCTCCATAAATGTGTGATGTGCGGTTCGCATTAGGGTGGTAATGGTCACGAATCCGTAATGGTCCCGGACCTGGAACTGTTTGTCCGATATGAAGCTCGCCCATAATCCTTCCATTTCTATCTAAAACTTCAACTTTAAACATATCCGTTTGATTAACCGACCCGAGGCTATAACCATTACTACTCATCCACGATTGCAAATTCCCTACATTAGTCCAATTAGAGTTATTACTGGGTACAGGCATATATTGGAGTGAAGCAGTTGCAGGAATTAATCCATTTGTAAGTGCAGCTGAAATAGCTTGCGTTCCACTGAGCATCCCTTTTTCCTTACTAATTACAACTAACTGATCTCCATCACCTCTGTTATAGTTTATAGCCATTATGTTTCTGTTTTTAAATATAATACTTGCACTTCCACCTTCAACGTTAATATAACTTCGTGCATCATTTCTTATTTCTTGATTCCCTGCGTGAAGGGTATCAAGTCCTGCCCGGTAGTTATCACAACCATTGTTTTTACTACATCCGTTAAAAGTTTGCATGTATACTGCACTATTATAGTTTAAAAGTGTAGGGTCTAAAATGTATTTATCAAAACCGTCTTCTTGGTTTATAAAATCAGCTGGGGTAAATGGAGCTCCACCATCAGCTGATACATGACCTGTAGGGTCCACATACTTCAACGGGTTGTTCTTTACATACGTATAAAGATTAAGTGTCAGCGGATTCGTAATATCCCCTTCATACGTATCCTCACTGATAAACCGTCCTATACTGGGATCGTACCAGCGGGCCCGTAAATACTGGAGTTTTGAGGAATCATCCCAAAATTCGCCGCTATACTTAAACGGTTGGCGAATCGTTTCATTCTGGGATACTAAGTTCCCGAAAATATCATACTCATACGAATTCAGCTTTGTCATACCGGTAGCATCTACCAGATTTACGACATCACCGTGGCCATTCTGCACAAAATACGCGATTCCCTGTTCATCCTGCCGGGCAATCGGTCCACGGCCGCGGATGTAGCGGGCTTTAAATGTGGCCGTTCCCCCTACTACATTTGCTTCTGCAGCAATGTTGCTTCCATCCCAATAATATCGCGTAGTTTCCCCGTTTTCTATCCGTTCCCATAACAATCCGTCTCCGTTGTATTTATATTCGATGTTCGTCCCTTCCGCTGTCCGAATGCTTGCCAGTTGATTATATTGATCGAAGGAAGTTACTGCATCAGGTCGTTCAAACGGATGATTGGTGGACATAAAAGATCGGTTGCCGCGGATGTCATACCCGTATGTTTCAGCAAATTGTTGGGAGGTTTCAATCCGGTTCATCTGATCATACGTAAACTGATGGCCTACTCCATTTTCAGTTTTGGATAATTGATTGCCGTTGTTATCGTACGTATAGCCATAAGACTGAAGGACGGAGCCGTCTGCTTTTTTTATTATTAGATTACCTGGGAGAAGGCCATCATACGTGTAATTTGAAGAGACTCCGTTCTTTTGCAGGATTTGCTTCAACATCCCATTAAGATAATACTCGTACTTTGCCTCATAGTCGTTGGTTAAGTCGGATGAGGTTCCAATGAGATCCAATCTATTCCGGGTATCATAATGATAGGTTGTTTTCCCCCCGAATGGATCGTTCATAAGAATACGATTCCCGTTGACATCATAATCATAATTTATGAGTTTTCCATCGGGAAAAGTTACAGCGGCTAACGCTCCTTTCGTATAATCGTAAGCATACTTGGTGTTTCCGGTAGAATCGCTCATCATTGTCCGGCGTCC
The DNA here is from genome assembly GCA_023388055.1 of Bacillota bacterium. Lineage (GTDB taxonomy): Bacteria > Bacillota > Bacilli > Paenibacillales > NBRC-103111 > Paenibacillus_AR. The sequence continues at coordinate 58,680 of JAEWGW010000010.1, read as the reverse complement.
GGCAACATCGTAGGTGTAGGAAATTGGCTGTTCACCAGAAATAGATGCCCAGGCTCCATCGACAATTTCTTTCTTCACCAATAAGTTACGATTGCTGTAGGTGTTCTTGAAGCGATTTCCCTTTCGGTCCAGATATCTTATTAGATTGCTATTCCCATCATAGAAGAAGATCTCCTGCATACCCTTTGCATCAATCGTTTTTATGAGACGTCCCGCCTCATCATAGACATGGCGTTTATTACTGTTATCCGGGTATGTCATCTGTGTCATTTTGCCAAATTGATTGTACAGAAATGAGGTAATCTGCGGGGTTAGCGTTGTTTTCCCATCAGCGGCTGTAACAGGTGCTTGGTTCGTTACGCTTTGCAATTGACCTAGCATATCGTAACGAAAGGTAGTCATATTCGCCTGAGCATCCGCCGCTGTAAGAATATTCCCCATAAGATCGTAGGTATAGGACAGAAGCGGTGTCGTTTTCGTGGTATTGCCAACCTTTTTCGTTTCCTCCCGTGCAATTAAACGTCCCAGAATATCATAAGAATCCTTAACCATATAATTTTCTGTACTTGTTACTGGTGTTGTAATGGTTTTGGTATTAGCGATGTCGTCATAGAAGACGGAATCTGTATTTAAATCAGGATAGGTTATTGCGCTTTGGCGGCTCCACTGGTCATAATCATACATCGTTTTTTTATCCAGGGCATCGTAACTATTTTTTAAACGTCCGTATTGATCGTACTCATATGTTGCTTTGTTGTGATATGCTCCATTTTCTATGAAACCGTTGTTAGTTTTCCACCCAAACGGATTCCATGTCGTGCGTACCACAACTCCAGTCTCATCTGTACGTATAACTTGGTTTTCTATATCCAAATAACGTAGTGTTAACGTGCTATTATCCGGATGAATAACATCTGTTACTCTACCAATGGGGTCGTACTTGTATCTGGTTACCTGATTCATTGGGTCAATGTAAGCGACTAGCCTGCCGTTGGTTGGATCATATTCATAATTTTTACGAATGATTGAACTTTTCCCTTCAGCATCAGTGGTATTGATCTGTTGCCCGGTGGGAAAAGCTCCATAGTACGGAGCTTGTGGGCTATACTCAGTAACGACTGTCGTATACAATCCAGGATCTCTCAGTATCCGTGTTGCTGTGGCATTACCAAAGGAGTCGTAGGCTGTATTCACACTTTCCCTCAAAATGGATCCCGTGATACCACCTTCTCGAATACGAGTTGCCGTTATGTTCAAGTATGCCTGATCCCTCTGGTACTCTGTGTATTGAACTTTGGAGGGGTTGTTAGAAACAGGAACAGAAACTCCGGTCAATAAATGATTGGCATCATATTGAAAGGTTGTTGTAGTATTATTCACGTCCGTAGAGCTTGTCACATTCCCATATTGATTATAAGCAGCACTCCTGCTTGTTTTGAATACTGAACTGTTCCCTACTACCGATTTGATGATGTCGATTTTAATGGGATTTGGATTACGGTTAGCCATATCATGCGTGAACGTGGTGGTATTCTTAGAGATAAGAGATGTTTTGGGATGAGATGCTGTTTGCACAATACGGGTATTGTAATAAACAGCTCCGATGTTTGAATCAATGTAATCCTTTTTGTTTACCAGTTCCGTTGTACCTAAGCCGTCATGAATGATGGTAGAGAATGCCTCAATATCATTGTAGGTGCTGCCCATATCTCCAGCATATGAGAAATCCTTGCGATTAGAAATCGAAATCGAGTTATCCGAGTTAATGACCTGATCTTCCCGGGAACTGACTCTGTAAGATTGGTTTACTTCCAATGGACCGCTAAGAAACCGTTTGACAGGGTCCATTTCATATGAATAAACACTTTTAGCACCCGTAGGATGAGTTACACCCGTAAGCAAAGCATAAGGGTTCATATAATCCGGGTTTGTAGCATTAAGATTAAAACGGGCAGTTCGAATGCTGTAATCATACGTGGTCAACCTGCCCATAGAATCTTTTACCTGCGACAATAAATCCTTTCCGTCTTTTTTGACTTTATAATATACAATAGTTTCATTCCCCTTAGATATAACAACTTCTGATGAATTGTAACTGATATTAATGCTGTTCCCAATTGAATCTGTAATTTTAGAGAGCGCTCCACCATATGTGTAGGACGAATAATTAAAGTTGATTGCATTGCCGCGGGTATCGGCAATTTGAATTAATCTTCCTCCTGAATCAAAATACAACTTTTTACGCTCCAGATTGGTTAATACAAAAACCGCAGTTTGTCCATTTATGTTGGTTTCAGTTGATGAAAATGTTAGGTCCTTCCATGGGTAATCTACAAGTTCATTCTTCATAGTATCAAATTTGTAAGTGCCTCTATCGCCCAGATGAATGTAACGATATCTACTTCCGATGCTAATGTATGGAATATTCCAAGACCAACCTTTACCGATGGGAAAAAACTCCTCATCAAAAGGAGTTATGACCGTGTTTCCGTCATCATAAACCATCTGGTCAAACTGGGAGGCACTACTATCGTAAGTACGGGTTAATGTAAACCCTAATCCATTTCTCCCGGGCAAGCTCATCTCATTTTCACGGACGGTCAAGCTTCCCGAAACTGTGGAGATAACCTCATGATCCAATTGAAGGGAGAAAGGAGCCTGGTCTCCCTTGGTTTCCACATAAGTATAGTCTGGAAGGGTAACCGGACCTGTTGCAGTAGTTAACATATTTGACTTTTCACTTTTTGCAATCATTTGGAAAGCTTCAAGATCACTGATAATTTCGCTTTTAGCTTCTTGGGACCGATTGACCGGGTACGGCTTTACTTTCTCCAAATCAGTATCATCCATTGTGTAGCCTTGATCCTTGATCTCCTGAAGTGAACTATCCGGTGCCGGATAAGATTGTTCAACCATTGCATATACAGCAGCATCGTATACGAATAATTGAAAAGGCGCTAATAAGCATACGATCAGTAAGCATACCAAAGCTTTAGTTAATAAGGATTTCAAGGCAACATCTCTCCTAAGGATTGGTGGTTGTTTTGCCAATAATATTCCCATTTGCATCATACTGATAGTTAACTTGATTCGCTATCGCATATTTCTGTACTTTAACTGTATAGGGATTATTGCTGTATGCTCCATTAAACCCAATAATCTTGATGTAATAAACAGCATTCGCCATTGTACGGTAGATAATATCCTCAGATGTGCCGGAAACGCTTGATTGACCTGAAGCAACAAAATTCATATTGGCGTCGTAGATAAACACGTCATAATTCTTGTCCGCGGGCATGGAGAGAGTAAGCCTGTCAATTCCTGTAGAAGGTGCTGTGTATTTAAAGAAATCCACGTCTGAAGAAGTATTAATAACTGAGGAATATTCGGTGTTATACATGATTCCAAAAGCTTGAGCACTGGTGTTATTGGGTTCATAAGAGTTGGGTATGGATAAATTATTTCGAGTTGCTACTGCAGACCACTCAAAACCATCGTATACTTGGAACTTAAAGCTCCACGTACCAACTGGAAGAGCCGGGGTTGTTAGTGTCGCTGCGGTCCCATTAAGCAAACCAGAATCAAATCCTATGGTTGCCCAATTATCTTTTGATCCTTGAATTCGGTATTGCTTCTGAGTGTGGGCATCCGCATCCGAATATATCCAGGTGAAGGTAAGAATGTTGTCTGCAATCTGCTGTCCGTCATTGTAGGAGGTAATAGTCAATACTGGCAATGAGTTGATTTTCACATACGACAAGGGTGAATAATTGGAAGTACCACCTCTATTATCCCGAACAGCAACTCTCCAGCTATAAATAGTACCTCGGTTCAATATTCCGGATGGAACAGTGTATGACTTCGCGCTCGATTGAATCCAATCCGTATCGTAAATCACGGAACTCCCAGAGGCATTGTATAGCTGGACCCTATATGCTGTTTGAACATCATTAGGATCGGGATCGGCAAATGCCCAGTTTAAACCTATTGCGGCACCACTGATTAATACAGGGGAAGCAGATGAGGAGCTGCCAGGGCTTTGGCTCCCCGGAGCATTCGGGATATTGTTAACTATTATTGTTCCTGAATAACTGATGGTTGCATTTCCCCATGCCCCGCTAGTTGCCGTAATGGGAATATTCGAGTAGGAACCGGACGGAATATTTTCCGTTTGGGCATTCCATTGCAAGCTCCAAGAACGGGCAGTGGATGTATTCGAAACGGAAGTGGTTTTGGTAATTCCGGCAATGGTTGCACTGATTGTCACTATATCGTTGTCAGGGTCGCTGATGGTCCCGGATAAAGTAATAGTATTAGGGGTACTATTTTTAAATATGGTCATGTTGGAATTATTGACGTTTATTACAGGATTGGTGTCCAGATAAGCAACGTAGCTCCTTATAAAGGATCCATCAACATTGTAATAAGCAATCGATTTAGCATTTACTATACTGGGCCAAAACATAGACTGATCGTCGTTACTATATCCACCCGTTATTGTATTGTTTGTGCGCAAGAACAAAATTCCTGTACTTCTTTCTTTATCATGGGCGAAAGATCTTACAGTAGATAAATCATAGCTTCTGAATTGAGCAGTAACATCTTCTTCCGGACCACTTACATTAGGAATATAATCTGAGCGCTCCACTTTTCTTTGTTTCACCGTATTGTCGTTATAAAGTACATAGCGATACAGGCTTCTTCCATAGGGATAGCTAGAATTAGACCATTCCACAAAGCTGATGGACCTAGCATTTGTTAAGGTAGGCCAATTCCCAGTATCATCGTACAGGCCGGATATTCTACCTGCAAGTTCAACTGTATATTTAATTGTATTATCGTAGTAGAGTACAAAGCGTTTCAGACCATCTGTATCCGTATTCACAGAAATAGCCTTCGCGTTAACTAGAGAAGGCCAACCATAATCAATTCCTTCACTGACAGAGTTACTATAAGTACGCTTCATATAGGCCACATAAGGCCCAGTCGGAGCTGCTGCAGCCTTCATATACACATTGTCAGTTACGCTCAGATTATAGACACTCTCACTGACACTAGGCACAAGAACCGGGCTAATTGAGGAGGGAAATGTACTCTCTATATCTGATTCCAATTGCAAAGAATTCTTGGATGACTGCTCTTTATCCTCTTGATTCACTGAAGGAGTCATTTCATTTTCGGCAAATATCGTTTCACTCCCATTTAATTCTGCACCTGCAATACCTAACGATGGGATGCTCATAGTGAGCAACATTAGAGCACAGCAAATAATCTTTAACTTTTTTAACATTCACGCACTACCTTTCCATTTTATTATATAAAAACATAGCTATCATTTTCCTTTACAAAAATCTCCTTTCTTAATTAATGAAGCGTTATCAATTTTAGCAAAAATGAATGTCGAATAAAGTTGGTTAAAGTCGGCAGCTAAGTTTTTTTTCTGTATATGTCAAATAGAGTTCAAAAATTAATTTTTAACACAAAAAAACCTTCCGGGATTTATATACATTAATCCCGGAAGGTTTTATAGAGTTACACTCTAAACGGCATCAGTGATCGCAATTCTCCACTTGGCCCTCTTCATCCTTCATCTTGAAGGAGCTGCCGCAGCCGCAGGAAGCGATGGCATTGGGGTTATCGATGGTAAAGCCCCCGCTTAGGCCCTCTTCCTTGAAGTCGATTTCTACACCCTCCAGGTAGTGGGCACTGCTTTCCTCCACAACAACCTTGAGGCCGTTAATGGTAAGAATCTGGTCCTCGGAATGCTCTTCATCGTCGAAGCCCATGGAATAGGAAAAGCCGCTGCATCCGCCGGGACGCACGCCAAGCCGGAGGAACAGGTTCGGCGTTTCCTCCGCCTCCAGCAATTCCTTAATGCGGCCGGCTGCCGAGTCGCTGATTTGAATCATGGTTGATCCCTCCTGTAATTGTCGCCTTTAGCTTCAGTATACCTCCAACAGGGGCATACCTACAAGGCGAAGCAGAGGGAACCCTAATAGCCGCGGCCCAAGGTGCGTTTGATCCGCATCGCGCCGGTCAGGGCATAATATTGGAGCAGCAGCTCGTCCAGCATTTGGCTCGCCTTCACCACCGCAGGGTGCCGCACCCCCAGCTCATCAGCAAGACGGTTCATCTGGGCACGGGCGGATTCGATTTCGGTTTGAATATTTTTTTCCGTATTCGGACATGTCATGCTTAACATTTCTCAACCATACTCCTTATACTCTATCGTATTTCTATATGGTTCGACTGAATACGCCGGTAGATTCTGCCTGAAAGTTCACACAAGAATACAGTATACAGCAACGTTAGCGCAAAGGAAATATTCCTTTCGACTTATTTGCAGAATTTTGCCTCATTCGTTGCTTGCCAATTTCGTATTGCCCCTTCTAATGGGGGAGTTTATAATGAAAAGATAAATTTGAATTTTTTATGACAAGTCAAATCATTTCACTTCGATAAACATTGGAGGGGTCGCGTCATGAGCATCATCATCCCCACACCTGACACCCGCATGGCGGCAATCGCGGAAAAGGTGCATCATCAGGAGCGGCTGACTCTGGAGGACGGGCTGTTTTTGTACCAGTCCGAGGATCTTCTGACCATCGGCCAATTAGCCAATGAGGTTAATCTCCGGAAGAACGGCAAGAACGTTTACTTTATTGAGAATATGACCTTGTATTTCACCAACGTATGTGAAGCCCACTGCGCCTTCTGCAATTACCGCAAGGACGAGGGCCAGGAAGGGGCTTTCACCCATACCGGGGAGGATATGATCCGGTACGTGGAGGAGCATATTACCCCGGGCGTGCGGGAGTTTCATATTACCGGCGGGCATAACGACAAGGTTTCCTTTCAATACTACAAGGACTGCATCCGCGCCTTGAAGGATAAGTATCCGCACATTGCCATTAAGGCATATACCGCAGCTGAAATCGACTTCTTCTCGCGTATCAGCGGGTTGTCCTACCGGCAGGTGCTGGAGGAGCTGAGGGAAGCGGGACTGGATACCATGCCCGGCGGAGGAGCGGAGATTCTCTCCGACCACTACCGCCAGAAGATGCGGGTAGAGAAGGCCAACATGGAGGAATGGTTAACCGTCCACCGGACCGCCCACCAAATGGGCTACAAAACCCACGCCACCATGCTGTACGGCTCCATCGAATCCCAACAGCAGCGGCTGGAGCACATGATGCTGCTTAGAGAGCTGCAGGATGAGACCAACGGCTTTATGGTCTTCATTCCCCTTGCCGTTCAGCCCATCAGCCAGCAAGCAGGCATCAAACGCCGCACCTCGGCCTTCGATGATCTCAAGACTATCGCCATTTCCCGTTTGATGGTGGACAATTTCCCCCACATCAAGGCGTATTTCATCAACATCGGCACCCAGCTGACCCAGCTGGCCCTGAGCTTCGGCGCATCCGACGTCCACGGCACTCTGGTGCGGGAGCGGATCAGCCATTCCGCCGGAGCGCTTACCCCTGCGGGGTTAACCCGGGACGAGCTGATCTGGCTGGTGAAGGGCGCCGGCAAAATTCCGGTGGAGCGGGATACCTTCTATAATGTGATTGAAACCTATTAACAAGGGAGAATACAGCCCCTATGGAATGGCTGATCGCACTTTGGATTGTAATTCAATCATTGGGCTCTGCCGCGGATGCCCAGGCTGCCGCCCTGGAGCAGGCCTTCCGGATAGAAGCCTCCTTCTACAGCGGGGAGCAGGCAGCCGAGATGGCCATGGCCGAAGCCGTGACGGTGATGCCCGCTTCTGTTTTCCAGGGAGACGCGGTGATGGTCCGGTCCGAAACAGGCGGAGAGCTGGTTTTTGTGGAGAAAAAATATCCACTGACCCAGCTGGGCAACGGCTACTATGCCCTGCTTCCGGTTCCAACCGATCTCAAACCGGGTAACTATACCATAGAGGGAGCTGCCGTGAAGGCGAAGCTTACGGTGAAGTCCAAGGCCTTCGATACGGACCGGCTTACGGTAACCAAGGAGCAGGAAAGCATGTGGCAGAATACGCAGCGGATCAATGCCGACCAGAAGAAAATCGATCTGGCCCGCAGCAAATCCGTGCCCGAGATCCTGTTTAAGGAGCCCTTCGTTATACCGGTTTCAGGCAGGCTTACCACGCCCTACGGGTATACCCGTTATGTAAACGGAGTATTCAACAGCATCCACCGGGCCATTGACCTTGCCGCGCCTGCCGGAACGCCGGTTCTGGCAACCAACGACGGAGTGGTGGTTTTGGCGGAGGAGCTGTATCTGACGGGCAACTCCATCTATCTGGATCATGGAATGAATTTATTCTCCCAATACGCCCATATGTCCAAGCTCCATGTCAAGACAGGAGACAGAGTCAAGGCCGGGGATAAAATCGGCGAGGTGGGCAGCACCGGCTTTTCCACCGGACCGCATCTGCATTTCACCTTCTGGATCAGGAATACGGCCACCAATCCGGACCGTTTTCTGGGCCGCACGCCGTTCCGCTGGCAGGACCGCTAATGGAGTCTGTCCGACGAAACAAACGAAGGAATAAATATTTGAACCCTTACATTTCATTCAAATCAAGGCCGACAAAACGTGTTTGAGCCTCCAAGGCACTTCTTTCCCGGTAAGGAATGAAACTCGATGAATATTTATTCACTTCAACCACTCCGTCGGACAGATTCCCAAAGGAGCGAATTACAGATGAAGAGAGGGGTGTGAGGAATCATGAAGAAACTGGTCATTCTTGGGGGCGGTTATGGCGGAATGGCCATTGTCCGCCAACTGCTGGAGAGGGACTTGCCGCCGGACACTGTCATTTATCTGGTAGACCGCATGCCGTATCAGGGGCTCAAAACAGAATATTATGCACTGGCTGCCGGCTCGGCGGCTGAACATGGACTTCATGTGGCATTTCCCGTCCACCCCCATCTCATTCTGTTCTTCGGGGAAGTAACGGAAATCAGCATGAAGGAGCGGCTAGTTTATCTTCAGGACCAGGACCCCATTTCCTATGATTGGCTGGTGATCGGGCTGGGCTGCGTAGACCAGTATTACGGGATTCCCGGGGCAGCGGAGTTCACCCACAGCCTGCAATCCCTGCGGGCTGCCAGGAAGACGTATGTGGCTCTCCAGGAGGTGCGTCCTTATGGGCATGTTACGATTATCGGCGGGGGGTTAAGCGGTGTGGAGATGGCCTCGGAGCTCAGGGAATGCCGTCCGGATCTGCACATCCGGATTCTGGACCGGGGCGGCGGGATTCTGGCTGCCTTCCCCGAGAAGCTGCGGCTGTTCGTTCATGAATGGTTTCTGGAGCATGATGTGGAAATCCGCTCCCAGGTGGAGCTGGAGGATATCCGGGAAACAGAGATTCTGGAGGGCGGCAAGGTGCTTCGTTCTGAAGCCACCGTGTGGGCGGGCGGCATCCAGCCGGCCCATCCCGTCCAGGCGCTGGAGGTTAACAAGGATGAGGCAGGGCGCATCCGGCTGGACAGCTTCCACCGGATCCCTCAATTTCCCGAGGTTTTTGTGGTGGGCGACTGCGCCAGCCTGGTGTTCTCCCCCAGCGCCCAGGCAGCCATTATCCAGGGCAAACAAATTGCCACAGTAGTCAGGGCGATCTGGGATGGGGTGACCCCCAACATCAGTCCCTTGAGACTCCGGGGAACCCTGGGCTCTCTGGGCAAAAAAAACGGCTTCGCCCTGATGGGCGACAGCACGGTTGTGTTTGGCAAGGTGCCGCGGACCTTAAAAAGCGGGGTGCTGTGGAAGTCCCGCCATCATTTCGGATAAAGGGCCAGAATGGCTTCCTCCAGGCGGGCGAGCAGCTCTTCTGCTGTTGACGCCCCGATAAATTGGCCGTCCAGCAGGGCGTACGGGCCGGCGTAGCATTCGCCGCAATTGCCCAAACAGCCGTATTCCAGGACGTCATAATCGGGATTGGCCTCCAGCAGCTTCATCACCTGTCCGGTGCCATGATGCATATTGCTGGTACAGAATTCGATCAGAGGTCTCATCATGACTCCTCCCCGGTCAATTTGCTGTAAATACAGGAGCTTATTTTTACTTTTGCGCTACTTGTAATATAATAAAGGAAAGAAAGGAGTTGAAGCAAATGAGCGAGAACAAAGAAGTAGCCTATGATGAGGTACTGGAAGTTCTGGATAAGCTTCGCCCCTTCCTGCAGCGGGATGGCGGAGACGTTGAGCTGGTGGATGTGGAAGACGGCATCGTCAAGCTCCGGTTAATGGGCGCATGCGGCAGCTGCCCCAGCTCCACGATCACCCTGAAGGCCGGCATCGAACGCGCCTTGGTGGAAGAGGTTGACGGCATTAAGGAAGTTGTACAGGTATTTTAATTGAATACAAAATAAAACCGTTCCCGGGTGTTTGGCATCCGGAGAACGGTTTTTTTTCGCAAGCTGCGTCAAGCGAAACGATTGGGAAGGGTTTGAATCTACCCTTTGGTCCGGACAGAGCCCTTCGTATGGTCGAACACTATGGCAATGGTGCGGCAGACCATCTCGAAGCTTAAGGCCAGGTCGGACAGATTCTGCAGCACATTCTCCACCTTTTGCCGGCCGTCTGCATGAGTCTGCCGTTTCACCCGGATCATGTCATCCACCATCTCCGCATTAAGCAGGTGGATTTCCATATTCCGCTGGCTGCGCAGCCGTCTCAAGGGCTCCTGGTAGTTCTGCTTCAGCTCATACAACCGTTCCTCCAGCCGGACCTCCACCTTCCGCTCATGCATCTGGCGGAGCACGGTGAAGTAGGAGAACCGCACCTTAACCTTGCCTGTCCCCAGGCTATACAGCTCGTCCAGAAAGTACCCCAGCTTGTCCAGAATGGAAAATACGCGGATAAACGCATTCTTATAAAAATACAGATAGCGGCGGTATTTCAGCCGTTCCTCCGGGGACATCTCTTCCACAAAGGAAGCGTGGATGCCGCGGCCGAAGGCTTCCGCACAGAATTTGCTCTCCTCCAGCTCATCCAGGGCATCGGCGAAGCCCCGGGTCCACAGCTCCAGCCGGGGAATCTCCTCCCCGCTGCGGCTTGGGGAGACGCGGCCTCCGGGGCCTACCCGCTCCAGCTTCTCCAGATACAGCTCCAGCGCTCGCAGCGCCTTTTGCATATCGCCCTGTTCCGTGCGTGGGGCAGCGTTCAGCAGTTCTCGCAGCAAAGGCCAAATCTCCTTCCCGGTGCTATTTGAAATATTCGTTCCAGCGGCTGTCCACCAGCTTCACAATATCCTCCCGCGGAATGACCTCATCCGGATATCCCGGCTTCATGCGGGCATCAATGATCAAAGGCAGGCGGTAGGCGATGTGGTTGTTCTCCACCCGGCTTTGGGCATGGATGTCCGTAGCCGGATTAAAGCGGGTGAACACCGTCCACAGGAAGGCGGTCTGGTTGCTGACAATGGCGGCATCGTCCGCCAGAATCACCAGCGGCCAGCGGGCCAGCTGTTCTGTGGCGTTTTCAGCCAGACGGGCGGCCAGCTCCGGATCCTCTGTGAAGGAAGCGCCGGCCACCACGAGGCATCCCTTGCAGTACATCCGGGCATCCCGGATACCGGGGATGACGCCTCCGTCGTAGGAGCCCGGAAGCGAGCGGACAGGCTCCCCTACCCCCAACAGCAGCGCCTTGCTGCCGTGGTTCAGCCTTCCTCCCGTATAGTCCAGGGTATCGTGGGAGGTGTGGTTGAAGATCAGCAGATCGGTGGCGGGATTAAACCGCTCCAGCACCGTCTCCAGCAGCAGGTCGAACCGCTCCAGCTCCACGCTGCGGTCGGTGACCACCAGGAATTTGGTCAGCGTCAGCTGCCCTTGGCCGAAGATAGCGAAGGCCGAAGCCAGCGCCTCCCGGCGGTAGCTTTCCCGGACCACAGCGGCAGCCAACGCATGGAAGCCCGTCTCCGCATAAGTCCACAGGTCCTTGACCCCAGGCATGGCCATGGGGAAAGCCGGAGACAGGAGCCGCTGGAGGAATTCGCCCAGGTAATAATCCTCCTGCCGGGGCTTGCCCACCACGGTAGCAGGATAAATGGCGTCCTTACGGTGCCAAATATGGTTTATGTTAAACACGGGAAAATCATGCGTCAGAGAATAATATCCGTAATGGTCGCCAAACGGACCCTCGGGACGCCGGATATGCGGCTCCACTCTGCCGGAGATGGCAAATTCCGCCTCCGCCACTACCTTGTGGCCGCCCAGGGGGTTGTCCGCCAGCTTCAGCTTGCCGCCCAGAATCAGGGACGCCACCAGAAGCTCCGGCAGCTGCTCCGGCAGCGGCGCAATGGCCGAGGCGATCAGGGCCGGCGGGCCGCCCAGGAACACCGTCACGGGCAGGGCTTCGCCACGCAGCTCGGCTTCATGGTAATGGAAGCCGCCGCCCTTGTGGATTTGCCAATGCATCCCGGTGGTTTCGCTGTCGAACACCTGCATCCGGTACATGCCCAAATTATGCTGATGAGTGACGGGATGCTCCGTATAAACCAGCGGCAGCGTCACGAAGGGGCCGCCGTCCTCCTGCCAGCTGGTAATCACCGGCAGCTTGGACATTCTGTCCCTGCGGTCACAGACCTGAAGCACAGGTGCTGCGGCCTGGCTCACTGTCCGGCTCCCTACCTTAACCAGGTCCAGCAGCAGAGAGCGCTCCTTCCACAAGGCTGCGGGCTTGGGGGGAAGCAGGGTATGCATAGCCTCCACCGCCTGCTGCATCAGCTGCTCCGGGCGTGTGCCGAAGGCCAGATCCACCCGGCGTTTGGTGCCGAACAGATTGGTAGCTACGGGGAAAGCGCTGCCTTTCACATTGGTGAACAGAAGCGCGGGACCTCCCTCATCGATGACACGGCGGTGGATTTCCGCCAGCTCCAGATTGGGATCCACCTGAGCATCGATTACGGCAACATCCTTTTCTTTTTGCAAAACCTCAATGAATTGCCTCAAATTCTCAAACACCACGGACAAGGGCCTCCCTGCTGGTTATGTATACAGCCATTATATCGGCTTTTGGGGGATGAAGCCAATTTTCAGCCGGCTCGTCCGCTCCATCGGCCCCGCACTTCTCGCCGCGTACCAAAAAGCCTGTCTCCGCAAAAAGGGAGACAGGCAGTTGTGCGTTAGCGTAACGGACACAGGTGACGTTATTTCAGCAAAAAGCGTGATTTGGCCAACCTTACGGACCGAGGGGCCGTTATTGGGTGGAGATCGGCGAGTTTAGGCGCTTGGGGACGACAATAGCGTACCGTGGGTCCGTAAGATGCTGCAAAAGGCCAAAATGGCGCAAATAGCGGATCCTCTGTCCGGATAAGGTCAGACCGCCGGGGGAGGACAACGGAGGAGATCCCGGTAAGCCGCTGCACGAGGACTTCCGGATGGGTTCCCGACAGGTCCCCGCACGAGGACTTCCGGATGGGTTCCCGGCAGGCCCCTGCACGAGGACTTCCGGATGGGTTCCCGGCAGGCTGCCGAGCGGGGGTACCCGAATTTTGTCCCCTCAGCTCTTCCCCAGGGCATCCGCAACCTGCAGGGAGCGGTCCAGGAATTCCTCGATCTCCTCCCGGGTTTTGCGGAGCTTGGAGACGAAACGCGTAATTTCCTGGCCCTCCCGGAACACAATAAAGCTGGGGATACCCAATATATTCAGTTCGGCGCACAGGTCGGGCAGATCATCCCGGTCCACATGGACAAATGTCAGCCGGCCCTCGTATTGTTGGATCAAGTCAGGCATAAAGGGCTCTATATAATGGCAGTCCTTGCACCAGACGGCTTTGAAAACGGCTACTACCGGCACCGCTCCGTTGATGACGCTTCTGAATTGTGCTTCCTCTTTAATCTGCTGCATCGTAATTCCCTCCTGACCGCATGGTATGCGTATTTACGCTTCTTTTATAGCACCGGACAGCCGCATTGTCAAATTTGGGTAGTTTACATTATATAGAAATAGTGATATCATTTAAATATCAAAATGATTTAACTAACTTGAACGGGAGGAATAAATCGATGACGGAAAAAACGGCTTGGAAAGGAAATGGCTTTCTCGGATTGCTGCTGTTCTTTTTATTGACAGGGGGCGGCATCTACGCTTTTGTTGTGGAGTGGATTGTGACGGGTATTCTCGCGGAAACGGCAGCTTTCGTGCTGCTCACGATGTTTACCGTAATCCAGCCCAACCAGGCAAACGTAGTCACCCTGTTCGGCGCTTATAAGGGTACCATCCGCGACAGCGGTATTTGGATCACAGTTCCCTTTTCCAACCGGAAAAAGGTATCCCTGCGGGTCCGCAACTTCAACAGCGTCAAGCTGAAGGTCAATGATGTAGAGGGCAACCCCATCGAGATTGCCGCTGTGATCGTTTTCCGGGTGGTGGACAGCACCAAGGCCCTGTTCCATGTGGACAATTATCAGCAATTTGTGGAAATCCAAAGCGAAACGGCTCTGCGCCATGTCGCCAGCAAATATCCCTACGATAACTTCGAGCTTTCCGGCTATTCCCTTCGCGGCAATGCCGACGAGGTGGCCGGTGAGCTGCTCCGCGAGCTGCAGGATCGTCTGATGGCCGCCGGTGTGGAGGTTGTGGAGGCCCGTCTGACCCATCTGGCCTACTCGACCGAAATAGCCAGCGCCATGCTGCAGCGCCAGCAGGCGGCTGCCATTATCTCGGCCCGCCAGATGATTGTGGAGGGAGCTGTGGGTATGGTGCAGATGGCCATCAAGCAGCTGCAGGAGCAAGGTGTCATTGAACTGGACGATGAACGCAAGGCGGCGATGATTAACAATCTCATGGTGGCGATTGTTTCGGACAGAGCAGCGTCCCCCGTGATCAATACCGGCTCGGTTTATTAGAGAGCGGAATACGGCCTAGTTATGGCACCTAAAAAAAGCTTTCCCCTGCGCATTGATCCGAAGCTGTATGAAGCGCTGGAGCGTTGGGCCGCCGACGAATTCCGAAGCGTAAACGGGCACCTGGAGTATGTGCTGCGGGAAGCGCTGCGCAAGGCCGGGCGCCTTCCCAACCAGCCGCCGGCCCCGGTGGAGAATACGGACAGCTGAAGATGTCCCCATTAAAAAGAAAGAAAGCCGGTGCATCCATCCCTGGAGAGGGACAGGTGCACCGGTTTTTGCTGTTGTATCAAATATGCAGACATCACATTTTTGCAGACATCAGATTGAGGAGGGACGCCGCATTAATTGCGGACGATAGTCACCACATAGGTGTCCGGGTTCCAAAGCACTTCCGCACCGAAGGTTTCGGCGATGATCCGGACCGGCACATACGTGGTGTCTCCACCTAATACGGCACTGGCATCCAGCGTTTGCTCTGCGCCATTCACCTTCACGCTGGTGCTGCCGATTTTGAACTCCACCTTCTTGCCGGACCAGATGTCGGTTACGCTTACCTCATAGGTATCCGGATTCCAGCCCACCTGTGCATCCAGCTGCTCGGTCACCAGACGCACCGGCACCATGGTGGTATCCCCTTGCAGGTATGGGCGCACCTCGGTTGTGGGAGCTTCGGAGCCTACCGGCGGAAGCACAATATGCTTGCGGTTCACCTTCAGCTCCTCCATCAGGAACTTGTGGGCTGTGGAGTTTTTATCCAGGGCAAGCAGATATTTAGCCAGCCCGCCGCCTTCGGAGAGCTTGATGCCGCCTTCCGCAGACAGCTTGTCGGCGGTTACGGTGCCGTTGATGTTCCATCTGTCGAAGGAGCCGGTAATAGTCACCGCGCTTACGCCATTCTCCAATTGGGGAAGCCCGTTCAGCGCCAGCTCAAATCCGGTACGGCGGATCTGGGAGGCCCCGTCCACATACAAATCCAGCTTCAGCACATTGCTGTTATTCAGGAAATCTCCTGCCGGGAAAAGAACATCCAGCGCGGAAGCATCCGCCGCCAGGCTTCTCAGCGATTCCTTCACGATGCTGAACATAAACGCATTGTTACCGTCATAACCCAGGTCGCCGATAATGGAACGGATCAGCGCATCGCCTTTTTCGCCGTCAGCCAAAAGGTTGGAGAGGGTTTTCTGGAGGATGCCGATCAGCTCGCCGCCCTTCAGCTCCGCATGGATCTTCTTCAGAGCCAGTGCTTCACCGTTGATGGTAGCGTTGGCATCAGACACGGCCAGGGAATCAAGTGTGGGCGCATAGCTCAAAATAGAGCCGAGATGATTTTGCAGCTTCTCCAGATTGAGGGAGGTGAGATCCAGGCCAAAGCCGGGAGCTGCTGCTTTCTCCTTCTGGGCTTGCGCATGGGCATCCTCAAGCACCAGCGGCTTGGACGCGCCTTCTGCTTGGATTACCCACTCCTTATTCACTTGGGCCGCTTCAAAAGGAATATTGCCGGAGCCGGTTTTGAGAACGCCGGTCACAGAGCTGTTGGTCTTGTCCTGCTGCTTCACATGGGTTAATTCCACCACGGCATTGTTCAGCTTCGCCGCATCGGGATACCCCTTGGCCGCTGCACCAGCCGTCACCTGAAAGGATAGGGAGCCAGATCCCTCATAGGACACTACCCCAAAAGCATTCTGCATGACCTTGTCCGGTTCAACACCGCCGGCAGCCGCACAGCCTGCCACAAGAGAGGAGGCCAGGGCAATGGAACAGCCCAAGGCCGCAAATTTACGCTTCAACATAAACCGCTCCTTTACAATATATTTATTAAGTTCACCTTTATCTTACCATGGGAAAAGCGGGTATGAAAGCGAACCCCTTCCACCCGTGCAGCAGCCAGGAAGGGAGAGGAAAATCCCCCATGCCAACCGGTAAACCATCCGCCCCCCGCAGGCCCCTGTCTCTAACACGCAGGCTGCTCTGCTGGATCAAAGCCGCACCGGGCATCCTCCGCGAAGCCCGATCCGCCCGGAGATACTCCAGGGTGCTGCGCCGGCAGTCCATCCCTCTACTGCCGTCTGCCGGAACCGCCTCCTATCTCCGCCGCACCTGGCAGGAGATGCTTGCTGAGCCGGACAGCCGTGAAACCGCCCTGGGCTTTGACACAAGCCACGCGGCCAGCAGCAGCGAAGCTCTTCCTGCTGACGAAATATCTCTGGTGCTTGCCATCCGCAGGCAAACCGGCGAAGCCAACCGGAATAATGTCACTCGAACCGCCGCTTATTGGACCTTCTATCAGCAGCATCCCGAGATTCATTGGGCCTTCCTTGCTCATATGGTGTCCCGAAACGGGGGCTGGAGTATGACGGATTTAGCGGGTGATCTGATGGCGCTGCTTTTGTCTCCCGAAGAGCGTTGGCACATATTCGGCTTCCTGGAGCTCTCCAATGCCCTGATCTTCCATGACGCCTATCCCCAACTGCTGCTATACCGGGAAAGCCGGCTGGCGGGCAAGCCTTTGTTCCATCTGCTGCCGCAGCTGGGGGTTTCCCGCTTTATGCGTCCAGTATGGGAACGCTTCTGGAGCACCCCCGAACCCGCCTCCCTTACCATCTGCCTCATCATGAACGAGCAGCATTATATCGAAGACCGCGTCGTGCAGCATCCCTATTACCGGAAGCATGTGCTGGAACGAGCGGCCTTCCGCTTCCAGGCCCAGCTCCAGGAAACCCAGGTGCTCTTCCCGTACCGGCGGATCACCCCGGCAGCAGCGGATAGCCAAACGATCTGGCGGCTCAGCGGCTTAACCCTGGAGCGGTTCTCCGATTTGCGGGAGCGCATCGAGGTGGGCAAAACCCTCTACGGCATTCTGTTCGGCAACCCCATCATCCGTGATGGCGTCCACACCTTTGCCGCGGCACATCCCCACACCGGCTCCAGAGCGGATTACCATCCGTCCCTTTATACCGCAGCCGCGCAAAAAGCCTCCCCACCGGCTGTTGCGCCGGCAGAGAGGCTTCATGGATATGGTGTACGGGCAGGGGCCCGGCCCTTCTACAGTCCGCGGCTCACCGAGGTGTGGGCGGATCAGCCCTTTGCCCCTCCTGGCGGTGCCGACTGGTTCGTGGAGCAGGCCCAAACCCGGCCCTTCGGTCCTGCCAAGGCTCCCTCGGTCACGGATATAACCGGTGAGGCTTGTCTCGGCTTGTACAAGCTGGAGCTGGCGGCCACCCTTAAGGCGGCCATTCCCCAAACCCTGGGCGGGGCTAAGCCCGTTTCCCCATCAGACGGCCCAGCTTTGCCAGCAGCTTTCGGACAGCAGGAGGCAGATCCTCCGCATTCTCCCGGGTATACACCCGGCTTGCCATCAGCAGCAGCGGATACAGAAGAATCGCCACACCACCTGTAATCGCACCGCTTACCAGAGCGTCAAGCTTATCCGGGAACCAGGTGATGGTCCGGTGGGTCAGCCATTCCAAGGGCAGACAAACCGCGACGATAATGCAGGTGGTGGCAGCAATGCCCAGCCACTTCCGCGGCGGATAAATCACATAATCCACCTTGCGGCGCAGCACCCACAGATTCAGCACCATCATCACAATAAAGCACAATGCGGTGGCAGACATGATTCCATAAATCCCGAAGGCGGGAGCCAGAAGATAGCTGCCAACCAGCTTGCAGGCCAGACCGATGAACACATTGACGACCAACGGCCGCATATGGCCCATCCCCATAAGGATGGAGCCGGAGGTTTGCATCACGATTTGGAACATGGCAGTAACCGTGAGGAAGGCGATAATACCGTTGCCATTCTCGTTTACCAGAAACTTAAACTGGTCCATAGGGAACAGCATGGTGTTAATGGGACGGGCGGCAATGGCAATAGCCAGTACCACCGGCAGTCCGGTAATCACCGACAGCTGGAGGGCCTTGGCCGCCTGCTGCCGGACCTGTGTCATATCCTTGCGGGCATAAGCCGAGGATACAATCGGCACGATGGATTGGCTCAGAGCGATGGCCAGAATAATCGGGATCCCCGCCAGAGACTGGGCCCGTCCGGCCAGAATACCCAGCAGCTCCTTGGCTGAGCCGTAGCCCATCTGCCCTTCCAGCAGGGAAATGACGGTAGACGAATCAATAAAGTAAATCAGCGGAACCGTCATGGAAAACAACACGATCGGCACGGATACCCGGAAAATATTGGCGTAAATCCGTTTGTAGCTGACGGACTCCGCTGCGGCGCGCCCTTCCTTGGCCGCTTGGATGATACCCTCCCGGGCATCCTCCCGACGGAGCTTCAGCATATACCACATCAGCACAGCAACAGCGCCTACGCTGCCCATCACTCCTCCGAAGGAGGCGCCGGCCACGGCCCACACATGGCCCCAGCCGATCTCCAGCAGCAGGAACGCCAGACCGACGCCGGTAATCAACCGGGCAATTTGCTCAATGATCTGGGACATGCCGTTGGGCATCATCATCTGGCGGCCCTGGAAGTATCCGCGCATCATGGCGATGAGCGGGAACAGCAGCAGTGCCGGGGCCAGCGCCCGGATGGACATCACAGCGTCCGGGTCCTTGGAGATCTGCTCCCCGTACCAGGGGGCCAGCACAATCAGGAGGGCGGTCATCACCACACCCGCCACTAACGCAAACCGCACTGCCGCCTTATAAATCCGGTCGGCCTCGGCGTATTGGCCCAGCTCCATTTTTTCCGAAACCAGCTTGCTGAGCGCACTGGGAATGCCCGCTGTGGCAATGGTCAACAGGGGCGTATAAATATTAAAGGCAATCCCGAAGGTTGCCATTCCGGTATCTCCGATGAGATAAACCAGGGGAATCCGCTGGACAACCCCAAGAACCCTGGCCACAAGAGCGGCCAGAGCCAGGATCAGAGTGCCTTTTACAAGTGAATCCTTCGACATGTTAGCTTCCACACTTTCTTAGGGTCTGTTTGCAAAACCCGCCCTACCAGATGACTGCAATAATAAAAACAATGATCATCAGAAGCTGGAGCAATATCTTGGCCACGGTGCTGGAGAAAAATCCGACCAGCGCGCCAAGCCCCGCCTTGAAGGCCGCGTTCCAATCCTTGACCACGATAAATTCCCCGATCGCCGCGCCGAGAAACGGGCCGAGCAACAGACCGAAGGCGGGAATAACGAAGGGGCCGAGAATGATCCCGATGGTGCTGCCGATGACCGAAGCCCGGGTTCCCCCGAATTTCTTCACACCCCAGGCGCTTATGGCATAATCTGCCACAAATACCGCGACCACAATGGTGGTCTGGATCAGCCAGAACCAAAAGCCGAAATCACTGAACCGGATCATGAACCCATACACAAAAAACGCGGCATAAATCGCCAGCACTCCCGGAAGCACAGGGAAAATAGCACCTGCCAGGCCCACTGCAAAAAGCGCCACAACCAGAATCCACGCAATGACTGTCATGGTCATAAGCATCACTCCATGTGGAAGATGTATTTGCGGATAATCTCGGCTACGCCGTCCTCTTCATTGGTGGAGGTGACCACATCCGCCTGGACCTTGATCTCCTCTTGGGCGTTGCCCATTGCCACCCCAAGTCCGGCCTCCCGGATCATGGACAGGTCGTTGAAGCTGTCACCCATGGCAATGACCTGCGACATTTCTATACCCAGCAGACCGCATACCTGACGCACGCCGCTGCCTTTGTCCGCCCCAAGGGGGTTCAGCTCGATGTTGCAGGGATGGGAGTTGGTGATAGACAGATCTCCCCGCGCCTCCAGAGTAGTACGGAGAGCCGTCAGCTTCCGCTCATTTTCCGTATAGAAGCCAAACTTCAGCCAGATCAGTCCATCCTCTGTCTCCGCTTTGGCAGGCCAGTTATCCCGGTTCAGAATGCCCTCCACGGTGTAGGCCCAGTACCACACATCGTAGTCCAGAGCCATCTGCCGGAAGGTTCTTACCCAGTCCACGGGCATTTCCGTGCGCTTCAGGAGCGTTTCGGGGGATTCCCAAATTTCGCTGCCGTTCACCAGCACCAACGGGCTGTTCAAGGCCAGCTCCTCCACATAGTTCATAGCGCTCTGGCGGCCCCGTCCGGTGGAAAACATAACAGTTACCCCTGCTTTTCGGGCTTCGGCAATCCACTTTTTGTTCTCCAGGGATATTTCCTTCTCTTCACTCAACAGTGTTCCGTCCAAATCCAGCGCAATCAGCCGGTAGGGTCCGAGATTTGTTCCCATACTGCCTCCTTCCTGATGGGGAGCCTGTCCGTAATTATATTCATCTGGTTTCAGTCCTTACCGGGAAAGGAGTGCCTTGGAGGCTCAAACACGTTTTGTCGGCCTTGATTGATTCGGATTATAAGGGTTCAAAGCCGCCAAAAAACTCGCCCTCAAGTCATCCTTTCCCTCCCAGTCCTTCCACATGAATATTTAGACTCCCGGCTTCGTTTGCAGCTACACAGCGGCAAACGAAGCCTTGGGCTGTTCCTGGATATATGTGGCATGCCAGAGGGCGAACATATAAATGACCCACAGCCGTCTGGCGGAATCCTGCACTCCAGCACGATGGAGCTTAAACAGCTGCTCCACCTCACCCATATTCACCAGGGTGTCGATGCCGCTGGCTTTGATTTCCTCCAGCATCCGGCCTGCATTGGGGCCCTTCAGCCAGTCGCGGAGCGGCACAGGGAATCCGAGCTTGGGACGGTTCAGGATAAAGTCGGGAATAATGCCCTCCATGGCTTTGCGGAAGACGTACTTGGTGGTGCCGCCGGCAATGCGGTGACCCACTTGAATCCGCCGGGCCAGCTCGAACAGCTCCGTGTCCAGGAACGGAACCCGCAGCTCCAGGGAATGGGCCATGGTCATTTTGTCCGCCTTCATGAGAATATCTCCAGGCATCCACAGGTTCATATCGATATACTGCATCCGGCTTACCGGGTCCAGATGGGCTGTCTTCTTGTAATAGTCGCCGGCAATCTGCACCGGATTCCGGTAGCTGCGCAAGAGCTCGTGGTTCATGCTCAGAATTTCACCCTTCATATCCTCGGTGTAAATCTTGGCATTCCCCAAAAACCGCTCCTCCAACGGCGTGGTTCCCCGCAGCAGATAGTTGCGGCCCTTCATTCCGCCAGGCAGCATGGCAAACAGCCGGTGCAGAGACCGCTTCATGGGAAGAGGCATCCATTCCATGGCCCGCAGCGCCTGCGGCTCCCGGTAAATCCGGTAGCCTCCAAACAGCTCGTCCGCCCCTTCTCCTGACAGCACCACCGTCACATGCTCACTGGCCAGCTCGGCCACATGATACAGGGCGATCGCCGAAGGATCAGCCACCGGCTCATCCTGATGCCACACCGCCGACGGGATGGCGTCGAAGAATTCCTTCTCGGAAATCACCTTGGAATAATGCTCCGTCCCCAAAGCCGCCGCCGTTTCCCGGGCGATGACGGTTTCGTTGTTGTTCCCCTCGAAGCCGACGGAGAAGGTCCGAATGGGCTCGATAGCGCGCATATGGGCGGCGATAGCGGTGGAATCAATGCCGCTGGACAGGAAGCAGCCCCGCTCCACGTCGCTGACCATATGGTGGGTTACAGAATCCTTTAGCCGCTCCCGCAGCTCCTCGATATCCTCCTCCAAGGAGCGCTTAACCGGCTCGAACATGGGATCCCAATATTTGTTGAGACGGTGGCTTCCGTCCGGCTTTACCGTAATGGTTGTGGCCGGAGGCAGCTTGGAGATGCCTTCGAACATGGTGTCCGGGTCAGGCACATACTGGAAGGTCAGATAGTTCAGGAAGCTCTCCGGGCGGATGCTGCGGCGGACCTCGCCGGTAGCCAGGATGCTCTTGATCTCCGAGCCGTACAGAAACTTCCCGCCGGAAAGATGATAATACAAGGGTTTGATGCCGAAATGGTCGCGGGCAATAAACAGCTGCTTCCGGTTCCGGTCCCAAATGGCGAAGGTAAACATCCCCCGGAGGAGCTTCACACAATCCTCGCCATGGTCCTCGTACAGATGGACAATAATCTCCGTGTCCGTATTGGTCCGGAAGATATGGCCCCTGGCCACCAGCTGGGCACGCAGGGTTTTATAATTATAGATTTCACCGTTAAAGGTGATCCACACAGACTCGTCTTCATTGGCCAACGGCTGATGGCCTTCCTTTAAATCGATGATGGACAGGCGTCTGAAGGCCAGCCCGATTCCCGGGTCGGTCCAAAATCCCACATCATCCGGACCCCGGTGCACGATCACATCGCTCATCCGGCGCAGCACGCTCATATCGGGAACACTACCATCGAACAGCATCATACCGGCAATACCGCACATTTATGCTTCCACTCCAAACTATTGTACCGTCTCTTTGATCAGGGTGAGGCTCAAAACCCTGGGACCGGTATCCATAATGATACATAAGTATACCACAGTTGGGGGCATACACCAAAGGCTTCAACACGGCAAAAAACAGGCCGGAGCCCCCTCCGGCCTGCCTGAATGGCTTATTGCTGGGGCAATCCCTTGGGGACGCCGTCCAGCCCTATTTTTGCATCATATGCATCGAAAATCTTGCGGGCGATAGGAGCCGCTCCCCAGGAGCCGAAGCCGCCCTCGGGCACTACGACCGCTACGGCCAGCTTGGGCTTCTCCGCCGGTGCGTAGGCGATCAGCACGGCATTATCCACCTTGCCTCCGGCAATGGACTGCTCGGAGGTGCCTGTTTTGCGGACAAAGGTATAATTGACGCCCTCAAAACCCTGAACGTTGGACTGCATGCCCTCCTTCAGCACATTCCAATATGCTTCGGGATACTTCACCTCATCCAAAAGCTCCGGCTGGAAGCTCTTGACTACCTCCTGGTCATAGGTGGTGATTTTGTCGACGAATTGCGGCTTGTAGCGTTTGCCGTGGTTAGCCAGCATGCTGACATATTGCGCCAGCTGCAGAGCCGTATATTTCCCCTGCTGTCCAAAGGAGGAATAAATCAAGGTCGGCTGCGGGCCATCCCGCTTGGCGGCGGGAATGTAATCCGCGAGCCCTTCGCTTTCGCCGGGAAAGCCGCTTCCCGTCAATACGCCCAAGCCGAATTTTTTCATGTAGCCGTCCCACACCTCAATTGCATTCCCGCTTTGCGGGTAGGCCGGATAATTTTTGCTGAAATACAGTCTGCTGCCGATCATCTCCGCCATGTAGGTATTGGAGGATTTCTGAATGGCAGTGGCGGCGGTCAGAATACCGAAGTAGCTTCCGTCCGAATTGCTGACGCTGGAGTTGCGGTCCCGTCCGAAGTAGAAGGTGACCGGGTCGGAATACCGCTCATTGGCCGTAATAATCCCTTCATTCAGACCTACCAGCACACTGAGAGGCTTCATGGTGGAGCCCAGATAGACCAGTGAGCTGGGATGCTTCCGAAACTCCGTGGGGTCGGCGAACTCCCCGAAGCGCTCCCTGACGGCCCCGTTGGTATACCGGTAATTGATTGCAGCCATATTCTCCGGAGAGATGCGCCCGCTTTCCCACACCACAGGATCGTAGTCGGGATAGCTGCCTGCAGAAATGATCTTGCCGGTATCCACCTCCATGGCTACAGCATAGCCTGCCACCGCCTTGGCGCCTCTGGCGGCATAAGAGCCCGCAGGAGCTTTTTTCATGGCGGCCAGTTGATCGGCAATGGCTTGTTCGGTGATCAGCTGCACATCCTTGTCGATAGTCAGATGGAGATTATTTCCCTTAATCGGCGCCGTCAGCTCCACCTGCTCCATAATCTGCGCCTTGGAGTTGATGCGGTAGGTTTTTTTGCCGGCCTTGCCGCGCAGCTCCTCCTGGTACATGAACTCCAGCCCGTCGAAGCCCACCAGCTCGTCGTTCTGATAAATTTCCTTCATGCCGTCCGCCTTGTAATAGTCCAGGAAGGACTTGGACAGGGTGGGATTGATAGCGGTGGAAAACTGCCGCAGATAGCCTATGGTTTGTACCGCGATGGTATTATCATCGTACTTGCGGGTGCTTTCCTCGGTAATTTCCACACCCTCGAACTCGTCCCGGTGCTCGGTGAAATAAGCGATTTCCGCCTGAGTCAGATCCGCCTTGAGGCGGCGGGGGCTGAAGGAATAGCCCATACTCTTGTCGGCTTTGCTGCCGTCGAGCTTGAAGCCGGTATCCATACGCAGCAGAACCTCCTCTGCGCTGGGGGACGCCGCTTTTTTGTCCTCGGGAGCCAGCATCAGGAAGGCGGCAGCCAGGCGTTTGGCCAACTCAATGGTTTCCTCCGGCTTCTTGTCAAGCCGCAGCTGGTAAAACAAGGATTGGGAAGACAAGGAGTATGCGATGGGGTATCCGTCTGCATCATAGATATTTCCCCGGATAGGAGCGATTGGGACATCCTTATTCTGCCAGATTCTCTCCATGGCGGAAAGCTCCTCATGCTGGACAAACTGGAGCACGGCCAGCTTTCCCAGCAGGGTGGAGAACAGCAGGAAGGTGGCGAAGAAGAACATGTTAATGCGTATGGAAAACTGGTTGCGCCTTTTGCGCTGCTCCAAATTGTCGTTTGTCTCCCCAGTAGTGAGCGGGGTTTTCATGCTTCGACCTCCTTCAATGTGATGTTCCACTTTATAGTGTAACAACTTCGCGGAAGGATGCCAACTGCAAGAAGGACCTGCCTTCCAGGGGGAAGACGGGTCCTCTATAGGGCTTTAGGCTTTATTGGCTGCTTTTCGGAACACCATACAGACCGTAATGCTCATCATATGCATCGAAAATCTTCCGGGCGATGGGAGCCGCCCCCCAGGAGCCGAAGCCTCCCTCCGGCACCACCACCGCCACCGCCAGCTTGGGCTTGTCCGCGGGCGCGTAAGCGATGAAGACAGCATTCTCCAGAGACTGTCCGGCCACCTGCTGCTGGGAGGTCCCTGTTTTGCGCACAACCGAGTAGCCGACGCCGTCAAAGCCGGTGACGAAAACCTGCTTCATGCCCTCCTCCAGCACTCTCCAGTAGGCGGCAGGGAAATCCTCCTGGGCGAGCAGCTCCGGCTCTACCTGGCGGACCAGCTGTCCGTCATAAGTGGTGATCCGGTCCACAAACACAGGGCGGTATTTCTTGCCGTGATTGGCCAGCATGGATGCATATTGGGCCAGCTGCAGGGTGGTGTAACGGCCCTGTTGGCCGAAGGAGGCATAGATCAGCACGGACTGGGCGGATTCCCGCTTGGCTGTTTCGAAGTAATAGGGGTCCCCCGCATATTCCCCAGGGAGCTGACTGCCCGTCAGCTGGCCCAGGCCGAATTTTTTCATGTAGGAGTCCCAAACCTCGATGGCATTGCCCGCCTTGGGAAAGGAGGGGTACTTGGAGCTCATGTACATCCGGTTGCCCACCATTTCCCCCATGAAGGTATTGGCCGAATACTGGAGGGCCAGGGCGGGAGTCAGAATGCCGTAGTTATGCTTGTCCGAATTGCTGATGGAGCTTTTGTCCTTGCCGAACACAAAGGTGGTTGGGTCCACATACCGCTCATTGGGGCCGATAATGCCTTCATTCATCCCCAGCAGCACCGTTAGTGGTTTAATTGTGGAGCCCAGGGGAACCAGGGAGCTGGGGTGTTTGCTCCGCTCCTTGTTATCCTGGATATCGGCGTACCGCTCCCGGATGGTGCCGTTGATGTACTGGAACTGGATGCTGTTGTACTCCTCGGTGGGAATCCGCTCCTTGGACCAGATGTTGGTGTTGTAGTCGGGCATGCTGGCCATTGCTACCACCCGGCCCGTATCCACCTCCATGGCCACGGCATAACCGGCCAAGGCATTTTTGCCCAGGGCGGGGTACTTCAGCTGCTCCGCCTCCCGGCTTTTCATATAAGCCAGCTGCTGGATGATGGCATTCTCCGCTGCCAGCTGGACATCCTTTTTCAAGGTGAGGTACAGATTATGCCCCTTATCCGGCGGGGTAATGGTCACCTGCCCGATGATCTGGGAGCGGGAATTGACCGGATAGGATTTGCTGCCGTTTTTGCCCCGAAGCTCATCCTGGTACAGGAATTCAAGCCCGTCGAAGCCAACAAACTCCTCGTTCAGATACTCCCCCGGATTATCCTTATAGAAATTCAGATAGGACTGGGTCTGGTTGCGGGCGGTGGAGAAGGGGCGCAGGTATCCCACCAGTTGGGACGCAATGGTATTCTCGTCGTATACCCGGGCGCTTTCCTCCACAATGCTCACACCGGGCAAATCGTCCTGATGCTCCACCACATAGGCAATCTCCTGTTTGGTCAGCCCCGCCTTCACCCGTCTGGGCTGGAAGGTGTAGCTGGGTTCCTTGGTGGAAATCCCCGCAATATCAAAGCCCACGTCCATCCGCTTGATAATCTCCGCCGCATCCAGCGCTCCGTATTGGGGATCACCATGGGTAGCCGCCAGCTCGGCAATTTTGAGGGCGAGGGCGATTTTCTCCTCCTTGGTCTGCTTCGGCACAATCTGGTAAAAAAGCGATTGGGCGGAGGTGGTATACGCGATGGGGTATCCGTCCAGATCGTAGATATTGCCCCGGATGGGAGAAATGGTGATTTTCTCCTTGGTCTGGCGGTCCTCCATGGCCGACAGCTCCTCCCCCTGCACAAACTGGAGAAAAGCCAGCTTCACAATGAGCAGGGAAAACAGCAGGAAGGTGCTGAAAAAAAACATATTGATCCGGATGGAAAAATGGGTCCGCCTGGACCGCTCCCGGATTTCCTTTACCTCTTCAGTCTCGTACGAGAAGAAGCGCTTCATGGCTCTTAGCCTCACTTTAAAAGTTCCTGCAAACCAGTAATGCCTTCGCCTGTCATATAGTCGTAACGGAGAATCTTCACGGCGTCCATCCCCAGCTGCCGCGGCGCCCACAGGTCATTCAGGTCATGGTCCCCCACATAAAGCACTTCGGAGGCCGCAAGGCCCGCTTCCGCCAGGGCCAGCCGGAAAATGTCGGGATTGGGCTTCTCCAGCCCTACCTCGGTGGATACGATCACCGGATCGAAATAATGAAGAATTCCTTTGTCCTGCAGAATGTCCTTCAGCGTCGGTGAAAAATTGGAGACCACCCCCAGGCGGAAGCCGCGCTCCCGGAGCGCCTCCAGGGTTTCGACCACATCGTCAAACAGCCGGTAATTGGCCGGGCTGGTGAACATCTCGTACAGCTCATGGCAGCAATGGTGGATTTCCTCCTCCGCCCATTCTCCCCCTGCTCCCAGCTCATCCAGCATAAACCGGTAGACACCCGTCCAGAACTGCCGGTCGGATTCGGGCGAGCAGCATTCGTCCGGGTTCAGCTCCCGCTCCACATAAAACTGGCGGAAGGCCTGCTGGAACAGCTGCCCCACCTCTTCCTCCTCGCGGACCAGCGCTTTCTCCGCCAGATGCCGGCAGATGACTGCCTGGGCGGCGGGAATGTACATCAGGGTATCCCCCACATCGAAAAAAACGGCCTGGTAACGGCCGGGTGACAACAGCATTGCGCACGCTCCTTTTTAGTTAATCCCCCAAAAGTGAAGTGAAGCTCTGAAGTGAATTCCGAATACTTTTGGGGGAGCCCCCGAATGAATGAAACCAACCGCGTTTTATCCATTTGCTAGGGCTAGGCTTCCTTAATATGCGTTTTATAGAAATCGGCCGGATTAAACCAGTTGCCTCCGCTGGATACCCACGTGGAATCCAAAGGCACCCAGGTCTGCTTCTCCGCCAGATATACCTCGTTCCAGGCATGGGAGCCGGTGCCTCCGCGTCCGTCGGAGCCGAGGCCGGTCACCACCTTCACGTCCAGTCCCACTGTCCGGGCCATGGAAGCATACAGCCGGGAGTAGTCGATGCAGACACCCGTCCGGGTTGTGAAGGTATCCTCCGGCGTCTGCTCCTTCCAAATCCGCTTTTCCTCATACAGCCGAACCTTTTCCCAGTCGTACTTCACCCGGGTGCCGACCCATTGGTACAGCGCCTTGGCTTTTTCCTCATCTGTCTCCTTGCCTGCTGTAATCTCCAGCGCAGCACTGGCCACATCCTCCGGCACATGGGCGTCCAGCACCTCATACTTGCGCTTTAGGATTTGGTCCATCTCGGCCTGCACGGATTGTGTAAATACGGGCAGCCGGGAGAGCATGTTCCCCGTCAACGGGGTAATCACCCGCTCCGCTCCCTGGCGGTACAGCGGCGAATTGGCCGCCTGCGCGCTGACTGGCGAGTCGGGGAACAAGGCTCCCACCACCATCAATCCCGCAATCAAAAGAAGCCCGCGCACCGCACCCGTGGCTACACCAATGGCTCCGCCAACGGCGGCGCTGGCCCACCGGGAGGCAGATGCCTGCTCCGGGCTGCGCATCGCATCGCCCAGCCGGTCATTCAGAAGCGGCAGCGCGATCCGGTTCAGCAGCCCCTTAACGGAGCTATATGCGATGACAAACAGGATGGCTCCCCGCATCAGCGAAAAGTCGCGCAGACTGGTAATGAAGGTGTAATACAGCTGCTGCCACACGTTCAGCTCTCCCGAGGGGATGACAATGTTCAGGGATATCAGCCAATCACCGGCTAGGGGTGACGCCCACTGGGCCAGCCTCCAGGCCACCAGAATGGAGATGGCCGTTCCAACCCCCTCCAGGCCCAACGCCAGCAGCTGGCGGGAGGAGCCCGCAGCTCCCCGCTTGGCCCCTTGCAGCACCGAGAGCACCAGGACAGCAATCAACAAACCCGTAATCCAGTTCCAGCCGTCCATGGCTCTCCCTCCTCATTCCTCACTTGCCGGGCATCCGCGCCGGTTGATCACGGCCATCCGATGGTCCGTTATTGGCTTTTGCGCGCCGCCTCCAGATAGGCATTCACCGCATCCACCGTCTTCATATTAAAGGATTGTCCGGCGATGGTTACCTTGACGGTATCCGAGCCGGGTTTGCCGTCCACTTGAATGGTTTTGCTCTTCACGGTAAAGCTGCCGTCCGCATTGGCCGTATAGGTGGCATCCTTGGCTTCATTGCGGATGGCGTTGGCCGCCTGCTCCTTCACCGCATCGGTCAAGGCTCCGCCCGCATTCTCCACTACCGCATCCTTGATACTGGTCAGTGTATCCTTGTAATTGGCGCCATAAACGAATATGCCCGCAACAATAAGCAGAATAATAGCCCATTTGATCGCCGTCTTCACCAGCTTGACCACTACAATCAATACCACCAGCGCAATAGCGATGATCATCCATTGCTCCTGCAAAAACCCTTGAAGCTGCTCCATTCTTACCGTTCCCGCCCTTCCCTGTCCATTTTTCCAACAGCAGTGCATGCACGCCTATTTTACCATATCGGACTGTCCTGTACAGAACCAACTTGCTTTAGGGAGTCACGTGCATATCGGATGGACAACCGGCGTAGACATCTACATAAGCAATGCTTGTCACGAAAGGAAGGGTGGCCGGTGAAAACCGCTATATGGCTGTACCTGTTTATGTTCGTCGCCTTCTTCGATCTGCACGCCCAATATCCGATCCTCTCCCCATTCGCCGTTTCGCTGGGCGCCGCCCCATCCTTCATCGGCCTGATCCTGGGCCTGTATTCCATCACCCATCTGCCGGGCAACCTGCTGGCGGGGGTTGGCGTGGACCGCTACGGCAGCAAGGTGTTTATCTGCATCAGCCTGATGGCCGGAGGGGTTCTGCTCCTTCTCCAGGCCCAGGTGGAGAATCCCTGGCAGCTGCTGGTGATCCGCTCCATCAGCGGGTTCGTGCTGGCTTTCCTGTCACCTGCCTGTATGACCCTGCTGGCGAAGCTGGCCCGGGACCGGGTTCATCAGAGCAAGCTGATGTCCGGCAACGGTCTGGTCCATACACTGGCCTCCGTTGTATCTCCCGCCGCAGGCGCTTATCTGGTGGCCAAAATCGGGTTTTCCACCTCCTTTACGGTACTGGGCTGGGGGCTTCTGGCCACCGGTGTTCTGGCTATTTTCGGCATCCGGGATGTTCCGGTTCAGGCGGGGAAAAGCAGCAATGGAGCTGCGGGAGTACAGCAGGACGATTCCCCGGGACAGTCTGCCGGGTTGCCTTGGCTGTTTTTTATGCTGCCTTTGGCCATCTCCTGTTCCCAGGGCATTCTGTACTTTGAGCTGCCTATGCTGAGCCATCACGGTCACGGAAACGCCTCCGCCGCCGAGCTTACAGGCGCCGTGCTGAACTCGGGGATGCTCTTCTCCCTGGTGAGCCTGGGAGCGCTTCTGTCCTTGAGCATGGTGTTCCTCAATCGGGTGTCCCCCCTCCTGCGCACCATGGTTGGCTGCATGATGCTGGCGGCGGCATTTTTTGCCATGGCGGTCCATGCTCCGGTATCCCTGTATGTGCTCCTCTTCTTCATTGGCATGGCCAAAGGGGTGATCTTCCCGGCCATTGCCAGCCTTCTGGCTGCCTCCACCAGCTCCACTCGCTACGGGAGAGCCTATTCCATCCTGTCTATCGCCTATTCGGCAGGTTCGTTTATCGGCCCGGTAGCGGCGGGACAGTGGCGGGGTGTGGTTTCACCGTACTTCATCGCCTTTTCCGTGCTGATGGCCGGGCTCTGCTTCCTTCCGCTGGACCGGCTGCGCTGGCAGTCCGCCAAGCTGGAGCCTCCGGGAATGTAGCTCTCCCGCCGGGTGAGGGGGCGGCGTCTACGCGAACGGGGAGTCTTCTGCGCTCACAAGAAGGCTTCTGCTCTAACTAAACCGCCCCTTCTGCGCTAACGGACTCCACAGACGCTATTGGGGGCAAAATGGCACTTTTCCCATTCTAACGGACTCCAGCGCCGCTATTCACAGTACTTTGCTGGTTTTCAGCATCTTGAGGGTCGAATAGGCGCATCTGTGTCCGTTAGATTCGGGACAGGGTTCATTTTGGCGAAATAACGTCTCTCGTGTCCGTTACAACCGCCATCCTCGCCTCCTCTCTCCCACTGCTGTTCGTCCGCCCGCAATTTTCAGTAAGCGCCTTCGCACACCCGCCACTCCCTTTTACGCAGGCATTTGACACCGGGACAGCTTCCCATAGGTTTGGTTGAATGCCCATGGGTAAGCGCACAGTCTGGTGAAGGGCCTCCGCATATACTGCTATTGTAAATGACCTACAGGGTCAGGAAAGAGGGGTGTACAACAATGGGCGCTTGTAATCCTTGTGGAGGAATCGGCGGTATCGGTACTTCCACTGCCATCATTCTGGTATTGTATATTCTCCTGGTGATCATTCTGAGAAGCGGCTGGTGCTAATCCCTCCCGGTCGTGAAGCAGGATGAACGACACGCAAAACAACCTTAGTCCCTTCCGGCGGGCTAAGGTTGTTTTTGTATGTTCGGCGTGGCCGTATGCGTGGAAGACAGGTTTGAAGCCCAGCCAGCCGGGTAAAGACTCGTACAGGTCCCGCTATCCCAGCCTCATCAGGAGGAACATGGTGCCGATGCCGACCATAACGGCCAACAGCAGGCTGCGGGTAAAAAATGCCGCCGCAAAAGCCGGAATCGCCGCCAGCAGATTGTTAGGCCGGAACTCCAGGCTTCCGTCCGGCACGAACAGTGCCTGGGCCAGCAAGGCGGCCATCACCGCCACTGGAATATGGCGCAGCCAGCGCATGCTCCACTCCGGCAGCTCCACCCGGCTTAGAAGGGACAGCGGCAGCACCCTAGGCACCAGCGTCACCAGAGAGGCGCCCGCAATAATGAGCATCACGTCCCATCTCATCGGCGCACCTCCGCCAGAAGCCCGGCTGTGGCTGCAACTACAACAGCGATCAAAACACTGACGCTGGGAGAAAACCAGAGGCTGCCCACCAGGGTGCACAACACGGCAACGGTCAGCACAAGGATGTCCACCCGCCATTTGCGCCGGGATAATAATTGAAGGGCCAGTAGGCCGATGAACATGCCGGGCAGGGCAAAATCAAGCCCGAATTCCTGCGGGTTGTCAATCCATTGCCCAAACAGTGCGCCGATGACGGTGGCCAAAACCCAATTGGCCTGCGCCGTCATATTGAGGCCCAGCATCCACCAGCCGTTGCCCTTCCCCTCCTGCTCCAGCCTGGTGACGGCGACACCGAAGGTTTCATCCGTCAGCTGTGAGCCGAGAACGGCATTTTTCCACATGGGCAAATGCTTGAAGTAAGGAGCCAGGGCAGCACTCATGAGCAAATGCCGGAGGTTGACGAGAAATACCGTCAGTATGACCGCAATACCGGAGCTGCCTGCCAACAGCATCCCCGACATAATAAACTGGGCGGAGCCGGCATAGACGAATAACGACATACAGACAATTTCCAGAATGCTTAACCCCGACGTCCGTCCGATGACGCCTGCGGCGAAGCCAATGCTTAGATAACCCAATACTGTCGGAAGACAGTCCTTCACCCCTTCGGTAAAGGGACCCAGCCTCCATGCCGGATCACTCCGGCTTTGCGGGACAAGCTTTTCCATGCGGGATCTCCTGTATTTTCAGATTATTTCTCCTATTTTACCCGGCGCCGGGCGGGAACGCTACCCTTTTTTGCATGATGCGAATCCGGCAACTATTCCCAAGGAGGCGAAGCTGATGAGCCAAGTGGAACGAATAAGAAGCCGCGAGTATCTGACCGCTGTCAAAGCCCGCAGGACGATTTATACCATCCAGAACCATTCCCCCTTGTCCCAGGAGGAAATTGAGGAGATTGTGGGAGAAGCGCTGCTGCATACCCCCTCCGCCTTCAACTCCCAAAGCGCCCGGATTGTGCTTTTGTTCGGGCAGGAGCATCTGCAGCTATGGGATCTGACCAAGGAAGCGCTGCGCCCGGTGGTGCCGGAGGAGCAGTTCGCCAAAACCGAGGAAAAGCTGAAATCCTTCGCCAACGGGTACGGGACAGTGCTGTTTTTCGAGGACCAATCCGTGATTGAGGCCATGCAGGCGCAATATGAGCTCTACAAGGACCAGTTTCCGGTGTGGTCCGAGCAATCCAACGGTATGCTCCAGCATGTGATCTGGACTGCCCTCCGGCTGGAGGGGCTGGGCGCTTCGCTGCAGCATTACAATCCCCTTATCGACGATGAGGTGCGGCGCACCTGGAATATTCCGGCGGAATGGAGCCTGAAGGCCCAGATGCCCTTCGGCGCTATCGGCAAGGATGCAGCCACTAAGGAATTCAAGCCGCTGGACCTGCGTCTGAAGGTATTCCGCTAAAAGGATGAGTGAGATGATGGAACCGGCCTGCTTTCCGCATGATTAGCGGGGCAGGCTTTTTGGCGTGCGGAGATGGTTGGGTCGATTGGAGGGTTGACTGACGGCGATTGATGTGCGGGAACAGCCTGTGCTAAAATGGCTTTAATCAAGTGAACCGGCAAAGCGCAGCTGCGGGCGCGGGTGGCGTAACGGACCCACCTTCCGCTATTTGGGCAAAAGTGGCTTTTTCGCCAATTTCGCGGACAGACAATCCGTTATTCACCGTTATTTCCCCGGAAATATGTCAATATTCGAGAGATAACGGATCTGTGGTCCGATCGAAGGGGCAAACCCCGATTTTGCTGCAAATAGGGTCTCCTGAGTCCGTTAGGATCAGCGGCAGAATGGGAACGGAACCGCAGTGTTGCTTCAACTAACATATATGAAGCTTTCCAGCTGTAAAGCATAAGGAGGTATTATTGTGTCCCTTGAGAATGTAAAGGCCCACTTCCGCACGTATAATAAGGAGCAGGATATTCTGGAATTCGACACCTCCAGCGCCACCGTGGAGCTGGCCGCCCAGGCTGTTGGCACCATCCCGGCGAGGATCGCCAAAACTCTTTCTTTTCGCAACGATGACGGTGGGGCTATTCTGGTAGTTGCCGCCGGAGACGCACGGATCGATAACAAAAAATTCCGTGAGGTCTTTGGCTACAAGGCGAGGATGCTGACCCCCGAGGAGGTTGTCCATTTTACCGGACATGAGATTGGCGGGGTGTGCCCCTTCGGTTTGGTCCAGCAGTTGAACATCTATCTGGATGTATCCATGAAACGCTTCGAGACGGTGTTCCCTGCCTGCGGCAGCCTGAATTCCGCCATCGAGCTGACCTGCGACGAAATGTACCAATATGCCGGCAGGACAAGCTGGGTCGATGTATGCAAGGACTGGAGCGCGGATCAGCAGTCCGCTTAACGGATCACGGGGATTCCCGAGGGAGGAGGAGCAGCTTATGTGCGGCAGGTATACCATTACCGTTACGCTGGAGGAACTGATGGAGATGTTCGACGCGGAGGACGCCACAGGGGATGGCCTTCTCCTTCCCCGCTTCAATATTGCTCCGACCCAACCCGGTCCGGCCATTATCTCCCATGGCGGCCACAACCGGATGGGGCAGCTTCGTTGGGGCCTGATCCCTTCCTGGGCCAAGGATGAAAAAATCGGCTTCCAGACCATCAACGCCAAGGCCGAAACCGTTCAAGACAAACCCGCTTTCCGTATGTCCTTCCAGAAGAAACGCTGTCTGATTCCGGCAGACGGCTATTATGAATGGCAGACGCAGGACAAAACCAAGCAGCCCTACCGCATCGTGCTGAAGGACCGCCCGGTTTTTGCGTTCGCGGGCCTCTACGACACTTGGGTTTCCCCCGACGGTAAAAAAATCTCCACCTATACCATTATTACCACTACGGCCAATGCCCTCACGGAAAAGCTGCATCCCCGGATGCCCGTCATTCTCCCGCGGGAGCAGCAGCAGAATTGGCTGGACAGCACCGCTTCCCCCGCCGCCCTGATGAGCCTGCTGGTTCCCTACGAATCCTCCCGGATGGACCTGTATCCCATCGCGCCCACCGTTGGCAACGTGCGCAACGAAGGCCCGGAGCTCATCCGTCCTTACCAGCCCAATGAGGAAGAGAAAAAAACCGACCCGGCCCCCATACAACTAACTCTTGATTTATAAGGCGCCTTCGGATATAATCAGTACTTGTCGGCATTACGAAGCATCACGCGCCGCCACCTATGTTCCAGTAGCTCAGCTGGATAGAGCAACGGCCTTCTAAGCCGTCGGTCGGGGGTTCGAATCCCTCCTGGGACGTTATCAAAAACCCGCAAGCCCTTTTGTATAGGGGATGCGGGTTTTCTGTTTTATAATACAAGACTGCTTTGTTTAGTATCTTTACCTCATAAACCGTTCGTTCCACAGCTGCTTTATTTCTTGCCTCAAGCTTCTCAAAAATTCGTTTCACATAGTTATCCGCGGTTCGTCTGTTCATATGGAACATGTCTGCAATTTGACTATACATAGTTTTTCCGTAGTAATAAAAGCCGGGAGACCTATGTCTACGCGATTCCCTGGAAAGGTATAGATTTGACCTGGTAATGCTAGGAACCTTGGTCATTATGCCCAAGGCAAAATGTTTACAGAGGGAGCCTCACGGCAATCATGTTGAATTTAAGAACGAAAATAAGGTCCCAATAAGCCGGAACAAAACAATGGATTATACCCATTTAATTAAGTAAAAACCCCCTTTTTGTGAAGTGCACCCCTTATAATGGACATTGGCCCCCCGGGTGATTCCGATAAATTATAGGGGGTGCATTTTCTATGGCGATCAAAGGACAAACCTTTACATCCTATTCAAATGAAGTGAAAACAGAGGCAATTCGCTTGCATGTAGAGGAGAACTGGAGTTATCGGCAGGTTACCGAACATTTGGGAATCCATGACAAAGACTGTGTGAAGAAGTGGATGCGCAAATACAGAGAGGCTGGAGAGTTTGGGCTGCTGGATCAACGAGGACGGCGAGAAACGTACATGGACCAAGACCGTTATGTGACCCAGCTCAAACGGGAGAATGAAGTCTTAAAAAAATGTTTGAAAATCTGGAAAACAGGAGGTGTGCAAGGGAAATACCGCATCATCCAATCCGCAGCAGAGCACGATTCGGTGAAGGAGCTTTGCCGCTTATTAAGCGTATCCCGAAGTGGATATACCGATATCTAAGCCAGTTGGATGTAGATAAGGATAGGCAGAAGAAAGAACGGATCAAAGCCATCTATAAGCAACGAAATGGAACATACGGATACCGACGGATAGAAGTGGAATTGGAACGCCAGTACGAAGAGAAGGCAACCCATAAGCGGGTTCTGCGTTTGATGCAACTCATGAAGTTGAAAGCGGTTATCCGAAGAAAACGCAATGTCCGTACTACGTACCAAGCGGCGGAAGAGGAGGGGCGTGTGGCGGACAATCTGATCCAGCGTCATTTTACAGCGGATCACCCTAATGAAAAGTGGGTCACCGATGTTACGCAGTACCGCGTTGGGGAGGATCGTCTCTATTTATCGGGATTAAGGATTTGTGCAGTACCGAAATTCGTGGCCTACCAGATCAGTGGTCGCAATGACAACAACCTAGTCTTGGAGACGTTTAAAACCGCATTTAAAGCGCAAAAAGACGCGACTGGACAACTAGCCGGATTGATCGTTCACAGCGACCAAGGCTTCCAGTACACGTCTGATGCTTACCACGACATGCTGCCTACGGTTGGCGCCCAAATCAGCATGTCAAGACGGGGCAATTGTTTAGACAACGCCGCCATGGAGAGCTTCTTCTCACATCTCAAAGCAGAAGCGCTCTATCCCTATGATATCCGCACTTTGGACGAGGCACAACGGAGAATTGAGGAATTTATACATTTTTATAACCATGAACGAATCCAACGAAAATTGAAAAAGCTGACACCGGTTGAGTTCCGGTGCCAGCTTACAAACACAGGGGCTTTTTCTACTGTCCACAAAAATGGGGCTTGACCATTGTAGAGCTAGGGGGTTTTATGTGACACATTCCAAATGGTCCCTATCTTGTGCTGGACCATCATTATTAGAGAGCATTCTACGGCGGTGACTTTATTTTGTACCTAGAAGTTTTTTTCTTTCTTTACTATTTATTATTTGGTGCATAATTAGCATTCGCCAGCATTTGGGCTACAATGAAAACAAGGTCTTCATCCCGGATCGTATCGTCTCCAACTTGGTTGGCTACATACTTGGTAGGATCAACTGTAGAACCCAATTCGCCAAAGTGAGCCGCGTCAATGGCAAGGTCAAGCAATGTATACTCCCCCGACATGTTTACGTCCTGATTTTCAATAATAACGGTGTCTTCCAGGCAATTCGCTTCTTCCAAATCAAATTCAGTTGTTGTATCGGCAATTCTGGCTTTGGTAGCATCCACTTTTGCTATCCCGACAGCTTTGGCTTTAAATTTGAGCTTTAAGAAGGTTGCTTCCGCGTTTATTCCATAGGATGCTCCCTGGCTTGCCACTACAAAGCGAAGTTTACCATCCGTATCAGTCGGTGAATTGTAGACTTTGTATCCGGGAACTTCTTCGAAACCAATGTACTCCAGATGAGCGCTATCGTATTGGATTGTAAAATCTTCGGCGTAGATATTTGTTGTGTTCTTCAGAACGATGTTAGATGTAATTTCTTGACCTACTCTCACTTTATCTTCTGCAATAATGATATCCAATACAGGCTTAAGTGATGGTAGAATTGCTGTAGATTCATTGGAATAACCACTGGCTCCACCAGCGTTTATTGCTTGGACGACGAAATAATACGTTTTTCCGTTCTCGAGCCCAACATTGGTGTAAGTGGTGGATGTTACGCTCGCAACCGCAGTATATGGTCCTCCTGAATAAGTAGAACGTAGCACTGTATATCCAGTTGCATTTGTCGAATGATCCCATGTTAGAGCCACTTGTGCATTGCTTGTTGTTGCTGTCAAATTAATTGGAGCAGAAGGTGCCGGAACTTGTGGAGTGGCAGCTGCTTCATTGGAATTATCACTGATTCCATTATCGTTTACTGCTCGAATAATATAATAATATGTCAATCCATTTGATAAACCGCTGTCTGTATATGAAGAAGTTGTAATATTACTTGAAATTTCAGTATATGGGCCACCAACCGTAGTAGAGCGGTGCAGAGTGTATTTTGTGGCTTCTGAAACAGAATCCCAGGTTAGAGTTGCATGTTCATTTCCACCTGTAGCAACCAGATTGGTGGGGGGAACTGGAATAGCTTTGGGATTGGAGAATACACCAGTTTGTAGATTATATTTTACTAATGCTGCGCTTGCATCAGTATAAGGTACATCATAAGGAGTAATACGCAAGACTATATCACTGGCTCCAACTCCATGCGATGAAACCTTAAGACTAAAAATAAATTCTGTGGATGTGTTCTTTATGATGTTTATACCTACTGCTGATCCAGGTTGAGCATAAGCAAAGTTGGGGTTCCCGCCATAATTCGTTGTATTCGTTCCACTCATAACAAAGTTGTAGTACCTTTTCCCGCTCAAATTTGCATTAGCTTCATATTTCATAAGAGGTAGATTTTCACCAACAACTGTAAAAGTAACAACATCATTTAAAACAAAATTTGTTTTATTGGCACTAATTCCAGTAATGACGATTCCATCAGCCGCTTTTGCAAATACCGGATTTATTGAGAAAGCAAATAAACAAGCAAACATAATAAATAGTAATTTTTTCATTTTCTTCGTCCCTTTCCTTGTAGGTTATTATTCCGTTACATCATATTCATTTACTTCAAAGGTAAGGATCTTATCAAAGATGACGTAGTCCTTTCGATTCTTAAAGGGACCCTTATTGTTCTCATGTTTATCAATTGCATAGCTACCTGGACCTCTGCCCGCGTCACGCTGATCATACCAGTTCAAAAAGGATTCAACTTCACTCATTGGCAGATCGTATTCTTTTTCAGTCCCGTTTACTAATGTAATGGTTAGAATTGCCCGATCCCCCGTATCTGGAGTTGGATTAGGTGTAACTGTTGGAGTGGGAGTCGGCGTTATTGTTGGCGTAGGCGTCGGTGCCGCTGTCGGTGAAGCCGTAGGTGTCGATGTAGCTGATGGCGTTGCTGTCGGTTCTGGAGTCGCTGATGGTGTTGCAGTAGGCTCAGGTGATGCTGTAGGTGTAACTGTTGACGTTATGCTTGGTGTCGGTTCCGGAGTTGCCGTTGGTGTTGGAGTTACTGAAGATGTGGAAGTTGGCGTCGGTTCCGGTGTTACTGTTGGATCTGGGGTCACACTGGGCGTTGCTGTAGGTGTTGGGGTTGGGGTCGGCATGGGAGTGGTTCCAGATGTTAGGCCAGTAGTCAAGTTAATAGTAGCCCCTACTCCGCTATCCAAAAATGCAATAGTAATATCCCCTCCAAAACCCGGAAACCACTGACTTGTAGGAACTACATAAAATTCAAATCGTGTAGATGTATTTTTAACAATATTAATTCCTAAGTATGAAGTCTGCCACCCAAAATAGTTCCCATTAGATAATGTTGCTTTAAAATTTTTGTAATCCTTCCCACCGTCTCTGGCATTGGCGTTGAAAACCAGGGTTGGCAAATTAATACCTTCCACAACAAATGTTATCTTGTTACCTACATCCATTGTATTTCCACCTGATCGAGTAATACTGTAAATGACTGGATCCCCATCCTTTGCTGAAACTGAAGAAGGTAGAAAGGTAGGGAAAATTAGCATTAAAACAAGAATAAAAGCTGATACAGCCACTCCATATGATACCTTTTTTGACATTTTTAGATCCTCCTTTTTTTGTAAATCATATAAATAAAACACAACCAAGTCCAAACATATTATGTAAAAATTTGTATTTTAAAACTATTAAAAGAAAATTACATCAATTAGACACAATTAAACCCCCACAAAAAATTGCAGGGGGTATTGTTATTCGCTTACTTCCTATTCTTTTACTTCCAAGGTATGGATCCTATCAAAAATGACATAGCCCGCTCAATTCCATTCTACCCCTTCCTCGGGATCCGCCCCACCACTCTTCCGGTCTTTGCATCTATGATTTCAATATATAATCCCTCGAAGGTTCGCTTTAATTCGAACAGCTCTTTGGTGGCCTCCTCGAGGCTTAACGGACCGATCAGCCGGATGTTGCCATGACAAATAAAGCAATAGGACGACATTTGCTCCACCTCGTATTTGGGTATTATGTATACCTAATACAAAAAGATGGGATTTCCTGTATTTCGCTCATTTATTTTACGACAAAAAAAGCCCCGGCGGTTGGCAGGAGCTTCTCTATGTCGATTTTGTAATTACTACTGGTCCATATAGTCCATATCAAATTCCTTCTTCAATTGGCTGAACACCGGATCATCCTCCTCCACATCATACGACACACGTCGATCTACAAAATCGGATAACCACGCATTTTCACCCGTGCTGTCATGATCCACAAGAATAATTTTTCCCGAAACTCTGCGCAGCAGATCGTCCATGAGCTTGAGCCTTGCCCGTTCTTTGAGAAGAGAAGCCCCTTCCAAGGGATACAACACGGCATGATCCACTTCAAGGGGACTTTTATCCCATGAGTTCTCCCGGATGGTGTCTATGTACAAGGTGTGGTTTTCCAGCCGATAGGGTTTGCCCACCTTGAATTTGATATCGAAATGTGCATAATACACTTGAAAATTATCGATGTAATTGGCTCTGAATAAAATGTTCAGTCCCGCCTCCTGCTTCACGAAGGTCTCCAGCGCCAGCACACGCTTCCGGTATTCATTGGTGCCCGTCAATAGGGCAACTTTTTCGTTCGAATCCATAAAATCCGCTAAAGCGACCTCTGCTTCTTTGCGCGTATTCATAATACCTCTCCTCGTAATCTCTATTTTTTCCTAGGGTGTGTTTGCAAACTCCGAGGGGAGCAGATTTTGCCGAATTTTCGTTCCAAACAAGGCACTTTCGTGAAGGCGTACCGGGGGGTACGTCAAGCGAAAGTAACGCAGGATGGGGCGAAAAGGCGGTGAAAGATGCCCTCAAGCGGGTTTGCAAACACGGCCTAGCTGTTTGTCCTGAAGATGTGCCTCACTTCATCCAAAGCCTCATGGGTACCGATATCGTATATATCCCCTTCGCCGAAATAAGCCCTTACGTCCTTGCGATGGATAAGCCATTCCGGAAAACGGCTGGGGGAATCCGGATTATGGCCCGCCCTGAGGTAGTCCTTGATTAGCGGCAAGGTTTCCTTCTTATACAGATAGATGGCATAAACCCCAATATTCGACCGGGGGACAAGGGGTTTTTCCTCAAAAGACAGG
This sequence comes from Bacillota bacterium, assembly GCA_023388055.1. Taxonomy (GTDB): domain Bacteria; phylum Bacillota; class Bacilli; order Paenibacillales; family NBRC-103111; genus Paenibacillus_AR. Next base: position 16,781 of record JAEWGW010000010.1, on the reverse strand, counting down.
ATTTGTTGGCCGGCATCCAATTCAACCACCCCAATGCTCTGCAGCTCCTGAAGGTTATCCGTCTTCTTGACCAACACACAATCCCGGTCCGATTCGTCAAAAAACGCAATGAATTCGCTTATATCCAACGTAAACACATTATCCCCCGCCAATACCAGCAAATCCTCTTCGATGTGCTCCTTTTCGATGGCAAATTGCATGTCGCCGATGGCCCCTAGCTTGTCCTCAAGAGAGGCCGTTCCGTCATTGACAAGCTTGATTTCTTTTTTGAAGCTGCGCGCCCCCAGCCATTCCTCAAACGCATGTATGTATTTAGCATTGGTTACGATGATGATTTGGGAGATACGGTCAATATTCTCTAACTGCTGGATAATAAAGTCCACTACTGTCTTTTCACCCAAAATGGGCAAGAGCGCCTTCGATTTATTCAGGGTGAGCGGGTATAAGCGTGTGGCGTAGCCGGCGGCCAGAATTAATGCTTTCATGAATGTCCACCCCTATTATGTGGTTCCAAAATCTCAATCGCCCCATCCCCATAACCCACCACCACGGCTGTGGCCATGTCCACAAATAAACCATTTTCCACTACCCCGGGAATAAGGTTGATACGCTGTTGAAGCTCCATTGGATCCAGAATCTCCCTAAAGCTGCAATCCGCGATCAGGTTGCCGTTATCCGTTACAAATTCACTGCCCTTCACCATCCGCACAACCGGCTCACCGTTCAATTCCTGTAGCCGGCGAATGGTTAAATTCGAAGCAAAAGGCACAATTTCAACAGGCAGCGGAAACCGGCCAAGGCGGGGTACCCGTTTCGATTCGTCCACCACCACATAAAACCTGCTGCTGTTGGCGGCCAAAATCTTTTCTCGCAGAAGGGCCCCTCCCCCGCCTTTGATTAAATTCAATTGATCATCCACTTCATCCGCCCCGTCAATGGTAATATCGATATGGTCAATGCCGGAGAAGGGAACCAGCGGAATTCCCAGCTGTCCGGCCAACGCCTCCGTGCTTGCGGAGCTGGCAACCGCGCGGATCGTGAGTCCTTCCGAAATCCGCTGCGCTATTTTTTGCGTGGCCCAAAATGCCGTAGAACCGGTGCCCAGCCCTACGATCATCCCGTTCTCTACGAACTCTACCGCTTTTTCAGCTGCCGCTTGTTTGGGGTTCATCGATTCTCCTCCTTGAGTCCTTTCCCTTATCATAACCCTATTATGGGGAATTTGCTGCATCCGGAGCTGGAATTAGGCCCATCCGCATGTTTATTTGGGACTATATAACAATAGGAAAATAGCCTCGCATTCGGGCAGGGGTTTTTGATATAGTATTCATTGGATGTTTACCCTATTGAATGTTGAGTACAAGGAGTCGCAGCATGAGAATCATTCATATATCCAAATACGACCACAATACGATGCAGCTGGCCAAGCCGATTTTTGACCACCACCGGCGGGTGCTGTTGGCAGCGCATCATGTCATTCACCCCAAATACCTGGAGAAGCTGCTGCAGATCGGCGTCCGCCAACTGATCGTGGAGGATTCGGAAACCCGCGGCATCACCTTGGAAGAGATGATCGATGTCCCGACATGGATGGATGTGGTGGCGGTGGTGGAGGAATTTTTTAACTCCCCCAAAAAAAGCGTCTCCTTCCCCATCAAAAACCTGCTGGCCGCCGTGGGCAGGCTGTTGATGGAGATCCGCAACCATCCGGTGCTGCTTCCGGTTCCCGAGCAAACCCTGCCCGATCCGCTGCGGCCCTATGCCCACGCGGTGAATGTGGCCCTGCTGGCCTTACAGGTAGCACGAAACCTGGGCTATAATGAAATTATGATGCGGGATGTGGCCATTGGCTGCCTGCTGCACAATATCGGATCGGTCATCGTGAAGGACCCTGCCGAATATCCGGAGGTTGGTTTTAACCTGATCCGGAGTATCCGCGAATTCAGTCTGCTTTCGGCTCACGTTATTTTTCAGCACCGGGAAAAAATGGACGGCACCGGCTATCCCCGCAGACTATCGGGAGACACCTTCCATGAATATGCCCAGATCTGCGGCATCTGCAGTCTGTATGAGGAGCTGATTTCCGACGAGAATATGCCTCCGCATATGGCGATGGAGCACATCATGACCTTAAGTGATACCGCCTACCGTATGGATATCGTGCGCGCCTTCGTCAATTCCGTCCCTTCCTACCCGCCGGGAACGAAGATTGGGATGCAGGACGGCCAAGAGGCCATCGTCATCAAAATTACCGAGCACATGCAGCGCCCCGTCATCCGTTATCTCTCCACCGGGGAGGAAGTATCCCTGGCGGAGAACCCAACGCTGATTATCGCGAGAAGCTTATAGGCTTTCGAGGAGGGAAATTATGATACAGCCTTATCGAATAACGCAGCCCGCCACTCCCGACGGGTTTGAAGCAACCATCGCCCAACCAGGAGATACGGAGGACGTGATGGCTCTATTGGTAGAGATCGCAGAATGGCTGAAAAGCCGCGGATCGACACAATGGGCCGGATTGCTTGAGGGCAAGGACTCCCATCATACGGCAGACGCCATTCGGCGCGGGGATGTGCTTGTGTTCAAGCAGGATGGTGAAATCGCAGGTATGGTTCTGCTGCTAAGCAAGCCAAGCCCATGGGACCGGGAGCTCTGGGGAGACAAGGCCTTCGACGGCGACGGGGCTGTGTATCTGCACCGGCTGGCGGTACGCCGGAAGTATGCCCGCACCGGGCTGGGCCGGACGATTCTGAACTGGTGCACCTCAGGCATCCACTTCCCGGCAAAAACCTGGATGCGCCTGGACTGTATCGCGGATAACAGCACCCTCAATTCCTTTTATCCAGACAACGGTTATGTCTATGATGGAGCAAACAACGGCTACTGTATGTACTATAAAGCAATCAATTGAGCACTCCCCGCCAGCCTGGAGCCGGCGGGATTTTTATTTTCCGACCCAATTGGGAATGTGATGTGCAAAATATTGGCCGACTTTGGTCAGCTCACCCATGACCTTTTGGATAGAGGGCTCCTCCAGATACCAGTTGTCCTTGGTTATGCCTGTTTTGTCCGCAACCGGACATACCATAAACTTCGTTGTCTGCGGGAAAACAGTCTGGTAGGTCAGCAAGGACCTCCGGGCATGGTAGGATTTGCATACAAGGATTACCTTTTGCGCAGGAACGCCGTGTTGTTGGAGGACCTTCCAGGAAAATCTGGCGTTTTCGAAGGTATTGGCAGCCTGATCTTCCCGGAGGATGACCTCCTGCGGAACACCACATCCGACTCCAACCTCCCGGAGAAACTCCCATTCCGTAGACGCAACATTCTTGGTCGGCCCCCCGGACGGCAAAATATAAGGGGCCATTCCCTGATGGTACAAGTCGGCCGCTCTTTCAATTAGCTGAGGGTGGCTTCCGCCAGGAACCAGAATCACGTCCGCGGGCTCAAGTGCGGTTTCAACAAACATAAACTCTGTAATGCAGTCAAAAGGGTACGGCATGTTTTTCTCCTCTTATGTTCTCAAAGTGGATGTGAGATTCTTCCGAAGATCTTCAAAGACCGGCCGTTGGACAGAGCTGATCTGCTCCAATTCCATGTCCTCTACATGGAAAAATTGAAGCTGCAGGGATTCGCAGGCTTCATCCTGGAACAGCAGAGTTTGCCCATCATGATCCAGCTTTCCTTCCAAATTAGCTTCCGCATGGAACAAAAACATGACGAACACAACCTGATTTCCATCGGGGTAGGTATACTGCATTCTCTCTCCGCTATAGACCGCGTAAAATTCAGACTGGAGAACCTCCAGCCCCGTTTCTTCAAGAACCTCCCGCTTCATCGTCTCCTCAACGGCTTCGCCGGGCACCATACCTCCGCCGGGCAACCCCCAGTTTCCGTAATCCGACCTTCTTTGAAGCAGGATTCTGCCTGCCGTATCTTTAATGATAGCTCCTGCGGTCACGATGATTTTCATGGGTGAGGTGGGCCTTCCCTTCTATGTATGGGTGATTCTCCGGTTAATTCATTCCTGCATAACCCTTCTTACCAGCTCGCGGAGGGGTGTTTCGGAGCCGATCAAGGCTGCCAGGTCACTGCCGCCACGCTCCATTTTGCCTTCGGCTACCGTGGTGTAGACATAGGCCATCATCCGAGCCACGGCTTCAGGCAACCCGGCCTGAACGAGCAAACGCAGCTCCTCTTCGAAGGAAACCGCCTGGTGCGCCACCGCTGTGCCGGAAAGCTCGGTCAGCAGCCCGGCCAGCTCATCAAAGCTCCAGGGAGCTCCGGAAACAAGGGTGTAGGTTTTGTGTTGGTGGCCCTCTCCTGTGAGCACCGTTGCCGCCGCTGACGCCAGGTCATACCGGCTTACCGCATTCACTCTGCCTTGACCCGCATTGGTGATGATACGCCCGGAGCGGAGATTGGCCTGGATGGCGGCAGGGTTCACGAAAAACTCCACATACCCTGCGTTGCGGAGAAAGGTATACGGGATCCCTGCAGCGCGTATGGCATTTTCGGTAGCCAGGTGAACAAGGGCGAAGGGATTATCCTCTGCAAAAGCAAAGCTTGTATAGGCGATATGCCGGATACCTGCATCCCGGGCAGCCTTCACCACCTGGGCATGCTGGACCACCCGCAAGGCATCGTCTGTTGCTGGACTGGAGATGAACAACAGCTTGGTTCCGCCCTGGAATGCCGACGCAAGCGAAACGGGGTCATTGTAATCCCCCTGCCGGATTTCAATCCCAAGCTCCGCCAAGGGGGCGGCCTTCTCCGGGTAACGGACAACGGCAATAATATGAGCGGCCGAAACGGTTTGAAGCAGATGACGGATGACGTGGCCACCAAGCGCGCCGGTTGCGCCAGTAATGATGATTTTCATAAGAAGGCTTCCTTTCGTATCTGGAATGATCTGTTATACAGAGTGTACTGCCTTATCCAATGAATGGTAAAGACAGAATTTTCCGGTGCGGTAGCAAATCAGCCGGCAATCAGGTAAACTGTGAACCGTAAGGCAGGTTTGCTCCATCCGAAAGGAAGTGCTGCAAATTGAACGGACTCTATTCCAGGCAAGGCGATGTGTCCCATCCGGACTTTGAAAAAAAGGCTCCGGGTATTCTCCGGCTGCTTACGGGTGCTGTGCTGGGTGCGGTTATAGCAATGGTTCTGATTCTTTTGTTGGTGCTGTTGGCGGATGTTTCCCTGGCGCGGCACATAAATGAGCAGTTTCCCCTGCTGGTCCGGCTGGGAGAGGTACCGCTGCTTCAAAATTGGCTGAAGCAGCTGGACTTGATCGATATGCCCGAGCTTATGATGTATGTCCATTTGGTGCAGGCCAAGCTTGCCGTCTCCGGTTTGTCGGACCTGGTATCCGGCGGTATGGATATGAGTCTGAAATGGCTGGCCCTTCTCCTGTTTCCCTTGGTGGCGCTAACTGCCGGAGGGTATGGGGCGGCCCGCTGGCATGGTTATTCCAAGCTGCAGGGAACCTTGCCGGTTTCCCTGATCATCGGGGGCATTTATGGTTTGTTTTTGCTGACGGCCGCCTCCTTCGCCGGCTTCCACCGCCAGGTATCCACGCAGGTGCTTTTTACCTCGCTGAAGGGGGCGGTGGACTACTCCTTTTCCCCGGGGGAGGCTTTCCTGCATGGGCTGCTATTCGGCACGCTGTTCAGTTGGCTGGGACAGGCACTTCTGGGAAGGCGGCACCGGGGAGTGTTGGCGCAGGGGACCTTCCGTCCGGTGCCGGCAGCACTGCAGGCCACAGGCTGGGGTTGGGCAGCGGCATCCGTGCTGATGCTGGTTGTTTGGCTGGCCCAAGCAGGGGAGAATGAAACATTGCGGACAGGAATACAGCTGATGCCGCAGCTGGGCGGGTATGCCTGGGGCGTGGCGAACCTGGGAGAGCTGGAACTTGTGACACGAAGCGGGCTAACCACAGCCAGCGTGTGGGCGGGCATCGCCAGCTCTCCAGGCGGTCCGGATCCGCTGCTCTCTGGAGCCGGTTATCCGGTTGCGGCACGACTGGTGCTGGTGATTGCGCTGGCTGTGCTGCTATGGTCAGGCAAGAAGCTGGCCGGGCAGCCGGGCAGCCTTCGGGAGAAGCTGGTGCAAGCATTCCAATTCAGCTTGGTGTATGCGCTGAGCCTCGCCTTCCTGGCTTTTGTCACCAAGCTGGACATCATCTTCCACGGCGGGGCGTTTTCCCGGTTTGAAGCCAATGGGACGGCGTTCTCCGTTGGGCTTGGGGTGCTGCCTGTATTTTTCTCGTCATTGGCGCTGGCCTTTGGGGTGCTTGGCGCCTGCTCGGTTTTGTTTAAAGGGAGCAAACGGTGAGAGGCGGAGTATTGGTGAGCGCGGGCAAAACTGCGGGGAGCACTTGTGAAGGTGAGGCGTGCGGAAGCTGTTGGTGGATAGCGGCAGCTGGGAGGCGCATTTTCTAACGGCGGTGAGCGCCGCTATTTTGCCCAAAACGGCATGCCAAAAAATCTAACGGAAGCAGGAGCCGCTATTGGATCACATTTGGGCCGCAAACTGGCAAAATGGACCAAATAGCGGCGCTCGCTTCCGTTAGATTTTTGATGAGGCTTATTAGGGCGGAATAGCGGCCGTGGCTTCCGTTAGAATCAGGGAAGGTGCGGATGCATTCCATCGGCTGCTCCCGCAGGTTCCCTTTTTCCAGCGGAAAGCGACTTTTTCTCCCGTTCCAGGCAGGAATACCACACACGCTGTCGAATTGTTGTTTTCAACCAACATTTATCAGTGAGAGGGGATTCTTGCGATTGCGGTATCATTTTCTGTGTGGAATTGTCGTTAGCGGATTGTTGATCGGCGGCGCCCAACCGGCATATGCCGCAGGCCCGGCACGGCTGCCCTCGGCTGCCAGCGCTTCATCATCCGGTGCAGCAGCTGCTGCCTCTTCGTCCCAACAGCTGGCCAACATTACAGACGTCACCAACATACGCCAAAGCCCCAGCCTGGACGCGCCCGTGGTCAAAAAAGCCCAGCCCGGCCAAACCTACGCCATTGTCGAAACGGTAGCAGGTCCCGGAGGCGACTGGCATAAGGTCGTATTAGCCGAGGATAAAACCGCCTACGTGGCCAGTTGGGTGGTGGAAACCGCCGAGAACAAGCCGGCGAAGGCTTCGACTGTACAGGAGAAACTCGCCACCGGCGGAAAGCAGACGGAGGCTGAAGCCTCCCGCACCATCCTGAACATTATCGACGTCACTAATGTAAGGGCGGAGCCCAACCTGGAGAGCGCCGTTGTGGCCAAGGCTCAGCCGGGAGAAACCTATACCGCCACCGGCACCGAAGGAGCCTGGTACAAGGTGACCACCGCCAACGGAAAAACCGCCTACATCGCAAGCTGGGTTGTCACCCCCACCACCTTATCCGGCAGCGCCGGCCAAAGCGCAGGCGGCCAGGTGTACATCTACCATACGCATAACCGGGAGTCCTGGAAGAATGTAGCCGGCAGCAAATCCGGAAGCTCGGTGGACGACGCCAAAACCAACATCACCCTCGTGGGTCAGGAATTGGGGCGTGTTCTCCAGCAGAAGGGGGTCCCCGCCATCACCGCCAACGACGATATTGCCGGACGTCTGGTGCTGAAGAACCTTTCCTTTACCCAAGCCTATTCCGAGTCCCGCAAGACCATTCTGGAGGCCAAAAATACCAATCCGGCCTTATCCTATTTATTTGACATCCACCGGGACGCCGACGTGCCGTACAATCAGACTACGGCCACCATTAATGGCAAGGCATACGCCCGGATCATGTTCGTCATCGGCACAGGCAACCCCGGCTATGAGGACAATGCCGCTTTTGCCGAAGCGCTGAACAAGCTCTTGGAAAAGAAATACCCCGGGTTGTCCCGGGGCGTTCTGGTGAAGAGTGCGCATCAGGGGAACGGGGAATATAACCAGTCCCTTTCGCCCAACAGCCTGCTTCTGGAATTCGGGGGCGTCAACAACACCTTGGAGGAAAACAAACGGACAGCAGCAGCCTTCGCCGACGTGTTCGCCGATTACTACGCCTCCGTACAAAGCAAGTCCAAGTAACAGCAGCCTGACCCTCTATCCGCTCCAGCCCATCCAGGTTGGGGCGGATTTTTCCTCGTTTACGGCCCGGTTCTATCCGGCTCTGTCCCATGCTGTCCGGTGCTCCCGGTTGCCTCCGGTTCCGTTCAGCTGCTGCCCGATAGCCGTTACCCCTTCACCGAGCCCAGCGTCAGACCCTTCACGAAATATTTTTGCAGGAAAGGATACAAAATCACGATGGGCAGGGAGGCCAGCACCACGGTCGCCATCTGAATGGTTACCGGCTGGGGCATAATCTCTTCATTGGCCATAGCGGAATAGATGTCAGCCTGGCCCACCAGCACCACCTGGCGCAGCAGAATCTGCAGCGGCCACAGACCGGATTTATTCAGATACAGAATGGCCGAGAAATATTGGTTCCAGTTGCCAACGGCGTAGAACAAGGTAAAGGTAGCCAGCGCCGGCAGGGACAAGGGCAGCACAATCCGCACGAAGATGCCGAAGTCATTGCACCCGTCGATGGTCGCCGATTCGATGATGCTTTCGTGAATGGATTCGAAAAACTCACGCATCACCAGAATGTTGAAGGCGGAGGCAGCGGAGGGAATCACCAGCGCCCACAGGGAGTTCATCAGACCCGTAGCCTTCACCACCAGGAAGGTGGGGATCATGCCCCCGGAGAACAGCATGGTGAAGAGAATCAGCAGGAGCAGCGGCCGCCTGCCGCTGAAGCTGCCCCGGGAGCATACATACGCGGTCAGGGAGGTAACAGCCATATTCACCGTTGTGCCCACCACCGTGATCCACAGGGTATTTTTCAGCGAGGTAAAGAAGATTCCCGTGTTAAATATATACTTGTATGATGACAAATCGAAGGTTTCCGGCCATAAAATCAGCTTGCCTGACACGACCTCCCTGGTGCTGGCCAAGGATTGGGCCACCACATTGACGAAGGGCAGCAGCGTCAGGAGAGAGGCGAAGCCCAGCACCAGATAGATGAGGCTGTTGAAGATCAGGTCGAACCGTCTGGACTGCGGCATGGACCTCACCTGGCCTTCCAGGCATCGGTGTATTCCTGGATCACCTTGCTGCCGCCCCGCGCCTTCCAATCCTCGAACAGCTTGTCGATGCTGTCCACAGGTGCTTGGCCCATCACAATTTTGGCGATGCCGTCGGAAACAAACTTGCTCAGGTCGGAGCCTTTTTCCGCCATGGTTTTGGAGATCAGACCCTCCACTTCATTCAAATACGGCTGGCCCTCCAGCGCCACCTTGTAGGAAATATCCTTCATCCTGCGGATTTCCTCCGAGTCGGTGCTTCCATAGATCCATTGGCCGGTAGCCGGGGGATTGGTCAGGCTGTAGAGGCTAGGGCCTTCCGTTTTGCCCAGGTCGGTGAGGGTTTTTACGCCATTCTCCACCTTGTGGTGAGTGCCCTCCACGCCCCAGCGGACGAAAGTGGCTCCCTCCTCCCCAATCTGGTCATCCAGGATCTTCAGAATCTTTTTCACCTTGGCCTCGTCCTTGCCTGCATCTGCCGAGATGGCGAAAATCCCGAAATACCCGGAGAATTTCATATACCCCTGGGTGCCGTCCGCATTCTTCAACGGAGGCAGCGCCACCAGCTCGAACTTCGGATTAACTGCTCTGGCTTTTTCATAACGGGCCGCTGTGAAGAAGGTATAGGCGCTGTTTCCGTACACCCCGGCCTTGCCCAAGAGGAAATCATCCTCCACCTGCTGGTCCTTCTTGATGGCGAAGTCCTTGGCAATGATGCCCTCCTTGTACAGCTTGGCATAGAAGCTGAACGCCTCCTTCGCCTTCGGGGTAAATTCCATGGGAATGAGCCCGCCGCTGCCGTCCTGCACCCAATTCCCCGCCAGGGCCCGCATGCCCGAGGACACCGCATTGGCTCCGATTAACCCCGCATCGCTCATGCCCACAGCCAAGCCATAGGTATCGTCCTTGCCGTTGCCGTCCGGGTCCTTCTCCTTAAAGGCCTTCAACACGGTATACAGCTCATCGTAGGTCGTGGGCACGGCCAGGCCCAGCTTATCCAGCCAATCCTTGCGCATGACAATGGTGTGTCCCGGTACGCCCCGCAGCCGGGGAATGCCGTAGATATGGCCTTTGTAGGTGAGGATTTTCTTCAGATCCTCCGGAATTTTGGCCAGGTTGGGGTATTCCTTCGTATCGGCCAGGTACTTCTCCAGAGGAATAAACTGGCTGTTGTCGATGGCGTTGAAGTAGATTTGGTCCAAACCCGGGAACAGAAGGGTATCCGGAATATCCCCGGAGGCCAGGGTCACCCCCAGCTTGTTGTTGTACTCTCCCGAGGCCACCGGCATAAATTCATAATCGATGTTGTACCGCTCCTCCAGCGCCTTTTTGCCGGAGCCGTTCTCCGGCGGTGCCGCGCCGTAAAGGATGTTCATGGCCCGGATCTTGAGCTTTTTCTCCCCGGTCGGGGAGGCGTTGTCTGTGCTCCCGCCGCTGTTGCCGGAGCAGGCTGCCAGAAGAGATAAGGATAATACTGCGCTGAGACCAACCGTCCATTTTTTATTCAAAACCATACACCCGCTTTCTTCAGGTCATATCTTCCCAACCGATTATCCTGCCTGTCAATAAATGCCCTTTTCGCCTACCCGGCGGGCCAAATAGTTGGCCGATACGATGAGCACCATACCCACCACACCCTTCAGCAGCCCTACTGCCGTGGTAAAGCTGAAGTTGCCGTTGACCACACCCACCCGGTACACATAGGTTTCCAGCACCTCACCCACCTCGGAAACCGAGGAATTCAGCATCAGGTACACCTGCTCGAAGCCCACATCCAGCACACTGCCCAGCCGCAGAATAAACAGCATGACAATGGTGGATTTGATGCCCGGCAGTGTAATATTCCAGATCTGGCGGAGGCGTCCGGCACCGTCGATTTTGGCTGCTTCATACAGCTCCGGGTCAATTCCCGTGAGCGCCGCCAGATAAATGATGGTGCCCCAGCCGGATTCCTTCCAGATGACCTGGAGCACGAGCATACCCCGAAAGGTATCCTTATTGGACAAAATATTGATGGGATCCAGTCCCCATGCAGACAGCAGCGTATTGACAGAGCCGTCGCTTTTGAACAGCATGTAGAAGATGCCGCCCACTACCACCCACGACAGAAAATGCGGCAGATACAGCGCCGTCTGGATAAACCGCTTGATGATGGGGCTGGTTATTTCGTTCAGCATAATCGCCAGCACGATGGGAATCGTGAAGGCGAAGACAATCTGATACGAGCTGATAATAATGGTGTTCATAAAATAACGTCCGATATCCGGGCTTTCCACAATACGCCGGAAATTGTCCAACCCTATCCAATTGCTTCCCAGAATCCCCTTGGCAGGCACGTACTTCTGAAAGGCGATGACCACACCCAGCATCGGCACGTACTTGTAAATCACCAAAAACAGAATGCCGGGCATAGCCATCAGCCACAGATACCGTTCCTTTACCGCTCTCTTCAAAAGACGCTTATGCCGGTTGGCGGTCCTGCTTGCGGCCGGATAACCGGCCTGAGTTTGCGCTTCCATGTTTTCTCCCCCCTTTCCGTGGCCTCATCGTAACGGACGGAGCAGGGGGCGTTCAATACACCATATTTACAGGAGTCCTCTGCAAAACAGGCAACCTCTCCCCATGCGAAAACTCCCTTTATTTGCGGGGGTTCCCCCAAAAGTACCCGGATTTTGCTTCAGAGCTGCGCTTCACTTTTGGGGGCTACTTTGCGGGGCTCCCCCAAAAGTATTCGGATTTTGCACCGGAGCTTCGCTTCACTTTTGGGGAAACTCGTTATTCCTTTTCCTGCAAAAGCTGTTTTCGGTAGCTGCCCGGTGTGAGGCCAGTAACCTTTTTGAAGAGGCGGATGAAGCTTTTTACCGAGCCGTACCGGAGCTTGTCGGAGATGTCCAGCACCTTCAGCTCCGGATTGGCCAACAGCTCCTTGGCGATGCCCACCCGGTAATCGATGACATAATCGACGAAATTGACACCTTTGACCTTTTTGAACATCCGGCTGAGCTGGAAGGTATTCAGGGAAACCAGATCCGCACACAGCTGGAGGGAAAGATCCTCATCATAATGGCCTTGGATATAGTCCGTCACCGTGGCGATTAGCTGCTCCTCATGACTTTGTTTGTTGACTTTGCCGGCGGTATCACGGAGGCGCTGGAACAAGTCGGTACGGAAGTAAACCTCCACCTCCTGAAGTGTCCGCTGTGCGGCCAGCTCCAGAATCCACGCCTTCACCGGCGTCTCCGCCAAAGCCCGCCCGTATTGCTTATCCGCCGCATTCCACAGCTTGCCGGAGAGGCTCGCGAAGTAACCGAATATCTCCTCGGGCAACAGGGAATAATTGTCACGGATCAGCTCCATCAGCTGCCCGAAGCATTCCTCGGAAGCCTCGGGATGGCCCGACTCCAGCTGCAGCAGGATTTCCGCCTCATACGCCTCCAACTCATCCGCCTCCGCCGAATACGACGGGTCCAGCTCATTGCAGAGAATGACCTGGTTATGCCCGTAAATAAAGCTGTAGGTAAGCGCCTTCATCCCTTCCGCATAAGCGTCGCTTAACCCGGTTAGCCCTCCGGGGGAATAGCTGGCGGAAATAACACAGGGCAGCTTGAGGTAGGTGCGGATGGCGTCCAGCACCGCTTCCCCCCGGCTGCGGAGAGCCTCTGTCCCGGAGGCGCCTTCCGTCTCATGAACAACGGCAAACAGGCCCGGCCGCATCATCAGCATTTTCACACGGCCCCCGTTACGGAGCACCTCCTCTGTAATATTTTGTACGGCAAAATAGTAAAGAAACTGGTCGCCCCTGGAGAACTGGCGCTCCAATTGCAGCTGATCCAGCTCCACCAGCAGGAGTGCAATTTCCCCGCTGCCAAAATCCAACTCCCCTTGATAGTGGGTGTCCTTCAGATTACCCAGCAGGAGCTGGAACAGTGCATGGTTCTGCATGTCGGCCATGGCGGTCCGGAACCGCTCCTGGAGAGCCTCGTTATTTTCCTCTACCGAATCGATGTAGCGGGCAATGAGGCTGAATTCGTTCTTATCCTTCCACGTATTGCCGTGGCTGAAAACCCGCTTGGTCAGCCGCTGGATCGGCGAATACAAGCTTTTGCTGGCGGCCACCGCCAGAGCTAGCGCCAGGATAACCAGGCCCAGACTGATGGTGAGCAGGAGATTCCGCAGATGCACGGAGGGCTGGGTCAGGAGCTCCAAGGGCACCGCCGAAACGTAGAACCAGTCCCGATACGGGGAATATTGCCCGTTGATCAGCAATTTTGTTCCGTTCAGCTCGGTTTCGAACTCAGCCTCCTGCACACGCCCTCCGAAGGGCAGCTCCTCCCGCAGGCGGGAGGTTTCGAGAGTCTGTCCGATCCGGCTTGTCCGGGAATCCATCAGGATGGTGCCCTCCCGATCCAGCACAAAATATTCCGTCCGGGGATCCTTGGCGCTGAGCATGGTCCGGCTGATGGCCTCCGCATCCAGATACACAATGATGGCTCCTTCGATCCTCCAGGTTTGTTTGTTCTGGATGGGCCGGGTATATGCCAGGAGGCGCCCCGGCAGCCGGCTGTTGATATTGGTTCTGGTGTTAACCCAGGTTCCGTTTACGGCATTCCGGGCGCTCCGCAGAACTTCGGGGTCCATAAACGCCTCCTCGCTCAGCACTCCCTGACTCGGGGTAAGCACCTTGCCGAAGGCAATATTATAGAAGTCGATCTCCGCCACATGCTCCAGCCCGCTGCGCAGATTGTTCAGGGTATTGTACAGGTCCCAAATCATGGAATAATTCTCATAGCTCAGATCGGATTGTACGAGCTGGTTAAATATCGAATTTTGATAGGAATATTGCAGGAGCAGATTGTCGATTTTCTTGAACTCGCCGTTCATTTCCTTCTCCAGATTTTTGAGGATGGCGGCGTTATTGGCAAAGGTCATCTCCGTTACAGTGCTGCTGCCGTACGCCGCGGCGAACCAGCCCATCAGGGCCACCGGCACGCTGGACAGCAGGGCCAGATAGATGAGGAATTTCATGCGGACGGATACCGAATAGGCAAATTTACGCTTCATTTTTTTCTCTCTCCTTATGCGTCTCTTCTGCTGTACTTATCCGCTTTCATTGTAGGCTAATCCTTCTGTCTGTGCATCCGACTTCACGCCAAAAAACACTCCCACTTCTTGCAGGAGCGTCAAAAAACCGTAAATATAGTGTATTGCACGGGAAATATACATGTTGCCCGAGGCTCTCCGGCTTATAGCTCCTCCATTGACCTCCGCAGATAGCTCCAGTCCGCAGGCAGTTCCTCGTCCTCCTGAATGTAGACGGCCCGCAGCAGCTGTGTTATTCCGGTTACCTGGCCGTCGGCCAGCACCTCCTTGATCTCCGGGACAGTGGTGGGCGTATCCGCCCTTGTGCTGCTGCCGAATTGGGGGAGCGGCAAAAACAGCTCCGGGCTTTTGCGGTAGGAGCACCGGTGGGGAAACCGCGGCGAGCTGCCCGAATCGTATTTGGTGAGCCGGATGTTGGCATAATGGGCGGCTAGAAGCTGCCGGGTGTCCAGCGCCAACACGCAGAACCGGCTCTCCGGCTCCCGCCGCCGGTAGACCTCCAGCATCTGGCGGCAATCCCGGGCCGTTGGCCAGAAGAACACATGGCGGTTCAGCCACGAGCGGAAGTCCTCCTGGCTAACCCCTTCAGCCATCATGCTGCCGGCGATGCGCAGGTGGGGGTTAAGGATCGCGCTCCCGGCTGGGTGGCGGACCTCCACCGGTTGGGTCCGGCGGGTATCCGGGCCCCCGGGATGCAGCGCGCTGGCTGACAGCAGCCGGTCGGAGCGGATGATGGACGGTAAATTGGCCACCCGGGTAAAATGATACAGCAGCGGGCGCATCCGGGCGATTTTCTCAATAATGGCTTCGTTCATAGTGCTCCTCCATCAAATTGGTGTGGGCGCCAAGTCGCCTCCCATTGACCATAGGTGAGCCCTGACCAGAAATAACGGAAGCTCTTTTCCGTTATTAACCGGAGGTGCCTGCTCTGACCGGCAATAGCGGAAACCCTCTTCCGCTATTCTCACGGCATCTCTGCTTTTTCCGGGGAGGCGGGGGGGTTTAGCGGAAATCCGCTTCCGTTATTTTGCCACACCCACGTAGTATCTACCCGTAATGGGACAACGTTTCCATTTACCCAGCCTCAGCTGAGTGATCCCCTACTGTGCAGCAATTTTCTCCGTTTATACAATATTATTCTACCTGGCACACCCTGCCGCTGGAGCATCCCCCGGACCATTCTAACCAAAAAAGAACGCAGGGACGATGGCCCCTACGTTCTTTTTACCGGATCGATATCCGGCCCAATCATTCATCTTCTTCGCCGGAACGTCCAATGCTGGTATGCGCGCTACTCCAGCAGCTCCCGCAGCATCCGCTGCCTGTTGTTGACGAACTCCTTGGTAATCAGGAAATGGTCCGTCTCCTCCAGGGTCTTGACCTCAATGCCGGAGTCTCCCAGATCATAGAGGATGGAATCCGGGTACGCCATAAGTATAGGAGAATGGGTGGCAATGATGAATTGAGCACCCTGCTGCACCAACTGATGGATACGGGAGAGCATGGACATCTGCCGGGACGGGGACAAGGCTGCCTCCGGTTCATCCAGGATATAGAGACTGTTCCCCCGGAACCGGTGGAGGAAGGTGGCGAAGAAGGACTCCCCGTGAGACTGGTGATGCAGCGATTTGCCTCCGTAGGACTGGATGATGGGCGGCGCGCAGGCGGGTTGCCTGTCCAGCTCCTCAATATGTGTAGCCACATTATAATAACTCTCCGCCCGGAAAAAGAACCCGTCCTTCGCCTGCCTGGCACTGCGCACCAGTCTTAGATCCTCATGCAGAGGCGAATGGCTCTCCCAGGTGGAGAAGGCAAAATTGTGCGTGCCTCCCTCCGGATTAAAGCCCCAGGCTACGGCAATCGCCTCCAAAATGGTGGACTTGCCCGATCCGTTCTCGCCGATCAAATAGGTTACTGCCGGATGGAATTTCAGCCTGTCCAGCTGCCGGACAGAAGGCAGGGTATATGGGTAGCTCCGTTCGGAAGGCACCCGTCCCATTTTCCATTCCACCGCCCGCAAAAACGCCTCACCCTGAACCATCGGCTTCACTCCTCTCCAACCCATCAGATTTATGGACCAAAACTGGTTAGTTTAACTAATCAGCCGCCTACAGTTTGCCTACTCCCTGGCACCGTCCGCTCTAAACATTCCTGTGTAGGCTAAGAAAATGGCCTTGGACAAAAACAGGGGCGCCTCGTATGATGGGGGTGTGACGGGTCAATGCCCTAAAACCCACCAAGGAGGCGCTTACTATGAAGTCTACAACATTACACGCTCTGAATCAACGGATTGACCGGATTTCCACCCACCATGCCATCATCGGCATCGACATGGCGAAGGATATCCATGTCGCTCAACTGACCGACTACCGGGGGCGGGTTCTCACCACGCGTTCCCTGCCCTTCTCCAACACGCGGGATGGCTTTATCACGCTGCTCACCTGGATGCAGCAAGGCATGGTCAAACACGGCTTGACCGCGGTCCTTCTGGGCATGGAGCCCACCGGTCACTACTGGTTTAATCTGGCCAACTGGCTCTTGGAGCAAGGCCTGGAGGTGGTGTTGGTCAACCCGACCACCG
>JAEWGW010000012.1 GCA_023388055.1 Bacillota bacterium | reverse complement strand
GATGAGATTTCCCAATCTAGTAAGACCCCTTGAAGACGACGAGGTAGATAGGTTCGGGGTGGAAGTGCAGCAATGCATGGAGCTGACGAATACTAATCGGTCGAGGGCTTAACCTACGAGAGTGGCGCAAGTCACACTCCCTTCGTAAGCAGTGGTTTAGATCATGAGGTGTCGGTGACCTCGTTTCGCATCCGGTTTTCAGGGCGCAAGCTCTGAACTGTAGTGTATATTCCCTGATAGCTCAGTCGGTAGAGCACTCGACTGTTAATCGAGTTGTCGCAGGTTCGAGTCCTGCTCGGGGAGCCATATGGAGAGGTGTCCGAGTTTGGTCGAAGGAGCACGATTGGAAATCGTGTAGGCGCCACAAGCGTCTCGAGGGTTCGAATCCCTCTCTCTCCGCCACTATTTTTCTAGTGGCCCGTTGGTCAAGGGGTTAAGACACCTCCCTTTCACGGAGGTAACAGGGGTTCGAATCCCCTACGGGTCATGTTTCTTGGGCGCTTAGCTCAGCTGGGAGAGCATCTGCCTTACAAGCAGAGGGTCGGGGGTTCGATCCCCTCAGCGCCCACCATATTTATGACGCGGGGTGGAGCAGCCCGGTAGCTCGTCGGGCTCATAACCCGAAGGCCGCAGGTTCAAATCCTGCCCCCGCAATACCGCGGAGCCGTGGTGTAGAGGCCTAACATGCCTGCCTGTCACGCAGGAGACCGCGAGTTCGAATCTCGTCGGCTCCGCCATTTTTTTATCAATACCATAAGGCTTGGTAGCTCAGTCGGTAGAGCAGAGGACTGAAAATCCTCGTGTCGGCGGTTCGATTCCGTCCCAAGCCACCATCTATTGTGCCGGTTTAGCTCAATTGGTAGAGCAACTGACTTGTAATCAGTAGGTTGGGGGTTCAAGTCCTCTAGCCGGCACCATTTTTTTGTGGAGGGCTAGCGAAGTGGCCAAACGCGGGAGACTGTAAATCTCTTCCTTCGGGTTCGGTGGTTCGAATCCATCGCCCTCCACCATTTCTTTATTTGACATTTACATAGGGGCATAGTTTAATGGTAGAACAGCGGTCTCCAAAACCGTTAGTGTGGGTTCAACTCCTGCTGCCCCTGCCATTCAAACTTAGTAACATGGCGATCGTGGCGAAGTGGTTAACGCATCGGTTTGTGGATCCGACACTCGAGGGTTCAATTCCCTTCGATCGCCCCACTTATTTTTTTTCTGTTTATTGGGGATTAGCCAAGCGGTAAGGCAACGGACTTTGACTCCGTCATTCCTAGGTTCGAATCCTAGATCCCCAGTATGATGCGGACGTGGCTCAGTGGTAGAGCATCGCCTTGCCAAGGCGAGGGTCGAGGGTTCGAATCCCTTCGTCCGCTCCATAATATGGCGCCATAGCCAAGAGGTAAGGCAGAGCTCTGCAAAAGCTTTACCCCCAGTTCGAATCTGGGTGGCGCCTTTTTTTATTTGTTCCCTTAGCTCAGCTGGATAGAGCGTTTGACTACGAATCAAAAGGCCAGGAGTTCGAATCTCTTAGGGAACGTTTGAACAAGCCGGCGTGGCGGAATGGCAGACGCGCGCGACTCAAAATCGTGAGGGAAACCGTGGAGGTTCGAGTCCTCTCGCCGGCACTACATAAAGAGTCCATGAAATTGTACAATGTACATTTCATGGGCTTTTTTATGTTTTGATCGTTTTACTCATGGTATGGGCTGAAGAGACCTTAAATGAAAATGCGAGATCACGTGTTTTCTTACCCTTTGTTCATGGTCAAAAGCGCTTTTGTTACTGGATAGGGCATATAAATCATCATTATTTGATCCGGCTCGTTGGGGAATTGAAACGTAATATGGTTAAACTCGATAGTTCCAAGAGCAGGATGAATGAGCTTTTTATAGCCGTCAAGGGAACTTGGAGCCTCATGCTGCTGCCACATTCTTGTAAAATCAGCACTTGTGCTCTTGAGATCTTCGACTAACTCGTCGAATGAAGCATCACCTGGGTAACGAGACCTTGATATGCGAAATTCGGCAACAATCCGTTTTGAGACGCTCTCCCAATCCTCTGAGCTTTCTCTCCAGACGGGATCAGTGAATTGACGCCACATCAAATTATAATGATGTGGAGGGGATAGTTTGTCGATCGTAAATACAGTATTTGCTGCGTTGTTCCAAGCAATAAAGTCCCATCTTTTTCCGATTATATAAGCCGGATTCGGGTCTAATTTATCTAGCATGGCCTGAATGTCTGGGCTAATTTTCTCTCCAGTAGCAGTTAATTGAGGCGGAGGTAACTCGCCTGCCAGGAGAAAAAGATGTCTTCGTTCATTGGGAGTTAATTTGAGGGCCAAAGCTAGGCTATCCAGCACGCTCACTGAGGGATGAATATCGCGGCCCTGCTCAAGGCGTGTATACCACGATAAACCGATATTGGCGATGCGTGCAACTTCTTCACGTCTAAGACCCTGTATCCGCCGACGATTGCCGGGGACGAGTCCAACATCCAAAGGAGAGAGGGAGGTCCTCAATTTTTTCAAATAATTACCCAGTACTATACGACGTTCACTATCGTTCAAACTGAAAATCCCCCTTATCCTGTCACTCATAAGCCTACCATAAAGCAGGATATCGTTATAACTTTATAATCCAAGTATACTGAAGGCAGTTGATGAGATCAATAAAACGAACAACTGAGGAGAATGAACATGACCAATATTTCCGGATTATTGTTAGAGAACAAAGTTATTATGATTACAGGTGCTGGAAGAGGAATCGGGGCAGCAGCAGCGAAACTGTTTGCACAGCAAGGAGCCTCGGTGATGCTTGTGGCAAGAACAGAATCGGAGCTTGCAAAGGTCATAGATGAAATTGCGGAGTTGGGTGGAAATGCGGCATATGTCACAGCCGATTTGTCAGATGCAAAAAACGTCGAACAAGCTGTAAGCGCAACAGTAGAACGGTATGGGCGTCTTGATGCTGCTTTCAACAACGCAGGTCTTGGGGTTACCGTATCATCTTTGGTTGATGAGAAAGAAGAAGATTTCGATCTGATTCAATCTGTAAATTACAAAGGGGTTTGGCTGTCCATGAAAGCCCAAATCAAAGCTATGCTGGAAACCTCAGGATCAGGAGCTATTGTTAACACCAGTAGTGTGGGAAGCTTAAAGGGGAATCCGGGTTTGGGAGCGTATGGTGCAGCCAAACGGGCCGTAAATAGCCTCACTCAAACGGCTGCCGTCGAGTATGGACCTGCTGGTATTCGGGTTAACGCGATTGCCCCGGGCACAACGATGACAGATATGATTCAGCAATGGGTTTCTATTAATCCTGAAATTATCGAGCAAATCAGCGCCAAGACACCACTCAGACGGCCAGCAGAACCGATAGAGATTGCAAATGCGGCTGCTTGGTTGCTTAGTGATAACGCCTCTTTCATTACCGGAGTTATTTTACCTGTAGACGGTGGTCTGACAGCGTAAAAGCAAGAGGACCATGGAGGTTGGAGTCCTCTCACCGGCATCACAAAAAGGGTTCATGATATTGTGCATTGTACAATTTCATGAACCCTTTTTATATTTTGACGGTTTGACTCATCGTATAGGCTGATTAGAGCTTGGATGGCGGACGGCTTTCAATTTCATAAACCTTCAGGTTTGCTTTATAATTATTTTATGGATTCCCGCTATAATCAATTTATACGGTGTGGAGCAATTTTGAAGGGGATAAGGGATGACAAAAACGATTTTGGTCGTCGATGATGACAGGGATATTGTAAGACTGATAACGGACGGCCTGAAGTATGAGCAATTCGAGATCAAACCGGTATATTCGGGTTCCGAGGATCTGTCAAACATACATTCAAGGTTGTCATGAGCGGGGAAGAAAGCGATAAGGCGGATATTGAGATATTTACCACCAAAAGCTTTGAGCGGTCGACAGAAGGGATGTTCTTTTGTAGAATAATGTGATTTCCCATGAACAGGAGGTGGGGCATTTGAGTCCTGGTGTGAGGTGGCCGGCCTTTTTCTTATCCCTACTGGGTATTGGGCTAAGCTTCTTTTTTCTGTTTGTTAACCCTTCCAGTGATCAGGAGGTATCCAGCAGCACAAAAGTGATGGTGGTCCTCATGCTCCTACTCCCTTCAGGCGTTATGACCATTTCGATCCGGCTTGGTCTTCGCTTGCTTATGGCTATTTCTTTGGTCTGGCTGGCGCCCTATTCCCTCTATTTCACCGTTGCTTCCATTCCGAGCATTTGGAACTTATTTTTTCCGATCCTATTGGTTCAATTCATCGCTACCCTTTTATCTTTCAGAAGCAAAAAAAACAAGAGCTGTCCAAATAGTCAGTGAAAGCTGACTTATGGATAGCTCCTTTTTTTGTTTTGTATAAATAACCGCATAAGACTTGACTTAAACCTGACAACTGTATCTTCCCAAATAATTTTTGCAGCGACAAACACTGATTATATTATATTTTGATATTGATAATCATTATCAATCATGCTATGATATTTTTGTTCAGTGGTGAACAAAATAAACGATATTGAATGATCCAACGATTTGATGAAGGGCGGTTTTAATGTGGAGTTTCAAAAGCATCTTAAGGGTCATCTTTACGAGCAATATATCAGAATGCTGCACTTGAATGAATTATATACGGAGCATGAAAGTAACTTGTTTCGGGAGCAAGCCCGCAAGCATCAGATTGACATGCTTTCCAATAATATTACGAGTGTACACGTTATGGATTGTATCGGTGATCATGAGCCGATCAACCACACCGGGATTGTAAGGAAAATGAAATTATCCAAAGGAAATGTTACAAATATTACCTCCAAGCTGTTGGATATGGATTTTATTAGAAGAAGCCAATTGAATAACAACCGTAAGGAGATTTATTTTTGTTTAACGGATAAGGGAAGACAGGTTTATCATCTGCATCAAAAGATGCACAAAGAAAAAGAGGAAAGGTTCTATCAATTCATTGAATCCTATACGGAAGCTGAACTGCAGACGATTGGGAAATTTATAAGTGATTTGGTGGCCCGTGTTGAAACCTATTACGGTAAGGAAGTACGGGGTGGGCTCGAATGAAGGGAAAAAATCTGGAAACCTCAGAATTAGATCGGATTATTCGCGAGAAAAAGAGGGTTCAATTCTACCTTCATATGCTGTTAGGTTTAAGCGCAGGTTGCGGTGTAATGATACCAGTAGATGCCATTTATACACTTCTAGAGGAGCTTTCTGCACAAGAAGCCTCGCTTATACAAAAGGAAGGAAACTGATAGTATGGGGGGCCGCTACCTTGAAATCGAATCATAATAGCGGACAAAACGTGTTTGAAGCTTCCAAAACAGCCTTTTCCGGATCGGCGTATGTTTTGTTGTCCGTCATAAACATATAGCAAGCCGCTTCTTCGATACTGTACCTTCGCTGAAGATATGAGGGCGTTTTTGAATGAAGTATAGAACTCTGCCAAAGCAGTTCTGGACATGGGGCTGCTTTTGTTGAATTCTTCTGCTTTCGCTACCCACATGCTGTATCCAAAATAATGAAATACCAGAGAAGGATTGACTTCGTTTCAACGGTGTGTATAATTAAAAACAAGACGTTGAAACGAATGGAGGGAGAGAAGATGGTTAACATTACTGCGGCAGAGATGGAGATCATGCGTGTTGTATGGGATAGCGGGAGAAGAATGACGACCAAGGAAATCATGGAGAAGCTTCCGCATAAAAAAGGGACGACCATTGTTACGTTGGCCGGCCGTTTGATTGACAAAGGGGCATTGGATTCGGTTAAGCTCGGCCGTTCCCACACGCATGAATATTGGGCGGTGATTAGCGAAGAGGAGTACCAGAAGATGCAAACCATGCAGTTTGTCCGCTCGATCCACAGTGGATCCAAACTGAGTCTAATCAATACGTTATTCAAGGGTGAGCAGCTATCACGGGAAGACATTGAAGAGCTCAGACAGTTTATTGACAAGAAGGCACAAGAGAATGATTAACTGGCTAATCATAACCACTCTTACAGGCAGCCTCGTTGTTCTTTTTATCCTACTGTTTAAGAAAATGCTGGTCAAAAGGCTTGGAGGGTACGGGTATTATCTTGTATGTGTAATCACGCTTATATTGTTTGTTTTGCCTGTTCGTATTCCGATTTCTGCTGATGTTAATTTCAATGTGACCGACAGTATGCCCGTGACTCAGGCCACCAATGAGAGGGGGAATGTTGGGCAAATTACGTTCAACACAGCTGCAATCGTTCATACGCCGCCACCTGAAGAGATGGAGGCTCCGACCTGGTTTAGCCGGATGCTTTCAGAATTAACGGTTTCCAATGGTATCCTGATTGTGTGGAGCTGCGGTTTTTTGTTTATGCTATCCCGTTATCTTGTGAATTATTTCCGATTCAAGCAAAAAGTGATTGGCCAACTCCCGATCGGCAAGGTGGATCGTCTGGATATTGTAATCAGTGAGCATGTCCATTCCCCTATGCTGGTTGGATTTTTCAGACCAACCATTGTCATTCCTGATAAAGCAGTGGATGAAGAGGATTACAAGCTGGCTATCCTCCATGAATTAAATCATTATAAACAAGGGGATGCGTGGATTAAGCTATTCGCTGTAGTCATTCATTCCTTGCATTGGTTTAACCCGCTCACCTATGCGGCGATTGCCAATCTAAGTGAAGCCTGTGAATATTCCTGCGACGAGAAGATAACCAAACATATGAAGCTGAGCGAAAAGAAAAAGTATAGCGAGATGATCTTAGCCTTTGCATCTCAGCCAACCCCCATTCTGAGCAGCAGCTTGTTCAAAAGTAAAAAACAGTTATACAGGAGGTTTGAAATGATTATGGGAAATCATGCAACAAATAAAAAATATGTAGGTGTATTATTGGTTTGTGTTATGGTCGTCCTGTCCATTGTCTCTACATCCTTGGTGTTTGCAGAAGAGTCAAAGACGGTTACTGATAATTCCGGAGCGACCAAAACGTACTATAATACGGCTAACACTCTTGAAGAGAATGTTAAGAGCACTTTTAGCATCCCGAATCCTTCCCAGCTTTTGATGGCACGTGTGACGGATGCTCCCTTCTACATTGATCAGGACGGGTTAAAAGTAGCTTTATTCAACCGGACTGAGCCGTATTACCAGATCCAACGCGAATGGCAGGAAAAGGATACAGCGCTGGAACAGAAGAGCTTATCCATTGAAGGAAAGACGGTTACGGTTGCTTTTACAGAGAAAACCGCTGCGTATAAGGATGACAAAGTGATTGAGAAGATGATCCGAAATCAAATTGCGTTTGAGCTTCAGTATCAGGATAAACAAAATCGCTACGATCACTCCGCTTTTATAAACGAGCTTATCCGGCAGGGAATGATTGTTATTATGAATGTTACCGAGCCCAATGATTTTAAATTCCAAATGTGGACCAAGGAAAATGGGGATCAGACTGGGATAAAGGCTCTAACCAGTGATGATAAAAAAGATAAGATAACCAATGTATTTAATGGAAAAATATTGCTGAATCAAAATATCGATGGAAATCAAGGAAAACAAGTGGGCAGCACCTTTACGATAAAAAGCGGTGAAACCTTGGTGATGGACATCAAGAAGGTGACGGACAAAATGCCAACGGTTAACCTGGCCATCGCTAATGTGACAACGGGCGAGATCGTAGAAGTCATGCCTAACATTACGGAAGGAAGCAGATATATCTATATTCCAAATCGGTTGTTTGAAAATCATACCTTCAAAATTGTCATGAGCGCCGAAGCAAGTGACAGCGCCGATATAGAGATTTTCACCACGAAAGCCTTGTAGATAGAAAGAGAAACGCAAGATGCACTCCTCAGGATATATGGGGAGTGCTTTTTGCTATAATAGAGTTGGATAATCAAGGAAGAATCAGATGAAGGGAAGGACTGGATATGTATATGAATGAACCTGCGGTTCAGCTAATTGCCATGCTGGGCCAGCCTTACCATCCCAAGAACGTTCAAGCGTTGCTGCAGCCTTACGGCGTGAAGCGGATGCCAGCACCAAGCAGTTATTTCAACGACGATATTATCTGGTGTGTGAAGGCGTCCATCCGCATGGATATTTACCGCGCCCCCAAACTGAATGAGCTGACCGGACTTCAAAATACACACCCTGATGAATGGATCATCGGCGCTGTCCATTTTCTGGCTCCCGGTTCCGACGACCGGATTAAAGCGCCTTATCCCGGCACCTTGCCTGATGGGATTACGATGAGTTCCCCGCCGGAGGAGCCGATTGCAGCTTACGGGCCGCCAGAATTGGATGAAGAGTGTGAGTGGCCTGGATTCTCGGGCCGGATTATGGCTTGGCGTAAGCCGCGGATCAATCTTGCACTAGAGTATGCGGACGCCGGGGGGGATAGAGTGCTGAGAAGCTACACGGCCTGCTTGATCGGCTGCATCGGTGCCTGGAAGAGCGATCACCCGGCGGTTTTTGCTCCGTGAGCTGCATGGATCTGGTGTATACTGGTTATACCTAAGAGGACTGAGAAAAGGACTGAGGATACGCATGCCTACAATACTGGTTGTCGACGATGATGCGAACATCCGCGAGCTCGTTTGTTTGTTCCTGCGCAATGACGGATTCGCTACGCTTGAAGCCAAGGATGGGAAAGAAGCGCTCGACATCTTTGGAACAACGCCTGTTGATCTTGTTGTGCTCGATATTATGATGCCTGTTATGGATGGCTGGGCACTGTGCAGGGAGCTGAGAAGGGCCAACCCAGAGCTCCCTTTATTGCTGTTGACGGCTAGAGGAGAAACCTGGGAGAAGGTGAAAGGCTTCGAATTGGGGGCCGACGATTATCTGACCAAACCCTTTGACCCTATGGAGCTTACGGTTCGTGTCCGGGCATTATTGAAGCGGTACAGGATTGGCTCCATGCAGACGATCCGGTTGGGTGAGGTTGTGCTGGACCGGCAGGCGTATAAGGTGATGAACGGTGCAGAGTCGTTTGCCTTGCCGCTCAAGGAATTTGAATTGCTGTACAAGCTTGCAGGCACTCCCGGACAGGTATATACACGTGAGCAGTTGATCGATCAGATTTGGGGTATCGACTATGCGGGAGATGACCGGACGATAGACGTCCATATTAAACGCCTGCGGGAGCGATTCGCGAATTCACCTGCCTTCCGCATAGAAACGGTTCGCGGGTTGGGTTACCGTCTTGAGGTTTGCGAATGATCAAGTCCTTATATATCCGGGTTGTCCTCACTTTTTTAATCTCGGTCATCGCGAGCACCGTTCTCGCTTTTTGGGTGACCTTTTTGATGTTTGAAGAGAAGATAAACGATAATTTGAGAACAACGCTCTCTAACTTTAGTCAGGATATCATCCGTATCTACGCCTCTCTTCCCTTACCGGAGGCGGAAGTGTTCATAAGTGAGATGAAGCAGCTTGATTCCTATTACATTCGCCTCTATGAAGACACAACGCATTATCAAACCTTCGGAGAAAACAACGGCGAAGAGCTTTCCCCGATAACGGTGGAGCAAATTCAAAAGGTGCTGGCAGGCGGGGTTGTCCAGTTGGACCCTACCCGGTCATCCACCAATTTGTTGGGATTGCCCTTGCGCCTGGAAACCGGAACGAAAGCGCTGTTTGTGGAGCCGCTGATATTGGGGACCGCTCCCTTTGCAATAAAATGGCTTTCCACTTTCCTTATCTATTCCCTTGCTATGGGCAGCCTGTTTATCCTCATTGCCGCTATCTTCCTGATCACCCCCATCAAGAAGCTGACTAAGGCAACCCGCCTTGTCGCAGGTGGCGATTTCAATGTAAAGCTGAATATTAAACAAACGGGTGAATTGGGGACATTGGCGCGAAGCTTCGAGGATATGATGAGTGACTTGGAGCAGTTGGAGCAGATGCGCAGGGAGTTCGTATCCAATGTATCGCATGAAGTCCAGTCGCCGCTCACCTCAATCTCCGGTTATGCGATAGCACTCAAGCAAGTGGACCTGACGGAGAGCGAACGAAGCCGGTATCTGGACATTATCATTGCGGAAGCAAAGCGGATGTCCAAGATGAGTGACAGCTTGCTTACGCTCAGTGTGCTTGAATCGGAATCCGGACAGATGCAGCGGGTTATGCTAAGCCTTGACGAGCAGATCAGGCGGGTTATTGTTGCGCTTCAGCCGCAATGGTCCGCTCGCCAAATCCGGTTCGACCTGGATTTGCAGCCGATTCGCCTATGGGCGGATTATGATCAGCTCAACCAGGTATGGACGAACATTCTGGGCAACAGCATCAAATTCTCCCCGGATCAAGGCGTCATCGACGTCAGCATTCAATCGGATGAGAACCAGGTGACGGTGCGGATAGCTGATCAGGGCATTGGGATTTCGCCTGAGGATCAGAAGCGCATCTTCGAACGTTTTTTTAAAGCCGACCGCTCCCATAGTCGCAAGTATAGCGGCAGCGGCATGGGATTGGCGATTGTTAAACAAATCGTATCGCTTCATGAGGGTACGATCAGGGTGGAAAGTGAGCCCGGAAATGGAACGGCCATCTCGGTCAGCTTACCCCTGAAAGCACCAACTCCATGATGTTACTCCTATTGTTGGGCTTGTTCATACTCCGTTCATGTAATCGTCATGAAGAGTACATAATCATCGCTTACACTATCCATATCGACACAGGCTCATACACAGATGAAGATGGGGGTAGATGAGGATGAGAGAACAAGAAGGAAAGAAAACAAACAAGGTAACCGGGATCAAGAAAGTGCGTAATATTTTGCTGAAAACACTGGCAGGTTTAATGGCAGTCCTTTTGCTGTTTATGGTTGGGGTTTATACGGTCAATGCCGTCAGCAGCAAGTCCGAACAGAAGAAAATAATATCCTATGGACAGCATGTAGCCGTGGACGGCAAAAACATGAATGTTTTAATTCAAGGACAAGGGGAGGAAACCATCGTACTCCTGCCCGGCTTCGGGACCGCGGCGCCTGCGCTTGATTTTAAACTTCTCATCGATGAGCTTTCTCCCTACTACAAGGTGGTTGCCATTGAACCCTTCGGTTATGGCTTAAGCGACCAAACGGACAAGGAACGAACAACCGAGAATATCGGCAATGAAATCCATGAGGCGCTGCAGACGCTTGATATTAACCGCTACATCCTGATGGGGCACTCCATAGCAGGTATCTATGGAATTGAATATATCAATACATTCCCTAATGAAGTGAGTGCTTTTGTCGGAATCGATAGCAGTGTTCCCACACAACCCGGAACGGATGCCCAATTGCCCATGAAGACCTTTAAATTTCTTAAGGAATCCGGCCTGTACAGATTAATCCTCAAGGTAAGCGGCGACCCATATGCCGGACTGGCATTTGATCAAAAGACGAAGGAACAGATGTTGCTGCTTTCTCTTAGGAACAGCAATAACCCCACCACACTCAATGAAATGAAACATCTAAGCACCAACTTTAAAGCAGCCGAGCATGTAACATTTCCCAATACGCTTCCGGTGATCTTATTTGTTCAAGGTAATAATACAGATGTGGAGGGCTGGACGTCTCTTCATGAGGGCCAGATCAAGGATTCGGTACAGGGCAAGCTGATTCAATATGACGGGAGTCATTATTTACACCATACCAAATCCAAAGAAATCGTTGAAGACATGAGGGCGTTTTTGAATGAAGTTTAAAACTCTACCAAAGCAGCTCCGGACGAAAAGGTCCGGGGTTGTTTTGTTGGCAACTCGATGGGATAGGTATGATTATTGTTACTCTAGCCAGCCGATTCATTAATACTATATAATAATTTAAAGTTAGGAACTCTTGGACGCATCCATAATTAGATATATATTGGAGGAAAACCATGTTTACGAAATGGGTAGAAGCGTGGAACGGAGTCCTGAATAAGGTCCGCGAGCAGGGAGGAGATATTCAGGAGCTGGAGATGGAGCCGCCTGCTTCACCGGAGGAGCTTCATGATAAGGAGCAGGAGTTGGGAGTACGTATTCCTGCCTCATTAAGAGAACTGCTGGCGGAGCATACCCGCAAGCTGTATTTCAGATGGTCGCTGCCTGATGAGGCCATTTTGCCGGAGGAGTTCAAGGAGATTTTCGCCGGAGAATTGGGATGGAGCTTGGAGGAGCTGGAGTATTGGCAGGAGGACAGCGCCGAAGCAAGCGGATGTGAGGGTCTTGCAGGCATGTTGGTTTTCGCGCAGGCCGGCAATGGCGATATGCTGGCGTTGGATATGAAGCAGGAAGCAGCAGGAGAACCGCCTGTGGTGTATTGGGAGCACGAGACGGACGAGGTACGCCTCATTGCTTCAAGCTTCCAGGAATATGTGCATAAAATGACAGAGCTGTCCTGCATCGGCTCTGAGCTGTGGCAGTACGAGGCATTCCTGGGACCGGACGGTCTGGATACGCATTCAGAGCAGGCACAGCAATGGAAGGACTGGTTTGCCGCGTTCCAAAGCCTGCAGTTTGAGGAGGCGTCACGTGCGCTGGATTCTCTGTTTACTTATATAAAGTATCACGGAGCAGTAAAAGCCCGGGAAACGGAGGCCCTTCGCCGCTTCCCGGCCGAGGATGTATTCCGGCTGGTGCGGCAGCAGCTGCCGGAGAGTACACCGGACGAGAGCATAGTGCTTAGCCGAATTGTCGGGGAAACATTGGGAAGCTATGCAGCTCAATGGGTGCGCGGACTTTGGGAGGAGTCGGAGCCGCTTCTGACAGCAGAGATACGCTCATACCTGACGGCCCGCTGTTTGCCCTTGGCGGAGGGCTGCCGCCGGGTGATGACATTTTTGGAGCAGGAGACGGACGGGAAAATGAGCGGGTATGATGCTTTTGAGCATTTGGCACCCTTCCAGCACCGCAGCATAATTGAGTGGATGGGACAATATAGCCGCTTGCCTGCGGCTGAGGGCTGGTCCCGCCTATATGCTTATTCCCGTCCGGACTGGGCGGATGTGAAACAATGGGCGGGTGGCGATACGCGGCAGCGGCTGACCCTGCTTCAGGCGTTGGACGATATGCTGCGGGAGCAGCATCACGACACCATTTCGTCTCAGAGGCTTTACATGCTTAAACCGATTAAGGTCTGCGGTGTGCCCAGCCGGGAGGCATTCGTTCAGTTCCTCGAGAAGCTGTATGAGGAAGAGCCGCTTCGGACGAAAAAGGCACTTCTGCGTCAGATTATCGAGCATGTGGACGGGATTATGGAAGGGGAACTCCCGGAACCGGTGTAATTTGTGGATATTTACAGGCAAATGGAATGGCAGCCGATTCTCCTCCATTGGGGGAAGGGCTGCCATTTTTAACCTTTTATTCGTAAAAATATTGAATACATCTCTCCTCGGGAGGCATCGACTCGTCGTCAAACAGTTCGGTTCCGATTAATTTCGCCTTGTGCTCCAGGCTGGAGATAAACAGGACGTAGAAGTCGCTGAATGAAGGCAGGGAGAATATGCCGTAACCCTTATGGAATAAACGTTTATTGGTTTCTTTTAGTTTATCGGGAAAGAAATCATATTCCAGATCCCCAAGCTCCTCCAGCTCATCCTCTGATAACAGTT
Organism: Bacillota bacterium; assembly: GCA_023388055.1. Taxonomy (GTDB): domain Bacteria; phylum Bacillota; class Bacilli; order Paenibacillales; family NBRC-103111; genus Paenibacillus_AR. Next base: position 107,796 of record JAEWGW010000012.1, on the reverse strand, counting down.
CAATGTTGTGGTCAGTCTCATAATCAATAATAAAATTGACGATTTCATTGCCTTCCTCACCCTTATAATCGATAAACAGAAACCTGCCGGCGGACTGGCCATCATTCAGCAAATCCTGATAAAGATCCGGATTGTCTTGATCTTCCAGAAAGGATTCGACCTCGTCCTCGTTTTCAAGAAGGACCATTAAAATCTTTTTATCGATTAACATGATACGCTCTCCTTATCGGATTCCTGGAAAAGTTCTTCTAGGTACCTATTGAGAGCATACTCCGGATAATGCTTGCGGTAAAAGCCATCGATTTGCTCAAGGAGAGCATCCTTCTTCGGATACGGCTCGGGTGCTTGAATGGTCATTTTGGCCTCCGCTGTATTCATCAAGAGCTCCTCGTACTGCCCGGGAACCGGCAGCCCTTGCAACTGCCTGACATGAATCAGAAACAAGATTTCATACGGATAAAAGCCGTACACGTAATCGCCAAATTCAATGGAATGGCCTAAATCTGAGGCCATCTCCGAATGATAGACAATCATGCTGCCAATTAAGTCGGCTGCCACCTTCTCATCTGCAGTGGACCAGCTTGCCAATACCTCCGAATAGATGCCCAAGTCATCCGGTATCAAGGAATACTCCATTTCGGAGGCTTCTAATTGTTCCTTGACGGTTTTATGTACCTGCTGATTGACGCCAAAGAGGGTCTTGTTTCGGTATTGGAGGTAGAGCTCCAGCAAAAACCAGACATGCTTGTTCCAATCATTCGCTTTCATTATTTTCTCGTCAAGATGCTCCGCAATAAAGTCAAACAGGATATGCTCTTCCTTCTCCCATCCGAACATTGTAAAGTGAATCAGGGCCGCGACGACATCTCTAAAGGAGTAAGACACGGTTGAACGGGGGTAAATGATTTTATAAAGATCCTGAGCCATGCACTGATAAAATAAGGACATATGCATCTGCTTCAAGGCTTCGCTACGATTCCCGTTTTGGACCAATACATCTTCCTTCCATGTTAGCAAATAGTATGTATAAATCGTTCCCAGATCGATTAACAAGGTATAACCCTTATCCACGTTATTCGCTTCGATGATGTCGGTAATTTCACTTATAATGTCTTGATAATTCTCTTTCCCCCGTTGGATCATGGTGCTTTTGGAGAAGTTATTCACATATTTTTTATAAGCCATTGCTACCTTCTTTGGATTCAATGTATGACCTCCTTGACAGGTATCATTCCCTCCTAAGTTTAAAGCTTTATTTCGACAAAAACCACCCATATTTTAGAATATTCGTATATTCTGTATATAGTTCAACTAAAAATAAAAAAGCCCCAAACGGTGCGTTTGGGGGCAGAGTTTTTCGGAAGGAATCAGATTTCTTCAAATTGAGGGTTTAACAGCAGGTCGGGAAAAACCTCCTCCGGAACAAAATCAGTGGTGGGTGTGTGTTTGTCGACTTCTTGAAGGCTGACATTGTCCAGCCAGACCTGGCCCTTGCCGTATAACAGTATCCCAAAATTTAAGATTGCCCCGTCAGCGGGAACATCCAATACGCAAGAGTAATGATTCCATTCGGTCGTACCTGTAATGGGCCGGCCCTGCATGTTGTCCAATTTCAGAGTGACGCCCAAAAATGCATCTATGCGAAACCATAACCCGCACCAGCCCTCAACTTCCTTAGTTTTGACAAAGCCGGAGAAGCGCACCCGTTTTCCAACATAGTTTTTGGCGCTAATTTGCTGCATCAGTGTGCCAAAATCCCCGTTTTGAAATTCATCCGTTAGAGAACGGATCGTAGCCGATCTTGAGCCCATGTGGTAAATCTCGGAATCCAGGCTTACTGAATATTTTTCAGGTGTGCTGCCTGTAACGATCCAATCCTTCACTTTATTTTGCTCACTCATAGGGATTCCTCCTTGAATAACATGTTTGATGGCGGACCGGTAACGCCCCGGGGGCAGCTGATAAACACTTTTGAAGGCTCGTGTAAAGGCTTCCTGCGATTCAAATTGGTAAACGAGGGCGATATTAAGAATGGATATATCGGTATTTAGTAATAAGGAGGCGGCGCTGGCCAACCTTCGTTTTCTGATATAATCATAGAGGGGAATTCCCACTTGACGTTGAAATACACGATGGAAATGGAACTTGGAAAATCCGACGGCGCCGGAAACCTCATCAATGGTCAGCTTTTCACATAAATTCAGCTCGATATAATCCAAAGCATCTTGAATGGCCTTGTCATATTGGATCATGCTCACCTCCACATTCATGAGTATAACATCCGCCAATCGGAATGTTTTGACGCTTCTTGCCATGTTAATTACGGGCATTTTTATCCGTTTTACACGAATGCAACCTCAAGTAGCGCAAGTGCAACCTCACTTGCCTAGTTTTGAGGCGCATGTTTTCCTATACTGGAGGCAACAAACCTGAAGGGAGAATCAGTCCATGTCTTTTGGAGAGAAGCTGTTGCAGCTTAGAAAAGAGAAGGGATATTCCCAGGAAGTCCTTGCCGACAAGCTGAGTACCACCCGTCAAGCGGTAAGTAAATGGGAAAACGGACAGGGGTACCCCGAAACCGAAAAACTGTTGATGATCGGCAATTTGTTCGAGGTGTCTATTGACTATTTGCTGAAGGAAAGCGGGGTTCAAAGCAGTTCAGAGGACTGTGGTTATTATGTCAGCCAGGAAATGGCGGAAGGTTATCTAAGCCATCAATATAAATCCTCCAGGCGTATTGCAACGGGCATCTGTCTCTTTATTCTAGCTTTTCTGCCCTATGTTATGCTTCCGAAGGAAGCCGTCGTTTTCATGTTCCTGATTATCCTGCTGGGAGCGGGGGGAGTGATGGCTCTTGTATCTGCCATCCTAAAAGACGATGAGCAGTATCATTTCCTGGCTAAGGAAGCCCTGCTGCTGGATCAGGGATATGTGAAGCAATTGACGGAACGCTTCAACCGGTTAAAAAGCAGGTATACCGTTGGGATTTTTATTGGTGCGGGTATGCTGACGTTAGGCGCCAGTGCTTTTTTACTTGAAAAAAAGGGGATTTCGGAAGGTTTATTGATTCCGTATTACCCGATTTTTATCGTTCTTATCGCGATAGGGGCTTTTATCATGATTCAAATTACCACCTTGTGGTCCTCTTATAGCATTCTTGTGAACAATGAGCAGTATATTACGCGAAGAAACAACGGGTTTTGGAGGCAGCTTAAGAAGAAGCTGATGGACTAAAAGTGGTGCTGTGACCGTAAGAAGGGAGTGGGAGCGATTAAAAAACGGAGTGGTTTGATGGGGATAGGTTTGCTCCTTTTTATGGCTGCTTGCAGTGGCCATGCTGGAAAAACAGCTCCCCGTAAGGAGAAAAGCTTTCCTGACGGCTACAGTATCCCCTCCATCCAAGCCGCCTTGGATGAGCGTATTAATTATGTGCTTTGGAACCAGCCTGAAGAGCCCGAACGCAGGGAACCCCATACAGGGCCTTACGTGGGTCAGGATATTCAGGTGGAGGTACGTGTGTACCCGGACGGAGAAGGCCGGAGAAACGTGTACGCCAAAACGGATATTGAAAACTGGAAGGATTCAGTTGTGACCTTTAAACAATATGGAGGAACCATTTATGCAGAGGATTATCGTTCCCCTTCCGGCAACCCGTGGCTTAGAGAGGATCATGAAATAGCCGAAACCTTTAAGATGAAGGTGAAGCCTGTTCGCCGGCCGGAGTTTGGCTCATTGCCGCAGAAGGAGAACATGATGAAGGCCGCGGAGAATGGTCTTCAGAATATTTGCCTGGATGTTACCTCAAACTGGAGCCGCGGGCCGTGGCCGGGTTCAAAGTTTTATATGCTCGATTTTTTTGAGTACGAGGCTATGCTGACTGTCTGGCAGGTGCAAGCCGAAGGACGTGCCGGGTTGATTCCGCTTGCCTTGAATTGGGATTCAGTCAGTGAAGAATTTCAGGTCCAGGGCAGCAAAGGTTTTGCAATTGAGTTGCAATCCCCTGACACAGATCCTTCAACCAGGCGTTGGTTTGACAGGCAGATGGAGCAGGTGCTGAAAAGCTATGCCTGTACGGCTGCGGGTCTGGAGCCGTTATGAGGTGGAGGCCAGGGTTCGCGGCTCTGCAATCCGGGTAATGAACTAAGGAACGTACCACTCCGCTTCCCGCGGCACAGGAGGAGGAAGGATTATGCCTTGGACCAAAGACGATTACCCGGATTCCCTGAAGAATTTCATGGCACCCGTCCGCAACAAAGCCATCGATATTGCCAACGCCCTGCTGGAGGAAGGATATGATGAAGGCAGAGCCATATCCATCGCCACCGCCAAGGCGAAGGAATGGGGCGAAAACCACGATAAGCAAATCCGCAAGAAGTCTGCGGAAGATTGAGGAAGATGGAATCAGACGATAAAATCCGGTTCCTCCGGCAGGCTGCCCGGATGCTGCAGCAGGCTCTGTACAATCCGCAAGCCCTTCTCCAGCTCGTGGTGATCCTCCGGGGAGGAGATAGCCAGCCGGACGAAGGATTGGCCTGATGTTTCGCCTACGGCGAAGCGGTCGGAGGAGAACAGGTGCACACCCGCAGCTTGGGCAAGCTTCTCGAACAGGAGGCCGTTCTGTGTGCCCGGAAGGGGCAGCCACCGGAAAAATCCGGCTCCCCGCTGCTTCGGTTGTAGATCGCCATTCCCCAAAATTTCATCACAGAGCTGGTTCCGTATCCGGGCCAGCTCTGTTTTTTGCTGGACGATCAGCTGGGCAGTGCCGTTGTGAATCAGCTCGGCTACTACCTCCGTATTGAGCGACGAGGTTTTGAGATTAATGTTGTAGATGCCGCTGATGAGCGGTGTACGGAAACGCGGGGCACATGCCATAAAGGCCACCCGCAGGCCTGCACAGACGGATTTGGAGGTGCTGCAGATATAGACGGTATGGTCAGGAGCCAATTGGAAAAACGGGACACAGTCCGGCGGCGCCAAAAAGGCATACACCTCATCCTCAATTACAGTAAGGCTGCGTGTGTTGATGATCCGGGCCAGCTCCTCACGCCGCTGTGCAGGCATGGTGATATTAGTGGGGTTGCTGAAGCAGGGCATCAGATACACACCTGCGAGCTTATGGGACGTACAGGCAGCCTCCAGGGCATCGGGAAGCATCCCGGAGGCGTCACCGGCAATCGGGACAAGCTGGATGTTCAGCATGTTGGCCAAGCTGATAAAGTTTGGATGGGTAAACATGTCGGTGGCGATTTTGTCGCCGGGTTTAAACAGGGAAACCAGGGCCACAGTCAGGGCATTCTGGGCGCCGGAGGCAATGAGAATTTGGTCCACATCTGCTTCTACCCCTGACCCGGCCAGCCATTTTTGGGCATTTTGCTTTTGGTAAGGAGTGCCTAACGGATGGCTGTACTCCAGAAGGGCTTCGGCTCCGGTTTTTTTGGTGAGAGCGCTGATGGTTTCCAGAACGATGGAGTTGGTATTGTAAAAGGGCTTGATGACGCCCATTTCGATAACGGGGGCAAGCTGGCTGTGATTTTCCACCACGTTGGGCAGGTTGATGTTGGGCGAAACAAAGGTGCCTTTGCCTACGCTGGCATAGATCAGGCCCTTCAGCTCGCAGACCTTGTATGCCCGGGTGACCGTGCTCAGATTCAGGTCCAGGAAATCCGCCAGCTCCCGTTGAGGGGGCAGCATGGTATTCGGCGGCAGAAGTCCGGAGGCGATGTCCTGCTCCAGGAGGCCGGCGATGGATGCATAGAGCGGAGGGCTTAGCCTGGCCCGGTCGGGCTTCCAGGACATGGGATAATCTTCGAAGGAATTGACAGGCATATGCAGGACTCCTCATAGGGCGTGTCTGAAAACTCCGAGGGGAGCAGATTTTAGCGAATTTTCGTTCATGGCAAGGCACTTTTTCGCAGGCGTACCGGGGGTACGGCAAGGAAAAGTAACGCAGCAAGGGACGAAAAGGCGATGAAAGATGCCCTCAACGAGTTTTCAGACACGGCCTAAATTGTATTCCATACAATTATACCATTGAAACTGAAACACCACATGATAAAGTAGAATTATTATATATATTGTATGGATTGTATGGAAAACAAAGAGGAGGAATTCCCATGACGACGATCAATACCATGTCCCCGGTATCCATCAGAGAGGTGCTCCGGGCGGAGCAGGTGGTGTACCGTTCCATTCGCCCTACTCCCCTTTTAGCATATAAAAGCTTGTCCAAGCTTACAGGTGCGGACATTTATGTAAAGCATGAGAATCATCTGCCGGGTGGAAGCTTCAAAATCCGCGGCGGGCTCAATGTGATGCACCACCTGAAGCAGGCGGGGACAAGGGGGGTCATTACCTTCTCTATGGGCAATCACGGCATATCCATTGCCACTGCCGCCTCCATGACGGGAATTGAAGCCACGGTGGTGGTGCCCAAGGGAAACAATCCCGAGAAGAACCGCCGTATCCGCGAAGCAGGGGCCAATCTGGTAGAGGCCGGAGATTGCTTCGAGGAAGCGGCGGCAGCTTGTCTGAAGCTTCAGCAGGAGAAGAACCTCTATTGTATCCACGCGGCTAACGAGCCCCATCTTATCAATGGAGTGGGGACCTGCTTTACCGAAATCCTGCGGGAGCTTCCCGATGTGGATGCCTTGATCGTGCCTATCGGGGGCGGCAGCGAGCTGGCGGCGGCCGTGACGGTGTGCAAGGCCATGAATCCGGCAGTGGAAATTTACGCTGTTCAAGCCGAGCGGGCTCAGGGGGCGTATTTGTCCTGGAAGGCCGGAACCATCCTCCAGTCGCCCAGCACTACCTTTGCGGGAGGGATCGCAACCGGCGGGGCGTACGAGCTTCCTTTTGGCATCTACAAGGATCATCTTACCGATTTTGTGCTGTTGACCGAGGATGAGATCAAGCAGGGCATGTACCTGGCTTTGGCCCATACCAACCAGGTGGCGGAAGGGGCGGGAGCCGTTGCCCTAATGGCAGCCGTTAAATTGGGCAGCCGGCTGGCCGGCAAAAAGGTAGCTGTGCAGATGAGCGGCGGCAACGAAAGCTTGGACTGTGTTCGTGAAGTGCTGAGTATGTATGAGGGCTCTTAGGGTCTGTCTTCAAACCCGCTTGAGGGCATCTTTTACCGCCTTTTCGTCCCGAGCTAGCGTTACTTTCGCTTGACGTACCCCCGGTACGCCTTCACCAAAGTGCCTTGCCTGAAACGAAAATTCGCCAAAATCTGCTCCCTCGGAGTTTGAAGACAGACCCTAGGGTGTATTTGCAGGCTTTCGCCAGAAATGCGTTCTTCGCCCTGCGTTCTTCTGTGGCGGCGGCCGGCTAAGTTTCTAACGGCGGTGATAGCCTCTATTTGCCCCAAAACTAGGGGGGCGGGTACTAACGGAAGCAGGAGCCCTTATTAAGCGGAAATAGTACATGTGTTAGGGGAATGAGCCCCAATAGCGGCTGTGGCCGCCGTTACATTTTTTAAAGGGGTATTTTCACCGAAATAAGGGCTTTCCCCGCCGTTAGAATCGGATCCCGGTTCAATGAGGTCATCGCCAGAAACGAACATGCCGGATCCATCCCCTTCATTTCGCCCGGCAGGTGCGGTGGCCATCATTGCTATGGCGCAAAGCATGTATAAAAGGACAATTTGATAGCAGCCGTTCCTTCGAAATTGTCGGGGAACGGCTGTTTGTTGTGCATTATGAAAGCGGTTAAAAATTTTATTGACGGCTGCAAACTAACATGTTAGTCTTGGTGTGTAGCATGTTAGACAACCAACATGTCGAACAATTAAAGGGAGGAAATTGTGTGGATCTTACGAATGTTGTAATCGGTTTCATCATGATTTTATCGTTTTTCGGTTTGGTGTGGTATTGCGTAAAGGGTTATAACCTCATGGTAGGTTTTTTTGTAATGTCGGTCCTCTGGACGACGATTGCCTTGATCGGCAACAGCATTCACCCCTCTTCCGTTATGGAAGGGAAATCACTGATTGATGTTTTGACCAACGTATTTCAAACAGGACCGGAGAATTACGGCAAGGCCATTCTGGTCAATATCTTCTTCGGCGCCTTCTTCGGCAGGGTGCTCATCGACACCGGCATTGCAGCTACGCTGATCCGGAAGGTAGTCGAGCTGGGCGGAGATAAACCCCGGGTGACCATGTCCCTCTTATGTATCGTCACCGCCATTATCTTCACCTCCATGACAGGCATCGGGCCGGTTATCTCCATCGCAGTCATTGTATTGCCCATTATGCTTTCGTTGGGTATTCCCGCTCCGATTGCACTCTTCTCCTTTATGGGATCGATTATGGCCGGTATCTTCGGGAATATCGTCAACTTCAAGCAGTACCAGGCGATTTTTGCCACTGCCGAAAAAAGCTATGCCAGCTACGATTACAACGCTTATTTTAATTTCGGAATGATCGGTATGGGTGTTTCCCTGCTGGTTGTGCTGATTGTGGCCAACCTCTTCATGAACAGGAAGAAGCTGACCCGTGCATGGGCGGCAACGGCCGATGAAGGCTCCACCAAGGATGCCCCGGCCATCTCGTGGATTTCTATCATTCTGCCTGTTGTCGGAGTTGTGGTGTTCAAGGTGCCGATTATCTTCGGCTTTGTTTTCTCCTCGCTGTTCGCCTTGCTGACCTGCGGAAAGCTGAAGGGCGGCTTTAGCAATGTGTCCCGTATGCTCTCCAAACAATTCTCCGACGGGGCTATCGATGTTGCGCCCATGATCGGCTTCCTGTTGACCCTGTCCATGTTTAATAACGCGGCAACCTATGCTTCTCCGTACTTCAAAACCCTGCTGAACGGTGTAATGCCTACCTCGGCGCTCCTCTTGTGTATCGTGTTCGCCATATTGACACCATTAGGCTTCTTCCGTGGCCCGATGAACCTGGTAGGCTCCGGCTCGGCGATCCTGGCTGTGGTGGTCTCCACGGCGGCATGGCCCGTACAGTTCCTTTATCCGCTGTTCGCGATTACAACCGTTGCGCCTCAGCATTTGGACGTCACTCAATCCTGGGTAGCGTGGGGCTTCGGCTATACCAAGGTGCCTGCAAGAGATTATATGAAGATGTCCATTCCGACAGGCTGGATTATCGGCATTATTCTGTGCGCCATCGTATTTTTTATGTACGGTAGCCTGGTTTAAGCTTACACCCATACCTGACCGGCTTTTTGCACTTGTGTAGAAGCCGGTCATTCCACCATTACAAAAGAATCGGAGGACGACCATGAGTAAATCGGTTAGAGTGGGGATAGATGTAGGAGGAACACATACAAAAGCAGTAGCCATCGACAATGAAACACAGGAGATTATCGGCAAATCGTCGGTCAAAACCACGCATGATGATCCCAAGGGTGTGGCTGCAGGGGTCGTCAAATGCTTTCAAAATTGTCTCAAGGAAAATAACATTCAAGCCAAAGATGTGGTTTTTGTTGCCCATAGCACCACGCAGGCCACCAACGCTTTAATTGAAGGGGATATTGCCCAGGTTGGAATTATCGGTATGAGCAAGGGCGGGCTGGAAGGCTTTTTTGCCAAAAGACAAACGAAGCTGCAAAATATAGATTTGGGCAATGGCAAGGAAATCAAGATTTTCAACAGCTTTATCAATATTAAGAAGATGACGGACGCCTCCGTGCTGGATGTGATTAATGATCTTGTGAAGCAGGGAGCCCAGGTCATTGTTCCTTCCATGGCCTTTGGTGTGGATAACGGCAAGCCGGAGGCAATTGTCTACGAAAAAGCGGAGAAAAAGGGCATTCCGACTACCATGGCCTCGGATATTACGAAGCTGTACGGGCTGACCCGCCGGACCAGAACGGCTGCGATCAATGCCAGTATTCTGCCGAAGATGCTGGATACGGCCAATTCCACAGAGCGGTCTGTCCGGGAAGCCGGTGTCCATGTCCCGCTGATGATTATGAGAGGCGACGGCGGCGTTATGGAAATCAGTGAGATGAAAAAACGTCCCGTGCTTACCATGCTGTCCGGACCCGCAGCATCCGTTATGGGCTCCTTGATGTATCTGAGAGCCTCCAACGGCGTATATTTCGAAGTGGGCGGCACCACAACCAATATCGGGGTTATTAAAAACGGCCGGCCGGCTATCGACTATTCCATCGTGGGCGGTCATCCCACCTATGTGAATTCGCTGGATGTGCGGGTGCTGGGTGTGGCCGGAGGCTCTATGGTCCGTGCCAATAAAAGCGGCATTGTAGATGTGGGACCGCGTTCTGCGCATATCGCAGGGTTGGATTATTCCGTATTTACCGAACCGGGGCGGATTAAAGGGCCCCAGGTGGAGTTTTTCTCTCCCAAGCCGGGTGATCCCGCCGATTATGTGGCCATCCGTATGGAAAACGGCGACCGGGTAACGATCACCAACTCCTGTGCGGCCAATGTGCTGGGACTGGTCAAGAAGGAGCATTTCTCCTACGGCAATGTGGAGGAGGCCCGGAAAGCCATACAGGCCCTGGCCGATTATTGTGGAACCACGGCTGAGGACATTGCAAAGCAAATTATGGAGAAGGCATACGCCAAGATTGAGCCGGTTATTCTGTCTTTGGCTGAGAAGTACAAGCTGGAGAAGGATCAGATTTCCCTGGTTGGCGTTGGCGGCGGAGCAGCTTCCCTGATTATATATTTTGCCGAAAAAATGGGGTTAAAGTATAGTATTCCTGAAAATGCAGAAGTTATTTCATCCATCGGTGTAGCATTGTCCATGGTGCGGGATGTAGTAGAACGGATCATTCCCTCGCCGACCAAGGAGATGATTGGGGCGCTGAAGGTGGAGGCCATGAATAAGGCAATTCAAAGCGGGGCTACGCCGGAGAGCATCGAAATTCACATTGATATTGACCCGCAGACCTCCAAGGTGACTGCCATCGCCACCGGCTCTACCGAGGTGAAAACCAACGAGCTGCTGAAGGAATGTACGGATGAGGAGCTCCGGCAGCTGGCGGCCAGCGATATGCGGACTTCCGTAGAGCAGACCCGGCTTTTGGAGAAAACCAAATACGTGTCCATCTACGGGGAGCAAAATAGCAAAACGGGGGATGCGGGAGCCATCCGGATTCTCGATACCAAGGGTTTTATCAAGGTGCAGCGAGGCCGGGGGATGGCCATCAAAACCACGGCAGGCGATTACCTCGATGCCGTGAAGAAGCTGTGGGAAAGTATGGCGGTGTACCAAACCGAGCTGATTGCCCGGCCTGACTTCTATCTGTGTTTGGGCGCGCGGATTATGGACTTCTCGGCCTCCGATTTTGAGCAGCTGGAGCTGCTGATGGACATTGAAGTATCTACCTTCGAGCCGGATACGCAGATTATTGTGGTGGCGGCCAATATGAAGCAGAGCTAGAGGATTGTCTGGTGTAAAAGTGGCAAGCAAATATTCGCATGCGACACTCACTTCCGGGAAAGGGATGTCTTGGATGCTCAAACACGTTTTGGCGGCTTGATTGAATTAGAATTTTAAGGTTTCAAAGCCGCCAAAAAACTCGCCCTCAAAGCGCATGCTTCCGAAGCCAGTTTTCCTTACGGAAAACTCTCAACCCTTTTCCTCCCGTTCCTATCGCAGAATATTTGCTTACCCAACAGCTTGGCAATCTTCTAATCTCGGGTTTTTATGAGAAAGGAATGAAGCGATGCAGGAGCAGGGGCAAATCACGCTAAGAGACATGATTCATCAATTACTGCAGGTGGATGATGAAACCTGGGGACGGTATGCATTTTCCAGAGAGCTTCTCAAAAAACGCATTCTACCGGACCAGCAAAACGCGATGATAGCCAAGGCAACCGCATGCGGCAAGGAATATGCCAGGCGGATCATTCACCAGCATGGCACTGCGGATGCGGCTGAAATCGCCGAGAAGCTGGAGCTGAAGGTGGAGTTCCGGGATGTATCCATGGTGGGGAAACGGGTTTTGTTCGCTTCTTTTGCCCCTCCGGATCAAATCATCATCCTGCAGGAGCCTGTTGATCAGGCGGTTCGTCTGACGGCTGCGGAAGACCCTGGGATAGTTGAACTTTTTACACAAAAGGGTATAATAAATACTATCTTGGGGCATGAATTGTTTCATTTTGTAGAAGAACAATTCGAGCAGGAAATTTATACCCGTACAGAAAAAATATGTTTATGGAATTTTCTGGGATGGAAAAATGTCTCTACAATACGTACCCTGAGCGAAATTGGAGCAATGGCATTTACACAAGAACTGAACGGACTTGAATATTCTCCTTTTGTGCTGGATGTTCTTCTGTATTATGGCTATGATGCTGCTAGTGCCCACAAAATATTTCGTGACGTTCTGGAAGTGAGCTCAGGAAGGTGTAGGGAAGCCGTGGATTATGAATAACACGAATTCGTTGAATGATGTCACATACAACCAGATCCGGGAAGATATCATGAATATGACGCTGGAGCCGGGTACGGATGTCAGTGTGCCGAAGCTCTCCGAACGCTACGGGGTCAGCCGGACACCCGTACGTGAGGCCGTTGTCCGCCTTCAGCAGTCGGGTTTGGTGGAGATCTATCCCAAACGCAAAACTGTGGTCTCCAAGATTGACCTCCAGCGGGTCCGGGAGGAATGGTTTATCCGGACGTCCCTTGAAACGGCTGTTGTGGATGAGTTCATTCTCAAATGCAGCGAGCTTGTGGCGGATACCATGCAGGAGCTGATCAGCAAGCAGAAGAAGTTTACCGACAAGAAGAACTTCTTTGAATTCTTCTGCAAGGACAACCGGTTTCACCAGCTTATCTTCGAGACGGCGGGACAGGAATTGTCCTGGTTCACCATTGAAGAGGTAACCTCCCATTATAACCGGGTCCGGCTGCTGTACGGCAAAATGTACGGGGCCGAGCAGTCCCACATGGACTGTCATATGCGTATGGTGGCTGCCATCCGGAAGCGGGACGCGGGCGCTATGAGAAGCATTGTGGCGGAGCATTCCAACAGTCTGCTGGAGCAGGTGCTGGGGATGGCCAAGCAATATCCGCAATTTTTCTGAATGATGGGTCGGGTTTGCAAACCCGACCTCGGGAACAGACCGCCATGGCCACCGCCTGGCGGTTTTTTTATGGTTTAACCGGGAGCTTCCGCACTGCTAGCGTGAGCCGGATCACAAACGTTATCTGCAGATATGTTATTATGGTCTGCACCAAGAGGCTATCCGAAAAGTGCTACAAGATAAATATTCGGCAGAAAGGACCGGGAGGAAAAGGGTGGCTTGAGGGCGAGTTTTTTGGCCGCTTTTTACCTTAAAATCGAATCAAAAAAAGCGGACAAAACGTGTTTGAAGCTTCCAAGACAGCCTTTTCCGGGAGGGAGTGTATCTTGCCGAATATGTATTCATCCAATTTACCGGAGTGAATGGAGGAATGGGACATGAAAGAGATTCCGTTGAATACCATGCATAAGGGGGACTGGTCCTTAAATCTGGAGGAGGAATATGGTCCTGGGGAAGAGGCGGAGATGCTGGAGTCCTCCCTGGAGGCGGTGACCCAGACCAGGCAGGAGCACTATGTAAACATTATTACACCGGGTGACATGGGAAGCCCTGCGGAGTGGTTCATTTCCCGGCTGGAAGGGCTGTTGGCGGAGAAGGAGCTGCCCGTGGAGAAGGTGCTATATGTGGGGGAATGCGGCTGCGGCGGGTATATCACCCGGGTGTACCGCTAACCCCAGGGAGGTTGGTGAAGGCAGCTTGCCGTCAGGCAATCGGAACAAGCGGGATTGCCCGACGGCAGAACTGGCCACCAGATAAACGAGGTTCGTAAGGGGCGGGATTACAAGGTGAATTTAAAGCCCTTTGTTTTGCCGTCCCCATAATAATGGATAGGATCCAGCCTGGAGAGCTCCAGTCCGCCCTCCGCCGACAGATAACCCTCATCTGCACTGCGTCCTTTAATTTCGGCCATGAGATTGGTTAATCCGCCGAAATGATCGCTTTCGATTACATCCTTCAGGGTACATTCGATGGCAATGGGACATTCCCCAATGATGGGGGCATTCACAATAGAGGATTTGACCGGAGTGAGCATGGCCAGATCGAATTTGTTGGCGACGCGTCCGCTGTGAGAGCCGCAGATGCCGATTTCCTGTTCCATGGTGCGCATGGGCAGGTTAATCACGAAGTCCTTCACTTCTTTAATCTGCTGGGCGGCGAAGCCCTTGCTGCTAAGACCCACCATCATCATGTTCTTCAGGGTATAGGTGGAGGAGACGGTGGTCACATTAGGCACTCCGTTCTGATCATAAAAGCTGATCAACACCACAGGAAATCCGTAATACAGCTTTTCCAGATTCACACTTATCTTTTCCATAGGGGATTCTCCTTCCATTCTGTTATTCATGCTCGATGGTCTGGCTGGCATCCCCGCCCGGGGGAATCATGGGATACACATTCATTTCCTCGGTCACATCAAATTCCAGTACGGCCACTCCCGGCTGGGCCCATGCTTCACGGATAATGGCCTCCGCCTCGGAGCGGGTGCGGGCATAATAGCCGCGGGCGCCGAAGGTACGGGCCAGCGCCGCGAAGTCGGGGGAAGAGATTTTGACGGAGGAGTAGCGTTTATCGTGAAAAAGCTGCTGCCATTGTCTGACCATACCCAGGTAGCCGTTTTTCAGGATCACAATTTTTAAATCCAAATCATAATCGACTGCGGTCATCAGCTCCTGAATATTCATCTGGATGCTGCCGTCGCCGCTGATGCAAACCACGGGCCGCCCGGTTCCGGCTGCGGCTGCGCCGATGGCTGCCGGCAAGCCGAAGCCCATGGTGCCCAGGCCGCCGGAGGACAGGAAGGAACGGGGCCGGGTGAACGGATAATGATGGGCCGTCCAGATCTGATGCTGCCCCACATCAGTTGCCACCACCGCTTCACCGGAGGATTGGGCATGAATCATCCGGATGACCTCCTGTGGCTGCAGCAGCCCTTCTTCCTTGGTGGACAGGGCAGGAATCCGCCGGGAAAAGGACTGCACCTGCCTGTTCCACTCCTCCCAGGAACCGGTTAACCCGCCAGCCAGCAGATGGGAGAACACGTCCTGGACAGAGCCGTGAACGGCCACATTCACGGGGACATTCTTGTTCAACTCCGATTCGTCGAGATCCACCTGGATTTTGTACGAGTGGGGGGAAAACGCCTTGGGATTGCCGGACACCCGGTCGCTGAAGCGCACACCCAGGCAAAGCAGCACATCCGCTTGCTGGACGGCATTGTTGGCTGCTACGGTGCCATGCATCCCTACCATGCCCAAGTGCAGCGGATGCCCGGTGGGAAAGGCTCCCAGCCCCATGAAAGTGGAGGCTACCGGAATGTTGGCTTGTCCGGCTAGTGTGAGGAGCTGGCCGGAGGCCGCTTCGGACATACATCCGCCTCCGGTGAGCATAACAGGCCGCTTTGCCTGGGCAAGTTTCTCGAACACATGCCGGAGGGTTTCCTCAGGAATGACTGCATCAGGCTTGTAGCCCTTCAATTGGGGAACGGCGGAGAGGTCCACCGGTTCGTGATCGTTGGCGGCGGGGCCCTGCATGATGTTCTTGGGCAAATCGATGAGCACCGGTCCGGGGCGGCCCGTGGTGGCCAGATAGAAGGCGCTTTTGATGATTCTCGGCAGCTCGGCGGCATCCATAACCATAAAATTATGCTTGGTAATGGGCATCGTCATCCCGTAGATGTCCACTTCCTGAAAGCTGTCCAATCCTATCAAATGGGTGGAAACCTGCCCCGTCAGCACGATAAGCGGCACAGAGTCCATATACGCTGTGGCAATACCGGTTATGGCGTTGGTGGCCCCAGGACCGCTGGTGACCAGGGCGATACCCGATTTGCCGGTTACCCGCGCATAACCGTCGGCTGCATGTACCGCAGCCTGTTCATGGCGGACCAGGATATGCCGGAGGGATGGGCTATCGTACAGCGCATCGTAAATGGGGAGCACAGCGCCTCCCGGGTAACCGAATACCGTGGTTGCCCCCTGTTCGAGCAATAGTTCAATCAGCAATTCCGCCCCTGTCAAAAAAACGCACCTCCTATTTTCAGTAACAGTAGCGCAAAAAAATGGCTGAACTTGTGATTGGCATCACAGAAATGCGAGATTGCAAATAAACCGGATGGGAATGGTCGGACCATGCTTCAGATCAAAAGGATTTATGAGAAGCCGTCCGAAGAGGACGGCAAACGGATATTGGTGGACAGGCTGTGGCCCCGGGGCGTGACGCGGGAAGCGGCGGCATTATATGCCTGGATGAAGGAAATCGCCCCCTCCCCGGAATTGCGGAAAAGCTTCAACCACCGGCCGGAGAAGTTCGCGGAATTTACCCGGTTGTACCGGCAGGAGCTGGATAGCGAAGGGAGAAAGGATGGGCTGGAGCGGTTGGCCGGGATACTCCGCAGCGGACCGGTAACGCTTGTTTATGCCGCCAAGGATACAACGTGTAACCATGCCTTGGTGCTGAAGGGGTTTTTGGAAGAAAACATGAACCTCATCTAAAGGGCAGAACTTGCAGCTCGGAATGTCCGGAATAATCCGCTTCGGCCCCGCATATACATTGCGGCAGACATGAATCGATAATGAGGTGGCAAAGTGGATAAAACGACAAGCCGTTTACCGCCGTCCGACCATATTCCCCAGCCTATCCGGGAGGGCGGCTACGGGAATGTTGATTGTGGGCCGCGGGATGTGATGCGCGACCGCCAGAATCCCGATATGCTTGTGCCTCCGGCTACGGATGCGGGGCTGATTCCCAATTTGCGTTTTTCCTTTTCCGATACCCATATGCAGCTGAATCAGGGGGGATGGTCCAGGGAGATCACCATCCGGGAGCTGCCGGTGGCCACGACTCTGGCCGGTGTGAATATGAGCCTGACCCCAGGAGGAGTCCGGGAGCTCCATTGGCACCAGCAGGCGGAATGGTCCTATATGCTCCTTGGCCATGCCCGAATCACCGCCGTCGACCAGAACGGAAGCAATTTTATTGCCGATGTGGGGCCCGGTGATCTGTGGTATTTCCCGCCGGGCATCCCCCATTCCATTCAGGGACTGGAGGAAGGCTGCGAATTTTTGCTGGTATTTGACGACGGGCACTTCTCCGATCTGAACACCTTATCCATCTCGGATTGGTTCGCCCATACCCCTAAGGATGTGCTGTCTGCCAACTTTGGGGTGCCGATGGAGGCCTTTGCCTGGATTCCCGAAGGCCAGGTCTATATTTACCAGGATCAGGTGCCCGGTCCCATCGACTCCCAGCAGGTTCAGTCCCCTTATGGGACAGTGCCTCAAAGCTTCACCTACAAAATGCTGGCCCAGCCTCCCATCGCCTTGCCCGGGGGCAGCGTGCGGATTGTGGATTCCAGCGTGTTCCCGGCTTCCCGAACCATCGCGGCGGCGCTGGTGGAAATCAAACCAGGCGCCATGCGCGAACTCCATTGGCATCCCAACAATGACGAATGGCAGTATTATCTCACCGGCCAGGGACGCATGACCGTATTCGCAGGCAACGGAGCAGCCCGAACCTTTGATTTCCGGGCGGGTGATGTGGGCTACGTGCCCTTTGCTCAGGGGCATTACGTGCAGAATACCGGCGATGAAACCCTCTGGTTTCTGGAGATGTTCAAAAGCGACCGGTTCCAGGATGTGTCCCTGAACCAGTGGATGGCCTTAACCCCAAAGGAACTGGTGGCGGGCAACCTCAATGTTGGCCCTGAGGTGCTGGATGCGCTGCGGAAGGAAAAGTGGCCGGTGGTCACCTACCCCGGGTTCACCTATTATCCCAAGCCGTAACGTTAGGGTAAGAAAGCGGACAGATTTGCGGCAGCCGTGATTTGGGTGCGGCCGCAAATCTGTTTTTTGCGTAAAAAACTTACTTTTGTAAAGCGACTATGGTAAAATAAAGTTAACAAAAGGAGTTGATGCTAAATGTCGAACCCCCATACATTATGTCCGAAGTTTGAGGCTGCTTTTGAGCTCCTGGGCAAACGCTGGACGGGCCTGATTATCCAGGTGCTGTTAAGCGGACCCAAGCGCTTTAAGGATTTGTCCGACATTATCCCCGGAATGAGCGACCGGATGCTGTCGGAGCGCTTCAAGGAGCTGGAGGCCGCGGGGATTATTATCCGCCACGTCTACCCCGAGACCCCGGTACGGATCGAATATGAGCTGACGGAAAAAGGCAAGGGCCTGGAGTTTGCCATGAAGGAAGTCCAGGAATGGGCGGAAAAATGGGCGCCGCATGATGAATGCCCTCCGCAGGAAGCATAAGACAGAAAAAAAAGGGCAGCGGATAGGCAAGAGGATGAATCGTGAGGGAGATACGCACAGCATGACGACAATCGGGCTGGTCAGACATGGAGTGACGGATTGGAATCAGGAAGGCCGCATGCAGGGCAAGAACGACATCCCTCTGAATGCGGAGGGCAGGCGGCAAGCGGAGCTGCTGGGTAAACGTATGGAGGATGAGGAATGGGATTACATTTACTCCAGCAACCTGGCCCGGGCAAGGGAAACGGCGGACATTATCGCCCGGCATATGGGTATCCAGGTGGCGGGTTATGATCCTCTCCTGGCGGAGCGTTCCTTCGGCACCTTGGAGGGAACCACGGAGCAGGAGCGGATCAACCGCTGGGGCCCTGACTGGAAGAATGCAGAGCATGGCGGAGAAACCCGCGAGGCTGTTGTGGAGCGGGGGATGACGCTTCTGGAGGAGATGGAACGGCGCCATCCGGGCAAACGGGTGCTGCTGGTGTCCCATGGAGCGCTGATCGGCGCCCTGGTGGAGACACTGTTCCCTGCATTCGGTTATCTGGGCCTCAAGAATACCTGCGTGAATGTGCTGGAAAAAATGCCTGAGGGCTGGAGCTGCAGCTTGCATAACTGCGTCAGACATCTGGAGAACGGGACAAGCTGCGGGTAATACCTGATAAAGCGTAGCGTGGCAGTGGGGATCACTTGATGTGGAGGCGTTGGCACGATGGCGAAGGAACAAACCGGCAGGCTCAGGAGCCTGCAAGTCGGAAAACCGGCCGCTTACCAATGGGGCGGCAAGGAGTTTAGCACGGGTATGGGCAAACACCCGGCAGAAGGAAGGCTTTTTCTCACCGTTGAGGGATATGCAGAGGACGGTCAGGCGGACCGGGTGAACCACGGCGGACCCGATAAAGCTGTTTGTGTGTATGGTTTTGAGCATTACGCCTTCTGGGAGAAGGAGCTGGGGCAAACCCTGGACTCCGCCGCCTTCGGGGAGAATGTGACCATGGAAGGGCTCACGGAGCAGGAGGTCCGCATCGGCGATATTTTCCGGATGGGAGAGGCGTTGGTGCAGGTTAGCCAGCCGCGGCAGCCCTGCTACAAGCTGGGACATAAGTACAACCGGGCGGATATGCCGCTACTGGTGCAAACCACCGGGTACACCGGTTATTATTTCCGGGTGCTGGAGGAGGGCTTTACTGCGCCGGGAGATCAGGTTGTACTGGTGGAGCAGTCTCCTTCCGGGATCAGTGTGGCGGAGGCCAACCGGATTATGTATACCGCCAAGGACAACAAGGCGGAAACCGCACGGCTGCTGGCTGTGCCGGAGCTGTCCCGGAGCTGGCGGGATACGCTGGCCAAACGGTTAAGGAAGTAGAGTTCGGAGGCGTCGGCAGTGGAGGATACCGGTTCCATTGAGATACAGCTATGCGGTCTTTCCCTTCATACCCAGCCCTTCCGGCAGACCTACCGGCATGGGCTGGATATTTATATTTTCCGGCTCCAGACCGAAGGACTCTGCGAGATCTGGATGGACGGCGGCTACCGGCGGATTCTGCCCGGGGAGCTGCTTTTGTTTCAGCCGGGGGAATTGTATGAGATGCGGACTGTGCAAAACGGGCAGCAGGCGGAGTTCAGCGGGGATTATTATGTGATGTGCAAAGGGGAATGGATCGACCGGTGGTGGCAGTCGGCAGCCCGGCCAAGGCTTACCCAGGTAGCGGACAGTGAACGGCTTACGGCGGTGTGGAACCAGCTGGTGCTGGAGACGCGGCGGATGTCGGAGGCCAATCCCGCGCTGGTGCGGTCGCTGATGCAAGCCCTTTGTTATATAATGGACCGCACGGTGCAGGAGTCGGCAGGGATGCTGACAGCCAGCTCTCATTATGCCTTGCGGATGAAATATTATATTGAAGAGCATGCGGTGAAGCCTATTGTTCTAAAGGAAGTGGCGGGCCATGCCGGGCTCAGTGTATCCAGAGCGGTCAGCCTGTTTAAGCAGGAGTTCGGCTTGTCCATTCTCCAATACGCCCATAAGCTCCGCCTGGAGATTGCACTGCAGCTGATGGAGCTTTCACCGATGACGCTGGAGCAGATCGCGGAGGCGTCCGGCTTCGGCAGCTACACCTTCTTCCACCGGGTGTTCCGGGAAAAATACGGGGTATCCCCCGGCAAATACCGCAGAGAGCATCCGGCGGCAATTGCACAGTCAGATCGTTGAGGTTTGCGGTGAGTTTGTCTCTACATCAGGCGCTTTCTTTCTTCTATGATAAAGGTACATCCTAATGAAAGTGGTGACCATTATGGAAGGCAGGACAGTGCGGCTCATCCAGACGGCAAAGGATACGGCAGACCGGTTGGCCGAGAAGGCAAGCTTAACGTTTCAGCCTGACGAAAAGGGGACCGAAAACCATCTGATCAATATTTATGATGATGTACGGTACCAGACCGTGATCGGCTTCGGCGGCGCTCTGACGGAGGCCTCCTCCGTAACCATCGACCGGATGGGGGAGGCAAGCCGTCAGGAGATTATGCAGGCTTACTTCGGGCAGGAAACCGGCTTGGGGTATACCTTCTGCAGGACCCACATCAACAGCTGCGATTTCTCCTTGGGGAATTACGCGTATGTGGAGGAAAAGGACCCGGAGCTGAAAAACTTCGACATTTCCCGGGACAACCAATCGCTGATTCCGCTGATCCGCAGAGCGCAGGAGACGGCGGGCTCCGGCTTTAAGCTGTTTGCTTCCCCCTGGAGCCCTCCGGCGTGGATGAAGTCCAACGGGGAAATGAACCATGGCGGCTACCTGCTCCGGGAATATTGGCCGGTATGGGCCGATTATTACGTGAAGTATATACAGGCCTATGCCGCCGAAGGGGTGGAAATCTGGGGGTTAACCGTCCAGAATGAAGCCAAGGCCAAACAACGGTGGGATTCCTGTATTTATACGGCTGAAGAAGAGCGGGATTTCGTGAAGGAGCATCTGGGTCCGGCACTGGAGAAGCATGGGCTGTCCCATGTGAAGGTGATGATCTGGGACCATAACAAGGAACGGGTTTATGACAGGGCGAAGGTGGCCTTCACGGATGCCGCGGCATCCAAGTACATCTGGGGCATCGGCTTCCACTGGTACTCGGGGGATCACTTCGAAGCGCTGTCCGCCGTTCATGACCGGTTTCCGGATAAGGCGCTGGTTTTCACAGAGGGCTGCCAGGAATTCTTCGGCGTCCATGCCGGATCCTGGTTAACCGGGGAGCGCTACGGTCATGATATCATGGGCAACCTGAACCATTGGATGACTGCTTGGACGGATTGGAACATTGTGCTGGACGAACAGGGCGGCCCCAATCATGTGCGCAATTTCTGCGATGCTCCGATTATTGCCGATACCACCACGGATTCGGTCATCTATGGAAGCTCGTATTATTACATCGGCCACTTCAGCAAATATATCCGGCCCGGAGCCGTTCGCATCGGCTGTACCAAATATACGGATAAGCTGGAAACCACCGCTTTCCTCAATGAGGACAGCAGCATTGCCGTGGTGGTTTTGAACCGGACAGAGGAGGAGCTGCCTTTTGTCCTCCGGTACAAGGAGCAGCTGGCGGAGACCGTTATCCCTGCCCACGCCATCCAAACCTTGGTATTCTAGGGTGTGTTTGCAAACACGGCCTAGGCACCAGCCCGGTCCTGCGAAACTTTTTTCCAAATCGGGACAAACGGACATGCTTCGAAAGCTTTCGAGTCTTTTAACCAGCCTGCGGGCTGGTTTTTTGCGTTTTTGGCGGGATTGCCGCTGTGATATAGTTAACATACGACTACGGCGGGCACAGGGTATCATGGAAGTATATAAATAAACGTAGATAACTACCGGGCTTGATGATAAAAAGCTTTTATTGGCATTGGTTTCAACCATGTCAGAAAGCCATTGCAAGGCCCGTCGGGAGGTGTTGGCTAATGTCACGGCTGAAGGGATTTGCGGCAACGGACAGCATCAAGCCAAACACAGGCATGGCGCCTGCCCTTCAATTGCTGAGCCGGGAGCATACCAAGCTCCGCAGAGGGATGGAGCAGCTTTGGGAATTTGCAGCTAAATCCACGGTTCGCAGGGAGGAATTCGTGCGGGAGTGGATCCGCCGGGAGCAGAAGCTGCGGTGTGCCTGGAATCTGCATACCGAGAAGGAGGAGCAAATCCTGCTTGGTGTCCTGTCCAAATATTTGGATACCGATAAGGGTCCGGCTGCTGTAATGAAGTATGAGCATGAGCTGCTGGAGGAAACCTTCGATGAGCTGGAAGCGACCATGGGCCACCTGGCGGAGCATCCCGGCGACGAGGCTGCATTCCAGAAGGTTGCCGCGCAATTCCGGCGGGCCTGCCAAGTGGTTGGGGATCATTGTTATAAGGAAGAGAATGCCGCATTTAAACTGGCCCAGAACCTGCTTACCGATTCGGAGAAGGTGCTCGTTCTGCAGATGATCCGCAAAAAGAAGCAATAACCGATAGATACACGGAAAGGATGGGAAGCTATGCTTACGGGCGCCATATTGGCCGGAGGCCAAAACCGGAGAATGGGCAAGGAAAAAGCCTTGCTTCCTTTTTCCGGTGAATTGCTCATCCAGCGTCAGATCAGAACGCTGAGCGAGGTTTGTGAGGAAATTATCGTGGTGACGAACGAGCCGACCCTGTTTTTGCCGGTTCTCGACCGCTCCATCCGGATCATTACCGATTATTATCCCGGCAAGGGTCCGTTGTCCGGCATGCATGCGGCATTGGCCTTGGCCCGGAATCCGGAGGTATGGATTGTCGGCTGCGATATGCCGTTCCTGTCCTCCCCCGCTGCCACAGCCATGCAGGAGCTGAAGGCTACTCTGAAATGCGATGCGGTAGTCCCGGTTATTGAGGGACGGTCCCATCCCCTCCACGGAATTTATTCCAAGGGCTGTGCGGATGCCATATCGGCGCTGCTCCTGTCCGGGGAATCACGGGTTTCCGAAATGCTGCGGATGATTTATTGGCAGGAGGCGCCGGAGGCCCATTTTGAAGAGAAGCATATCGGCCTGGAATTCGTCACGAATATGAACACACCCGAAGAATACGAGTCAGCATTGAAGCATGCCGGAGAAGCAGCCCTTTCCTAGGTGGAAGGGCTGTTTTTAATTTGGACAAAAGGTGAACAAACTGCGGTGGCTCGGGCGAAGAAACGCTTGGAGGCTTTTGCATAGGACGGATAAATGTGACAAAACGACAAATGATGTGGAAATCGAGCAGAAATGGGCAGGTTGCGGATATTGCCTAGTGATTTATTTCACAGCGACAGGGGGGGAGAAGGTGTATTTTTATCGTAACAGTGAAAGTGATTATCACTACCGGTTCGTGAATAAGATAAGCTATCATCCGTTTTTTCATATGAAAGGAGCGAGATCTATGCCGTTAACGATGCTTCCTATAGGAAAAGAAGCTGTTGTGAATGAGTGCAGAGCCAAGGAGGATACCAAGAAATTTCTGGCTGGACTGGGTATTGTGCCGGGAGTCTTTATTTCCGTCGTATCCGAAATGAAGGGCAATCTCATCGTCAGCGTGAAGGGCTCCAGACTGGCTCTCAATAAAGGCGTCGCTCAACAACTGATGGTCAATCCGTAATTGGAATAGAAAGAGCTGCGGGGCTCCTCCAAGGGAGACGTCCCGTTTTTCGTTAAGAATGATTATCATTATCAATCAACCGTAGATGGAGGACGATATGGAAATTTCATTGAAGGATTTGAAGCCTGCCGAAGCCGCCGTGATCAAGAGCATCGGAGTAAGCGGCCCGGTGAAGAGAAGATTGATGGACATGGGGATTACCCCCGGCGCCAAGATCATTATGCGGAAGGTGGCCCCTCTGGGAGACCCCATCGAAATTAATGTCAGGGGTTATGAGCTGACCCTGCGGAAATCCGAAGCGGAACAAATCAAAGTAGAGAGATAGTTCAAATTTCAAGCGAGAATGGAGAATGAGTATGGCAGCGTACAGATTTGCCCTGGCTGGCAATCCTAACTGTGGAAAGACTACCCTATTTAACAATCTGACGGGGAGCAATGCCCATGTAGGCAACTGGCCTGGGGTAACTGTTGAGCGTAAAGAGGGAAAGTGCAAAAAGGTAAAGGAAAATGTGACCATTATTGACCTTCCCGGTATTTACTCGCTGTCACCTTATTCCCAAGAAGAAATTATCGCCCGCAATTTCCTATCCAAGGAAAAGCCGGATGTGATTATCAACATCGTAGACGCCACCAATATCGAACGGAATCTGTATCTGACCACTCAATTGCTGGAGCTGGGGATACCTACGATTATAGCTCTTAATATGATGGATGAGGTGAAGCTCCGGGGAGACAGCATTGATGCGGCCAGTCTGGAAAAGCAGCTGGGTGTGCCCGTGGTTCCCATCACTGCAACCAAGAATCAGGGGATCAAGGAGCTGCTGGAGCGGGCCTTGTCCTTGGACCACAAGCATGAGCGTGCCATCAAAACGGCCCTGGAGCGCACCAAGCTGGAAGCCCCTGTCAAGGCGCTGAGTGAGCTTCTGCAGAAGGACAATTATCCTAACCCGCTTTACAATGCTGTGAAGCTGCTGGAAAGAGACGAAAAAGCAATCGAAGAACTCAACATGAGCCCGGCTATGACGGCTTCCGTCAACAAGATCGTGGCCCAGGCCGAAAGCGCCGAGGGTGATCTGGAGTCGATGATTGCCGACCTCCGTTACAAATATATTAGTGAAGCCATCGAAAAGCATGTGAAGAAGGGAAGAAAGGAAGGGGATCTGACCTTTTCCGATAAGGTGGACAAGATTGTCACCAACCGCTATCTGGGCATTCCGATCTTCATATTGATTATGTATGCTGTATTCCAGATTTCCTTAGGTCCGGTCGCTGCACTTATCGCCGATCCCTTCGCAACATTCACTGGTGAAACCATCCCGGGCTGGGTAGCAACCTTCCTGGAAACCGTCGGAGCATCCGAAACGGTTACGGGCCTGGTAATTGACGGTATCTTTGCAGGTATCGGATCAGTACTCGGCTTTCTGCCCCTTGTTGTAATCCTGATGCTCTGTCTGTCCATTCTGGAGGACATCGGGTATATGGCCCGTATCGCCTTCGTGATGGACCGTGTGTTCAGACGCTTCGGCCTGTCCGGCAAAGCCTTCGTTCCGCTTCTGATGGGGTATGGCTGCGGCGTTCCCGCCATTATGGCCACCCGGACCCTGGAGGATGATCGGAGCCGGAAGCTGGCTATCACCTTGATGCCGTTTATGTCCTGCGGAGCCCGGATCCCGGTATATGCCGTATTCGCCGGCGCCTTCTTCGCCTCCAATCAGGGTCTTGTCACATTCAGCATTTACGGCCTCGGTATTCTCGTGGCCATGCTCTCTTGTATCATTTTGAACAAAACGGTATTTAAGGGTGAAGCTCCTCCGTTTGTTATGGAGCTGCCGCCGTACCGGCTGCCTTCCTTGAAGTCCGTATTGATGCATACCTGGGAAAAAGCCCGCGGCTATGTAGTGAAGGTAGGTACCATCCTGCTGTCCATGAGCGTGGTGATCTGGGTGCTGCAAACCTTCGATTTCTCCTTCCATATGGTGGAGGACGCTGCAGACAGCATCTTCGGCTCCATCGGCAAGCTGATTGCGCCGATCTTTACCTGGAATGGCTTCGGTGTTATTAACGGCACAAGCGAAGTGCATTGGCAGGTAGGCGCTGCACTGCTGACCGGTTTAATCGCCAAGGAGGCGGTGGTCAGCACCCTGGGGATTCTCTATATCAACGAGGGTACGGAAGAGCTGACCAACGCTCTTAGCACCGCCCTGCATGGATATTTCTCGCCGCTTGCGGCCTTCTCCGTTATGGTGTTCGTATTGCTGTACGCTCCCTGTTTTGCAGCTATTGCCACAGCCAAGAAGGAGCTGGGCTCCTGGAAATGGACCCTGTTCACCGTGGCCTACCAATGCGGTATTGCCTGGGTAATCTCGCTTCTTGTTTATCAAGTCGGCCGTCTCCTGGGAATCGGACTTTAGAATTGAGCCCATCCGTCGCCATTCTTATAAGGAAGAAGGGATTCACATGGCAGATATCATCATTATCGCAGTGGTTGTTGGCATCGTCGGTTTTACCGTATTCCGTTATCTGAAGAACCGCAAAAACGGCGGCACCGCCTGCAATTGCGGCAGCGCCAGCTCCACCTGCGGCAAAGCGGACAGCTGCGGCATGATCAACCGCTAATTTTCATCCTCATTCTAGTGCCCGGTTTCCGGCCTCTGTTCCCTTGGAACGGCAGACGGGAGGCCGGGTATTTTTTTGGTGGAAAGGAAAAAAATGAGATGACACAAGTTAGCAATATTCAGCGGCAAACTTTGTGATAATAATCACAGATGAACCATATGGCAGAGACTATACTGATGGTATAAGTTATCGCCATATAAATAATATTTATCAATGATAGAGGTTGCCATAAGCATCACACCCGATTGTGGCGATGAATACAGAGGAGTGGATGAACATGCTTCAAACGTTATCCCGTGAAGATCAAGTGGTTAGTACAGTGGACGTGCTGGGAGACGGAATGGAACAGCTGAAGGAAGAGCATGAGCTGCTGAAGCGGGAAATGATGGAGCTTTATGGCATGGCCAAGGTAGTGGGGCAGGATGAGGATGTGCTGAATTGGAGCGTATCCCTGAACTGTCTGCGCGGCAAAACCATTCAGTTTGTGGAGAAGATGGATGCCCACTCGTTGTGGGAGGACCAAGTCCTGTTCCCCATGGTGCGCGACTATTCCGGCCAGGACCTGGAGCAGCTGATGGCACTGGAAGAGGAGCATAAGCAGGCTCATGGCCATATTGTGCGCTTCCTGCAAATTCTGGAAGGGGCTTCGGCTCCCGTCAACAGTGAGAAGGCAAAGGAGGCTGCGGCTTCCCTGCTGGAGGCGTACAATGTGCTTGCCGGCCACTTCCGCAATGAAGAAGAGAATTTGTTCCCGCTGGCGGAGCAAATGCTGATGGACCTGGAGCAGTTTTTCTCCTGCTGAGGTTTCCTGATAAGTGATCATCATGTTACGCCGTCTGCATGCAGACGGCGTTTTTGTTTGTTATAATCATATGAAAACGTTAAAAAGGGGTTTGAAGATGACAATCCGCAATCTCTACGGGCTGTCCGTGCGGACCATCGAAGCCGGCGCGGACTATGTTCTGCTGGTTACCGGAGGACAAGCCCATATCGGTGCAACCGCGGTTGCTTATCCTGCCGAAGGCGGCGCCCATACGGAGGTCATCGGGCTGCCCGGCCACAAGGAGGCAGAGCTTGCCCGGGAGCTGGCGGATATAGCTTGCAGCAGGCTGGGCAAAGCGGTGACGGTGGTGGCCGGCATTCATATTGATCACGCTACCTTGCCGGAGATCCGTGCCATGGTGGCTGAAACAAGGGCATTGTTCCATGCGGAGCTTGAGGTTCTTACAGAGAGGGGGCGGAGACATGGCGGAGCAGCTGACGGATAAACACGGACGTAAGCATGATTATATCCGGATATCCGTAACCGACCGCTGCAATCTGCGGTGTGTGTATTGTATGCCGGAGGAGGGGGTGGAGTTTGAACCCGAGGAAAACATCCTGCGGGCCGAGGAGATCCGGGAGGTTGTCCGGGTATTGGCCGGCATGGGCATCCGCAAATTGCGGCTGACCGGGGGTGAGCCTCTGTTGCGCAAGGATCTGCCGGAGCTGGTTGCCATGCTGGCGGCGGTTCCCGGCATTGAGGATATCGGATTAACGACCAACGGCATCTTTTTGGAGAAAAAAGCGGAGGCATTAAAGCTGGCCGGACTTACCCGGATTAACATCAGCCTGGATAGCCTGCGCGAGGACCGGTTCCGTCTGATCACAAGAGGCGGCGATATCCGGAAGGTGCTGTCCAGTGTGGATGCGGCACTCCGGGCCGGGCTTGATCCCGTGAAGCTGAATGTGGTCTTGGTCAAAGGGGTCAATGACGATGAGATCGCCGATTTCCTGAAGCTCACGATGGGCCGCAAGCTGAATGTCCGCTTTATTGAATACATGCCTATCGGCCACAGCGGGAAGGATTGGAAGTCCGGTTATCTGCCTCTGGAGGAGGTGCTGCGGCAAGCGGAGGCCCTGGGCCTGGGCGTAGAGCCTGCAGGAGGAATAACCGGCAACGGGCCTGCGGAGAATTACCGTCTCCTGGGAGCCGAGGGGACCTTTGGCCTGATCCACCCGGTCAGCGACCATTTCTGCCAGGCCTGCAACCGGCTGCGGCTGACTGCAGACGGATATATTAAACCCTGTTTATATTGGTCCGATGAATTCCATGTAAGAAGCAGCATCGGAGATGACGAAGCGCTCCGTACGCTGATCCGCAGGTCGCTGGCGACCAAACCCGAAAACCATGAGATGGCTCTGGCCATGTCCGATACCGGGGCCTCCCATACGCCAACGGTGCGGAGGATGTCCCAGATCGGGGGATAAAATAGGGCGGGTTTGCAAACACGCCCTAGCAAAAAGCCTTCCGGCATTGGCCGAAAGGCTTTTTGAAAAGCTTAAGGGGATTCAAATTAGAACACCCATGCTCTGCTGATGATAACCAGCAAGATGAAGAGCACCAGAATAACGCCAGTAGTGGTAAAGCCGCCACCTACGGGACCGCAACCTGCAGCATAACCCATTGTTGTTCACCTCCCCTCAAGAGTTTCAAGCGGGGGTAATGCGGAAACGAATAATACACTATATGCCAAAGCCATTGGGTGGTATGGACGAATGCCCGGATTGCGCCAATGTTTTGGCTAGCCGAATGGAGGACAAGAAATGAGACAGATCCGCCAGATGTTGGAGCATGAAAGAGAGGAATATTCACGCCTCTCCTCCTTTGCATTCCAGTACACGTTGACACCTGAGGAGCTGGCCAAACGGTCCGCTGCTTTGGTCCCCTCTGAGAACTGGGGCTGCTATGGGGAGGAGGGGATGGAAGCGAAGCTGATGCTGCTGCCTATGGAGATTTTTGTTGGCGGCAAGCCGCTGGCTATGGGAGGAATCGCCGGTGTTGCCACCTGGCCGGAGAAACGCCGCGGCGGCAGAGTGGCGGAGCTGCTCACCCACACGCTGCGGGTTATGAAGGAGCAGGGTCAGACGGTCTCCGTGCTCCATCCCTTCAAGTTCGAGTTTTACCGGAGGTTCGGCTGGGAAACCAATACCGAATACAAGAAATACGAGCTGGCCGCCCACCAGCTGCCCCGGTTTCCGGCGGCTTCCGGACGGATCAAGCGAACCGTTGACCTGGAGGTATTGGCGCCGGTTTACGAGGCGTATGCCGCACGCCATAACGGCATGGTGGTCCGTACCCGCAAATGGTGGGAGGAACGGGTATTGGCGCGGAAAAACCAAGGGGGCTTAGGGGCAGTTTATTGTGATCAAGACGGCCATGCTAAGGGTTATATGCTCTACAAGGTGGCAGACTACATCTTCACAATCCAGGAATGGGTGTCCCTGGACGGGGAAGCCTATAGAGGCCTCTGGAATTTCGTGGCCGATCATGATTCCATGCTGGGCAGCCAAGGCAAGGTCCTGCTGAAGATGGCCCATCGGGAAGACAGGCTGGCTTCACTGCTTAAGGATCCGCGTATCAGTCAGGAAACGGTGCCGTATTCTATGGCAAGGCTGGTGGACGCGGAGGCTTTTCTGAAGGGCTATGCTTTCCGACCGGGAGCTTCGGGAGAACTGAAGCTCCATATCCGCGATGAGCATGCTCCTTGGAATGAAGGCAGTTATACGGTGCTTACAGAGGAGCAAGGCTCCGGACCCAAGGTTTGGCGGGGACCCGCCGGAGGGGAAACGGCCGAGGCTGAAGGACTGTCCTGCGGGATCGGGATTCTAACCTCCATGCTGCTGGGTTATGAGCGGCCCTCCTTCTGGTATGAGCATGGGCTATTAACAGGCAGCACCAGTCAGTTAGAGCTGTTGGAAGCCGCTTTGCCGGATGGGCAGCCCTTTTTGCTGGACTTTTTCTGACCGCATCCGAATTAATGCTGGAATGGAGGGGAAATGGTGGCCAAGGATAACATACAGGTCCCTTTTGGCTATGAGTCGCCGCAGGAGGTTAGAACCGGCACACTCATCGTGTACGGGGATTTCACGGATATAGCTAGCACCGGGCTGGCGGAGGTTTACCGGTTTGCCGGAGTGCGGGGCTTCGACCGGATTGTGCTGTATCCCATCCACGAAGAGACGGGGCGCCGGATGGGACTCCCGGAGCTTCTTCCTTATTACCGGCGGGTTCAGGAGCTTGAGGCGGCTATGGAGGAGGCGGAGCCATATCTGCCCGCGGGAGCCCGGGCTCTTCTGGATCAGTGGGAGGGAAAGCGGAAGAAGTATACGCCCGTGGATACGGCATTGGCTTTTCTTACGGAAAAGCACAGAGGTCCCTTTTTTGTGTGGATGCCGGAGAGGCTGGCGCTGAAGTGGGCGGGATACGATTCCTTCAAGGAATGGATCCGCAAGCTGCGTCTGGTTGTCGCTCCACCGGCCGGTGGTGCCCGGCATCCGGTGCTGGAGGAGTTTGCGAGCCGCTGGGAGTACGCGCGGCCGTTGGAGTAACTCAGACAGGCGACGGTGACGGAACCACCAACGGGTATCACCGTAACGGAACTTAGCGACGCTTAGAAGCCAAAAACAGGTGGTTTGTGATTTTAACGGAACTCAGAAGCACTTAGCAGGCAAAATTGCTGTTCCTTGATGGCAATTGCACCTCTAAGAGCCGCTGGGTTCCGTTACGTTTATGAAGGCCCCTTTTTTCCTTTGTAAGGGTCGTATAGTTCCGTTAGCGGTTTGGAGGAGTGGTGGAGGCATGCGGTAAGGCATTTCCGACTCACCATCCGACATGGGGATGTTGAATCAAGCAACCTGTAATCGTGGGAGCGCTTTCGCCTCAATTTGCCCAAGCCGCCTCCTGCTAAGCTGCGGGAGGCGAGCGGGCCGGACAGCCCGGCATTTTGTGCGGAGCTTATTTCTTCCGCTTCCGGTTCTTGTCCGCATCCTTGAAGGCATTCTTGTCGGCGCCGACCTGAAGTGTATCATTCACAAACTCCATATCCTGATTCTCCGCCTCCATCCGGCCAGTTCCCTTGTAATTGCCTTGGTGGACCTTGTTTTCCGGCATATGGACACTCCCTCCTTCCGCTTGCAGGATAGGCTTAATGTTCGCCTGCCGCAGGCTGAATATGCATCCCGCCCACCCGGGTACGGTCAGAGCCTGTCCTCCGCTTATCCTTAAGGCGGTGGTGGTCCCCGACTTAGGTCCAGTCTGAAAAACAGTCGCTAGTCCGTTTTGGAGAAAGCCGGTATGGCCTAAAATAAAGACATGAACAACACAAGGACATAAGCGAAAGGGGTGAACGACAAATGAAACGAAACGGAGGTAGCGGGTTCGCGATTCTCCTCATCGCCTGCGGCGCCTTGATTCTGGTAGGCAGGCTGGGCTTGGGCAACATCGCCGGCTTCATCATCGCAGCCGCTATGGTGGCTCTGGGCTTCTACAGTGTAAAGAACGGCAGCAAGTTTATAGGGTGGGTGATTCTAATCATCGGCGGTCTGGTGCTGATGAGCAAGCTCTCCTGGATTATCGGCCTGGTGCTGGCGATTGCATTAATCGGATATGGAGTATCTCTTCTGAAGCGTAACCGCCCCATGATTTAATGAATAAAGACTATAGAGGCAAGGAGGCAACGAACAGATGAGCATTATGAAGCGGGTCCGGGATATTAGCGTAGCCACGCTGAATGAAATGCTGGAGCAGGCCGAAGATCCGGTAAAGCTGATCGACCGGTACCTGTACAGCCAGAAAGAGCAGATTGACGAATCCGAGCGTTTATACATGCAATGTTTGAACCACGCTCAGGGGCTTCGGCAGCAGCTGACCGCGGCGGAGCAAATGCGGGATAAGCGGGAGCAGCAAGCGCTGATTGCATTGAAGGCTGGGGAAGAGGCGGTTGCCAAGCTGGCCCTTCAGGAAAAGATGCTTCACGAGGAAAAAGCGGAGCAGTACCGCGGCTTGTACGAGGATAGCAAAAACGCCATCCTGGAGCTGCAGGATCAGCTGAACCAGCTGAAAGCCGATTATCAGGAAGTAGCGGCCAAACGCAGCTATTACCAGGCTCGTCTTGAAACACTGCGGCTGCAGCAGCAGCTGAACGCCAGAATGGCCGGCAGACAAACGGGAGATACGCCCCGGATGTTCGCCCGGCTGGAGGATAAGGTCTCCGATATGGAGATGGAGGCCAAAACCCTGCGGGAAATCCGCCAGGCCGGCCGCGATTTCCTGTATACCGCAGGAGCAGCTGTCCAATCCGCGCTGGACGTGGAGATGGAAAAGCTGAAGAGCAAGCTGGAAAAGGAAGGTTGGGACAAATCATGACAAAACTGTACCGGTCCAGAAGGGACAGCAAGCTCACCGGCTTGTGCGGCGGCCTTGCCGAGCAGCTGAATGTCGATTCCACCATTCTGCGTCTGGTGGTGGTGATAACGACCTTTTTCTCCGGCGGCACCGTGATTCCCATCTATATTATCGCAAGTCTGGTCATTCCGAAGGAGCCAGGGTTTAATCCCCCTCCTCCCATGTACCCGCCCGGCGGTGGTCAAGGCTACTATGGCAATACCTACGGCGGACCTTATCAAGGCGGTGCTTACCAATCCGGTCCTGCCCGTCCCCAAGACCCTTATCACACCGGTCCGGCTCATGCAGCCCGGCCGTCCGCTCCCCAGCAGGCACAGCCTGCAGCCCCTTCCATCGATGAGATGATGAAGGATGTAGAGAAGAAAGCCATGTGGAAAGAAATCGAAGAACTCCGGGCCAAAGTGGCCAAATACGAGAAGGGAGAATAAAACAATGGGTGTATTTACAAGACTGAAGGATATGACTAAGGCGTCGATGAATGAGCTGCTGGATAAGGTAGAGGATCCGATTGTAATGCTGAATCAGTACATCCGCGACATGGAAGAGGAAATTGCCACAGCGGAAGTGACAGTTGCCAAGCAAATTGCCAATGAGCGCAAGCTCCAGCAACGGGTGGCTGAGCATTCCCGCCTGGGTGCAGAGCGTGAGAATCAAGCAGCCGCTGCCTTGAAGAACGGGCAGGAAGCTGTAGCTCGCCAAGCTCTGGAAGAAAAGCTGTACCATGACCAAAAGCTTAACGAATACCTGGAAATGCATGCCCAATCCAAGGCTCAAGCCGAAGAGCTGACCCGTCAGCTGCATGAAATGAAGGATGAATTCTACAAGCTGCGCAACAAGCGCAACGAGCTGATCTCCCGGGTGCAATTGGCCAAGGCCAAAAAGCAAATGGCCCAAGTGACCAATCACAATACCATTGAGGGCGGCAACGCCTCCAGAGGATTCCACCGCATGGAAGAGAAGATCATGCAGCTGGAAGCTGAAGCTGAAATTGCCGGTAAGCCGTATCTGTCCAGCACCGGTGTTGCCTCCTACACCACTGTTGATCTGGCAAAACAAGAGAAGGTCAACGAGCAATTGGAGGCCCTGAAGCAAAAGCTGGCGGGTCCCGCTAAGGATGAAGCAGCAGGGGAATAAGGCAGGATTCAAGGATTCTTAAAAAATCAGCTATTCTTGCCCCCACGAAATATGATATTCTAATTCAAGGAAAAGCCATAGGGCCAACTGCCAAGCCCATGGCTTTTTTCTTCGGGGGGCCATTGACTACAGGGCGGGCCGCAGGGAGGTGCGACACTTATGGACAGCAGGCAGCCAAACGATAACAAAGGCCGGAATACCTATCTCTTATTAATCGGAGCGGGTGTTTTTGTGCTCCTCAGCAAAGTTGTCGCCACTCCTGCAACTGTGATCTCCCTGTTTATGGTGTTGCTGGGTGTCTACTGCATCCGCAACGGTATCCGCCGGAAGGGGTACGTGCTGCTATGTATCGGCGGCTTTATTCTGGTGGGCAGCCATTTTGCAGTAATTATGGCGCTGATTCTGATCTCCCTGGGGTATTTTTATATCAAAAGCAAGGAAATGCACGGTGAAACAGGCGCCATTCAACGGACCCGGCTTATTGAAAGCCAAAAGCGGAACAAGGAAGCCTGGATTCTTCGAAGTCTCAGCTTATGGTGTGTGATTGGTGAGCTGAGTCTGGACTTCACCCTGGCTATTCCGGAGGAGCCGGAAACCACTCTGGTCTTCCAGGGGATGATTGGCGATATTGATCTGTATTTCCCCGAGGATATGGCGGTTTCCATTGAAAGTTCGGTGCTGTTCGGACAAATGCGGGTGGGCAGTCAACGGGAATCCGGCACGATGAACAAGATTTATTGGCAGTCGCCGCATTATGATACGGCGGATACGAAGGTGAAACTAATTGTTTCCTATCTCGTAGGAGATATTGACATTAAGGTGTTGTAATTGACATTCGGTACATTTCAGGAGGGGACGCCCGTGGGCAAACGACTGACCAATATGATTTGGCGCAGCATGGGCGAATCCATTGTATTCAGTCTGGCGCTGTTGGGGCTTGCGCTGTACTTTCTTTATATGTACGGGTTTCTGAAGGAGTTCTCCTCGTGGGGAGGGGCAGTGAAGCTGGTTTTGGGAATGGCGGGCGCCTCCGTGCTGGTTGGCGGAGCGTATGGCTTTTGGTCCAGCCACCGGAATTCTGCCCGGCTGGAGCAGCTTCAGGATGTGATGATGCTCCTGGAGAAGGGGAATCTTTCCCGTGCGGTGCCCTACCTGGGTGAGGACGAGATTGGCCGTCTGGGCCAACAGCTGAACCGGATGTCCCGGAAGTGGGAGGAGCAGGTGTCTTCTCTCCAGCGGTTGTCCACCAACAATGCGGAGCTGGCGGAAAAAGCCCGGTATTCTGCAGTTGTGGAGGAGCGGCAGCGTCTGGCCCGGGACCTTCATGACGCGGTCAGCCAGCAGCTGTTTGCCATTTCCATGACGGCTACGGCGGTGGGGCGGACGCTGGAGAAGGATTTCGAAAAAGCCAAGCGGCAGATTCACCTGATTGAAGAAATGTCTTCTGTGGCCCAATCGGAGATGCGTGCCTTGCTGCTTCATCTGCGCCCCGTGCATCTGGAGGGCAAGCGGCTTGCCCAAGGACTGCGGGAGCTGCTGGCGGAGCTTCAGGCCAAGGTGCCCATCGATATTACATATGAAATGGATGAGGAGCTTCAGCTGCCCAAGGGGATTGAGGATCAGCTGTTCCGGATTGTGCAGGAGGCGTTGTCCAATACCCTGCGCCATTCCAAGGCGACGCAGATGGAGATTAAGCTGCAATGTCCCGCCGACCTGGTCCGGTTATCTGTTCGGGACAACGGTGTCGGGTTCTCCCCGGACGAGGAGAAACATGCCTCCTACGGGCTGATGTCCATGCGGGAGCGGGTCACCGAAATCGGCGGTTCGCTGAATATTGTTTCCGCCCCGGGCAAAGGAACCCGGATCGAAATCCGCGCGCCGGTGATGGGCGATGAGGAAGGAGAGCTGGTCAATGGAAGAACAAACGGAAGAGTCCATTAAGGTACTGCTGGTGGACGACCATGAGATGGTGCGTATCGGGCTTGCCGCTGTGCTGGGCACGGAGGACGGCATTGAGGTTGTTGGCGAAGCCAGCAACGGCACGGACGGTATCCGTCTGGCCCAGGAATACAAGCCGGATGTGGTGCTGATGGACCTGGTGATGGATGGGATGGACGGCATTGAAACCACGCGGCGGCTATTGCAGCTGGTGCCCGATTGCCGGGTGATCGTCCTGACAAGCTATCTGGATGATGAGAAGATGTATCCGGTTATTGAAGCCGGCGCCTTCAGCTATCTGCTGAAAACCTCCCGGGCGACGGAAATTGCGGCGGCAATCCGGGCTGCAGCGCGGGGGCAGTCCATTCTGGAATCCCAGGTGGCCTCCAAAATCATGAACCGGTTCCGCCAGCCCAAGCCTGCCCATGCTCCCCATGAGGACCTGACGGACCGGGAGATGGAGGTGCTCCAGCTTATCGCCGGAGGCAGGTCCAATAAAGAGGTAGCAGATGCGCTGTTTATCGGCATCAAAACGGTTAAGTTCCATGTCACCAACATTCTCGCCAAATTGGGTGTGGAGGACCGCACCCAGGCAGCCATATACGCCCATAAGCACGGTTTGGCCCAGTAGCACAGGCCAGCAGGAAAAAGCCTCCGGATTCCCCAAAGGGAAAATGGAGGCTTTTATTTTACAAGTGGGGGCTTTTCCTTCTCCCAATTGAGGGTCTTCACAAGAACCGGTTTAGTAACAAACCCTGATGGGGCAGCTGGGAATACCACTCCCGGGAGGCTAAATAGTTGGCATAACGCTTGTAGCGGCTGTTATCCCGGTTCAGCAGCTCCTCCGCAGGCACCGATTCCATCTCCCTGATCAAGGCTAACAGGCCGGGAATCAATCCATGTCCGCCAGTAAGGAGGGCGGCTATTTCGGCTAATTGTCCGCAATCCCGCAGCTCCTCCTCAGGAGGGAAGGTTTCCCGGAGGCGAAGCAATTCCCGGTGGAAGCAGGGGTTCAGGTAGTCCGCGGACTGGGCCAGGCGCTGCTCCAGCACGTCCATCGCCGCGTTTAGCTGCAGCAGCTTTTCCCGGATGTGGTCCCAGTCGGGGGCCACGGAGAAAACGGCAGCATCGGTTGTTGCGGATAGCAGCTGAAGCTGCAGTCCGCGGGCGGGCAGTATAACGCGGTTATCGCTCACAAACTGCCAGTCTCCCCCATTGATCCGGAATTGCGCATCGGCTGCAGTTTGGTCTTTAATGAGCAATCCTGTGGCTGATGCCATATTGCCCTCCAGATCCTGCAGGAAAAAAGCGCCGTCGGCGCCGCTTGCCGCGGCTTCCAAGACCAATCTGATCCGGCCGGTTTCCGGATCCTTCTCCAAGGAGGCGCGGACCTTGCGGTCGGCGGCATTGATGCTGTTTTTGAGCCAGGTTAAGGCGGTTTTATGGGACATGCTTTCCCCGGACAGCCATTGCAGCTCCTTGTTCTCCTGGCGCGTAGCCAGCACCAGCCGGTTTACCCCATGGCGGATGGTGGTAGGTGCATCGGGTGCAAAAAAGGCGGTGCGGCTGATTTGAGGTGCGGCCAGGCGCCTGATCTCCAGGGTATAGTCCGCTACAGGTGACCCTGTAGCCGCCTTTACTTGAACCGCCTCCGGATTGCCGTTTTCCACGGTGCGCCGGTTCAGCGCTTGGCTTGCCGCCGGATCAGCCAGCTGCTCGGCCAGCCCCTTCAGCTTGGCTGCTGCTGCCAATACCATGGCCAACGCAACAGCAAACCGCTCCGCCGCTTCAATATCCGCTTCCTTGGCATAGGGAAAAGAGGCTGCTTTCCGCCGCATATGCGCATAGGGGGATTGGGCTCTGCGGACGATGGCTGCGGTGCTGTACCGGTAAAAGTCGAGATGCTCCTCGTAGGATTTCAGCCTGCGTACAGGGCGGATGGGCAGCATGGGCAACCTCCTTTGGGTAAGGCCGGATTTACCCCTATTATAGCATCCTGCATCAGGGCTGGCATGATTATGAGGCCTTATCCTGCCAGGCCCATACCGGTATGGAGAATTGCCTGTTCGCCTATGACCGAATACGGGCATAAGCCGTAAGATGTAGCAACTAGGGCTTCAAGGGAGCGATACGGCATGATTAAGATACGGACCCGGATTCCGGAGCAGGATGACAAGGAGCTGTTTCAGCTGATTTTGAACCGGCTGATGCCGTTTGCCCGGCAGGCTAGACCATCCGTCAAATTCAGACGCAGCGAAATCATCAGCAGATGGCGCAAGTGCAGGGTATATGTGGCGGAGGGGAGCGGCGGCAAACCTGCCGGTTTCATCAGCTGCAAAACGGAAGGGACCACGTTATCCATCGATATGCTGGCGGTTTCCAAGTCGGCGGAGGGCCGCGGCATCGGCAGTGCCCTGATTGAAGCGGCGGAGCGCTACGGAAGGCGCCAGGGGGCGCTTCATATGCGGTTAGGCGTCGATGAGCCCAATTATCATGCCAGACAGTTTTATGAAATGAAGGGTTTCCAGGTGGAAAATTATCTGCCTGAGCACCGGATGCTGATTTTATCCAGGAGGGTGAAATAGAAGGGTACAGGGCAGCACAGGGGCGCAGCATGCTGCCCCTGTTTTTTTGCGGAGTATGCGGAACATCCTTTCGAATATCGATTAATTTGTGTGAAAGCGGTTGTTAGGTTTGGGAATGGCGCGAAGGTATGCTACACTTTATTTAATATGTTTACTACATGAGGGAAGAAGGCCAAGTCCATGAGCGATTCGCGCTTAGACGCGTTTAAAGACAACGGTGCGGTATTTTTTATCTTTGGGGCAACGGGAGACTTGGCGAAGCGGAAGCTGTTCCCCGCTTTTTTCAGCCTCTACAAAGAGGGCAAGCTCCCCGAACGGTTTGCGGTGATTGGGCTGGCACGCAGAGCCCGGACCAAGGAGCAATTCAAGGCGGATCTTCTCCAGTCCATTACCGAATTCGCCCGCTACAAGCTGAATGCCGAGGATGAAATCTGGCAGCGCTTTGTGGAGCACTTCGAATATTTGTCCCTGGACATTCACAATGTGGAGGGCTACAAGGCTCTGAAGGACGCGTCCGAGCGGCTGGAGGACAAGTTCGACATCAAGGGGAACCGGCTGTTTTATCTGGCCCTGGCGCCGGAGCTGTTCGCCGGAGTAGCCAATAATCTGAAGCTGGGCGGCCTCTTGGAAGGCAGCGGCTGGAACCGTCTGGTTATTGAGAAGCCCTTCGGCTATGACCTGGAATCGGCGGAAAAGCTGAACCGCCAGATCGGCGAGGTATTCCGCGAGGAGGAAATCTTCCGGATCGACCACTATCTGGGCAAGGAGATGGTCCAGAATATTGAGATTATCCGGTTTGCCAATGCATTTTTTGAGCCGCTGTGGAACAACAAATATATTGCCAATATCCAGATCACCCTGAGCGAAACTGTTGGGGTGGAGGAGCGCGGAGGGTATTACGACCATTCCGGCGCTATCCGGGATATGGGTCAAAACCATATGCTCCAAATGGTGACCATGATGGCTATGGAGCCGCCCTCCAGACTGAATCCAGAGGATATCCGGGATGAGAAGGTGAAGGTGCTCCGTTCTCTGCGCATCCACGAAACAGCCGAGGATGTGCGGGCCAATGTGGTGCGCGGCCAATATACGGATGGAGTGCTCCGGGGCAAGGCGCTGCCCGGCTACCGATCCGAGGATGCCGTGTCGCCGGATTCGGTGACGGAAACCTATTTTGGCGCACGCCTGTACGTGGATAATTTCCGTTGGGCGGGAGTCCCCTTCTATATCCGGACCGGCAAACGGCTGCCGGTGAAAACCACCGAGGTCGTGGTGGAATTCAAGAACATGCCGGATAATGTGTACCTGGCCAAACGGACCAAGCTGCAGCCTAATCTGCTGGTGTTCCGGGTGAATCCGCTGGAGGGCATTTATATTAAAATTAATGCCAAACAGCCGGGCTCCGACTCCATGATTATTCCCGTAGCGATGGACTTCTGCCAAAGCTGTCAGGTTGGTTTGAATACGCCGGAAGCTTATGAACGGCTCTTATATGATGCAGCCCGTGGAGAATCCACGTACTTTACCCGTTGGGATGAGGTTTCTCTGCAGTGGCGCTTCGTGGACCGGATCGTCCAGGCCTGGAGCCAGGATTCCCGCGACCTGAATCTTTACCCAGCCGGGTCCTGGGGACCGGAGGCGATGGATAAGCTGCTGGCAGAGGATGGCTTCCACTGGTGGCCGATTAACGGTCAAGAGGAAAGCGATGTGCTGTGGGTGAAGGGGCAGGAATAAATAGGAAAACCGCCGGAGAACAAACCGGCGGTTCTTTATTATGTTATTATGTAATATTATACCAATAATATTGAAATTTACTAGCAAACACCAAACACAAACTGGTCCATACTGGACTGCAGCATGTAACCGCCATCCACCTTCAGAATGGTGCCGGTAATGAAGCCGGCTTCCGGAGAGCAGTAGAAGGCTGCGGCAACTGCCACATCTTGGGGCTGGCCCAGTCTTCTGACAGGAGTGTCCTTGATGAAGGTTTCGCCCATAGCCGATACGAAGTCTGTAGCCATCGGCGTTTCGATAATACCCGGCTGAATCGCGTTGACCGTAATCCCGTGTACACCCAGCTCCTTGGCCAGGGATTGGGTCATCGCTTCGATTCCGCCCTTGGCTGCGGCGTAGTTGACACTGCCGTTAAAGCCATGGATGGCTGCAACGGAGGAAATATTCAGGATTCTGCCGTAATTGGCTTCCTTCATTTTTTTGGAGACAGCCTTCAGGCAATAGAAGGAGCCGTACAGATGGGTTTTGAGGACTGCATCCCAATCCTCATCCTTCATATTGTAGACAAAAGCGGGTTCGCTCAAGTTCCCGGCATTGTTCACGAAGATATCGATCCGGCCAAACTCGGCGTGGATCTGGTCAATCACTGCATTGATGTTATCCTTGTCGGAAACATCCAGCACCACGCTTTGGGCCCAACCGCCATTTTGCTCAATGATGGTCTTGGTTTCGTCCAGCATGGACAGCCTTCTGCCGGTAATGATAACCTTCGCACCTCTGTTGGCCAAATCGATGCAGATGCCTCTGCCGATGCCTGTTCCCCCGCCTGTTACGATTGCAACCTGATTCTCCAGCTGTTTACTCATGGATACCGATCCTTTCTGTGAATGGGGTTATATGGTTATCAGCCTGCACCCATGATGGTTTCAGCAAGCTTGTCCACATTCTTGGTATTGTCGGAGGCGTTGCGGAAAACCAGATGGCAGCTTTCCATCACCTCATTAATGGATGCAGTGATTTCCTGTGTTCCGGCGGCCCCTTCGATGTTATTCTGCGTCAGCTGGCTTACGGCAATGGAGATGCCTGCCCCGGTACTGCACAGCTGGTCCACCATCTCGTTGATCTTGCCGATGGAATTGTTAAACTTGGCGGAATCCTCATAATATTGTTGGCTTTGCTCGATCAGATTGTCATAGTCGTTGAGAATGTTGCTGTCGATAAAATCCACCATGGTTTTGGAGCTGGTGGAGAGGTCCTGAACGGATAGTCTGACCTCATCGATATATTTTTTGATGCTGGAGGCGGTGTCGGAGGATGAGGCGGCCAGCTTATTGATCTCTGTAGCCACCACGGCAAAGCCTCTTCCGTGCTCACCAGAGCGTGCAGCTTCAATATTGGCATTTAAGGAAAGCAGCTTGGTTTGGCTGGCGATCTCCATGATTTTCTCGGCGAAAATATAAATTTCCGCTACGGCCTTGGACCGCTCCAGAGCGGTTACCAGTGCGTCCTTAACCTCCGAGTACATCCTCTCCGTTTCAGATTTGGAGGACATGGAGCTCTCCCGGAGCACATTGGCCCGTTCCCTGATTTCATCTGCTGTAGCTCCGGCGACGCTGGTTTCCGTTGAGATGACGGTCATCATATTCTCCATTTCGGTAACGGAGGCGGCAATTTCCTCTGAGGCGGCTGCCGTTTCCTGAATGGCGGCGGAAAGCTCCTCAGTGATGGCGGATACGATTTCCATATCGGACCGGATCTTGTCCGCATGGCTTACAAGAGTATTGCTGGAGGTGCTTAATTCCATAATAGATTCGGTGGCTTGATTGAGGAGATCCTTCACACCGCTGTCGGAAAGCAATGCTGTGGACGTGTCCGGTGCATCCCCCTCCCCGAGCTGCAAAGAAGTGGTCTGAACTGCTGTGCGTTTGGTGTACACAATGTAGGCTAACAATCCTAAGCAAATTGTCCAAGGTAAAACATAGTAGATCATTCCTCTAGCCTCCCGGTGGATGTACGTTTTAGCTCATTCCGCTCATTTTAATAGCAACTTTCGGAATAATTTGTCGATTTATGCAACATTCTACCATCTTTATTACAGATTTTCAATGATTATTATACAAGTTATACCAATTGAGGCTTTCGAACGAACATTTTACTAAATATAACGTTTATTTTCTAATATTTTGACTTGTTTCGTCATAAATTTACATGAACATCTGTTGGGAAATGGGGAATTAGACTGATTTTTTGTCGATTTGCGCAAAGGTTATGTGAAGCCCGTTCATTCGGGCAGACTGGTAAAGCTAAAGATGTACAGGAAGCGGGTGAAAATCGTATAATAACATGCAGGAGCACGATATAAAAATGATTTATAAGGGGTCTGTTATATGAACCGAAGAGGCTTTCTTCAATGGCTGGCTGCCCTTACCCTGGGCGGTGCTGCAGTAGCCGCTGGGCTTGTCCGCTGGCGGCCGGGAACCGGAGCGGATATTCCCGGGGCAACGGGAAGTCCTGCGCCCGCACCTTCCTCCGCTGCTCCGTCAGCGGCGCCAACAGCAGGTCCGGAAGGGCCGCTGCTCTCCTTTTTTATCCTAAGCGACCTGCATGTGAATTCGGGGGTAGCTTATCCTTCAGAGCACTTGAAGAAAACGCTGGACGAAATTACGAAGAAGCACCAGTCCGCAACGGATTGTATTATTTTTACCGGCGATGTGACGGAATCGGGGACGGATAAGGACTATAAGGAGCTGCGCTCCGTATTGTCCAAGTACAAGCTTCCGCCAT
The DNA here is from genome assembly GCA_023388055.1 of Bacillota bacterium. Classification (GTDB taxonomy): domain Bacteria; phylum Bacillota; class Bacilli; order Paenibacillales; family NBRC-103111; genus Paenibacillus_AR. The sequence continues at coordinate 64,880 of JAEWGW010000012.1, read as the reverse complement.
ATTATGCCAACATGGGCAATCATGATTATTACCGGGTGTGGATTGATCAGGATGGCAATTGGAACCAGAAGGGCTTTCCCAACGGGCAAACGGATGAGCAGTCGAAAAAAGCGTTTTTGGAGTTTTTTAAGCTGGAGAAGCCTTATTATGAGGTGGAGGTGAACGGTCATCTGATCCTGATGATGTCTCAAGAGGTGTATCAGCAGACCCGAACGGATGTGGGGGAGGGCGCCTGGTATTCGGATGAGCAGCTGAACTGGCTGAAGAGCAGGCTGGCGGCCAGTTCGCCCGGCAGACCGGTATTTGTGATGATTCACCAGCCGCTGCCCGCGGCGGGGCAGGATGGAGGCTCCCACCGGGTGATTCCCGCGAAGAAATTCCGGGAGATTCTGAAGCCGTATCCCAATGTGTTCGTATTCTCCGGCCATGGACACCAGGACTTCACCAATGGAACCGCCCATTATTTGAAGGAAAGCTTCCATTGGTTCGTCAATTCCTCCGTTGGACGGGTATTAAACGCCAAGTATGAGCATGTCCGGCAGGATGCCGCACAGGGACTGTATGTGCAGGTTTTCGCCGACCGGGTGGAGCTGAAGGGAAGGGAGTTCAGTACCGGGGAATGGATTCCGGAGGCGGACTGGAAGGTCAAGCTGCAATCTGGTAAAGTATAAACATTGACGACAAATGCCTGACTCCGTATGTTCTTGCGGACAGGTGTAAGAGAGGAATTAAAAAAAGCATGAGCACATCCTTACCACAGGAACTGTTGAACGAAATCGATAAGCGACGGACGTTCGCCATTATTTCCCACCCTGACGCAGGTAAAACCACATTGACGGAAAAGCTGCTTCTGTTCGGAGGCGCCATCCGGCTGGCCGGTACGGTAAAAGGACGCAAAGCCAACCGCCACGCTACCTCGGACTGGATGGAAATCGAAAAGCAGCGGGGAATTTCCGTTACCTCCTCCGTGATGCAGTTCGATTACGAGGGTCACCGCATCAATATCCTGGATACTCCGGGTCACCAGGACTTCAGCGAAGATACTTACCGGACCTTGACAGCTGCAGACAGCGCTGTGATGCTCATCGACTCTGCCAAGGGTGTCGAGGCTCAGACGAAGAAGCTGTTCCAGGTATGCCGCAAGCGGGGCATCCCGATTTTTACCTTCATCAACAAACTCGACCGGGAGGGCAGAGATCCCTTTGAGCTTCTGGAGGAAATTGAGAACCTGCTGGGGATCCGCTCCTATCCCATGAACTGGCCGATCGGCTCGGGCAAGCAGTTCCGCGGCGTTTATGACCGGGAGAAAACCCGCCTGGAGCTGTTCCAGGGTGATGATCACGAACACCACAATATCAGCGTGCGGGAAGTCAGCGGTTATGACGATCCTCTGGTGAAGGAAGTGGCCGGAGCGGACTATCTGTATGAGCAGCTGCAGGAGCAGCTGGCGCTGCTGGAAATTGCCGGTGACGCCTTCGATTATGAGAAGGTATGGACCGGTGAGCTGACTCCCGTATTCTTCGGCTCGGCTATTAACAACTTTGGTGTCCAGACCTTCCTGGACAACTTCCTGTCTCTGGCGCCGAAGCCCCAGCCCCGCTCCAGCAGCGATGGCGTGGTGCCGCCTTCGGAGGAGAAATTCAGCGGTTATGTATTCAAGATCCAAGCCAATATGAACCCTGCCCACCGGGACCGGGTAGCATTCCTGCGGATTGTCTCCGGCAAGTTCGAGCGGGGGATGACCGTGAAGCATGTACGTGCCGGCAAGGACATCAAGCTGGCGCAGCCGCAGCAATTTCTGGCTCAAGACCGGGATATTGTGGATACGGCGTACCCGGGAGATATCATTGGTTTGTTCGATCCGGGCATCTTCCGCATCGGGGATTCCCTGTGCCAGGGCAGCCAAAGGACCTTTGACGAGCTGCCGGTTTTCTCTCCGGAAATTTTCGCCAAGGTATCCATCAAAAACGCCCTGAAGCAGAAGCAATTCCTGAAGGGCATAGACCAGCTGACGGAGGAGGGCACTATTCAGGTGTTCAAATCCATCGGCTTCGAGGATATGATTCTCGGTGTAGTCGGCCAGCTGCAATTCGAGGTATTCGAGTACCGGATGAAAAACGAATACGGCGTCGATGTGCTGCTGCAGCGGCTGCCGTTCCAGTTTGCCCGCTGGATTGTGGATGAGAAGGTGGACCCGGGCAAGTTCCGCGTTAACTCTCAGCTGGTGAAGGATAAAAGCGGGAATTACGTGGCGTTGTTCGAAAATGAATACGCCCTGCGCACCTCTACAGAAAAGAATCCCACAGCCAAGTTCCTGGAAACGGCTCCGTAAAGAAATATTGTAGTGTTATAACTAAAAGCCCCTTGCCCGGTTTAATTGCCGGATAAGGGGCTTTTTTTGGGTCAAGCCGCTGTTCAGGCGGGAGGCTGATCCTGCCGGTTCTGCTGCAGCTGCGCAAGCTGCTCCATACACAGATCAGCCACCTCGGCAATTTCCGGAAGGGTGAGCTTGCCTGTTTCCAGGAGTTTTTTCGCCACCTCAATTTTGCCCTCGATATGGCCTTCAATCTTACCTTCGATCTTGCCTTCGATCTTACCTTCGATCTTGCCTTCCAGCATACCCTTTTGCCGGGCCTCCCGCTTTAGCTTGGGAAAATCAAACCAGGGTTCAAGCATCTGCCTCACCTCCTTATCCACCCGGATCTGGTAAATATCGTAATGGTTATATAAGTAATCAGTGATGTTTTGGAGCACCAGCAGAAGCCGTTCAAAATCACCGGTATCCAGTTCATCATCGTTATAAAGACTTTCCAGCTGCTCCAATGTCCGCGAAATAATCGTCTTTAACCCATTGAATTCGGTAAGCATCCGCTCACGCTTTTCTTCGTCTGCCAAGCCGCTTCGCGCAATGTGCTGCAGACGTTTCCTTATCCGGAAAACCTGGAGGGGAATCAAGGCATACAGCTGCTGCCTGGCCAACTCTTCACCCGTGTAGTTCCAATAGCGGAGAGTGGGCGCCTGGTAGATGGTTGTTTGCCCATCCGGAAAATGCAGCCTAAGCTCCACAGAATCTCCGATCCGTTCATTCTCTTCCAGGAAAATCACCAGGGCGTGTCTGAAAACTCCGAGGGGAGCAGATTTTAGCGAATTTTCGTTCATGGCAAGGCACTTTTGCGCAGGCGTACCGGGGGTACGGCAAGGAAAAGTAACGCAGCAAGGGACGAAAAGGCGATGAAAGATGCCCTCAACGAGTTTTCAGACACGCCCTGGCTGCCGCGGGAAAAATAAATCGATAGTTTCCGTTTGTGCGGTACTTGAGGAGCGGTAATGCTCCAGAGCATGGCGGAAGCCGTATTCAAACATCCGGACCGCCATTGTGGAATCATTCAGGGTTTGAAACTCCACATGAAATTCTCTTTTGGCGCCGGAGACCTCCACCGTCAGGAAAGCGTCCCCTTCAACCGTGCCAAATTTGTCCGTGATAAACCGGCTGTTGGCATACCGCAGCTTGACCTCGTCCACCCGGAAGCTTTCGTGAAATAATCCGTTAATCAGCCGGATCACGGTACGTTTGGACAAACGGAATAATGTACGCATAATGTGATCCAGTTGGATTTGTTCCCGCTTTGTCCGTTTTTCTCCTTTTTCGGCCATGCACTATCCTCCCCCATTATACCATACTTCTGCGCCTGGATCGGATGCTCCCGGGTTTTCCGTCCAAATAAAAAACGCCAACCGCTCCCGCAAGGGGAGCAATCAGCGCATGCTTTGCGTCTTCGTATATGCTTGTAGCAAGCATAACATACTGGCAGGCCGGGTGTCGAGAAGCGGCTGCCGCACAATTTTGTATGCGGCTGCACTTCGCCTGCTCCAACCGGCGGATCTGTACATAGGATATGGATGATGGGCATCACGCAATTTGACGGGAAAAGAGGGGACGGACACGTGCAGAGGTTTGTTCACAGCAAGTGGAGGAAGACGGAGGCCATTAAGGTGAATCCTGTGGTGCGGGAGCATATTCCCGATACCCGGCAGTTAGGGAGGGCTACCCTGCAATCGATGCTCTCCGAATATGGCATGGTGTATGTGAAACCTGACAAAGGCACCTTTGGCAAGGGCGTCATCCGGGTAGAACAAGACGGCGCCGGCTTCAAGTTTCAATCGGGTACGACAATCCGGACCTTCGCCTCGTATGACGGCCTGTATGATGGCCTCAAGCAGCAAACGGGAAAACGGCTGTATCTCGTTCAAAAAGGGATTCATCTGCTGAAGCATGGCGGCAGGCGGTTTGACCTCCGGGTTATGGTGCAGAAGAGCCCGGCGGGGCGTTGGGAATCCACCGCGATGGTCGGCCGTGTAGCCTACCCGGGGAAAATCGTCACCAATTACCACAGCGGCGGCACGCTCAAGTCGGTGCCCGCCTTGCTGCAGGCCCATATGGGACCGGAGGAGCTGACAGCCTTCTCAGGGGGGCTGAAACGGCTGGGAGTGTCCGTTGCCAAACAGCTGGAGACGGCTTATCCCGGCATCAAGGAGATCGGCATTGACATTGCAGTGGACCGGAATCACAAAAGCTGGATTCTGGAGGTAAACACCTGCCCGGATCCGTATATTTTCCGTATCTTAAAGGATAAGGAGATTTCCCGCCGGGTCATTCGTTATGCCAAGGCCTATGGACGGATTAAATCCAGGTAACCTTCATATTGTAGCATTTTCGTAAAAACTTCCTGCTGCTCTCCTTTCATTTTGGTGTATAGTAGAGAAAACAAGCACGATAAGGGACTCATGCACCAAGAGCCGCGTTGAAAGGAGCAGCAAGCCATGCAAGTGATGTACCGCTTTAACCGTTTTATTGAAAAATGGATGCCATTTGTAACGCCATGCAGCCTGCTGCTTGGCGTCTTGTTTTCCACCTGGCTCACCTCGTATTCCTTCCTTGTCCCCTGGATCTTCGCCTTTATGACCTTTGCCGGAGGGCTGGGATCAGGCTTCAAGGACATGAAAAAGGTGATGCAGCATCCGGCCCCGCTATTGGCCTGTATGCTGATTCTGCATATCTGGATGCCGCTTATCGCCTGGGGTGCCGGTCATCTTTTCTTCTCCAGTGATCCGTACACGATTACCGGAATTGTACTGGCCTTCGCCATTCCCACAGGGATTGTCAGCTTTATGTGGGTCAGTCTTTACCAGGGGAACATCGCTCTTACGCTGTCTATTATTCTGGTAGACACCTTCCTGGCCCCGTTTGTGGTGCCTTTTACCCTTCGGCTTCTGGTAGGAGCCAATGTGTCCATCGACATCTGGGGTATGATGCAGGGGCTCATCTGGATGGTGGTGCTGCCGTCGTTGGCGGGAATGACCTTGAACCATTGGTCCAAGGGCGGTGTCAAAACTACGTTGGCTCCCAAACTGGCTCCCTTCAGCAAAATCGGACTGATTCTGGTTGTGGCCATCAACGCTTCCGTGGTTGCGCCCAACTTTAAGCATATTGACGGTAAATTTCTGGCAGTGGCTGCCACCATTCTGGTGATTGCCGCTTCGGGCTATGTATGGGGTTGGTTGACCGGCAAACGCCTGAAGGGGGATAAAGGGGTCATTGTAGCGATGACCTTCAACAGCGGCATGCGCAACATCAGCGCAGGAGCGGTTATTGCGGCCACTTATTTTCCGGCACAGGTCGTGTTCCCGGTTATGGTTGGTACGCTGTTCCAGCAGATTCTGGCCTCCACCTATGCTCATTTCTTAAGCAGAACCTATGGCCACCGCGATGGATCGGTTCCGCCGCCTGCGGCCAAGGTTAAGGCTTCGGCCAAACCTCGGGATTTGGCAGCCAAAGGCTAAAAATAAGAACCGGCGGACCATCCCTCAGGACGGTTGCGCCGGTTTTTTAGGGTGTGACTGAAAACTCCTCGGAGTTTGCAAATACGCCCTGGCTTAATGCTGCAGATTTTGCTTAAGTGTATTTACAAGTTCCTGCTGGATCTGTTCATCCGTATGGGTCCAGATGATTTCAAAAAGTACACCCAAGCCGGGCAGCGCACGATCATCCCCTCCGATGGAGCCTTCAATGACCTCGCGCAGCTCTTCATTGCTTTTATCCTCCACCCGGCGAACAATCGCCTGACGCAAATCCAGATTCATTTGCCCGATCCCCCGTTTCAAGAAACTGATATTCCTTTATTAATATGCGCAACCCTGCCAGGGTTCATGCTCTCCGAGGGTTTACAGGTGGTTCCAGCGGCGGGGCCCCGGTTATGCTACAATAAAAGGATAAAAGCATACCGCGGCGAAGGGAGCCAGGAGGATGAAAAGGCAATTTGCGGTGATCGGAATGGGGCGTTTCGGGTCCAGCGTGGCGGAATATCTGAACAAGCTGGGGTATGAGGTACTGGCGGTGGACGAAAATGAAGCCAGAATCCAGGAGATTAGCGACCGGGTTACCCATGCCGTTCAGGCGGATTCTACCGATGAGGATGCTCTGCGCAGCTTGGGGCTCCGCAATTTTGATGTAGTAGTAGTGGCCATCGGGCAGGATGTCCAGGCCAGTATCATGACCACTTTGATTCTGAAGGAAATGAATATTCCCAACATCATCGTCAAGGCAACAAGTGAGCTCCAGGGTAAGGTTTTGGCCAAAATTGGCGCCGATAAAGTCATCTTCCCCGAGCGGGATATGGGAAAACGGGTGGCGCATCATCTGATATCGCCGCATATTCTCGATTACATCGAGCTGTCGGAGGAGCATAGTATTGTAGAGATCCGGGCCGGACAAGCCATGGGGGGACAATCCCTGCGGGAGCTGGATATCCGGGCCCGATACAGCTGCAATGTGATGGGTATTCGCAGAGGCGACAAGCTGAATATTGCCCCCAACGCCGACGAAAAGCTGCAGGAGCAGGACATTCTGGTGATTATCGGGGAGAATGCTAACCTGAACCGGTTTGAAAAAACAATGACATAAAGGTGGAACAAAAGCATGTTGATTACATCGGCAGCCAATCCCCGGGTGAAGGGCTGGAGTGCGCTTCTGACCAAACGGGGCCGGGATGAACAGGGCGCTTTCCTGCTGGAGGGTGTGCATCTGATCGAGGAGGCGCTCCGTTCCCAAGCGAAGGTAAAGACCATCCTATACAATCTGGACCGGGAGCTGCCTGCCGAGCTGGAGCCTTACCGCCCTGGCCATCCCATGGAGGAGCAAGGCCAGGATTTAGAATGGGTAGGCGTAAGCGAGGCCGTTTTGGCCAAATGTACGGAAACCAAAACCCCCCAGGGTGTTGTCGCTGTGTGCACCAAGCCGGAGTATGACGCGGCGGCTTTCCTGGAGCACAAGCTTGCCCTTGTGGTAGCGGTGGACGGCGTGCAGGATCCGGGCAATCTGGGGACGATTGTCCGCACGGCCGATGCCGCGGGAGCTACAGGTGTACTGCTGGGGCGGGGCACAGTGGATTTGTACAACCCCAAAACAGTTCGCTCCACGATGGGCTCTCTGTTCCATCTGCCCATCGCGGAATGCGACCTGAAGGAGCTGCTGCCTGAGGCAGGCCAAAAGGGAATCCGGCTGGTGGGGACCCGATTGGATGCGCGGCAGCATTGTTACGACTTGGATCTGACCCAACCCGTCTGGTTTCTCGTAGGCAACGAAGGCAGCGGGTTGTCACCCGAGCTTGCCCCATTCGTGAACGAGGACATTATTATCCCTATGCCCGGCCAAGCCGAATCTCTGAATGTGGCTATGGCCACAGGCATTCTGCTGTACGAGGCAGTAAGGCAGCGGCATTTCTCCAAGTCTCCATCCATCTAAAGGTTGCCCCTTTAAGCCTGCGGGATTTCTCCTGCAGGCTTTTTTGCTGCATGCGGAGAATAATACGCCAATCATTACATCAGGTACGGTTTTTGTGCGGAAAAAGTTATATCAGGTATATTGCGTGAAATTTCCCGGCGGGAGATGATGCTTATATAACCTCCATATAACTTCACCGGCAACAACTATGTGATTACAGATTCAGGAGGAATCCGATTGAGCAAATATTCGCTGCGTTTACTCTCGTACAGTCTGGTTTTAGGTATGCTCCCCGCAATGCTGATCGGCTTCGTTTCCCATTCCATGGCCTCCGGGGATATTGAGAAAAAGGTAAAAGAGGTGAACATGGAATGGCTGGCGCAAACCCAGATGCGGGTGGAGCAGATGCTCAAGTCCATCGAAAAATCCGCCACCCAATTCGCCAACTCCTCCTTGGTCAAAGCCTCCATGAACACGGCTTACAGCAATTCGGATTTTGAATCGGTCCGGGAGCTCTCCAAGGAGCTGTACAATCTGCAATCCGGCGACGCGGTCATTACCCAGGCGTATCTGGTGAATTTTAACCGCAACTGGGTTCTGAACCTCAATGTTCTGAAGCCGCTGGAGCACTTCGAGGATAATCAGGAATTCGCCCGGTATGCCAAGGAGCCGAAGAGCATTCTGTGGTATACGGGACTGGCTCCCTCCAATGGGGACGAGTTTGCCGATTCGGTGGAATCCATTACCCTGGTGCACAAAATTCCCATCCTGCCCCAGACCGACAAACCCCAGGGGTTATTGGTGATCCGGATCGTGGCATCGGAAATCAATGAGGCGTTGACCTCGTCCAATATATCCAACCGCAACTATATCCTCGACCGGAATGGAGCGGATGTGCTGGCCTCGGAGACGGAGGAGAACCGTTATGCCGCCGTGAGCCTTGCTGTGGAGCAGCGTCTCAAAACCGCCCAGGATGAACGACAGGGTCAGGGACTCTTCAATACGAAGCTGGACGGTGAGGAAATAGCTGTGCTGTATCGCACCTCCACCTACAACAGCTGGACGTATGTGTCGGTAGTATCCATTGGTGAGCTGAAGAAGGAAACGGCCAAAATCGCCCAGCTGACCTTCCTGGTCTGCGCCTTGCTTCTCCTTATCGTTGTTGCCGCGGCGCTGTACGGCAGCAGGCGGATGTACAAGCCCATCGGCAATTTGCTGGAGGTGGCCAGCAGGCTGGGTTCATCCGGCCAGGAGCATCAGGGCCAGCCCAAGAAGGATGAATTGGAATATATCAAGAACAGCATGCAGTTTCTGGCTGTTTCACGGGACCGGGTGGAGCAGCAGATGCTGGGGCAGGCCAGCCACCTGAAGGAGTTTTTTGTGCTGAAGCTGTTTACCGGCCAAATGACGGAGAACGATTACCTGTTCCGCTCCTCCCGGGAGGGTTTCCCCACAGGCTGGAGGTGGCTGGGGGTGTTGGCGCTCCAGATCGACAACCTCCAGGAAACCCGCTATAGCGAGGAGGACCGGGAGCTGCTGCTGTATGCCATAAGCAACATTGCCCAGGAGGTCCTTCCGGCTTCCATGCGGTTTTCCCCGATTACCATCAATCAGTCCCAGGTGACACTGCTGGCTGCGGAACAGGAGGACAGGGAGGAGGTCCGGCGCCTGTTCTATGAAGCGGCGGAAGGCATCAAGCGGTATGCCGACCAGGTGCTGCAGCTGAAGGTGAGCATCGGCATCAGTAATCCCTACGTGCAGCTGACTGATACGGTGAAGGCATTCGGCGAAAGCCTCACCGCCTTGAAGGCACGGATCAACCTGGGTCCGGAGATCATTGTCCATTACGGGGATATAGAGAATACTCCGGGAACGGACCATTACGAAAATTCCCATTTGAAGGTGCTGGAGGAACGGCTGGTTTACGCCATCAAGGAGCTGCAGCCCAAAAGTGCGTCCACGGTTTTCCAGCAATATTTGAATGCGCTTTTGTACAAGGAGGGGCATTTGGAGAAGCATCAAATCCTGCTTGTCCAGCTGGCATCCCGGTTGATCCAGCTGGTGCAGGAGCAGGGAATTTCCCTGCAGAAGGTATGGGGGGATGAAGGGGTGATGGAGAGGCTGTTCCACCTGCAGACCCGGGAGGAAATAATCCACTGGTTCGATTCCAAGCTGTTTGGTCCGATGATCAAGGCCTTATCCGAGAAATCGGAGAGCCAATATATCAAGATCGCCGACAAGCTGGTGCAGATGATCCAGAAGCATTACGACCGGGATATTACCCTGGAATCCTGCTCGCAGATACTTAATTACCATCCTGTGTATCTGAGCCGGATTTTCAAGCAGGAGATCGGCATTCCCTTCAGTGAATATCTCACCGATTACCGGATGAAAATGGCCAAAACCATGCTGGAAACCACGGACCTGAAGATTTCCGAGATTAGCGAACGGCTGCATTACAATAACGTCAGCTCTTTTATCCGGAGCTACAAGAAAATGTATCATCTCACACCCGGACAGTACCGGGACAAAATTCTGAAGGAGAAGCTGGAATAAAAGGGGCGGACAGTCTGACGTGATTAAGTCCGGAGGCTGGAAGGGGTGTACCCTTTGACCGCTTTGAACACCCGGTTGAAGGTACGGATATTATTGAAGCCGCATTCCATAGCCACGGTAGTGATGGATTGTCCTCCTGAGAGAATCAGCTCCTCGGCGGCATCCGCCCGGATGGCGTTCAGGTAGTCCTTGAAGTGGGTGCCAACCAGGCTTTGGAACAGCCGGCAAAAATGGAACTCGCTCATGTTAAAATGGGCGGAGGTTTCCGGAAGAGTCAGCGATTCTCTGTAATGCTCCTCCAAATACTGGATAATCCCCTGCATGGTTTTAAGTCCCGTAATCCGTTTGTTTTCCTGCCGGGGGTCCAAGGGGGATGCAGGCAGAGTGCGCTGGAAGAGCCCGCATAGCTCCAGCATTTTGCCGGTGACAAACATGGAGTAATACGGCTTGCGCTCCGCCATTTCCCGGTGGACGTCCTGGAAGATATCCCGGATCCCGTCCAGAAGCGAGAGGGGAAGCCCCTGCTCCCGAAGCATGGGGCCTGTTATGAAGGAGTGGTCGAAGCGGATATGCTGCGGCCAGTTCCCGTGGCAGCCGATGAGGCTGGGCTGGAAAATCAGAATATCAATCGCGGAGTTTTTGTCCACACTGTCATAAAAATGGATATCGCCGCTGCAGCAAACGGCTACCTCGCCCTTCTGCAGGGTGTGGATTTCCCGGTTGATGCCGAAGCGCAGAGTGCCCTCCCGGACCAGCACAAGCTCCACATCCGGATGCCAATGGGCATGGAAGGAGAAGGAGTTGCGCTCATGTCTGTATATCCGCAAGGGCAATTCGGGGGGATAGGAGCGTTTTTCGTAATAGGCCTTCATCGGGCAGTCCTCCTTTGTGCGGGCTCGCCGGCAGTCAGCGGCAGAGGGGAAACGGAGCAATTTTTGTCCAGTGACGGGCAATTAATTACTGTCTGGCTTCGCAGGTGAAGGCTATAATGGGAATCACTTCTGTATGCGCGCTGCAGATCAATCTGATTATACAAGGATGTGGAAGGATGTTCAAAACCAAAGTAGCCTCCGATGCGGCTGTTGACGGCACAACCGGAACACCGCTGGGGGGATTTGGGACGGGAGCGGTGAAATTCTGCGCCCATACCGGCACCTTCGCTGCGGTGACGCAAGCACCTGCGGATCAAAATGATTATATGCCCATGGGAGAGACCCGGCTCCAGCTCTATACCAGCCGGAACGGCCATACGGCAGGTTTACCAACCCTGAGGTCGGAGGTGGCCAACGGCCGTTCTGCCGATGATGCCATATGGCCGCTGCACCGTGTTTATTTCGGAACCGTTCAGGATATCCGGATCCACCTGCTGGCCTTTGCCCCTTTTGACCCGTCTAACGTGGAGCTGATGTCTCTGCCTTATGCTTTTTATGAGCTGGAGCTTATCAATGAATCGGACAGTGCTGCTGAGGCGGCCTGCGCCCTCCAATTGGATATAAAGGCGGCCTGGGCCTATTCTGCCGGCGGCAGGGGGATTGCCTCCCGGGGCTGGACGGTTTTGGCCGGAAGCAGTGATCCCGGTGTGGTTCTGACGGCTGGAGGCGGCGAGGGATTTTGGGAGGAGGGGGTATGTGACCAGCCTCTGGCCGATACACTGAACCGGGTGGCGGTGAAGGTGAAGCTGGCTGCCTGCGAGACGAAAACCATTCGTTTTGTACTGGCCTGGTACGACGATGCTGATCCGGAGCGGCATTATTATCTGGGCTGTTATGACAGCTCTGCCGCTATTGCGGAGTTGGGCCTGGAGCATTTTGACACATTGAAGGAAAAGGCTGTTGAGCTGGTGGACCGGATGAGGAGCTCCAACCTGCCGGACTGGCTGGTGACCCACACCCTGAACACATTGGTCAATCTGACCAATAATTCTTTATATAAAAAAGACGGCAGAGTCGCCTTCGCCGAAGGGGAGTGGACCTGCTTCGGCACCATGGACCAAATGTGGCATGCCCGGCAGATTATTAATCAGCTGATTCCGTCCTTCGCCTGGCAGGAGCTGCAGTATTGGGCCAGGACCCAGAAGGAGAACGGGCAGATCCATCACGATTTCAATACGGCCGGACCGGATAAATCCGCGCTGGTGGACTGGGATGACCGGGAGCATGCCGATTACCGGAATATCGACAAGTGGGTGGATCTGAATTGCGGCCTTATCATCTCTGTTTATGAGACCTATCTGGCTACGGGAGATCAAGAGCAGCTTCACTATTTTTGGCCGTATCTGAAAAAAGCGGGGCAGCGGATTTTGGACCAGGTGGAGCTATACGGCAGCGCCGAATATCCGTATACCTTCGAGGATTCGGAGAATTCCTATGATGCGGGCGGTGACCCCAATCCCTTCAACGCCAGTCTGTCTGCTGTGGCTTACCGGATTATGCTGCTTCTGGGTGGCGAAACCGGAGAGAACGAAGACTTCATTGCAATCTATGAAACAGCCTATGCCACGGTGGTGTCCTCCTACAGGCAGCGTTATTTGGAGAAGGGCTTTCCTACCGGAAGAGGCTGTGAATCCTATTTCGCCGGGCAATGGCTTTCCCTGCACCTGCGTCTGGGGGAAATATGGAGCGCAGAAGAAACAGACCGGGTGCTGGAGCAGCTGGACAGCTATTATCACCCGTATTATTGGGGGATGGGCAATCTCGGCGGGACGTACAACGAGTGGACGCCTTATCTGCTGACCCATTATGGCGGACTGCTGCTGCTTACCCGGAGGGCCAATCAATGGCTGGCTATGCAAAAGGATGCCTACTCCCGGCAGTACAGCAGCAGGGACTATGTGTTCAACCATCCTCTGGATATTCTTCCGGCCGCGGGAGAGCCCCATTATCTGGCCACGGAAATCTCGGGGGATAAGCAATATATCAGCATGCCGGCACTGTGGCGGAATTATTACGATATCATCGGCTTCCAACGGAATAACAACGGGAAGGAAATCTGGCTCCAGCCCACTATCCTGGAGGAAATGAAGCATAAGCTGACGGAGGCCCTGGTGGTGATGCCGGAGGGATACGGCACCCTAAGCTGCTTCCAAACCGGGGATGCCCGCCAGAACCGGGAAATCCTCTTCCGCACGGACTTCCCTCTGGAGGTCAGAACCCTTCATCTGACGGATTGTTATGGAGCAGAGGTTACCGTCACGGTGAACGGCCAAACTTGCCCCTGCCAGCGCACCGGAACGGGTTACGCCCGGGAACTGGCAGTGGCTTGGGAAGGGATTGTTGACAGCAGCGGCATTCGAATCGTAGTCTGCGGCGATCCGGGTCCGTCCTCCCCGCCTCTGCCGGCCAAACCGGCTACCGGAGCGGATGGGGCGAAGCCCTCTGCCTTGCGGGATGCTTACGGTTATATGGAAGCGGAGAGCGCCGATGAAACCGCGGGTGTGACCCTGGTGACTCCTGTAGGAGGCACCTGGTACGTAACGGACTGCCATAATTTCGACTATATCAAGCTGGACAATGTGGAGTTCGGGGAGGTAGGCTCCGCAGACTTTATAGCCAAGGTGGCCAGTACGGCGGAAGGCTCCAGAATGGAGATTGTGCTGGACAGTGTAGGCGGCCGGGTGGTAGGAGAATGTTCGGTGCCCCACACCGGGGGCCATGAGCAATGGAAAACCGTCACCTGTCCGATTGCCCGTACCACAGGCAGGCACCACGTGGTTCTGAAATTCTACGGCAATTCCGAGGATAACCTGCTGAACCTGGATAAATTCAAATTTTTGCAGGATGACGGAAGATTGGACCGGACGGGCTGGACCGCCAGAACCTCCCGGAACGGCTTGAATGCATACACCCTATTGGATGGGGACACCTCCACGGCCTGGAGCATTACCTTCTGCTCGGAGGGGGCCCATATTCTGATCGATATGCAGGAGCGGCAATGCTTCGACGGCATTACGCTTCAGCATCAGGCGGAGGAAGGCCCCGAGCGCTTCGAGGTGTATGTATCCGAGAATGGCACGGACTTCGGAGCAGCTGTGGTTTCGGGCCGGGGAGAGGCGGACAGCGCCGGAACCAGGGCGGTTTTCCCGGAGCAGACGGCGCGTTATGTGAAGGTGGTTTTCGCAGGCACTGGGGAACCCCGGAAATTGACTGTGTCCGAGATGAATGTATGGCATTCTAACAAAACAAACCAATCCTAAAGGGAAAAGGTGGGGCCGGATGAAAAGAGGGGGATCTGCGGTTTGTGTGGTTCTGATTGTGGCGGTGATGCTGGCAGGCTGCGGCCCGTGGGCAAAAAACGGCGGAGGCCCCGAAAACAAGGACATGTTCTATCTTTCCATCGGCGCCCCGCTGATCGGGGAGCTGCCTCCGAAGAACAACGAAGTGGAGCAAGCCATTGAGGCCTATACCCATACCGATCTGCAAATCCAGTGGATTCCCTTGTCCGCCTATGATGATAAGCTCCGCCTGATGATTGCTTCCGGCGAAATGCCCAAGCTGATCAAAATCAGCTATTCCCCTACGTACATTGCCACTATGAAGGCGGGGCAGTTCTGGGAGCTGGGCCCGCTCTTGAGGGATTACCCCTCCTTGTCTGCGGTGGACCGGGACTATTACGACAACATCGCGGTGGACGGCAAAATATACGGCATCCCCATTGCCCGGGAGCTGGGCCGTGCAGTGATTCAATACCGCAAGGACTGGCTGGACAAGCTGGGCCTGCAGCTGCCGGTTACCCTGGAGGATTGGTACAAGGTAGTGCGGGCCATGACCCTGGAGGATCCCGACGGCAACGGCAAGCAGGACACCTACGGTATGGCTCTGGAGAAAAAGTACAACCAGGATGTCAGCTCCCTGCTGACCCGGATCTCCGTATCCCAGGGCGGCCCCAACAAGTGGCTGGAGCAAAACGGGCGGTTTACGCCCGAATTTATGACGGAGCCTTTTTTGGAGACCATGAAGCTGTTCCGAAGGTTGTATCAGGAGAAGCTGATCAATTCGGATTTTGCCGTGGTGGATACCAACGAAACGGCGAGGATTTACGATTCCGGCCGGGCCGGCATCCAGATTAACGGCGGCAATGCTCAGACCTGGATGGATAAGCTGGGCAAAACCGTTCCGAAGGCGGTGGTGGATGTGGCTCCTCTCCGGGGTCCCGGGGGCATTCGTTTGCCGGGGGAAGCGGGGAATTCCGGATTTTTTGCCCTGCCGAAGGATTCCGTTAAAACGGTGGCGGAGGCCAAAAAGATCCTGGAGTTTCTGGACAAGCTGCTGGAGCCGCCTATGCAAACGGTCATTTCCAAAGGAGTGGAGAACCGCCATTGGAAGGACATGGGGGAGTTTACGGAGGTGCTGGACCGCACCCTGGACTTGAAGGAAGTAAAACCCTACCGGGATATGCTGCTTCGCCAGGTGGAGGAGCCGGAATCCGTCAAACCCAGCTCCCAGCCCGAGCTCTACCGGAAAAGCCAGCAAATCAACAGAGAGAACCGGGATTATATTGTGGGCAATCCTGCACTGACGTTGGAGTCCGATACCTTTGCCGAGCTGGGCAAGGAGCTGGATACTCTGATCACCGATGCCGAAACCAAATTTATTATGGGCCTGATCGATGAAGCGGGCTGGCAGGCTGAACTGGGCAAATGGAGGCATGCCGGCGGCGACCGGGTGATCCGTGAATATGAAGAGGCTTACGGCCGACAGACCAGGAAATAAAATGTCATCTATACAGCTTGTTGGTTTTGCGGCTCCGCCCTGCATGCTGCAGCGGCGGGGCCTTTTTGCTGCTTCCGGCTCTTTTTATGCATGGGGGCTGGCTCTTCTATGGTTTTATCTTGTGTATGCCTGAGGTTATGACCTGCATATTGCTGCGGATTCCGCTACCGTCGGCTACTTGGTTTTGTCAGCCCTATAGCCTGTCATGGCGTCTTCCCTCAAGATGGGGATCAGAACATAAAGAGATCACATAGGAGGTTGCGAAGATGAAACAGGAAATGGCTGCTCCGGCGGGGGCTTCCGGCCTGCAGGCCAAAAAGAGCAAGCTGGGCATCCTGCTGCGGGACATCGTCAGGGACAAGTGGCTGTATCTGATGCTGCTCCCCGGCATTATCTACTTTATTGTATTCAAGTATGTGCCCATGTACGGGGTAACCATGGCCTTCCAGGATTACAAGCCTTATACCGGATTTTTGGGCAGTCCGTGGGTGGGTCTTAAACACTTCGAACGTTTTTTCTCGGAGCCGCAGTTCGGCATGCTGTTCCGCAATACCGTCATTCTGGCGGTGTATAACCTGATTTTCTTTTTCCCCATGCCGATTATCCTGTCCCTGATGCTGAATGAGGTGCGGCAGGCCAAATTCAAAAACTTCATCCAAACCCTGGTGTATATTCCCCACTTCGTATCCTGGGTAGTGGTGGTCGGGATTTTCTATATCCTGCTGACTACGGAGAACGGGGTGTTAAACGAGCTTCTTTACCAGATTACCGGGAGGAAAATTGCCTTCCTGCTGGAGGCGGAATGGTTTAGGACCATGATTATCACCCAATCCATCTGGAAAGAGGTGGGCTGGGGCACGGTTATCTTCCTGGCTGCACTGGCCGGCGTGGATCTCCAGCTGTATGAAGCAGCCCGGATCGACGGGGCAGGCCGTTGGCGCCAATTGTGGCATATCACTCTGCCCGCCATCCGCAGCACCATCGTCATCCTGTTTATTCTCCGGCTGGGGAACTTCCTGGATTCCGGCTTCGAGCATATCTTCCTCATGCTGACCCCCACCAACCGGGAGGTAGGGGAGGTCTTCGACACCTATGTGTACACCAAGGGTATGACCCAGGCCCAATACAGCTACAGCGCAGCGGTAGGACTGTTCAAATCCGGTGTAGGCCTGGTGCTGGTCCTCGGGTCCAACTGGCTGGCTAAGAAATTCGGCGAGGAGGGGATTTACTAATGCATCATGATAACACACTGGGCAATAAGATCTTCGACATTGTGAATGCGCTGCTCCTGATTCTGATCGCGGCCGTCTGCGTTCTGCCGTTTGTATATGTACTGGCCGTTTCGTTTACCAGCCCGGCGGAGGTGGCCAAGGGCGGGTTGATTCTCTGGCCTAAGGAATGGTCACTGGCGTCCTACCGCTACATCTTCTCCACGGACACTTTGTTCCGGAGCATGCTGGTCTCCATCTATATAACGGTGGTGGGCACCATCATCAACCTGTTCTTTACCTCCCTGATGGCGTATCCCTTGGCCAAAACCCGCTTGCGGGGCCGTCAGCTGATTCTTCTGGGTGTGCTGTTCACCATGCTGTTCGGGGGCGGCATGATCCCCACCTATTTTGTGGTGAAGGGACTGCATCTGACCAACTCTCTGTGGTCCTTGATGATTCCGGGAGCCATCAGCGCCTTCAACCTGATCGTATTGAAGAACTTCTTCCAGCAGATCCCCGACGGGCTGGAGGATTCCGGGCGGATTGACGGCTGTACGGATGTGGGTGTGCTGTTCCGCATTGTGCTGCCGCTGTCCCTGCCGGCGATGGCAACCTTCGGGCTGTTTTATGCCGTGGGCCACTGGAACCAGTTCTTTAATGCCATTCTCTACATTAACGACAGCCATCTGTACCCCATTCAGGTGCTGCTCCGGCAGATTGTCATCCTGTCTCAAAGCAGCATCGGCGACACCTCCATCGACACCACGGAGATCCAGCCGCTGACCATCCGCATGGCGGTTATTGTGTTTGCAACGGTGCCGATTTTGCTGGTGTATCCGTTCCTGCAGAAGCATTTTGCCAAAGGGGTTATGCTGGGTTCGGTCAAAGGCTGAGGTTGCCCGGGGGAAGAAGATGTCCGCTATGAATATCCGGCCGGCCTGCTTCTAGCGGCGGAACCGGCTGGGTTTCCCATAGAATCAACATTACCAAATACCGGAGGGGTAGAAAAAATGATGAAAAAAACGGCATGTCTTGTGGGCGGCGTTATGCTGGCCACCACTGTATTAACAGCCTGCGGTTCCGACGAAGGGCAAGGCGCAGGCACTGCAAGCCCGGCGGGCAGTACCAGTCCTGCCGCCAGCCAAGCGGCCAAGGAGCCTTTGAAGCCGCTTGATCTTACCCTTGCCGTCCACCAGCCCGGCGAAATTCCTGCCAAAGGCAACCCGATGGAGCAGGCCCTGGCCAAATACACCAACACCAATCTGAGCTTCCAATGGATCCCTACATCCGGTTATGACGAAAAAATTAATGTTATGATCGCTTCCGGTGAGCTTCCCAAGCTGGTGAAGGTCAGCTACGTGCCTACCATTGTCAGTGCCATGCAATCCGGCGTGTTCTGGGAAGTAGGACCGTACCTGAAGGATTATAAGAACCTGGCTGCCCAATCGGAAATCTATTACGACAACATCAGAGTGGACGGCAAGCTGTACGGCATTCCGGTTTACCGCGGCATTGGCCGGGCCGTGCTCCATTACCGCAAGGACTGGTTTGACGCTATGGGCCTGAAGGTGCCGAAAACACTGGACGAGTGGTATAATGTTTTGAAAACGGTAGCAGACACCGACCCGGATAAAAATGGCAAGAAGGATACCTACGGCCTGATGCTGGATAAGAACTACAACCAGGGGGTTGCCTCCACGTTGACCCGTCTGAGTGTGGCCCAAGGCGGCCCGAACAAGTGGAAGGTGGATGCCCAGGGTAATTTCACCCCGGAATTTATGACGGATGAATTTACCAATACCCTGAAGCTGTTCAAACGTCTGTATGATGAAAAGCTGATCAATCAGGATTTTGCTGTTACCGATGCGCTGACCATCGACAAAACCTATGAATCCGGCCGTGTGGCCCTGCGGATCTCCGGCGGCAACGCTCAATCCATGCTGACCAACCTGGTTAAGGTGGTCCCGACAGCAGCTATGGATGCGGTTCCGATGGAAGGGGCAGGCGGCATCCGGGTGCCTGGCGAAAGCGGCAACGCCGGTATTCTGGCCATTCCGAAATCCTCTGTTAAAACTGAAGCCGAGATGAAGCGGATCCTGACCTTCCTGGACCAGCTGCTGGAAAAGGAAATGGTGAACCTGCTGAATAAGGGCATCGAAGGCAAGCACTACAAGGTGGAGGGCGAATTTACTGTCCAATTGGATAAGGATGCCGACGCCAAGGAAGTGAAGCCGTACCGGGATACCCTGCTCCAGCGCGGAGAGGCGTACAACATGGATAAGCCGATGAAGCAAACGGACCTGTTCCTGAAGAATAATAAGATTGTCTCCGACAACGACAAGTATGCTGTACCGAACCCGGCTCTGACCCTGGCCTCCGTCACCTATACGGAGCGGGGCAGCGAGCTGGAGCTGCAGATCACTGACGCCGAAACCAAGTTCATCATGGGCAAAATTGATGAAGCCGGCTGGAAGGCAGAAGTGGAGAAGTGGAAGAAAAACGGCGGAGACAAGATGATGGAGGAGTATAAGGCCTCTTACCTGAAGAGCAAGAAATAAGGCAAAGCGATATAAACAAAGGAGCAACAGGAATCGCCCTTCCGGCTTATAGCAGCCGGGCAGGGTGGTTCCTGGCTCTGTTTTCCGGCATAATCCTCCGGCATAGACCAGAGAAAGAAAGGAAGGAGACGAACATGAAAAAGCTGCCTCACCACCAGGAGAAGAGTCTCCGGCACACCTCTATTGCAGGCTTCCGCATGGCCATGGATTTTTATTCGGTTCACCGCCGGGAGGTGGAGGGGGGCTGGACGTATCCGCTTCACGACCATCCCTTGTTTGAATTGAATATGGCAATGGAAGGGGTGCAGCATTTTTGGGTGGATGGCAGGGAGATTACGGTGGGCGCCGGAGACATCCTCCTATTGAAGCCCGGGGAGTCCCACAGCTGCAGCACGAAATTTGGACAAGGTATGACCTATCTTTGCATCCACTTCGGTGTGGATGAGCCGGAGCTGAAGCTGCAGCTGGGGCGGATTGGCGACTCCCTGCATGGGCCGGGCAGTCCCTTGTGGGAGATGCTTTACCCGCTGCTGGCCCATTTGGGTGCACCTGGGAGGATGGAGCAGGAGATTGGCGGGAACAAGATGAAAAGCCTGTCCTTGTGCCTGGAGCTGGTCTCCGCCTTGAGCCGGCTGCTGGCTGACGCGCCGGTGGGTTTCCTGCGGGAGGCGGGGCGGTGGGACCGGCTGGCTATGGACATCGCCGATCGAATCGGCAGCCTTGCGTCCGAGCAGCCGCGTCTCGACGGGGAGGAGCTGATGAAGCAGGGCATCGCCGGCATCGCCCGGGAGTTGGGCTACAGCCCGGCGTATTGCGCCAGGCTGTTCAAAAGCGTATACGGCGTTTCCCCCCGCCAGTATCTCTCCACCGTCAAGCTGCGGGAGGCCCAGCTGCTGCTTTTGAACCGGGAGCTGACCATGGAGCAGCTTGCGGAGCGGCTGGGCTTCCGGGATGCCGCCCACTTCAGCAAGCAGTTCAAGCGCTGGACGAAGCTGTCGCCGTCGGAATACCGGCACATGCACTGAACATTCCCCCAAAAGTGAAGCAGGACCTCCGCAGCGTAGTCCGATTACTTTTGGGGGAACCCCGGATTACAAACCTCCAATTCCGATTTGTACAAATCCCGGTTGGTTCTGTCCATGGGCACCGGCGGCGGAATGGGGTAGGATGAGGGCATCAGTTGTTTGGAAGGAGACTGCCCGATGCCGCAAAACCAGTTTTTTAACGCCCACCATTCCCCCATTGGGGCTTATGCCAGCTTTACCCTGGGTTATCCGGGAGCAGCCGGAGGTTTTGACCTGGAGCAGGCCAAGCCGCCACGGGAGCATGTCTATGCTATTTTGGAGCGCCCGGAAGGAGAAGGGTATGAAGGCCTTCCTTTCTTCGGCGATAACTTTGACGAAAGCAAATGGTTTACGCTGGCGGAGAACGCGTCAAACACGGAGGAGGAGAGCAAACCGCTGCTCCGCCCGTTCCGGCAGGAGGAAATCCGCAGGGAGCTCCGGCTGGGAACGGATACCTGGCAGGCGGGGGATCTGACCCTTCGTATCCTGTCCCAGGTCCGTCCGGTGCCCAATCCGGAGACCGCCGGAGAAGCGGAGCTCCGGGAAGCCCTGGTGCCGGCTGTATTGGCGGAAATCACGGTAGACAACCGCCAAGGCAGCCGACCGCGCAAGGCAATATTGGGCTATCAGGGGACGGATCCTTACTCCAATATGCGCTGTTTTGAGACCGGATCCGGAATGAAGGGGATCGGGCAAGGCCGGCATACGGCAATCGCCACTTTGGATGCCGATGTCCGCTCCACCCAGCACAACACCATTGAGAAGATCATCCTGCAGAGCACAGCCGGGAATCCCGCCCAGAATGGCCTAGGTCGGGTCGCCGCTTTTATAATGGAAACCCCGGCAGGGGAACTTCGGACCTTCCGGTTTGCTCTCTGCTTCTACCGGGGAGGGTATGTTACCGCCGGAGAGGACATGAGCTATTGGTACACCCGCTATTTCGCCAATATCGAGCAGGTGGCCCACTATGCGCTGGATCATTACCAAGCCATCAGCAAAAGCTGCACCGATTCCGATGTCCTGCTTAACGACGACAAACTCTCGGACGACCAGCGGTTTATGCTGATCCATTCCATCCGCAGCTATTACGGGAATACCCAGCTGCTGGATTGGGCGGGACGCCCCTTCTGGGTGGTGAACGAAGGCCAATACCGGATGATGAATACCTTTGACCTGACCGTGGACCAGCTGTTTTTTGAGATGCGGATGAATCCCTGGACGGTAAAAAATGAGCTGGACGTATTCGCCGAACGGTTCAGCTATACCGACCAGGTCCGGTTCCCCGGGGAGGAGCGGCTGTATCCCGGCGGCATCAGCTTCACCCATGATATGGGAGTAGCCAACGTATTTTCGGTGCCAGGCTATTCTACCTACGAACAGCCGGACTTAACCGGATGCTTCTCGTATATGACTCATGAGCAGCTGGTCAACTGGGTGCTGTGCGCGGCCGCATACGCCCACCAGTCCGGGGACAACGCCTGGCTGGAAGGGAAGCTGCTGCTGCTGGAGCAGTGCCTGGCCAGCATGGCCAACCGGGATCATCCCGATCCGGAGCAGCGCAACGGCATCATGGGCCTGGACAGCTCCCGCTGCCGAAGCGGCGCGGAAATCACCACCTACGACAGCCTGGACGTATCCCTGGGCCAGGCGCGGAACAACATCTACCTGGCAGGCAAATGCTGGGCGGCGTATGTGGTATTGGAACAGATGTTCCGCTCCAACGGCTTGGCTGAAGCGGCGGAGCTGGCAGCTCTCCAGGCCGGACGCTGTGCCGGTACGCTTGCCGCGCAAATGACAGAGGGCGGATATATTCCGGCGGTTATTCATGAGGACAATGACTCACGGATTATCCCCGCCATAGAAGGACTGGTATTTCCTTATGCAGCAGGCTGCACCGCGGCGCTGGACCGTGAAGGGCCGTATAAGGCTTACTTGGATGCGCTGGACCGCCATCTGAGGACGGTGCTGGTGGACGGAGTCTGCCTCTTCGAAGATGGGGGCTGGAAGCTTTCCTCCACCAGCAATAATTCCTGGCTCAGCAAAATTTACCTGTGCCAATTCATCGCCCGGCATCTCTTGGGTTTGCCCCGGGACGAGGCAGGCCGGAGGGCTGACGCCGCACATGCAGCCTGGCTGACCGATCCCCGCAACGGCATCTGGAGCTGGAGCGACCAGATTCTGTCCGGCTTCGCCAAAGGCAGCAAGTATTATCCCCGGGGCGTAACCTCGATTCTTTGGCTGGAGGAATGACGCAGCCTCTGGAATAACGGAACAAAACATTGTTTATTGTTGCAAAACCATAAAAACCTAGTATAATACTCGGTATAAGGTCTACATTCGGAAAAGGGCGGAGTTGTTAGTCATGATATCTGCACAGGCAATTGCCGAAACATGGGTGAACGATCAGCTGGATTTGTACAATTTGGCAGTCAGTCTGGGGGATATGGCATGGCAGCGGGAGGTTCTTGCGAAACTTCTGGACGGGGAACGGCTGGTCCGGCAGGAAACGGAGCTCCGGACCCGTGAGGAGCTGTGGCGCCGGTTCGATGAGATCAACGGCAGAATGCTGGCCTTGTACCGGGAAATCCGGGTTATCGGCGACAACGGCACAGAGCAGGCGCTGCGTGAAGAGGCGCTGGAGCTGAAGCGGCAGCGTACCCGGATCGGCATCCGGCTCCGGCAGCTAGGGTGTGTCTGAAACTCCGCTCCAAATAAAAAAAACGCCGGTCTGCAGCTGCCTGCTTAACCGAACGCGTTCCAATGGGTCTCCGGGGAATGCGGCTGTCCGCTTGCCCTACAATTGTCCTGCTGTTTGCCGGAATGGTCAGATTCCCGCAAGCCTGAAGTGAATTACATCGAAACCTTCTTCATGTCGCGCATCATGTCCATCATCATGGTGGTCATTTCGTCGCATTCCTGCATTTTGGCCATCATCATGTCCATGTCCATTCCGCAGTCCTTCATGTCCATACCCTTCATTTCTTCCATCATCATCTTCATGGAACGCATCTTGCACATCATGTCGTCCATACACATACACATCATCATATTCATCATCTTCTCCATGCCGTCGCCTCCCTTCAATTGGAAATGAGCCTGCATCTATAAAATTACTATAGCTCTTGATAGAGTTCAAGAGCTTTTTGGCATGTTTACTAAAAAAATCATTCCTCCTTGGTGTGCCGGGGCGAACGTCCGGTCAGCTTGCGGTAGGATTTATAGAAATTGGAGTAGCTGTTGAAGCCGGACATAAAGCAGGCCTGGGTAGGGGTGTGGCCCTCCAGCATCAGTGCATCCGCCATATGAATCCGTTTGTACGAGATATATTGGTTAATGGAGTAGCCGGTGGCTTCCTTGAAAATATGGCACAGATGATACTTGGTCAGGAAAAACCGCTCCGCCAAGGCGTCCAGAGTCAGCGCTTCATTCAGATTCCCGTTGATGTACTCCAGCAGCTCGCTTACCTTGGTCATGGCCGGCTTATGCAGCTGGGCATCCAGCAGCTCCTTCTCCTTGATGCTGTTGATAGCGGCCAGGAGCTCCACAATGACACATTTGACCATAAACTCCTCCTCCGGACCGGGACGGGCAAGCAAACGCCGGAGTTTATGAAAAAACTCCAGCAGACCGTTTTTCACCACCAGTTCCCCCTGGATCAGGTTGCCGTGCCCCAGCTTCCGGTATTTAATAGAACGCAGGAAGTCCACCCCGTGGGACAAAAAGGGAGGGAGAAAATCCTTCTTCAGCGTCAGCACAATGCGCTCATACGGGTGATCCGGTGAAATGGACAAGACGTGAAGCTCATTGGAGTTCATAATCAGAAGCGAATTGGGGGACAATTCATAGCGGTTGCCCTCAATAATATAGGTTCCGTTCCCCTCGAGGAACAGGAAGATTTCATAGCCCACTTCATAATGCAGTTTAAAATGCTCCGGATTGGGCGATTCGTCACGAGTATGATGGAACGAAAAGGAGCCGTCTGAGGCGCCGTACCGGATTCTGCCAGGTTCTGTTTTCACATGTCTCACCCCTCCCCATATTACCGCAAGATTTGCATAGTATCAAACAAGGATTGTATAGATCGCGGAACCCATAAATGGTACAGTGGAAGGGAAAATTGAAACCGTTTTAATCCCAAGGAGGAAGCGTCAGCTTATGGATAAAGTCAGAATTGGTGTAATCGGTCTGGGCAACATGGGCTCATCCCATACCAAGCATATTCATTTGGAGAAGCGGGTGCCCAATCTTGTTCTCGGCGCCGTATGCGACATTAGCGAGGAAAGAAGGGAATGGGCGCGGAACACGCTGCCGGAGGTCCCTGTATTCGAGGACGCCCTGTCCATGTACAAAAGCGGTTTGATCGACGCCGTGCTTATCGCCGTGCCCCACTACGACCATCCGATCCTCGCCATCCAGGGTTTCGAGCATGGGCTGCATGTGCTGGTGGAGAAGCCGGCGGGTGTGCATACCAAGCAGGTTCTGGAAATGAACGAAGCTGCCCAAAAGTCCGACAAGCTGTTCTGCATCATGTACAACCAGCGCACCAACCCCGTGTACCAGAAGGTTCGGGACCTGGTGAAAAGCGGAGAGCTGGGCGGCATCAAACGCGCCGTCTGGATCATTACCGACTGGTACCGTCCCCAATGCTACCACGATTCCGGCACCTGGCGCTCCACTTGGGAGGGGGAAGGCGGCGGCACCCTGATCAACCAGAATCCGCATAACCTGGACCTGTTCCAGTGGATCCTCGGCATGCCCAAGCGGGTGCGTTCCTTCTGCGGCTTCGGCAAGTTTTACAATATTGAGGTGGAGGACGATGTCACCGCCTACATGGAATTCGAAAACGGCGCCAGCGGCGTGTATATTACCTCCACCGCGGAGTCTCCGGGCACCAACCGCCTGGAAATCTCCGGCGACATGGGCAAGATTGTCGTGGAGAAGAATGTCATCACCTTCCACCGCAATCGCGTGTCGGAACGGGAATTCAATAAAACCAACACCGCTCCCTTCGGCCGTCCAGAGGCCTGGAAGTGCGAGGTTCCTGCAGATACCAGCGGCGGGGAGCAGCATGTGGGCATCATGAAGAACTTCACCAACGCCATCCTGAAGGGCGAGAAGCTGCTGGCTCCCGGGGAAGAAGGGGTTCTGGGCCTGCTTATTTCCAACGGCATTCATTATTCGGCCTGGACCGACAGCTGGGCGGATCTGGAGAATTTTGACCATGACGGTTTCTATAACCTGCTTCAGGACAAAATCAAAACCTCCACATACGTCAAGCCCGACGTTGTCCAGAACGTAGCCGATGTAGCCGGAACCCACTAAAGAGCTACGAGGAAATTAGTACCCGGTTTTGAGAACAAAGTCTCCATGGTTTTGGGAGCTTTGTCCTCAAATTAGCGGTACTTATTTCGTCGTAGTCTCTACCAAAAAGGAGACGATCCCCATGAGCAAAATTTTGGGCGCCCAAATGTATACCCTGCGCGATTATACCAATACCGCAGAGGAATTGGATGCGACGCTGAAGAAAGTCCGCGAGATCGGCTACACTACCATCCAGGCCTCGGGCATCAAGGTTGCCTTGCCAGCGGAGGAGCTGAAGGCCATCGCCGATTCCCACGGCTTGAAGATTGTGATTACCCATACGCCTTATTCCAAATTCGTGGATGAGCTGGACAGTCTGATCAAGGATCATCATACCTTGGGCTGCGGTATCGCCGGTTTGGGCGGCCTGCCCACCGAATTCCGCAGTGCGGAGGGGTATCCCGCCTTCGCGCGGAAATTCTCCGCCATTGCCGACGAATTAGGCAAGAATGGCCTGAAATTCAGCTACCACAACCACCATTTTGAATTCCAGAAGTTCAACGGCAAATACGGGATGGATGTTCTGGTGGAGGAAACCAATCCGGAAACCTTCATGTTCACCCTGGATACCTATTGGCTGCAGTTCGGCGGCGTAGATCCGGTGCAATGGATCCGCAAGCTGGCCGGGCGGGTGGATGCCATCCACTTTAAGGATCTGGCGATTATCGACGACAAGCAAATTATGTCCGAGGTGATGGAGGGCAACCTGGACTGGCCGGAGATTTTCAAGGCCTCTGAGGAAGCCAAGGTCAAATGGTATCTTATCGAACGGGATGCTGGTCCTACCGAGGCCTTCGACAGCCTGACCATCAGCTATAACAACCTGAAGAAGGAAGGTTTCGCATAACATGGATGCGAAGAATGCCGTCATTCTCGGCTGCGGGGCCATCGGCCCGGTGCATGCCGCAGCTATTGCGGAGGCAGCGGACGCCAAGCTGTACGGCGTCTGCGATATTGTGCCGGAGCGGAGAGCCGCTTTGGCAGAGCAGTACAACTGCAGGAGCTTTAGCAGCGTGGAAGAGGTCCTGGCAGACCCCGAGGTGGACACCGTCCATATCTGCCTTCCCCATTACCTCCATGCACCCATGGCTATCCGGGCCGCGGAGGCGGGCAAACACATCGTCCTGGAAAAGCCGGTAGCCCTGAACGCGGCGGAAGCTGCAGGCATCGTCCGTGCGGTGGAGAAGGCGGGTGTCACCTGCTGCGTCATTCTCCAGAACCGCTTCAATCCTTCCGTAGTGAAGGCCAAGGAGTGGATTGATAAGGGAGAGCTTGGCCGGATGCTGGGTCTGCGCTGCATTCTCACCTGGCACCGGACGCCGGAATATTACCGCTCGGAGGAATGGCGCGGCAAGTGGGCCACCGAAGGCGGAGGCCTCTTGATCAACCAGGCGGTGCATATGCTGGATATGCTCTATCATCTGGGCGGCCGGGTGGAATCAGTCAAAGGGACCACCGATACCCGGGTGCTTCAGGATGTGATTGAGGTGGAGGATACGGCGGAGGCCACCTTATATTACAAGGATGGGAAGAAGGGCTTCTTCTACGCCACCAATGGCTACTCCGGCAACAGCCCGTTTTTTGTGGAGATGCATATGGAGAAGGGGCTTCTGCGCTACACGGATAACCGCTTGCTGCTGATCCGGGACGGCACCGAGGAGGTGCTGGCCAGCGATACGGCAGCGGAGCTGGGCAAAGCCTACTGGGGCAAAGGCCATGCCAAGCTGGTGGCATTGTACTACAGAAGCAGGCAAACAGGTGTTAAGGACTACACGGATTTAAGTGATGCGGCAGCCTCCATGGGACTTTTGGACGCGATTTACGCCTCCTCCAGAAGCCGCTTTAGAGAGCCCATCCATACCTATTAAACGCGGGACAAACCGGCATGCGAATGCCGGTTTTTTGCTATCCGTAGACCGCTGCTTGGACTGTTTCCAGTAAAAAGCACTGTCATTGGATGTCGATTTAGGACGACATATGAAATAAAAAATATGTTATACTGATTAAAATAACCTATTCAGGGAAAGTGTGGCCCCCGATGAGCAACCACCATTCATGCAAAAATCTGCAAAACAATCCCTCAGCCCAAACCTGTATGGAGCATTACGGCTGCATCTACGACAATAACCATCTGGTCACGCTTCTGATCAACCCCGCAAACGGGAGCATAGTGGATGCCAACAAAGCCGCTTTGGACTTTTACGGCTACCGCCTGGCGGAGCTGCGGGCGATAAGCATTGAGGATTTGAAGGCCAAGGACCAGGACGGTATGGCCCGGATGGCGGGCATTCCGGCGGACAAGACCTTCGTAGATAGAGTGAAGGAAGGAACGGAGCTTAACCAGATCCTGATGGACCGCCACCGGAGAGCGGACGGCGCCACCATGTACGTGGAGATACATACCGGCATGATTACCATGCTTGGAGTCAATTGCATTTATTCCGTTGTCCATGACGTTACCGAACGGGTCCGGGCGGACCTGCTGCTGAAGGAAAGCGAGGAGCGGTACCGGAATCTGGTGGAGCTGTGTCCCGATGCGATTATTGTCTTCCGGGAGGACATGGTGCTGTTCGCCAATAAACAATCTGAGGTGCTGTTTGGCCTGGACCGGGAGCAGATGGTAGGCTGCAGCCTGCAGAGCTTCTTTCATCGGGGATTTCTCAAAAGCAAGGAAAATAAAGTGCTGAACTACCTGGACCAATCCACGGAAAATATGCGGGTAGAGATCAAGGCGGTGCTGAACGACGGGCGGGCTGTCGATCTGGACATTGTCTGCGCTCCCGTAAGCTTCGCCGGGGTCAGCGCAACCCAGCTGCTGCTGCGGGATGTGACGGACAGCAAGAAGGAAATCAAGCGGGCGGTGCAGCTCCAGGAGCGCCGGCTGGCTGCGGATTTCCCCCTGCCGGACCAGGCGGGCTTACAGAAGCTCTATGTCCCTGCGGGAACCCTAAGCGGCGATTTTTATTTTTTTCACCGGATCGGTCCGGACAAGGTCATTGGCATCATCGGCGATGTGACCGGCAAGGGGTTAACGGCGGCGCTGAATATCTCCGCCATGCGCCTGCTGTTCTTCGACAGTGTGCAGGAGCATGCCCATCCCCAGGAGGTCCTGCGGGATTTGAATTTCAAAATTGTGCGGCATCTGGACGAGGACTATATCGCGGTCTGCTGCTTCCTGCTTGATTATGGAGAAGGGCTGCTGACTGCGGCGGCGGCGGGCATCAACGAATTTGACCACTGCGCGGCGGACGGGCAATGGACCAAGCTGCAGGTGAAGGGTGCCCCCGTCGGAATGTTTGAGAACAGCAGATTTGATTCGATACAGGTTCCCTTTTCCTCCGGCGACCGGTTTTGTTTTTATACGGATGGTTTGGAGCTGCTTGATGGCGGGGAGACTGCGTATTGGGAATATGAAGCGCTGAAGCGCGCGACACAGGACTCCATCCTGCAGGATGACTGCACGTGGCTGGAGTTGACAATCAGGTGAAGGCAGGGAGATATGGATGGCAGTTTGTATAAAAGAAGTGGTTTTATTCGGATTGGATCACCATCAGGGCCTGATCGACGGGATTATCCGCGACCTTGGTCCCGAGGTGGAGCAGGTGGCCTTTGATGTGAAGCTGATTCTGGCCGAAGCCGTGACCAACGCCTATTTTCACGGAAACGACGAGGATTGCACCAAGCCCATCTACATCCGCTATTCCCTGGACGGCACACATCTGAATCTGCAGGTGGAGGACACGGGAAGAAAGTCCGGTTACCGGGACATTCCGCTGGATATTGACGAAAGCCGGCTATTGGATGAAGGAGGCAGAGGTTTGTATTTGATCCGCAGCTTCTCCGATCATGTGGAGATGGTGGACAATACGATTAACATTGTGAAAATCCTGGAATGCCATTAGACCGAATTTGAATGTCCCGTGGAGATGGAGGAGAACGAAATGAAGCTGAGTTTACGAGTCAAAATAAGTACGCTCTTGTTCCTGCTAATCTGTATTCCGCTGGTGTTGTCCGGTATCCTGTCCTACAACCTGTCGTCCAAAGCCCTCCAGTCCACGATTGAGGAGCAGCTGGCGGCAACCACCACTTCCACCTCCAAGGAGGTGGAGGGCAGGCTTGAGCAGGTCCACCAGAGTCTCCAGATTGCCGCGCGCAACTCGGCGCTGTCCGAATTGCCTCTGAAGCCTGCGGATAATGCGCTGAAGGCGGAGGCGCACCAGTATCTGACGGACGTGCACAAGGACAACGGCGGACTTACAGAGCTTCTGGCTGTCACCGATACCCAAGGCAAAGCCATTGTGACCAGCGCCTCGGCAGCGCCGGATTTGAATGTGTCCGACCGTGATTATTTCAAGGGGGCTCTGGGGGGCACTGCAGTCACCAGCGAGGTGCTGATCTCCAAGGACAGCAACCAGCCTGTCGTTGTCATCGCCCTGCCCTTGACCAGCGGAGGGAAAACCTCCGGCGTGCTGCTGGCCACCGTTTCCTTCCCGGCCCTTACCGGAGCCGTAGCCGATGTCAAAATCGGCGAAAGCGGCTATGCCTACATGCTGGATAAAACCGGCCTGCTGGTGGCCCATCCCACCAAGGATAAGGTGCTGGAGGAGAATATTACGGACAACGGTTATCCCGAGCTGAACAATCTGGTGAAGGATGTGCTGGCCGGCAAGGAAAAAGCCGGATTTTACACCTTTGAAGGCATTTATAAATATGTTGTATTCCAGCCGGCCGGCAATTGGATTGTCGCTACTACGGCCAATTACGATGACTACATGGCGCCAGCCTTCAGCATCCGCAATGATACCATCATCATTACCCTGGTTTGTATCCTGGCCGCTCTGCTTCTTGGGTATCTCATGAGCGAAATGGGTGTCATCCGGCCCATCCGGAAGCTCCAGAAGGCCATGGTTCAGGCAGGGGATGGGGATCTGACAGCCCATACCTCCATCCGCTCCAAGGATGAGTTCCAGCAGCTGAGCGAATCCTTCAACCTGATGATCCACAAGCAGGATCTGATGATCCGCAAAATCCGCGACGGCTCCGAATTGCTGATGAATATGTCCCAGGAAATGGCCGCCTCCTCCGAGGAAATCAACGCCTCCATCGAGGAAATCAGCGCCAACATGCAGGAGATTGCAGCAGGGGCGGAGAACAATAACGATTCTGTTGTTAATGCGTCGCAGGTGCTGGTGCAGCTGTCCAGTCTGGTGCAGCTGGCCCTGAACAAAGCCTCCACTGCCAGCGAAAATGCGGACATCTCCGACAAAGCCGCTCAGGACGGCCGTATCCGCGTTCAGGAAACCGTAAAGGCCATGGAAACCATCAGCATCAGCACCGGCGAAACGGAAGCCATTCTGGCCTCCCTCAACACCCAATCCGCCACCGTGACGGAAATTGTGGGTGTGATGAACGCCATTGCCCAGCAGACCAATTTGCTTGCGCTTAATGCCGCTATCGAAGCCGCCCGGGCCGGGGAGAACGGCAGAGGCTTTGCGGTGGTGGCCGGAGAGGTCCGCAAGCTGTCCGAGGAATCCAACAAACGGGCTAATGAAATATCGGAGCTGGTGGAACGGATGGTGGATCAGATCGGCAAAGCCGTAGGCGCCATGAAGGGAGCCTCCTCCGCGGTTACCCAAGGAGTCGACATCGTCCAGGAAACGGACCGGGCCTTCATGCATATTATTGACACTGTGCAGGTAATCACCCATAATGTGAAGGAAATTGAAGAGATCACCCGGGACGAGGTGGCTACCTCGGACCAGATTATCGGCCTTATTGATTCCATGGGAAGCATATCCGAGCAAACCGCGTCCAACAGCGAAAGTGTGTCCAGCGCCATCGAAGAGCAGTCCTCTACGGTCAGCAACCTTGCCTCGTCCGCCCAAGAGGTCAGTGCGATGGCCAATGAGCTGGAAGGTATGGTTGAGAATATCAAATTAAGAGGTGACTAACATGCAGCAGGAAAAGGTCATACGTATTCCTCCCACCTTCTCCATTGAGGAAGCATCCCTGTTCAGAGAGAGCATGCGGGGATACGTGAGCAGCGGGACAACATATTTTCTTCTGGATTTCAGCGATTGCCGGTTTATTGACAGTACGGGGCTGGGGGTTATTGTCAGTGCCTACAAGAAGTGCGTGGAGGCCGGCGGCAAGATCAGACTGCAGGCTTTGGCCCCCAATGTGCTGAAGGTGTTCCAACTGACCCGTCTGAACAACGTATTCGAAATTCTTCCTTAACGATAAATGGAGATACAGCCAGAACAATGAAGATAATGGCTGAATTAGGGGACAGAAATCGCTTCCATCTACACTGGTAAGCGAAATCTGGCCCCTTTCCCTTTGAATCCGAACCTTTACAAGGAAGGCCGAAACGAGTAACATACGTTCTGTAACTGAGGAATCACAAATGGATGTTCCTGGTGTATCGCTGAAGTCCCGCGGCTAGCGGGATACGGGGGAACCAACTGTTCTTTAGGAGGGCTTACCGGCCTGACGGGAACAACGGGGTGAATCCTAAACGGCTGCTCTGCAGCCGCACAGGTAGGGCGACTCTTGCCGTCCGAATCCGGCAGCTAACCTCGCAAGCGTTGATAAGGGGAAGGGGGCTCTTGGTGCGTCGGCACTACGGAGAACGGCTCTTCGTGGTGTTTTTTTGCTGTCTGAAAATGGAAGGATCTTTGGATAGCGGAAGAGGATATGATGCGGCGGTAGAACGAATTCTAACCAAGATGAATGGTTCACTTCCTGATTTCCCGTTTACAAACAGCTTATTGATACCTATTAAACAGCACAGGCGGGGAAAAACGATGTTATTGCGCTTAAAACGGTTCTTGATCGGCAGACCTATGAAATCCCATGAGCTGGGAGACGAAAAGCTCAGCAAGCTGAAGGCACTGGCCATCCTGTCCTCGGATGCCTTGTCTTCCGTAGCGTACGGTACGGAGCAAATTCTGATCGTACTGATTACGCTGGGCTTTGCGGCCTTATGGTATTCCATACCGATTTCCATTGCGGTATTGGCTCTGCTTACGATATTGGTGCTGTCCTACCGGCAGACGATTTTCTCTTATCCTACAGGCGGCGGCGCTTATATCGTGGCCAAGGATAACCTGGGCGTCCGGACCGGCCTAGTTGCAGGCGGATCGCTTTTGGTGGACTATATCCTGACGGTGGCGGTAAGCACCTCTGCGGCTACCGATGCGGTGACCTCGGCCTTTCCGAACCTGCATCCGTACCGGATTGAAATTGCTTTGGTGATGATATTATTCCTTACCATCATGAACCTGCGTGGCATTACGGAGTCCGCCCAGGTGTTGGCCTACCCCGTGTACCTGTTTGTGGCGGGTATTTTCCTGATGATTATTGTAGGCCTCTTCCGGGTGGCTACAGGGGATGTGCAGGCCACTCCAGCGGAGTTTGGCCTGGATGTATCCGGCATCTCCCTGTTCCTGCTGCTGAAAGCCTTCAGCTCCGGCTGCTCGGCCCTTACCGGGGTTGAGGCAGTATCCAACGCCATTCCCAGCTTCAAGGCTCCTGCCGAGAAGAATGCGGCCTCCACATTGGCGCTAATGGGGATTATCCTCGGCTCGATGTTCCTGGGGATCAGCTTGCTGGCTTATTTCTACGGCATCTCTCCCACGAAGGACGTAACGGTGGTTTCGCAGATTGCCGAGGCGGCCTTCGGACGGGGACCGGTCTACTTCTTCATTCAGGGCACCACTGCCCTGATCCTGTTCCTGGCAGCCAATACTGCTTATGCTGCGTTTCCGCTGCTGGCTTTTATGCTGGCCAAGGATAAGTTCATGCCCCATGCCTTTATGATCCGCGGCGACCGGCTGGGCTTCTCCAACGGCATTATCGTGCTGGGCCTCCTGGCAGGGGTTCTCGCCATTGTTTCCAACGGATACACGGAGAACCTGATCCCCCTGTACGCCATAGGGGTTTTCATTCCCTTTACGCTTTCGCAGCTGGGGATGATGCGCAGATGGTACCGGCTGAAGCCTCAGGGCTGGCTAATCCGGTTCTTGGTTAACGGAGTCGGCATGGTGACCACACTGTCGATTACACTGATTTTCTTGTTCACCAAGTTCAGCCAGGTATGGATGGTGTTTATCTTCCTGCCGGTTGTGTACGTTATGTTCCAGCAGATTCACCGCCACTACAAGGCAGTTGCGGATGAGCTGCGGATTGATCTGGCCGTGGATAAGCCGGAAGCGAAGGGCAACACGATTGTCATTCCGGTGGCGGGTATTACACGGGTGGTCATGAATACCATCAGCTATGCCAAGTCCATGACCGACAATGTGATAGCGGTGTACATTGGCTTTGACGATGAGGATATTGAGAAGATGGAGAAGAAGTGGGAGGAATGGGATTGCGGTGTGCGTCTTATCGTGCTGCGTTCCCGCTACAGAAGCATCATAAAACCCCTGGTGAAATTCATCGAAACTGTGGAGTGGAAAAACTCGGAGACGGGACATATCACCATCCTGATCCCGCAGTTTATTCCCAAACACTGGTGGCAGAATATCCTGCATAATCAAACCAGCCTGCTGATCCGCTATTACCTGTTCAAATACAAGGACGTCACCATCTCCACCGTGCCGTACCACTTGAACAAGTAACAAGTAAATATACAAACACATATAAAACAAGAAGACCACCCTCTGTAGCTGCCGCGTTGCAGGAGGATGGTCTTTTTGTTTGGTTTGTTTGTTGGGGGATGGGGGCATGACTGCTGAGGGCTTTTACGACCACGCACGGATTGGTCCGCATGAGGCTGTCCAACACAGGCATGACTGGGGTTGGGGGCGTAACTGCTGGGATGTGACTGGGGCTGGTGCATGGCTGGCACGTGACCGGGGCGCACATGGAGCCTGGCTGGCACGTGACCGGGGTGCACATGGAGCCTGGCTGTCAGGATGGGGGGATGTAAGCGCCATAAAATGTTTCCTATTTAGCAAATGCAGCCGGAAATGAATGAATAGCATACATAAAATGTTCGCTAATGGCTTGGAAACGCCCCGAATAGAGTAAAAAACCATAGATAGCAATCATTTTATGTATGCTATTGAATCGAAAAGCGGCATTTTTGGCAAATAGCATACAAATGCTGTTCGCTATCATTCCGGCTGCCCTCAAAAGCATGGCCATGGAAGGCTTTTACCCTTCAAAAAGCTCCCAAACAGGGCCACTCCTGTTTAGCACATCTGCTACGCCAGCAGCATCCGCACAGTGGTGAACACCAGCCCCAGGAAAAAGCCGCAGACGGCGCCATTTACCCGGATCCATTGCAGATCCTTGCCAGCCTTGTCCTCCACCAGAGCGATCAGGGTATCATTGTCCATCTTCTCGATGTTCTCCCGGACCAAGCCGCCGATGCGGGAATGGTTCGCCTCCAGGAACCGGACCGTAGTGTCCTGCAGGAAGCTGTTGACGGTTCCCAGCAGGCGATCGTTGCGGCTAAGCTTCTCCGCATTGTCCTCCACAAACGGAAACACCCGGTTTTCCAGCAATCCGCCGTGTTCCACCTGATCATGAAGCTTGGTCCGCAGCTCCTCCAAAAGAGCAAGCGGTTTGTCCCCTTCCACCCAGCTGCCCAAAAGCTCCTGAAGCTTGGCATTCCACTTCTCCCGGTTCTCCGGCGACTGCACCTGGATGTCCCATTCCTTCTTCAGATATGCCAGAATGGATTCCCGGGTCGGATGGCCCTCCAGGCTGAGCTCCCGAAGCTTGGTAACAAGTGCGAGCTGGATGGCGCTGCCGATCTGGTCCTCGTCAAAATAATTCAACGCTGCATTCACGGCAAATTGCATCAGTCCGTTCATCTTGAGCCCGCCGATGGCGGTGATAGCCAGCTTTCCCATCATACGCCGGGCGTCGTCGGTAACCACCCAGTGGGTTCCTTTGTCCACGGCCAGGTCCAGCAGCTTCTCCGTGGCTTGCCGCACGGCCGGTTCACCCCCTGCCACGGACAGGAGCCCATCCGCCCAATCCCGGGAGCGGACGAAGCGGGAAAGCTGGGGCAGCACAGCCCCCCAAGCCTTGTCCAAAGGGCGTGACAGCA
Organism: Bacillota bacterium; assembly: GCA_023388055.1. Lineage (GTDB taxonomy): Bacteria > Bacillota > Bacilli > Paenibacillales > NBRC-103111 > Paenibacillus_AR. Next base: position 28,576 of record JAEWGW010000012.1, on the reverse strand, counting down.
GAGAAAGGACCCAGGCTTTGGCGGTGTCCTTAAAGCGGGCCGAGGCTAGGCCTTTGCGGGCAGCGCCCATCAGGCGCTCTGCCACCTCGAACTCCCGGAGCTTATCCACCAGGCTTTCTTTGTTGAGCAGATTATTCTGCACGATGGTGACCAGCGCCTGGGTCATCTTCTCCCGGTTCCGGGGCAGGAGCGCCGTGTGCGGGATAGGGATGCCCAACGGATGCCGGAACAAGGCCGTCACCGCAAACCAGTCGGCCAGGCCGCCTACCAGCCCCGCCTCAAAAGCCCCTGCCAGAAGCCGGGCAGCGGCATATTTCTGAAACGGGAGCATAGCCACGAAGCCGGCTCCCATTATAAACAGGGATATGCCGGCAATCCTGCGTGTTTTGGATTCCATTATCGGTTGTCCACCTTTTCGGGGTACAGATCATGATTCATCAGCCGGTGGCGGGACATTTCCTCGAAGGGAGTGCCGGGTTTGCCATAGTTGCAGTAAGGATCGATGGAAATGCCGCCGCGCGGCGTAAATTTGCCCCATACCTCAATATACCGCGGCTGCATAAGGGTAATCAAATCGTTCATGATGATGTTCATGCAGTCCTCGTGAAAATCCCCGTGGTTGCGGAAGCTGAACAGGTACAGCTTCAGCGACTTGCTCTCCACCATTTTGATATCGGGGATGTAGCTGATGTAGATAGTAGCGAAGTCCGGCTGCCCGGTGATGGGGCACAGACTGGTGAATTCGGGACAGTTGAATTTCACGAAATAATCCCGGTTGGGATGTTTATTATCGAAGCTCTCCAATACGGAGGGATCGTAGTCCTGCGGGTAGCGGGTCCCCTGATTGCCCAACAGCGTCAAGTCCTGCATTTCATCCGATTGTCTTCCTGCCATTGAATGGTCCTCCTTGTTTACAACCTATACCCCGCGTTTGTTGCCCCAAACCAGAGCGTGCAGCTGCGGGAGCACACGCACATCCTTAAACTCCTTGCGTTCCATAACCAAACTGAGCAAGTGCTCATAGGCTGCCAAAAGCCGCAGAGCAGTATCTCCCGTTTCGCCGCCAACGGGCTCGGGATTGCCGGTTTGCAGGATCAGTGAAACCTCCGGGTACCGGGCATGCAGTCTGGCGGCATAGTCCAGGTCCTCCTCGTTAAAAATTACAATTTTTAGGCTGTACGCCGGTCCTGTGCGCGCGGTATCGGCCTCTGCTCCGGTGCTGGTGGGTGTATGGCCCCCAACGGGACGGGCTTGCGCAGGAAGGCCTTCCTTAAGCCGCGCTACCCAGTTGTCCAGCTGCGTCAAATCCGTGGTCATGCCGGAGCTGGGGGGTTTGGGTGAAAGGGTAACCTCATCTGTCAGCAGGACCCAATCCTGCCAGACGGAGCCTTGGGTTTCTACGGCGGTGCGGACTCCCTTGGCCCGCAGCAGCTCCACCAGGCTGCCCAGCTGTGGCAGGAGGAGGGGGTTGCCTCCGGACAGAGTCACATGGTCAAAGCCGCCCTCAGCCAGGGCTGCCAGCTCCGTCCATACGTCCTCGGCGCTGAGCTTCTTAAGCTCCTCCCGGGCGCTGCCGTCCCAGGTAAAGGCGGAATCGCACCAGGAGCAGCGGTAGTCGCAGCCGGCCGTACGCACGAACATGGTGCGCCGTCCGATGGACATCCCCTCACCCTGCACCGTCGGGCCAAAAATCTCCAGAACCGGAATAGCGGCTTTGGCTGCGGCTCCGGCGTTTGTGATATCCATTTGGATGCTACTCATTCACCATCCACTCCCGTCTGGCCTCGGCATAGCTGGTGGGGGTTTCGAACAGGCGGACGAATTCCGTCCGTCCCTCCCGGATTTGCCCGCGGTAAGGCTCGGATTGCAGGGCCTCCTCCATCTTGTTGAACAGCCAGACCACCATGTTTTCAGCAGTGGTGTTCATGGGAGGCAGGCTTTCGTTCAGATAACGGTGGTCCAGCCAGCCTTCGATAGAGCTTTTCCAGATATCCTTAATATCCCCAAAATCCATCGCCAGACCTGTTTCCCCGGGAATGGCGCTGATCCCGAACACAGCCCGGTAGGTATGGCCATGCAGGTTCATACACTTGCCCTCGTAAGCGTGAAGATGATGGGCGGCATCGAAGGTGAATTCCTTCACCACCATAACCCGGCGCTGGTGATACTGCAGCTGCTCCCGGCGGATATCCTCGCCCAGACGCTGGACACGTTCCGGAATGGCGAAGGCCCCCGGACCGCAGGAATGATTATCGTGGGTCATTGTGTGCCTCCTTTTTCCTGCAAATATTTCTCCAGCCCCGCGCGGCGCAGCTTGCAGGCGGGACATTCCCCGCAGCCGTCCCCGGGGATGCCGTTGTAGCAGGTCAGTGTTTTTTCGCGGACAAACTGGAAGGCTCCCAGTTCATCGGCAAGACGCCAGGTTTCCGCCTTGTCCAGCCACATCAGAGGAGTATGGATGACGAAGGGGTAGTCCATGGACAAATTCAAGGTCACGTTCAGAGACTTAATGAAGGAATCCCGGCAATCGGGATATCCGCTGAAGTCTGTTTCGCACACGCCGGTAATCAGATGCCGGGCACCGGCCTGTTTGGCGGCGATGGCGGCAAAGCTCAGGAACAGCAGGTTCCGGCCATCCACGAAGGTGGTAGGCAGCTCGCCTTCCTTCTGGTCAATGTCGATATCCTGGCGGGTTAGCGCATTGGGAGCCAACTGGTTCAGCAAGGACATGTCCAGGATAGTCTGGCGAACGCCCAGCTCCTTGGCAATCTCGCTAGCGCATAGAATCTCCGCCTTATGGCGCTGGCCATAATCGAAGGTGACGGCCTCTACCTCGGCAAACATGGATTTGGCCCAGAACAGGCAGGTGGTGCTGTCCTGGCCACCGCTGAAAACAACAAAGGCTTTTTCATTTTTGAGCATAAAAAAATCTCTCCTTCTCCAATTTATCATGGAAAAACGAGAGGACCGGATATCCGCAAAAAACAAGCCTCAGGGTACGCGGCGAAAAAAAGCCGGCCCGAAGGTGTCTGTAGTTTTTTTTAGAGGGAGTTCGCGAACCTCTCCTGCATCTTAAACGTCATACGACTTTATAGTGCAGATTTGCTATTCAATTATGAACCGGCAGCTACGTGTGAACATGCCAGATATTTTATTATAGCACAATGGGATAGGATTCATCAAAAAGAGCCCCTTCTCCAAATAAGGGAAGCACAAATATGGGAAGCAGCAGCCAAAACAAAAATAGACCATCTCCTTCAAAGGAAGATGGCCTACTTTATATAAGAATCTACTGCTGCTCCTTCTGGCCGTAAAACTCCAGCTCCACATCAGCAATCCGTCTGTTCATATATCTTACTTTTCGATGTAGCACGGTGGTCTCTTCTGTTTTGTTGGCTTCATGATTAAATGTGGCATCCAGCTTCGTCTCGATCCGGTCTACCTTGGCATTTAACACCCGCACCTCGGATTTGACTTCCTGCACCTCAGCTTTAAGCTGCTGCATCTCAAGCAGGATCTGCTTCATCAGTTCTTCCAACATTCATCACGCTCCATGATCAAACAAGCCTTTGAAGCGATTATAACACAGGTTTTTTAAGACGTTGTACCCTCTCCTTAGATCCCCCACCCGGTCTAACCCTCACGACAGCGGATACCGGTCTGCCCGGTAAATATCCCGCACCACCCGGTAAGCCAGCTTGGGCTTGCGGTATTCGTTCAGAAGGCCTTTATTATTGAAGCTTCTGGCCCGGTCGCGGAAGAAGCCGCGTTCGCTGCGCAGGTCGCCCCGGATGTCTGCGAATTGCCAGATGAAGGTGCCGCTTATTTTGGGGTCGGTCCGGAAAATACGCAAGGCCGTTGCCAGAATCTCCGCCTGGTAATCCTCACTGAACAGCCGCGGCTCCCAGCCGGTATCCCCGTGAATGCCGGCTCCCCCGAATTCCGTCATCAGCACCGGTTTGCCGGCGCAGCCCAAGGAGGCGGCTTGTTTGTGGAAACCCTGCAGCATATCCTCGAACTGCTCCACCCTGCCGTTGTACCAGCCGTGGTAATAGTTGATGCCGATCACATCAAAGAACCCCATCACAATATCATCCAGAGGATGCATAGTGGCATATGCCACAAGACGGCTTTGGTCCAGCTCCCGCACCAGTCCCGATAACGACTGGCTTAAATGATACGCTTCCTGGCTGCGGGTATCGATTTCGTTGTGAACCGACCAGAACAGAATGCAAGGATGATGGAAATCCCGTTGAATCATTTCGGTGATCATGGTTTTGGCCCGTTCCTCCACCACCGGATTGCCGATTACCGGCACCGGCAGCAGTGCCCCCCAGATGGGAATTTCGCTCCAGTAAAGCAGCCCGTTCTCATCCAGCAGATCGATCCAATAAGGGGATTGGGGATAGTGGCTGCCCCGGACGGAATTGCAGCCCAGATCCTTCAGGATGCCAATTTCCTTCATCATCAGCTTGGGCGGGAAGGCGAAGCCCCATTCGGGATGCTCCTCATGGCGGTTTACCCCCTGGAAGCGGACTTCCTTATCGTTCAAATAAATCTTGCCCTCCGCCGCACGGATGAACCGGAAGCCGATGCGGTCAGCCAGGTCATCATCAGGCGTCGAGGCGCCGATCAGATACAGCTCCGGCTTGCCCACGTCCCACAGACGGGGATTCTTTACCGTATGGGGGAAGCTTAGGCTGACCGAGCTGTTGGCAGGTAACTCCACCGTTTGCTGCCCAATGGTTTCGCCCTCCAGCGTCAAGGAAACCGGCACCAGCGCCGTCTCACCCAAGGAACGCAGGGTTATCCTGCAGGAGGTTTCCAGCTGTCCGCCTTCCCCTTGGGTGTAGTCCATCTTTAACCCTTCAATAAATACATCAGGCAGCACCTGTACCTCCACAGGACGGATAATGCCGCCGTAGTGGAACCAGTCTACCACATGGTAAGGAATCGTATCCTCACCCAGCCGGTTATCGGTGCGGATCACCAGCTCATGTACACCGGGGACAGCATGGGAGGCGATAAACGAGAAGGGGGTAAACCCTCCGAAGTGCCCGGCCACCTGCTCCCCATCCCAAAACACTTCTGCAAATCCCTGTACAGCGTGGAAGGTGATCTGTAGATTTTGCTCCTCCAGAACGGTCACGTGAGTCCGGTACCAGGCGGCGCCCCGGTAATCGTACAGTCCCAGCTCATTGTTCCAGCAGGCCGGTACATACATCTGTCCGTGGTCTGCAGGAAACTGCTTTTGCCACTCCTGCGAAAGCCCGATATTCTCCGGATCTGTGGCGAAATCCCACAGTCCGTCCAAATTTCTGCATTGCCGTACGGCATGATCCATAAACGAGCGGTTCATTGATTTTGCCTCCTTTAGTTTCTACTGAAAGCGTATCACCCGATGTATTTATTCTCCATGTAAAAAAGGGACAGAGATCATGTACAATTGGGATAGGGTACTGGGATAGGGCACAAAACAGGTATACGGACAGGAGAGTACAGGATGGCCATCCGTTTTTCCGAGCTGATGCTCAAAATTGAGCTGATCTATGACAAACCCCCGCTGCCGGGCTGGCAGGACACACGCAGGAGTATCCATCTTCACAGCATCTATTGGGTGCATGAAGGAACAGGCAGGTTTACCCTGGACGGGCCGGAGATAGCTGTGGGGCCAGGCAGCCTTCTGTATCTGCGTCCGGGGCGTGAGCTGTGGATGCAATCGGATACGGCTAACCCGCTTCACATGACCATGATCCTGTTCCAGGCGGCTGCGGTCACCCACCGGAATGGCGTGTGGGAGGCAAAGGAACTGGCCGAGTTGGAAACCCCTGAGATCCAAACTCTGCGGGGTCCCGGCCAAGAGGACTGTGAGGCCAGGATCAAGGCCTTGCGGACCGCTTGGGCCCCCGGCAATGACGGCAGGGAAGCGGCGGCGAATAACCTGCTCATGAGGCTGATCCGGTCCATCTCCGGACAACGGGCAGGCCGCGGCGGGCAGGAGCGCACTCCTCCGGGAGCGGGAACCGATGACGCTGGCGGAACGCCGCCTTGGGAAGCGGCCAAACGTTATTTGGAGACCCACTATTATGCGGATATCCGGCTCTCCCAGGTGGCGGCGGAATGCGGCATCAGCCTGCGCCAGCTGAGGCGGCGTTTTCTGGAGGAGCTGGGTGTGGGGCCCAAGGAATACCTGGACCGGGTCCGGTATGAGCATGCCCTGCGGCTTCTGGAGCATACCGATGAGCCCTTGAAGCGGATCGCTTCAGCCTGCGGCTATTATGACGAGTTCCATTTCAGCAAAAGCTTCAAGAAAATCAAAGGACTCTCCCCTTCCGTTTACCGCTCCGGCCATCCGCATAGTGCGCAGGGAGAGGAGTAACCCCGGGCAATATTTTCCGTTTCCGCGCATAGGCTTATACGAGAATGTGTACCGGCCGTCCCCCACAGGACGGGTTGGCCGTTCCGGCAGATCTTCGACGGATCAAGCCGCAGGAGGCAAGCCTATGCAAAAACGCGGATTTTACGGCCGTCCCCCCAGGAGAAAACGGCGGAGGCGGGTGGTTTTTCTCCTTCTTTTGATCACGATGGCTTTTGCACTGCAGTCCTTTATTTTTGTAGAAAAAAACCTGAAGCCGCCTCTGATGAATCTGGCCAAGGTGCGGGTGAAGCAGATTGCCACACAGGCCATCAACAGCGCTATTACTGACCGCTTGTCCCAAGGGGCCAACTACGACAAACTGATTGAATGGCAGCGGGACAATAATGGCAATGTCTCCAGCTTCGTGCTGAATTATGCCGAGCATATGCGTATCACTGCAGATACCGTGTCCACCGTCCAGAACCAGCTGCTTCAGCTGAAGTCCATGCCGGAGCATATCCCCTTGGGGCAGGCCATGGGCAGCGCGCTCTTGGCCTCCTTCGGCCCGAAGGTGCCTGTGCGGCTGGTACCTATGGGCAGTGCCCAGGTTTCACTGAATACCCGCTACGAAAACGCCGGTATCAACATGATTCTGGTGGAGGTGTACATCCGCATTATTGCCGAGGTGTCCGTTATCATCCCCTTCGATTCCAAACCCGAGGTGGTGGAAACGGAAATTCCGGTAACCTACGTGCTGGTGGTGGGCGGAACCCCCATGTATTATATGGACAACAAGGGCAACCCTGTGGGCGGATCGTCGGCGCTGCCTCCCAGCGTGTCCCTGCCCCAGCTGAAGGAGCAGTCCGGGTCCAGTTTGCCCATGAACAGCAAGGAGAAATAGGGGGTAGACAGAGAAAAACACCGTCTTTTCCGGGGGAAGGTTTCCCTTGCGGCGAAGGCGGTGTTTTTTTCTGCTTGCGCGGAAGATACGCGACTTACTTCAGAATTTCCTCAATCAGGTCAAGCTCCTCTTGGGTGAAGTCCGGGTTGGACAGGGCGGCCACATTCTCCTCAATCTGGCTGACGCGGCTGGCGCCAATAAGAGCGGAGGTCAGTCTGCCGCCGCGGAGTGCCCAGACCAATGCCATTTGGGCCAGGGATTGTCCCCGGGCTGCCGCCACTTGGACCAGCTTGGTCACCTTGGTGATGGTTTCCTCGGTAAGGTCCCGCTCCTTCAGGAAGCCGTTGCGGGCGGCGCGGGAATCGGTAGGAACCCCGGCCAGATATTTGTTGGTGAGCAGACCTTGGGCAAGCGGGCAGAAGGCGATGCTGCCTACGCCATTTTCCTCCAGGACGTCCTGGAGACCGTTCTCGATCCAGCGGTTCAGCATGGAATATTTGGGCTGGTGGATCAACAGCGGGGTTCCCAGCTCCTTCAGAACCTTAACGGCTACAGCGGTTTGCTCCGCACTGTAGTTGGAGATGCCCACATACAGCGCTTTGCCCGAACGGACAGCATGGTCCAGGGCCATCATGGTTTCTTCGATAGGAGTTTCGGGATCGGGACGGTGGGAATAGAAGATGTCCACGTAGTCCAGGCCCATCCGCTTCAAGCTTTGGTCCAGGCTGGACAGGAGATATTTGCGGGAGCCCCAGTCGCCGTAAGGGCCTTCCCACATGTGGTAGCCGGCCTTGGTGGAGATGATCAGCTCATCCCGGTAAGGGGCGAGATCCGTCTTCAGCAGCTGGCCGAACATCAGCTCCGCTGAGCCGGGAGGCGGCCCGTAATTGTTGGCCAGGTCAAAATGGGTGATGCCCAGGTCAAAAGCCTTGCGGATCATCGCCCGTCCGTTCTCAAAGGTGTCCGTACCGCCGAAGTTATGCCACAATCCCAGGGAGATGGCGGGCAGCTTCAGGCCGGAGCGCCCACAGCGGTTGTATTTCATCGAGCTGTACCGTTCTGGTGCCGCTTGATAGTTCATTCAAGTATCCTCCTACACGTTTCGAGTTTGTGCCACTTGGTGGCCTGTCCAAAAAACCGGCTTCGTCAGCATCTTTTGTTGGATCATACTCATGGATTGCAGATGAATGGGGTACGAGGCTATTATAAACAAAAGGGAAGGGCAGGAAAAGGACTGAAAAAAGGTTGCCTTGCTTACCTTTATGTAAGGAGGACATCATGTTGGATCAGATTGAAGAAGAAAGGCTGGCCCATGAGGCGGCGCTGCGTTTCTGCGGAACGGCGGATTACCGTCTGGAGGCTTGCGGGGGAGGCACCAACAATACAACCCGGCTTCTGACATGTGCAGGCAAAAGGTTTATGCTCCGGTTATACAATACCCATGAGGATTGGGAAAAAGCGGCCTTCGAGCACCAGCTCCTGACGGCATTGGGACGGCTTACGCCGGGGCTGCCCTTTGGGATCCCGCAGCCTGAGGTGGGGGCGGCCGGAGCGGGTCTTATCCGGTTGGGGAACGGCAAGCTGGCCGCCATGTTCCGGTACCTGGACGGAGTGGGGCCGGATTTTGGCCAGCCTGCGCAGGCAGAGGCCTTCGGCAGGGCGGCAGGCAGGTTGTCCAAGGCTCTGGAGCGGGTAGAGCGGGAGGGCGCCAGGAGGGAAGCAGGGCTGGAGCTGCCAGCATATCCGCCATATTATGCCCTGGCATCGGCGCATCCCTCCTGCCCGCTGGATGAGGTAATTCGCTTTTGCGGGGAGCCTGCGGATGAGTTTGCCGGTTGTATGGAAGCGCTTGATGTGCTGGGCTGCCAATTGGGAAGGATAACTCCCGTATTGGACAAGCTGGCGGCCTTGCCGCATCAGCTGATTCATGGGGATTTGAATGCCTCCAATGCGTTGGTGACGCTGTCGGGAGAGATTGCTGCACTGCTGGATTTTGAGTTTGTCACCCGGGACCTGAAAGCCATGGAGCCTGCGGTTTGTCTATGGGGGCTGCTGCCGGAGGCCGGTGTGGATGAGCAGGCGGAAGCCCGGGCCTGGGTTAGCCTGGGGGCATTCTGGCGTGGCTTTGCCGGGGCGCGCACGCTTTCGGCGGCGGAGCGCCATGCCATCCCGGAGCTGATGCAGCTGCGCAGCCTGGATGTGTTCCTGCATTTTCTCGGCCGGTACCGGGATGGAGTGGATGACGCCTCCATGCTGCTGCGGCAGATCCCGGATACGGCTGCCCGGCTGGGGCAGGTAGAGAAGCACAGAGCGCGGCTGTTGGCTTTGCTGGAGGGACAGGGATTGGCGGAGTGAGGAGCGGTAGAGGGGTGCAGATAAGAAAACAAGGGCATTCAACTGCCGGTTGAGTACAGTCTATCATTCTCAACGGACAGGTTATTACGCCGCCCGGGTCGTGCAGGCTATAATGGCTGTATCTTTTGGAAGGAGGAGTCCATGTGGGTGAGACAGGACATCTTCAGAATTTGGCGATGAATATTTGCAGTCTCCGGAAGCAGTCGGGATTAACTCAGGAGGCGCTGGCCGACCGGCTGGGGTTGACCTTTCAGGCGGTGAGCAAATGGGAGAATTTCCAGTCCAGTCCGGACATCCAGCTGCTGCCCCGTTTGGCGGAAATTTTTCAGGTATCGGTGGACCGGCTGTTCGGATTGGAGAAGCCGGAACCGGTGGTGGAGAAGAAGCAGGAGCTTCAGGCGGCGGGGGCTGTTACTGCTTCAACAGGGATCATCCCGCAGGAGCTGCCCTGGCAGGACGACGGCAGCCTTCGGGTGGTGCTGTATAAAGGGAGGACACTGCTTCAGTCCGATGACGCGGAGGCGCCTAAGATGGTGTTCCGTTATGAAGGAGCGGCGCTGAATGTGGACAGCCGGGTATCCGTAGAGTGCGGCGATGTGGAAGGCAATGTTCATGCAGGACGGGATATCCGTTGCGGCGAAGTGGGGGGTGGAGCCAACGCCGGACGGGATGTATTGTGCTTCAACGTGCAGGGGGATGCCGGAGCGGGACGGGACGTGCAGTGCTCGGACGTGGATGGCAGTGTTTCCGCCGGCCAGGATGTCCGCTGCGGCAACGTAAGCGGTGATGCGGGGGCCGGGTGCAATATGACCTGCGGCGAAGTGGGCGGCAGCGTAAGCGCGATGGGCCATGTGGAATGCGCCAATGTGGGCGGCGGCATCACCGCCATGGGGCCAGTGTCGTACACCGGGCCGGCCGGGGAGATGCCGGACCGGAACGGGGGAGCCGGAGGAGCAGCCGGAACCGGAGGAGCTGAGGAAGAGGCCGAAGGAGCAGGTGGAGTGAGCGAAGGAGCTGAGGAAGGGGCCGAAGGAGCAGCTGAAGTGATAGAAGGACAGGTGAAGTGACCGGGAAAATTGCGAAGGTACCGTCGGAATAGCCGGTGAGATGGCCGAGTGAAGCGAATTGGTTTCTCTGTCGGACAAGCTGCACCCGCAGCGGGTTCTCCAAGGCTTCCAGCGTGAAGACGAATAGTGTTACACCGCGTCAACCGTTAGGCGAATGTCTCCCTGGCGGTTTTTTTATTGAGGTGAACTCATTTGCTGGCGCCGGCTAATCCGTCCCGCCGCCTCTCCCCATTCTATCAATGCCCACCCCGCCTACCTATGCCGTCACGTTCCCCATCCCGCCTAACCTATGCCGTCTCGTTCCTCATCCTGCCTACCTATGCCGTCACGTTCCCCATCTCGCCTAACCGATGTCGCCGGACTAGGTGCGAGGGTACTCAACGGACCCTGGATCCGCTATTGAGGGCAAAACCGGTGTTTTTGCTTTTCAACGGACAGCAGAGCCCTTATTTGCTGCAAAAGTGGGGGGCGCGAAGACCCAACCGGAAAATAGCGTCTCCTCAGTCCGCGAAACGCAGCAAAAGACGCAAAACGCCCAAATAACGGATCGTCAGTCCGTTGGCTGGAAAATTCCGGCAGTTGAACACCTTGCGGCGTTCCATCCGTAGTGCGGCGTCCCATCCATAAGTGCTACGTTCCGTCCGTATTGGGACGTCCCGTCCATAAATGCGACGTTCCACCCGTATTGGGACGTCCCGTCCATACTGGTCTAACGGCCCCTCCGCCAACTGAACTCCCGGCAGTGAACAGCCTAATGTTATTGTGAGTATTGTTTGCGGTACTGCAGCGGGGTGATGCCGTTGCGGGCGGTGAAGCAGCGGGAGAAGTAGGAGGCGTAGACGAAGCCTACCTCCTCCGCAATGCGGGCCATGGACCAGTCGGTTTTGAGCAGAAGCAGCCGAGCTTGCTCCAGACGGTACTGCATCACATATTCCATCGGCGTGATTCCCCTAATTTCCTTCAGGCAGCGCGCCAGATAATTGTGATGATAATGCAGCTCCTCCTCCAGCCGTCCGTTGGTAAGCGGCTCCTGGTAGCGGGCGCGGATGAAGGCCTCTGTAGCTTCGGCCACAGCCAGCGCCTGGGAACCCTCCCGTTGGAAGCGGGATTCGTCCAGCTGCTTCAACAGCTCCAGAAACAGCGTCTGCTCCTGCCAGAACGCCCCGGACCGGGGAGCGGCGGAGAGCTGCAGCAGTCCCTCCAACAGCTGAACAATGCCTGCAGGCGAAGGCAGGGTCCAATATTGGGGGAGATGGATTTCATAAGGCTGGCGGAGCAGGTCGCCGGAGAGACGGGTTGTGCCGAAGTGCAGCCAGTGGAACCGGGTTTCCACCTGGCACGGCCCCCTGGAATAATGGAAGCGTTGCGGATGCAGCAGCAGCATCTGACCCGGCTCCACCATCCATTCCCGGTCCTCCTCTCCCATCAGCAGTGCGCCTTCCGTGACAACAATGAGGTCATACACGCCCAAGCTGCGGCGGTTGGGATGCTGATCCCCGGGGTTATAGAGGGAAATGCCGCTCTCCAAATAAAAAGGCAGCGGAGTGGAGGGCAAACTCAGAATTTCGGCGGGGGCGGGGGAAGTCATGAAGGGGCTCTCCTTCCATGTGTGAAATTGTATAAAAAACTCAGGGAATCTCACTATAGCTGCCTGTCATTTTACCCCTTAAAATGAAGAAAGTCGAGGGAAAACCATTACATGCGGGTCATTTTTGGCCAAAGGGGAGGCTGTGCAAGAATGAAAGCAGCTGTACGCACAACGGGCAAGCCGGTTCAATTGGAAAAGGTGAAGATTACCGACGAGTTTTGGTCGGATTATGTAAAGCTGGTCAGGGAGGTCGTTATCCCTTACCAGTATGAGACGCTCCATGACCGGGTGCCGGGCGTAGAGCCCAGCCATGCCATCCGCAACTTCCGGATTGCCGCGGGGGAGGAGCAGGGGGAGTTTTACGGCTTTGTTTTTCAGGATAGCGATGTGGCCAAGTGGCTGGAAGCGGTAGGATACTCGCTGGCGGTGCACCCTGATCCGGAGCTGGAGCGGAGAGCCGATGAGGTAATTGACCTGGTTGTCCGGGCGCAGCAGCCGGATGGGTATTTGAACACGTTCTTCACGGTGAAGGAGCCGGGCAAACGCTGGACCAATCTGACGGATTGCCATGAGCTGTACTGCGCCGGGCATATGATGGAGGCGGCTGCCGCTTATTACAGGGCTACGGGCAAACGCAAGCTGCTGGAGGCGATGTGCCGTTTTGCCGATTATATTGCGGAGGTGTTCGGTACCGGAGAGGGCCAGCTTCCCGGCTATGACGGCCATCAGGAAATCGAGCTGGCACTGGTGAAGCTGTATCAGGCCACAGGGGTGGAGAAGTATCTGAAGCTGGCTCAATATTTTATTGACCAGCGGGGCGTAGAGCCTTCTTTTTTGGTGGAGGAGTGGAAAAAAAGAGGCGGTCTTGGCCACTGGTCTTCCGTCCCCTCGAAGAATCCGCCGAATTTGAGCTATCATCAGGCCCACCAGCCTGTCCGTGAGCAGGAGACAGCAGTGGGGCATGCGGTGCGGGCAGTCTATATGTATACGGCGATGGCGGATTTGGCTGCTTATACCGGGGATGAATCGCTTTTTGCCGCGTGCAGGCGGCTGTGGGACAACATCGTCCATAAGCAGATGTACATTACCGGGGGCATCGGCTCCACCCATCACGGCGAAGCCTTCACCTACGATTACGATCTGCCCAACGATACGGTCTATGCGGAAACGTGTGCGTCCATCGGGCTGATCTTTTTTGCGTCGCGAATGCTGCGTTTGGAGGCTCGTTCGGAGTATGCGGATGTGCTGGAGCGGGCGCTGTACAACACCGTGATTGCCGGAATGGCTAGAGACGGCAGACATTTCTTCTATGTGAACCCGCTGGAGGTATGGCCCAAGGCCAGCCGCGGCAATCCCGGCAAGCATCATATCAAACCTGTCCGGCCCGGCTGGTTCTCCTGCGCCTGCTGTCCGCCCAATGTGGCCCGGCTGCTGTCCTCCCTTGGGGAGTATTTGTTCACGGTAAAAGAAAAGACGCTGTATGTCCATCTGTATATAGGTGGTGAGGCGGCGGTGGAGCTGGACGGCGGATTGACGGCACAGCTGCGAATGGCCAGCTCCCTGCCGTGGCAGGGCAAGGTCAGCCTGGAGGTAACACCGGCGTCGGCAGCCTCCTTTACTCTGGCGCTGCGGATGCCGGCTTGGTGCAGTGCGTCCCGGGTAACGGTGAACGGGGAGGTTATCGATGTGAGAGCTTGCATGCGTGATGGTTATGCCTATGTGGAGCGGGTGTGGAGTCCCGGCGACCGGGTAGAGCTTGATCTGCCCATGCTGCCGCAGCTGGTCCGTTCCCACCCGCAGCTCCGGGCCAACGCCGGGCGGGTTGCCATCCAGCGGGGGCCCTTGGTGTATGCCTTGGAGGAGGTGGACAACAGCAGTCCCTTGTCCTCTCTGGTCATCTGGAAGGATGCCGGGCTTGAGGCCCGTTTTGACGAAGCGCTACTGGGCGGTGCGGTGGTCATCGAGGGACCGGCGATGCGGGAGGAGGAGTCCGGTTGGAGCGGTGGGCTGTACAGCGCTTCGGAGAAAAAGGGCATGCCCGTGAAATTCAAGGCGATCCCCTACTACCTGTGGGGGAACCGGGGCGAGGGCGAGATGGCGGTGTGGCTGCGGGAGTAGATGCGGGGAAGCTCTTACGGAACTCAGCGGCTCTTACACGCCCAAAAACCGTCTGCCGCAAACGTAACGGAACTCAGAAGCTCTTAAAACGCAGGAAGCAGCATCTTTTCAACAAATCAGGGTTTTAAGGGTCTCACAGTTCCGTTATTTCGGAAAACACCTGGAAATCCGGTTCTAAGGGCTTCTCAGTTCCGTTGGAGCCCTTGGCCGATTAGGGTGTCCTGGCAGAGCAAACGGCACGGGGGGCATTAAGCCAAGCACCCGGCACTGGGTGCATCAAGGCAGAGTTCCCGGCTCTGAGTGCATCAAGGCAGTGGAGCGCCCCAGCCTGGAGCTCCGCCACCCATTAACCTCTTCGTTCCTCCCCGTGGTATACTGGACAGAAGTATGTGAATGTTCAGGATTTAATATCGAGTGAGTGTAGGGGGAACGAACAGTGGCGGCATGGTATGAGGAAAGCTTCGGGGAGGATTACCTCCTGGTATATAAACATCGGGATTTGCACGGGGCCCAGGCAGAGGTCAAACGGATGATCAATTGGCTGAAGCTGCCTTCAGGATCTCGTATTCTGGATCTGTGCTGCGGCATGGGCCGGCATTCGGTGGCGCTGGCAGATGAAGGCTACCGGGTCACCGGTCTGGATCTGTCCAAGGTGCTGCTGGCGGAGGCGCATAAGCTGGAAAACAGCGGGCGGATCACCTGGGTGGAGGGCGACATGCGGAAGCTTCCCGTGGATGGGCCTTTTGACGCCGTGGTGAATCTGTTTACCTCCTTCGGATATTTTGAGGAGGAGCAGGAAAATGCCCGGGTGTTGGGCGAAATCGGCCGGGTGCTGGCGCCCGGTGGGAAGTTCATTATCGACTTCCTGAATGCCCGCTATGTGGAAAAAAACCTGGTGCCCCATTCGCAGCGCCAGGATAGCGGTATTCTTATTGATGAAAAGCGATCGGTGGAGGATGGCTTCGTGCGCAAGCGCATCACCATGAGCGAGCCGGGACAGCCTGACCGGAAGTATCTGGAGCAGGTCCGGCTGTTCGGTCTGGAGGATTTCCGGCGGCTGGCCCAAGGCACGGGGCTAACCATCGAAGCGGCATACGGTCATTATGACGGAACACCCTATGATCCGGAAACCTCCCTGCGGCTGATTATGACTGGAAGCAAGCGGGAAGAAGCATGAGCAGCGTTTATGGAATTGTCCCTCAGGATAACCCCGGCATTCTCCAAGTGAGGGTGCCGGTTCCTTATCCGCTGCAGTATGTGAATGCGTATCTGATCCAGGGGGATGGCGGTTGGACGGTTATGGATCCGGGGATTCATTCGCCGGAGGCGCTGGAGCTGTGGGAGGATGTGTTCCGCACTACCGGAATCGGCTTCCGGCAGCTGGAGCGGATTGTCCTGACTCACCATCACCCGGACCATTACGGCTTGGCCGGTTTTTTCCAGCACAAAAGCGGCGCCCCCGTTTTCCTTTCGGAATGGGGACGCCGCCAGGCGGATGATCTGTGGGGCAACGGCGATGAAGCGGCCCGCCGCCTCTGGACGCTGTTCCGGCTGCACGGCATGGATGCGTCTATGGCAGATGCCATGCTGCCGCATATGGCAGGTTTCGTCGAGCTGGTTTCGCCGCGGCCAGAGACTGCGCCGATTCGCAACGGCGACCTGCTGCAGCTGGGTGAAAGCCTCTGGGAGGCGGTGGAAACCGGCGGCCATGCGGCAGGGCATATGTCCTTTTACCGCAAGGATACGGGGGAGATGTTCTGCGGTGATGCGGTGCTGCCCCGGATTTCCCCCAACATCGGGTATATGCCCGGCGTGGAGGAGGACCCGCTGGCTTCCTTCCTGGACGGACTGCATTTGTTAGGCGAATTTGCCGTGGATCGGGCATATCCGGGACACCGGGACAGCTTCCAGGGCTTCGCCAAACGCTGCGGCGAGCTGATTGTCCACCACGACAAACGGTTGGCTCAGATGGAGGACCGTATCGGCTCCGGACCCTGTTCCGCCTACGAATGCTGCATTGGTCTGTTCGGAACCCGTCTGACGGTGCATCAGTTCCGGTTTGCCATGTCTGAAACCCTGGCCCATCTGATCCATCTTGAACGCAGAGGCCGGATCAGGCGGGAGGAACGGGAGGGTACGGTGGTTTTTTTCGGCGAAAAAAAGGAGTAGCAGGCAAGCTGCCGCACCTTACAGTCTCTTCACCACTTCGTCGATGATGCCGTATTCCAATGCTTCCTCTGCCGTCATAAAATAATCCCGGTCCATATCCCGGGCTACCTTCTCGAAGGTTTGACCGGTCCGTTCCGCGGTAATCCGGGTGGACTTGTCGCGGATATCCAGAATCCTTTTTGCCCGGATGGCAATATCGCTGGCCTGGCCCTGAGTGCCGCCGTGGGGCTGGTGGATCATGATTTCACTGTTGGGAAGGGCGTAACGTTTGCCTTTGGCCCCGGCGAGAAGCAGCAGCGCGGCGAAGGAAGCTGCCATCCCGGTGCAGATGGTGCTCACCTTGGGTTTTACAAACTGCATAGTGTCATAGATGGCAAAACCCGCCGTGGTGGAGCCTCCCGGGCTGTTGATGTACATGTGGATGTCCTTTTCCGGGTCCTCCGCATCCAGAAACAGAAGCTGGGCAACAATGCTGTTGGCCATCTGGTCCTCAATTTCCGAGCCGACGAATATAATCCGGTCCTTCAATAGGCGCGAGTAGATATCATAGGAACGTTCGCCCCGTGCGGTCTGCTCGATGACGTAGGGAATGAAGCTGCTTTGCATGGTGGTGTCCTCCTTGTGGATGTTGTTCTTACGGGGCTTTTGGTGTCCCCGTTTGACAGGTAACCGAACCAAACCACCGGAAGGATTCGCGCTAAAAATAGTTTTTGAACGGCGTATCCTTTGGCTTCCTCCATTCGTTTGTATAGCAAAAGGGGCTTTGCCCCGCCCACAGAAGGGAAGTGTCTCATGGAAACGAACATTGACGTTACCGGCGCCGGGGAGCTGTATGCCGTCCTGCTGCGCTACAGCAGGAGCCTGACCAGCTCGCCGTGGGATGCGCAGGATCTCGCCCAGGATGTTTGGGTTAAGGCAACGGCGTCCTCAGCCGGTGTAGGCCACCCCAACCCGGAGGCGCTGCTTTTGCGGATTGCCAAAACCACCTGGATTGATCATTGCCGCAGACAGCAGCGCTTCACCCGCCTTCTACGGAGCGGGGCTTTGGAGTCAGCCGCTAAGGAGGGCGAACTCCTGTGGACGCTGGAGGAGATGTTCGCGGCGGTGCTGAAAGCCCTGACCGGCAAACAAAGAAGCGTTTGGCTGCTGGCGGATGTGCTGGACCATTCCATCCGGGAGACAGCGGAGCTGCTGCGCATGTCGGAGGGCGCCGTCAAATCCGCGCTGCACCGGGCCCGGCAGATGCTGGACACTGTGCGACGCGAGCTGACCTTGGCTGTGCCGGAGCAGCAGGACACGCATACGCGCAAGCGTCTGGAGCTGCTGTCTGCGGCTTACCGCTCCGGCAATGTGGCGGCGCTATTGCAGCTGCTCCAGGAGGAGGCGCACCTTCACCAAACCAAGGCGCCTGCTTCTGCCGAAAGAGCCAGCCGCAACTTTGTGCGCCCGGACCGTCTGCCGGGACGGCGCAGCCCGTTCCGTTCATCCACACGGTGCGCTGCGTAACCTTGCGCCCAACTGTACGCCTCCTGAGAAGGAGGCTTTTTTGCGTCAACACTTAGGACCAAGGGGATGATTGGAAAATGACGGCTCCGGATAAATGATAAGAGGGGGGAGTAAAGAAGAGGAAACAGGATAGAGTGGAGGAGCTGAGCTTGGAGTGTAGTGCAGGATGGAGTGGGGACTGGGAGTGGAGTGCAGGTGTAAGGATGGAGTATGGAATGTAGGATGGAGTATGGAGGAAAGGAACTGGAGTGTAGGATGGAGTATGGGGTAAAAGAGCTGGAGTGTTGGTTGAAGTATGGAGTAAAGGAACTGGGAGTCGGGTGCGAGGAATGTGGGCCTGGCTGGTCAGGGGCATGAAGGGTCGCTGCGTCTCATCGTATATGAAATTTCGAGTTTAATCGGCCCAACTGGGGCCCTCGAGACCAATCGTATATGAAATTTCGAGTTTAATTGGCTCAACTGGGGCCCTCGAGGCCAATCGTATATGAAATTTCGAGTCTAATTGGCCCAACATGGGCCCTCGAGACCAATCGTATATGAATTTTCGAGTTTAATCGACCCAACATGGGCCCTCGGGGCCAATCGTGTATGAAAAATCATGTCCCGACCGCCACTCCGGCCCACGCGGCCCCGCGCCCTCCCTCTCCCGCAGAGCTTTTTGAGCTTCGGAGATCGGGACTTTGTTCCCTTGTTATCCCGATGGAAACCTTTATACTGGAAAATGTTAAATTTTCGGAGGTGGATGGATGAAAAAGATTCTCATTGGTACAGCAGTGCTGGCCGTTTGCGCAGGAGGCACAGCATACGCGTACCAGCAGCTGGTGGAAGAGAACCCGAAGAACGCCTACTTCAAGGCCGAGGCGAAGCAGATGGAGCTGACCAAGCAGCAAATGAGTCAGGTTCTCAAAACGGATCTGCTTTATACAGATGTGAAAACCGACGCACCTTTACGTCAAAAGCTGAAAGTAAGCGGCAAAGTGAAGCTGGACGGCATGGATGCAGAGGCTGAAGAGAAGGCGGGGCCGCTGTTGGATCTGCTGGATAAAAGTGCGCTGCGGTTCGAGCAAACCATTGATAAGCCCAAAAAGCGTTACAAGATAAACCTGGGTTGGGATTACAAGCAGAAGGAGCTGCTTGCAGTAGAGGGGCATATCAGCCCCAAGTTTACCGCAATCAAGGTGCCTCAGGTGATGCCCGAGTTTGTGACCCTGCAGAATGATAGGGCTGGCGTATTCATGAAGAAGCTGTATCCCGGATATACGGGACCGGATACCCTGAACTTATTTGACTATTTCGAAACCCCACAGGCCCAGGAAACAGACATGAAGGCCTACGTCAAGGACTACTTCAAGCTGATTTATGAGAATATCAAGGACAGCCAGGTCACCTCGCAAAAAATCGAATACACCAATCCCTATGGGGAGAAGCAAAAGCTGAAGGAGTATACGCTGACCCTTGCGGACAGCGACATAAAGGGGATGCTGGAGCTTCTTCTGGCTAAAGCGGAAAATGACGACAAGCTGCTGGACTTTATTGTGAAGAGTGCCAACCCGACCTCTCGTCTGCCTGCTGTTACAGCCACCGGGGCACCTGTGACGCTCAGCAAGGAGGAGCTGAAGAAAAGCATCTCCACGCTGAAGGAAAGTATGAAAACAGTGGAATTCACCGGCGGCTTCCAAATGAAGACGGTCACGGATAAGAACGGCAGGATTGTAGACCGGAAGATCGAAACCGCCTTTGCCGGCACCGGAGCCGAAACCAAGGAAGGGGCCGAGCTGGCTTATGCGTCCAGCCAATGGGCTGCGGGAGAGACGGTCAAAGGGAGCTTCCAAATCAGCGTTAAACCCAACGGACAAAGTGAAGGCAGCAAGAATGGCCTTTTCACTATGACAGACACGTATACCTATGACAGCAAACAAACCGACCACCAGCTGGAATGGGGGCTGGCGGCCGAGGGAGAACCGGAAAAAGTTTTCAAAGCGGATTACCATCGGGAAGCTGCGGAGGAAGCCGCCGGCAAGCTGAGGATCAAACAAACGGTCAAGATTGCTCCCCAATCGAAGGATGATCAATTTGGGATCAACATTAGCATGGATACCACCAAAACCGAAGCCGAGGATGGCAAAAAAACCGGAACTGACAGTACGGTGGACATTGCGTTGGATGCCAAACCTGCAGCGGGCCACGGGGGCAAGCTGAATCTCAAGCTGGCGATCACGCAGGAAATGGAGCAGTTATCCGATCCCTTCTGGCCCGAGTTTATCGCGGCCAACAGCCGTGAGCTGAGCGCCATGACCGAAGAGGATATGATGGAGCTCCAGAATGATATTATGGAAGGCTTCTACGAGATGCTGTTTACCAATGAAGATCTGCTGGAGCTGGTGGGGCCCTTTATGTAAGCCGCCTTTCCTCTCAGACAAAAAAGACCTTCCGGACGGCAGCCAAAACGGCTGCTTGTAGGGAAGGTCTTTTTTTGCATAGCGGCGGATACGGGGGGGCTTAATCCCGCTCATAAATGGAGCCGCTGCGGTTGCCGTACAGCTCCTGGAATACCTTCTCCGCATACGCGTCTGTCATTCCCGCGATATAATCGGCGATAAAGCGGGGCCATGGCCATTTGTCCTGATTCTTCTCATAGCGGGCATTCCAATCCGGCGGGAGGATCAGGGGGGCCCGCAGCGGATCGTCGAAGGCCTCCCACAGCTTCTCCAGAATATTCTCGCTGCGCTTCTGGATTCGCTGTACACGGAAATCCGTGATCATGGTCACCCAGGCCAGCTTCTTCAGCACCTCCATGGTCCGCAGCAGCTCCAGGTCCTCCTGGCCGTCCTTCACGAAGGCGATCCGCTTCCAGCCCTTGGCCCCGTCGTCCACAATGCCTACCGATCCGGCGTACAGCCCCACCCACTGGGCCTTCAGCTCCCGTCTGGATCGGGAGGTTTCGTTGTTGCACTCGGCAAAAATCCGGCTCCACTGCTCCCAATATTGCTCCAGCACCCGGCGTACAGTGCTCTCTACGTCCACGCCGCTCCAGTAGAACCGGCCGTTTCCTTCCTCCCGGCGGATTTCCTGCACCAGATTGGCGATAAGCCGCGGATTGGTGAAAAAGGCCTCATGCATCTGGATTTTGCCTGCGCGGATGCCGTCCTCGATATCATGGGTGGAATAAGCGATGTCATCGCACAGGTCCATCAGCTGCGCCTCCAGGGTGAGGCAGCCCTTGGGCACACCCCACAGGTCCCGCAGCTTGGCGATTTCCGTCCATTCAGCACCGTACAGGCCCTTCAGCCGCCCCTCCTCCTCCAGAGAGAAGGGGTATTTGTTAATAGCCAAGAGGGTCGCGGCGGTCAAGTCCAGCCCGCGGTCGCTGCCCGCCCGTTTCTCCAGAAACATCAGAATCCGGTAGTTCTGGGCGTTGCCCTCATACTTCATGCCGTAGCGGTTCTCCAGGATGCCATTCAGCACCTCTTCCCCTTTATGTCCAAAAGGAGGATGTCCCAGATCATGAGCCAAGGCGGCGATTTCCACCACCGCTTTGTCCAGCACCAGACCGGGATGGGTTTCGGCCGTCAAGGCCGGGTACTTGCGGTTCAGTCGTCCGGCCAGTTCCCGCGAAATTTGGGATACCTCCAGAGAGTGGGTCAGCCGGGTCCGGTAATAATCCCCGGTGCCCGCGCCGAACACCTGGGATTTGCCTTGCAGCCGGCGGAAGGCGGGAGAGCCTATTAGACGGCTGTAGTCCCGCTCGTATTCATCGCGGTCATCGCTGGATTTATCTTTATCGCCCATAATGCGCAGGGTGCGTAATTCCATCATCGGGTCCTCCTTGCAGATCCTTAAATTGCAGGTCGTTTTATTATAGTGAATAGTGTACCTGATTCGCCTGATTTTGTCTCTTTTCTCTCCGCAGCGGCCTTGCCCAAATCTGCTATACTAGTGGAGTTGGTAAAAATGCTGTAAAAATCAACTGTAAAAGCGAGCGAAACATATGAACATATTGGTTGCGGAAGATGAAACGGATATCCGGAGGCTCATCCGGCTCCATCTGGAGGAGAAGGGGCACTGTATTTTTGAGGCAAAGGATGGCCTGGAGGCGTTGGAGCTGCTGGGACGGCTTGAGCTGAACCTGGCTATTCTCGATGTCATGATGCCGCGGCTGGATGGCTTCAATCTGCTGCGGGAGATCAGAAAAACCAGCCATATTCCGGTGATTTTCCTGACGGCACGCAATGAAGAGATGGATAAGGTGCTGGGGCTGGGTCTCGGCGCGGATGATTATCTGGTGAAGCCCTTCAGTCAAGCGGAGCTGGTAGCCCGGGTGGAGGCCCAACTGCGGCGCAGGCATGTGTATGATTCTCCGGAGGAAATACCGGTGCCGGAGGAGATTCTGGAATACCGCAGCCTCAGGCTGGACCTGCGGGAATGCAAGCTGTATATCGCAGGCGCCCATGTGCCCCTGCTGGCCAAGGAATACAAAATGCTGGCGTTCCTGATGCGGCATGCCAACCGGATTTTTACCAAAAAGCAGCTGTACGAGCAGGTTTGGGAGGATGAATACTGCTATGACGACAATACGCTGATGGTCACGGTTAGCCGCCTGCGCAATAAGATCGAGCCCCATGCCAGAAATCCGGAATATATTGTCCTGCAGCGGGGCTTGGGCTACATGTTCCGCCGGGAGGAGTAGCCGGATGAAGAAACAGCCGATTTCCTATCAGCTGCTCAAAAATTACATGCTGGTTCTGTTTATTTTTCCACTGCTCAGCATCTTGGTGATGGTCGGCCTGACCCGTCTGGATTCCCGCAACGAGCTGTATAGCGGGAATATCGCCGAGCAGCTGATGCAGGATAATTATGCCGCCATCGCGGCCGGCCCCATTTTGGAGAAGGGCGGAGGAATCCAGGTGCTGGACAGCCAGTTCAAGCTGCTCCGGTCCGAGGGGCTGAATCCCTTGGGAACCAGCCAGCTCCAGCCGGATGAATTTGTCAATCGGATGATGGAAAGTGTAACCAGCCGGCATGTGATTCACTTTGCTTATAATGAGAAGGAGCAGTTTTGGCTGATCGTATCCATGAAGAATAAGGTGGCGTTCTTCAGCAATATCCGGATTATACTCAACGTCCAGGGTGTGCTCCTGTTTACCCTTATTTCCTTGGGAATGACACTGGTCATCACCTTCATCTTTTCCAAGATTACAGCGATTCGTTTTATCCGGCCCCTCCGGGAGCTGTCCCAAGGGGTCAAACGGGTACGCGACGGGGATTACAGCGCCCGGGTGCCTGTGGGCAATAACCAGGAGTTCAGCGAGTTGGAGCTATCCTTTAACCATATGGCCGAACAGATGGAGCAGCAGATGGAGATGATTGAGAAGAGCGAGCTGAGCCGGAAAAGTCTGGTATTGGACATCTCTCATGATCTGAAGAACCCGCTGACCAGCATGGCCGGGTATGCTGAGCTGCTGCTCAAGCAGCAGATCCCCGCCGGACCGGAGCAGGAGGGGTATCTGAGGATTATCTATGAAAACAGCCTGCGGGCCAATGAGCTGATTATGGATCTGTTCGAGCTGTCCCGGATGGAAAGCCCATCGTTCCAGCTGGAGCGGACAAGGGATGATTTTGCGGAGTTTATCCGCACGGAGATGATCCGGATGCTGCCGGAGCTGGAGGCGTCGGGGCTGGTGCCGGAATTCGATATATCCGAGGAGGAAATCCCGGTTCTTTTTGACAAAAAGGCCATGCGTCGGGTATTGTCCAATCTTCTGTACAATTCCATCGCCTACCATCAAGCGGGCTCGCAGCTCCGGGTCCGGCTGGACAAGGAGCCGGGCGGGATTCGGCTGACGCTAGTGAACGACAGTGCTATTCCCTCCAGTAACCTGGCGGAGCAGATGCTGGAACCCTTCGTCCGGGATGTGCAGGCAGATTCCCTGAATCCGGACGGCTCCGGGCTTGGTTTGGCCATCGTCAAAAAGCTTGTTGCCGCCCATGGCGGTTCCGTCCACTTGAATATGGCTGGCAGTGCCTTCGAGATTATGATTCGGCTGCCGCAAATGTAAGGCTGGTGTAAGGTTAGCCTAAGCGGGGGGAAAGGTTCCTTTTGCTAAAATGAGGTTATAAACCGTTTTGGCAGGAAGGGGAGTTCAGCCTGTGATTAGGCTAGTGAAGGTGTGTAAAACTTATAGGGACGGTGAAAGGGATAATCCCATTCTTAGAGGCATTGATTTGACCATACAGGACAAAGAGCTGATTACGGTTATGGGTCCCTCCGGCTGCGGCAAGTCCACGCTGCTTAATGTGATCGCCTTATTGGCGGAACCAACGTCGGGGAGTGTTCATATAGACGGCAAGCAGGTGAATTTCCGCAAGGAAAAGGAGCTGGAGTCCCTCCGCAGGGATAAGATCGGCTTAATCTTTCAGAATGCCAACCTGATCAGCTGTTTGACACCGCTGGAAAATCTGCTTTTGGCGATGAAAGGGAAGGAAAGTGGCAGAGCTAACCATAAAGCAGCGATGGAGCTGCTGGATATGGTGGGCATTGCCGACAAGCACAAAAGTAATGTGAAATCATTATCCGGAGGGGAAGCCCAGCGGGTGGCCATTGTCCGCGCCTTGGTGAACCGTCCGCAGGTGCTGCTGTGCGATGAACCGACAGGGGCATTGGACGGGGATAACGCCCGTCTGGTCATGGGCCTCTTGTTGGAGACCCGCCGCAATACGGGATGCTCCATCGTTATTGTAACCCATGATAAGGAAATCGGCGCCTTGGGCGAACGCAGGATTGTGCTGAATGGAGGTCAGGTCCTTGGAATGGATCAAGCTCTTCAGACTGTATAATCTCCGTATGCTTAAGCACCACCGTCTGCTGTACGGCTTCGTCATGCTGTCGGTAATCGTAGCGGTCAGCATCGCGTTATCTATCCCGCAGATTATCACCCGGACCGAGCTTGCCTTAAACGGGCAGGTGGCGCAGCTGAATGGTGCGGACCTGAAGGTGGAGGCGGAGTATGAATCCCGCCCCTTCCTTGATGCAGTGGAGAAGCTTCGCGCTGAGGGGATAGGGGTAAAGACCACCGCCGTTTATTCCGCCCCCTTCCAGAGCGGCGCCCATCAGGTTTATGGCGATATTCTCGCAGGGGATTATAACCTGCCGGAGGACGGCATGATTCTGTATGCCCCCCTGGCGGAGGAGCTGCGGGTGAAGGAGGGCGGCTCAGTGACTGTGGGCGGCCGCGCTTACCGTGTCGTGCAGGTGGAAGAGGGGGCCTACGGCGTGGACGGACAGTCGGAAATGCTGGGTTACGGCAAGGTAGCCTCCTTTAACCCCAGTGGCCGGCTTCCCTTCACTTCTATTTTCCTGTTGGATGGCGGAGATAGCAGCAAGCTGAAGGAGCAATTGGCGAAGCTGGAGCCCAAATTCAAATATTCCACTGTGGATGACAGGAAAGCGGATATCCAAACCAAGCTGAACACCAATGCTGCGGCTCTGAATATTCTCCATACCTTGAGCTATATGATGACGCTGTTATCGGTACTGAGTACCGTCTTGCTGATCATCATGCAGCGGCAAAGGGATACTGCCGTAATCCGCTTGTTGGGCACACCAATAAAATCCCTTAAGACTGCCCTGAGAGCAGAGCTGGGTATGCTGTTGATGCCCTCTGTGCTCCTGGGTTCGATCCTCAGCATTCCGCTGGCCAAGTATCTGCTGCAGTTCAACGGGGTGCGGGCGGCTTCCTCCGACCTTGAGTTCCGTATAGTGGGCTCGGGAGCCATCATGTTCATGGTCATTTACGGGGTGTTCATCTATATCGCCGCCATGGCTATGGAGGCCATCCATCCGTTGACTGTCGTTCGGGGGGATGCTGTATCCTGGAAAAAAGCCCGCCGCAAAATCACCTGGTTCTCTCTCGGGTTTGGATTGATTACGCTAATCGTATATGCCCTTTATTTGGGACGCTCCTCGGTGCTGTTCAGCAGCGTGCTGATTCTTCTGTTCACGGGGCTGTTTTTCTGTGTGGCGCTGCTTGGTGTCAGGTTTTTTTCCGCATGGCGGTGGCGGAAGCGCCTGCCTCTCTACAGCTCCCGGAATTTACGGGCCAACCGCCACTCCTTTGCTGTTACAGTGTTCAGTCTGGGTCTGACTATTCTGTTCCTGCTCATTGGTTTTACGCTGGACCAAACCCTCAGGGACAGCTTCAACCAAGGAAATGAGGAGAAGCTGGGCTATAATTATTTGGCCACTGCGGC
Organism: Bacillota bacterium; assembly: GCA_023388055.1. Lineage (GTDB taxonomy): Bacteria > Bacillota > Bacilli > Paenibacillales > NBRC-103111 > Paenibacillus_AR. Next base: position 2,267 of record JAEWGW010000012.1, on the reverse strand, counting down.
CGATGCGGCAGGACTGGAGCAGGCGCTGAAGGTGACGCCGAATGTTACCGGCTATACCAAGCTGCACATGCAATCCGGCTTCCTGACAGACCGGGAGCAGATACGTCGGTCCTTTCAATTATGCAGGCTGAAGCCTGACGAGTATCAGGTTCCGTACAAGATTCTAGAGGGTGAAGAGGTCTTCACCGGCTCAGAAGAAGAGGTGCTGATCTCCTCCAGCTTACGGGATCAATTGCAGCTGGCTGTAGGCGATTCTCTGAGCATCGACATTTCCGGGGCGCCCATGGAGCTGCGTATCAAAGGGATTTACGAGGCTGGAGGCATCAACCAGTGGAATATTCTGATGCCTGCCGGAGCGCAATGGGGGAGCGGTCAGGTATCTTTTCTGATTAAGGCTGACTCCAGCAGATTCAAGGAAGGATTAGAAAATGTCGTCATCCTGCATGTCGGCATACAAGGCGAATACCTGGCCAAGATGATTCGTGATTTCCTGACTGTTTTCAAATGGCTGTGCGGCGTTTGCATCTTTTCTTCTATTCTGTTTAATCTTAATCTGGTATATATGGGACTTCTCCAGGATTACAGGGAAACGGTCATTATCCGTGCATTGGGAATCGGCAAGGGCTTCCTGCTCCGGTCTGTCATTGTTAAGGCGGTGATTTCCCTCGTCTTCAGCCTGCTGCTGTCTATGGGGCTGTATATAGGCTTGGTCAAATTGGCATTATCCCTTATGATGCATATCCCAATAAATCTGGCGGCAGGAACCGTGATGCTTCCTATCGGCTGTGCGATATTGCTTACCGCTCTTATCTTCCTGCTTCCCGTTCGCCTCATGGGGCAAAAGGAGGAATTCCACGAGCTGCGTGAAACGGTTTAGGAACTCTGATTAACGAGCTTACAGCATGAAGCAGCTTCCCCTGGCGGGGAGGCTCTTTTTTCTTGCTTGTCCCATATTGCTTTATTCCGGTGCAATTTGTATACTGGATAGTAACCGATTACTGTAAATATGAGGAGAATGTATGAACAAGCCGGTCACCATCCATGACATAGCAAGAATGGCCAATGTTTCATCGGCGACAGTCTCCCGGGTGCTGAGCAACAGCAGCTACCCGGTGAGCAAGGAGCTGAAGGAAAAGATCCAGCGGATTGCCAAGGAATCCAACTACATTCCCAACCTGCTGGGCAAACAGCTGAAGATGAATTCCAGCATGACCATTGCGGTTATTATTCCGTCCATTATTAATCCCTTCTATTCCTCCGTCCTGTTCGGGGTGGAGGAGGTGGCCCGCCAGCATAATTTTACGGTAATCACCTGCAACTCGCTGCAGGACCCGGCTTTGGAGGACGAATATATCCGCACCCTGGTAGAAAAGCAGGTGAAGGGACTGATCATCTCCTCCATATCCAAGGACAAACGGCTTTTGAAAAGCCTGTTGGACCGCGGGCTGCATGTCATCGCCATCGACCAGAAGATCGAAGGGGAGGGCATCTCCCAAATCGAGTTCGATTATCATAAGGGCGGAGCTATGGCCACCCGGCATCTTCAAGCCAAGGGCCACCGGCAGATCGGTTATGTCACCTCCAAAATCGACCGCCCCAGCCGCCGGAGCATCTGCCAGGGTTACCTGGAGGCTATGCAGTCGGCGGGGCTGGAGCCCATGGTGGAGGAATCTCCCGCGGATGAGGTTTACAATGCTGTGTATGAATTCGATTCCGGCAAAAGACTGGCCGGCAGGCTGATGGACCGACCCAATCCGCCTACGGCGATTTTTGCCTGCAACGATATGATGGCCTTCGGGGTGATCAATGAGCTGTCCAGGCGGGAGCTTCAGGTGCCTCAGGATATTTCCGTGGTGGGCTTCGACGGCATCGATGTGGGCCAGATGATTCACCCTCCTCTGACGTCCATCAAACAGCCGGATTACGAAATGGGCAAGATGGCCTGCAAAATGCTGATGGATATGATGGACGACGCCGGACCGATGTTTGATATTGTGCTGCAGCCGAAGCTGCTGGAGCGTAAGTCAGTCCGCGATATTACCGGGGACTGAGACGGTTTTTTCTGACGGATAAGAGGATGCTGACGCATCCTCTTTTTTGGTATGTCTGATGGTCCGCAATAAGCTGCATTGAAAAAGAACTGTCAATAGTCTGAGAAAATGTCACCTTAACTCTTCTAAGAAAATGTCACTTTCAATCTAGATCAAGGCCACCTACCAGGAGGCCTCGGCATAGCTATTGTGTTGGGAATAGGTGGCATCTTGGAA
>JAEWGW010000046.1 GCA_023388055.1 Bacillota bacterium | reverse complement strand
CTTTACGAGGTACACGAGTCCCCCATCACCTCAGGCTGCACGTGCCGTGAAGTCCCTTTTTCATTCAAGGACAACAAGGTCGGTATCCTCTTACTGGTACCATGTAAGTTTCTTTGCAAGTCCACTGTCTTTTCAGTGTCTTTGAGCCGGAATAAAGCGCCTCAGATTCGTTACAACCGGAAGAGGGGCCATATGAGCGAAATAGCGTGGCTGAGATTCGTTAAGAAATCCATACCCCCGTTTGTCTGCCCACTGTCCGCTCACTCCCTTTATACGAAAGTGCCGCGTCTGCCCCGGCATTTTCATCCCTGGCGGTGGCCGCCAGACCCTGGGCGATTCTAACGGCGGTGAGAGCCTCTATTCTAACGAAAATAGCCCATAAAAAAATCTAACGGCGGCCACAGCCGCTATTGGGGCCAAATTCGCCGTTGTAAGCTCCTTTTGAGCATAATAAAGGCTTGTGCTTCCGTTAGGTTTGGCAGCCCCCCGTTTTGGGGCAAATAGCGCCTCTCGCCGCCGTTAGGAATACAGCCGCCCCCCAAACACAGATTTTTCACGCAACGCCCTCTTGAACAAAGAGGGCTTTTCATGCTACTCTAAAACTGATCAATGATCAGTTTTAGAGTAAAGGAGCTGCGAATGAATAAAGCGGAGGAAATGAAGGAACGGATTATCCGCAGTACCATTGAGCTTATTGAACAGGGAAGCGGCAATATTGGCGAGCTCACTACCCGGTTGATCGCGGAAAAGGCGGGGATTGGCATCAGTCTGATCCACTATCATTTTCAGACCAAGGACCGGCTGGTGGAGCTGTGTGTCCAGCGGATCATTACCGGGGTGATTGAAGATTTCCGGCCTTCCGTTGCCGCGGCTGACCATCCGCTTACACGGATCACGGCTGTGGCGCAGCAGGTCGCCGATTTTCTTGCGTCGAATCCGGCTATCTCGCGGATTTCGATACTTGGTGATTTGGCCCAGCCAGGGCTGCGGGATAACACAGCTCTGACCATGGCCGGGTTTACCGCTGCCTGGCAAGGGGGGAAGCGTAACGGCGAACCAGGGGCTCCGGATATAAAAACGGCGGTATTCGCCTTAACCGCCTTGATCCAGTCTGCTTTTTTGAGGAAGGAGCTCAGCCGGGAGCTCTTCGGATACAATATGGAAAACAAAGAGGAGCGGGACCGCTTCATCGGCTGGATTGCGGACCGCTTATTCGGGAGTGATGTTCATGAATCATAAATTCGGATTGATTTCGGCATTGACTGCGCTAGTTTGCACGTTATTGTTCCTCATAGGACTTATAACCATAAACGATGGTCTGAATTACTGGTCCTGCCTGGTGCTGAGCTGGGCTTATATCGGCACGGCTTGTGCTTTTGCCCAGGAGGCCCCGGCGGACCGGAAGGGTGTGGCAGGGGCAGGCATCGCCATTGCGGCGGTGTATTCCCTGTTGACCAACCTGGTTTATTATACCCAGCTGACTACCGTGGCACAGGATGCTGCGGGCCAGGAGGTGCTGCGAGTATTCCGTTTCCAGCAGGGAAGCTGGATGTTTGGCTTGGATCTGTTGGGGTACGGCTTGATGGCGCTGTCCACATTTTTAATTGGCCTAGCCATGATTCCGGAGGCTTCCGGGGATAAAGTGCTGAAGTGGATGCTGATGCTCCACGGCCTCTTTTTCCCCGTATGCGTGGTGATGCCAACACTGGATGTTTTCCCGGAAGGCAGCGGCGGCAATGGAGGGGTTTATGCCCTGATGGGGTGGTGTATCTATTTTGCGCCGATGATGGCCTTGGCTGTTTGGCACTTTCAGACACGCCTTAGGAAGCAGTCACGGGAATTTGAGCGTTGAAGCGGACTCCCTTGCCGGGAGAGGTGGATAGCTCATAGCTGCCGTCCAGGGACAGCACCCTGCTTTTTAACTGCTCCAGACCCTGGCCGGAGGAGCCAACTTCCCGGACGGCAGGCTGCCGTTCCTCAAACCCTACACCATCATCGGAATAATCCAATTCAATATAGCCTTCACGGTATTGCAGCAAAAACCCGATTTCGGAGGCGCGGGAATACTTTTTGGCATTGTTCAAAAGCTCCTGAATCATCCGGAACAGATGCTGCTTGACCTCCAGCCCCTGCTCTTCGATCAACTGGATGCCGGTGGCGGAAAACTCGATTTTGAACTCGGCGGTTGTCCGCTCCACATGGAACAGCTTGTTTAACGCCTCCACCAGCCCGATGTCCCGGAGTATATAAGGGTGAAGCTCGAAGCAGCTTTGCCGCAAGCCCGCGTTGATCATATCAATAAAATCGGCGGCGGCATCCAAGGAGCTTTGTCCCTCCGGTGAAAGCATATGCTGGGAGTGGATGGCCTGCAGCCTGCGCTTCAGAAAGAACAAATCCTGCATGGTGCTGTCATGAATATCCATGGCAATGCGCACCCGTTCCTTTTCCTGAAGACTGAACATCAGCTTGCGGAACCACCGGATGTTCTCCGCGTCCTCCTCCCTGGGAACCAGGGAGGAGAGGGTTTGAATTTTATTGTCCAGCATGCGGATCAGCTGCACATTCTCCAGGGAAACAGCCAGATAGGTCAGGATCAGCTGCAGCCAATTGACCTCCTCCAGCCCGAGTATGGTGCCTGTGTTTTTTTCGGTCACAATCAGATAAGCGGTGAAGCCCTCCTGCCGTGTAATCTCGAAGCAGGTATAGGGGCCATTTTCCGGCAAATTCTCCCCGATCAGCCGTTCTGCCAGTTTTTCATCCACACTCCCCACTGTAATCATTTCTATTTCACTTAAGGAATGGAGCATAATGGCTGCTCCCCGCACATCCAGTGTTTCGGCGATATCCTTCAGAATAATTTCCCGCATTTCCTGGAAGCTGGAGATCATGCCCAAATTGCGCGAAATCTTTTTTAACGCCATTTGCAGCCGGTACTTGCGAGGAAACAAAGTAGGCTCCAGCTTGGCCGTCAGATTTTCCAGGGAATACAGGATGAAGGAGGTGCCGGTGAGCAGGATAAAAAACACCAAAGCCAGCTGTTCTCCCGTAGCCGTCTCGTCAAACAGAAGCTTGATCAGCCCCATAAACAAAAGACTGGGAAGGAAGGCGATAGCCGTAGTGAAATACATGCGCCTGCTGATGAGATCAATATCGTAGAGTCTCCGAGTGGCCAGCAGATAGACAAAGGCCAATGGGAATAAGAAGATAAAGCAGCTCATCAGCAAGGAGCTGACCAGCTCATAGCCCAATACCAGTCTGGGAGCAAAGGAAAAGATAATAACAGGAGCCACTGAGCAGAACAAAGCCCAAAAGACCGTTTTAACAATAAAAGCCAACGGACTTTTTTCTTTACGGTGTTTAACATAGGAGCGAATCAGCAGTATCAGACAGCCGATCACACCAAGTCCGGTGATGGCCAAAGTGGATAGAGAAGCGAATACATACAATTCCACCGTGTGTATAATCCTGAAGAAAGTCAAGGCATTGAGAACAACAGGAAGGGCAATGACATAAAGATACCCCCGTATTAAACCGTTCGGAAACCCGTAAGAGCCTTTCTCCTGCAAGAATGCATTGAAGAAATGAAGAAAGAGGGCGGGCATCAGCAGCATAAAAGTTGAGATGAAGAATTTGCCGGAGGAATCTCCCCTGATGGAGGTGGCAAGACTCATGAAAATGAAGGCAATATCCAAAAAAACCGCTGACAAGTACACGGCTGATGGTGAATTACGCACACGTTTGTAGATAATGACTGCAAGCAGCAGACTGAAAAATTCTGCAAGATAGCTTATGGTATCATACACGGACAGAAGCGGCATGTCCTGCACCTGTACCTCCATGATCGTTCCGTCCCGATTGACCACAAAGCTATCGGCCTGGTCCAGCGTGCGCCAGAGATGGACGAACGGATAGGCATCCGGATCACCGCCATTAATGGAAATGATCTGGTCTCCTGCTTGAATGCCAGTGTTTTTTAAGAGGTTTGCTTCATCTATACTTTCTATAATCCAATGACCGCTGCTGTTCTGCTCCAGGTTTATGCCGATTACCGGGTACCGGAACACGATAAACAACGCCCAAATTTGGTAGATGACAAAAAAAATCACCACTGCCCGCATGATATTGCGCTTCCGCATCGTCCAATTCCTGCCTTCTTTAATTTGCTTCCACAAGTCTATCATTTTCCCGCGTATTCACCAATAGAAAAAGAGATTGTTCGGTTGATTGCAATAATCAGTCCGACAACCTCTTTGTATGTAAGGAAGGCATTCTCAATCTTCTATGCTCTGCTAAGCTGGGATCCCGCCGGAAACCGCGCCCAGAAGGTTACTCCCTTGCCTGGAGAGGTGGAAAGCCCGTAGCTACCGTTCATGGACAATACCCGGCTCTTCATCTGTTCGATGCCCCGCCCGGAAGAACCGATTTCCCTGACCACCGGGCGTTTCTCCTCAAACCCCACCCCGTCGTCAGCATATTCCACCCTCAGAACTCCCGTATGAAGCTGCAGCGAGATGCAGACCACAGAGGCGCGGGAATATTTCTTGGCATTGTTCAGAAGCTCCTGAACCATGCGGAACACATGCTGCTTGACCTCCATATCCACCTCCTCGATAGGGAGTATATCCGTGGTTGAGAAGTCAATTCGGAAATCGCTGGTAGCCCGCTCCATCGCCAGCAGCTTCCCCAATGTGGCCACCAGCCCGATATCCCGCAGCAGATACGGATGAAGCTCGAAGCAGCTTTGCCGCAAACCCGCATTGATCATATCAATATAGCGCGCAGCCTGCCCCAGGGCCTTCGTACCTTCGGCTGTCACCATATGCTCGTCCTGCACCGTTTCCAGTCTCCGCTTCAGGAAGAACAGATCCTGCATGGTGCTGTCGTGGATATCCATGGCAATCCGGACCCGCTCCTTCTCCTGGAGCCCGAACATCAGCTTCCGGAACCACTGCAGATTGCCGGCCTCCTCTTCCTTGGGCACCACGGAGGAGAGGGTCTGGATTTTGTTGTCCAGCTTGCGGATCAGCTGCACATTCTCCAGGGAAACCGCCAGGTAGGTCAGAATCAGCTGGAGCCAGTGCATCTCCTCATGACCCAGCATAGTGCCGGAGCGTTTGGGGGAAACGGCCAGATAAGCGGTATACTCCTCCTGCCGGGTAATGGCGAAGCAGACATAACCGGCCTCCTCCTGGTTTTTCTCCTGAATTAATCGAAGAATATGCTCATGCTCTGCCACCCCTACGGCAATCAGCTCTTCCTTCCCCTCCTCCAGAAGCATGATAGCTGCTCCGGTTACCTCCAGGGTGTCTACAATATCCTTCAGAATGATTTCCCTCATTTCCTGGAAGGTGGAGATGGTGCCCAGGTTCCGCGAGATGCTCTTGAGGGCCAGATGCAGCCTGTATTTCCTGGGGAATAAGGCCGGTTCCAGGCGGGTTGTGAGATTTTCGAGAATATATAGAACGAAGGAGATGCCTATCAGTTGAATGAAAAAGGCCAAAGCCAGCCGTTCCCCGTTGGCGGCTTCCCCAAAAAGCAGCCTGGCCGTCCCGGTAAAAATCAGACTGGGAATGATGGCGATGACTACTGTGAACAGAATGCGACGGGTAATCAAATCAATATCATATAAACGCCGGGTAGCCAGCAGATACACGAAGGTCAGCGGGAACAGGAAGATGAACCAGCTCATCTGCAGCGAGTTTAGCCATTCATGCCCAAATAGAAAACGGGGCAAAAAGGATAGGAGCATAATTGGCGAGACGGAAAGAAACAAGGAACAAAAGACGATCCGGATCAGCACGGCAATATGCGGGTTGTCTATTTTATATTTCCGGTAAAAGTAAAAGAGCAGCACAAAATCTCCCGAAATCCCCAGGATGCTGACTCCCAGGATCATATTGCTGACCCATTCGTATAATTGCACGGAGCCGGTTAAGCCCAGGATATAAAACAATTGGATGAAAACAGGAACGGCAAGCAGCAGGCAGTACCATTTTCCCCAATGATAAGGAAAGCCGGAGGTGCCCTTTTCAACCAGATATTCGTGAAGGAATTTATAGAAGATCACCGGCAGAAACATGATGAAGGTTCCGATCAGCAGCTTGCCCGAGGGGTCTCCTCTGACCGAGGTGGTCAGACTCATGAATATGGCTGCTATATTGAGGAAGATTCCGGAGAGATAGAAGGATGATGGCGAGTGTTTCACCTTCCCTGCCAGAAGGCCGGCAATCAAGAAGCTGGAGATCTCCGCCAGCAGGGCAACAATATCATAGGCCGAAATGGAAGAGATGCTGCGCAGATTGACATCAATGGGTATGTCTCCCCGGCTGGCCCTAATGGTGTCCGCCTGGTCGATGCTTTTGAAGAGCCGGACGGATTCATGCTTGTCAGGGGTGATCCCGTTGACTTCGTTAATGACATCCCCAATCCTGAAATCCAGTTTGGAGGCGATGCTGTAAGCTTCAAAGCTGGAAATGGTCCATTCTTGGGCAGCATTTTTGTGAAGGTTAATACCGGTCAGCGGGTAACGGAACATCAGGATAAGGGCCCAAATTTGATAGGTCAAAAAAAATAATAGCATTAACCGCGCAAAAACAGTCCTTTTCATGACAAAATTTTGCACCTTTCTATTTAAAATTGGAATTTTCGTGATATAATGGAAGTGAAAACGAAAAAAAAAGCGAGGTGATCGTATGCAAGCGATATCCTTATCTCCCGGACTTTATGCAACTGTCAGAGATCTGAAAGAAAAAATGCAAATGCATCATGATGTGGAAGTTTCTGCAGGCGCCAAGATCAGCGAAACCGAGAAGAAACATCTCTTGAGTGCTCTTAAGGATAAGAAAGAACTGCAAGGAGTTTGGTGGTAGACGCATTCTATATTTTACCATTATTGAGAGGGCTTGTACATCTGATTTTTTCCAAAAATCGGGTATACAAGCTTTTTATTTACATTAATATATACATTCCTGCTTTCTGCTGAGTCGGAAGTTCCCCGGGTTTTCCAATGTGCGGCATTTCCGGAAAATACACTGGTCTCTTGTTGCTTTTTAGGCCCCCATGGTATAATTTGAGCGACAAAATGATCGGCAGCGCAGGACAGCATTACAGACCGCGGAGGGATACCGGTATGCGCGTAAAAGCATGGATTTTGAGCATTCCGCAGCTTTTTCGGTTTATCCGGAAAATCTCTCTGCGGAAGTGGCTGCTCCTGGTGAAGCGGAGAAGCCTGGATATTCTCCGCAGCGTGTTTGCCAAATTGCTGATGGGCAACAAGCAGCTGGAGGAGCGGCAGGAAATTCTCCTGCAGAACCGGGAGCTTTCTTTATTGAATGAGCTGAGCGGCCAGGTTCGTTCCATTCCGGAGATGCAGGCTATGCTGGAGCAGTTTTTGAAGCGGGCGGTTACGGATCTCCAGCTCCATTCCGCCGTGATCCAGATTAACGTTGTGGGCGAATATCTGGACCTGCCGTACAAGATTGTGGAATGCCCTTGTGACCGTTGTGAGCGCCTTCAGGGGCGCGATTGTTATTGCTCTATTGTATCCATCTATTACCTGGTGTTCTCCGTGGGGAGAGAGGATAACCGGATTGGCCAGCTGGCTGTATGCAGCTATCTGCCGCTGAACGCTCAATCCGTCAATGTCCTCCAGTCCCTGGCTAACCAGATTTACGTAACGGCGGAGAATCTGCGTCTATGGCATGAGCTGAAGCAGAAGGAAGCGCTCCGGCTGCAGCTGCTGGATAAGGTGATTCAGGCGCAGGAGGAGGAGCGGAAGCGGATTGCCCGGGAGCTGCATGATGAAACCAGCCAATCCCTCACCTCCATTTTGCTTGGCTTAAGCGTGCTGGCAGACAAAAAAACCGAATTGGAGCGGCATGAGCAGCTTCGCGGGCTGCGCCAGCTGGTGCAGGAAACCCTGGAGGAGGTTCATGATCTGGCCTGGCAGCTGCGGCCCAGCGTCCTGGACAAATACGGGCTTGCCACTGCACTGGAGCGGTACATGGAGCAATACCGGAGCAAATACGGGATTGATGCGGATTTGTGCATGCTGGGGTTGGATGAGATCAGGCTGCCCATGGAGATCGAAATCTCCGTCTACCGGATTATCCAGGAGGCGCTGACCAATGTGGCCCGGTATGCCAGAGCGAGGAATGTCAGTGTGATTATCAGCCGCAAGCAGTGCCAGCTGTCGGTTATTGTGGAGGATGACGGAGCAGGCTTCGATGTGGAGCAGGTGCTGGGGCGGGAGCCTACACGGTCCAACCTGGGATTGCGCGGGATGCAGGAGCGTGCTGTGCTGCTGAACGGATCCCTAAAAATCGAATCCAGCTTTGGGTCGGGAACCACTGTGTTCGTCCACCTCCCGTTGTTTGCCGGCAAGGAAACCTATGCGGGCTGATGGGCCTGCGGAAGAAGGAGTGTCACCATGCAACCCATACGCGTTCTGTTGGCGGACGATCATCCGCTGTTCCGCTCGGGTCTGAAGAATGTGCTTCAGGCAGATCCGGCCTTCAATATTATCGGGGAAGCCAGCCGTGGTGACGAAGCGCTGCTCCTGGCCCGGGGCTGCAAGCCTGATCTGGTGATTATGGATGTGAGCATGCCGGTTATGGACGGCATCGAATGCACCCGCCAACTGAAGGAGCATGATTCTACTATTAAAGTGCTGATGCTCTCCACCTATTCCGATGATGCCTATTGGCAGGAAAGTATGGAGGCCGGGGCTTCCGGATACGTCTTGAAGCGGGCGGTGGACACGGAGCTGATTATCGCCATCCGGGCGGTCATGGAGGGGGAGCGTTATATTTATCCCACTCTGCTGGGCGGCTTCCACAAACCAGGGGGCAAGGCGGCTGCTGATGAGGTGCAGGAGGAGGTGCTGAGCCCGCGGGAGCAGGAGGTGCTGCTGCTGATTGCCTTGGGTCACACCCAGCAAGAAATTGCCGAGCAGCTGACTGTCAGCATCAAAACGGTGGATTCCTACAAAACCCGGATCCGCGAGAAGCTCAATCTTACCAAACGGTCGGACATGGTCCGGTACGCGCTGAAGCATAATATTATTTCCGATAAAACCGTGTAGGGGCTGATGCTCCGGCACGGTTTTTTTTTACGAAAATGCATCATGGTAGCATTTTCATTCGGGGGCTCCCCCAAAAGTACCCGGAATTTGCTTCGAAGCATCTCGTCACTTTTGGGGGAATGTTTTATTGATGGACTCATGAAGGCGGATACACCTTGGAGGGTCTCCTTAACCACCGCCAGAATTAGGTCTTTGTCTGCTGCGCCGCGAATACATTTAGTGCTGAAGGGCAGGTGAAAAAATGGATCTGTGGCTGATATGGCTGATCGTGGCCGGTCTCCTGGTTATAGCGGAAATGCTGACGCTGACCTTTTATCTGCTGTGGCTGGGGGTAGGCGCATTAGCGGCTATGATCGTGGATTTTATTGTGCCGGGAGCATGGGTGGCGGAGGTGGTGGCAGGCTGCGTCGTTGCGCTGCTTTTGACGGTGTTCACTAAACCGTTAACCCGTAAGCTTGTGAAAACAAAAGGCTTTAAGGATGCCGTTGACGTCCTTGTTGGCAAGGAAGGAACCGTCATCGAGGAGATCAGCGCCGGCCAAAGAGGGATTGTGAAGGTGGGCGGCGAGCTGTGGAGTGCGGAGTCGGCGGAAAGTCTGAAGAAGGGCGAGACGGTTGTGGTAGTAGAACGTGGAAGCGCTTTACTTCAGGTGGCCAAAAGAGGAGGATGACGAAATGATTTACGCAATTCCGATCCTGATCGTGGTACTGGCCGTGGTGTTTATCTCACTGTCGGTCAAGATCATCCCGCAGCAGAGGGTTGGTGTGGTGGAGCGGCTGGGCAAGTTTAATCATCTGCTGACACCCGGCATCAATATCCTGATTCCGATTATCGACCATGTGCGGACCTATCACGATTTGCGGGTCCAGCAGGCTAATGTGCCGCCGCAGACGGTCATTACCAAGGATAATGTCCAGGTCCAAATCGACACCATCATCTTCTACCAGGTGACGGGTCCGGAGCAGGCTACATACGGAATTTCCGATTATGTGTACGGGGTACGGAACATTACCACCGCTACCATGCGGCAGATTATCGGCAATATGGAGCTGGATGAAACCCTGTCCGGCCGGGAAAAAATCTCCACTGACATCCGGGTGGCCTTGGATGAGGCGACGGAAAAATGGGGTGTGCGGATCGAACGCGTGGAGGTGATCGACATCCAGCCGCCCGGTGATATTCAGGAAGCCATGGACAAACAAATGAAGGCGGAGCGCAGCAAACGGGCGATGGTTCTGGAGGCCGAGGCGGCCAAGCAGGACATGATTCTGCGTGCCGAAGGCAATAAACAAAGCCAAATCCTGAAGGCGGAGGGCGAGAAGGAAGCCCGCATCCGGCAGGCGGAGGGGATCCGGCAGGCCAAGGAGCTGGAGGCACTGGGCGAAGCCAAGGCGATCCAGTCCATCGCTGACGCCGAGAAGGTCCGCATCCAGCTGCTGCGGGAGGCCGGGCTTGACGAGCAGGTGCTTACATACCGCGCCTTGGAGGCGCTGGGCGAGGTAGCCAACGGAGCGGCCAATAAGGTGTTTATCCCCACCAAGGCGGTGGAAACCCTGGGCAGCATTGGCGCCATCGGAGAGATGCTGAGGGGGAGCAAATAGGTAAAGGGGGGTCAAAGCGGAGGCTGGCTGCCCCCTCTTCCCAAATGCAAAAGTGCATTTATTTGGTAAACAAACCTTCATTTTTACGGTCTATCCTGCAAAAGTACAGTTATTTTCTTTAGGTTGGAGCAAGATGGACCCCGCGGCGGAAAATAGATGCACTTTTACATTTGGGGTGCGGGGGGAGGCAGAATTCTAGCAGAATAGATGCACTTTTGCAGGATGAGGCTGAATAATACGATTAAAGGGGACAACAATTAGACCGCTTCGTCCTGTATTCGGGAAACGGTCTATTTTATTGCCCAAAATCGGCCTTCGGTTATCTCCTCCTGATTCGTGTAGGGAAATTCCCGGCAAGGACTGCAGGTTTTTCCGATACCGCAACCCGGTTTCATGTGCGATGATAATGTAAAGGGTTACAAATGTTGAACGAGAAGCAGCATGGGGGTGAGCAAGGTGGCCGGCAGAAAGACCATTTATGAAACGGCAATGGGAAGAGGGGTTACCCGGCGGGATTTTCTGAAGATGTGCACGGTGCTTACGGCAGTGATGGGGCTGGATATCACCCTGGAAAAGAAGGTGGTCAAGGCGATGGAATCGGCCAAGCGGGTTCCGGTGATTTGGCTGCAGATGCAGGATTGCACAGGCTGCTCGGAATCCTTTATCCGGACGACGCATCCCAAGCTGGAGAGCGTCTTGTTCGATATGATTTCGCTGGAATACAGCGAGGTGCTGTCCGCCGCTTCCGGGCATCAGGTGGAGGAAGCGCGCCGGAAGGTGATCGAGGAATATGCCGGAGAGTATGTGCTGGCGGTGGAGGGCAGTGTGCCCAAAAACGCGGAATACCTGATGGTTGGCGGCGTTCCCGCCAAGGATGTGCTGCTGGAAACGGCGGCCAAGGCCAAGCTGATTCTCGCTTATGGCAGCTGCTCCTCCTGGGGAGGTATCGCTGCAGCGGGCCCCAATCCCACAGGAGCTATGCCCATCACCGATATCATCAAGGATAAGCCGGTGATCCGGGTGCCGGGCTGTCCGCCCATCGCGGAAGTCATGACCGGCGTTATAGCCCATGTGCTGACCTTCGGGACGGTCCCGGAGCTGGACGCCCAAGGCCGTCCGAAGGCCTTTTACCGGCACCGCATCCATGACAAGTGCAACCGGCGCGCTTATTTTGATTCCGGGCTGTTTGTGGAGTCCTTCGACGACGAGGGGCTAAAGCAGGGATATTGTCTGTATAAGGTCGGCTGCAAGGGTCCCACCACCTACAATTCCTGTGCGGAAATGCGCTGGAACGGCGGTGTGAGCTACCCGATCCAATCCGGCAATCCCTGCATCGGCTGCTCGGAGAATGCCTTCTGGGATATGGGGCCCTTCACCACGCGCGTGTCCCAGATTCCCGGCACCCAGACCACCATCAATCCGGATCTGGTGGGCCTGGGACTCCTGGGCGGCACCGTGGGCGGCGTAGCCATCCATGCCGGAGCTACCGCCGTTAAGAAAGTGCTGGATGAGAAGAAACACGCAGCGGCAGACAGCCATGATGAAACGGCAAGCCGCCATGATGATAAACCGAAGAAAAACGGTCCTCCTCCGGGACAGGGCCCGAATAGCGGGATAGGAGGCGGCGCATCGGTATGAGTGAACGGATAGTAGTCGACCCGGTTACACGGATAGAGGGCCATCTGCGGATTGAGGCGGACATAGACAATGGCGTCATTAAGGATGCTTTCAGCTCAGGGACGGCCATTCGCGGCCTGGAGCTGATTGTGAAGGACCGGGACCCACGGGACGTGTGGGCGTATGTGCAGCGCATCTGCGGCGTATGCACCACCACCCATGCCCTGGCTGCCGTGCGTTCCGTGGAGGACGCCCTGGATATCAAGATCCCCCGGAACGCCCATCTGATCCGGGAAATTATGAATGCCACCATCATGCTGCATGATCATGTGGTCCATTTTTATCACCTGCATGCCTTTGATTGGGTGGATGTGGTTAATGCCCTGAAGGCCGATCCCAAGGCCACCAGCACCTTGGCCCAGTCCCTCTCCAAGTGGCCCAAGTCCTCACCCGGCTATTTCAAGGACATTCAGGACAAGGTGAAAAAAATCGTGGACAGCGGACAGCTGGGGATTTTTGCTAACGGGTATTGGGGACATCCGGGCTACAGGCTTCCGCCGGAGGTCAACCTGCTTGCTGTGGCCCACTATCTGGAAGCGCTGGACTGGCAGAAGGAGATTGTGAAGATCCACACCATCTTCGGCGGGAAAAATCCGCACCCCCATTATCTGGTGGGCGGGATGGCTACCCCCATCGATATCAACAGCGACAACGGCATCCATGCCGAGCGCCTGATGCACGTATCCCAACTGATCGATCAGGCCATCGAGTTTGTGGAGCAGGTGTATCTGCCGGATCTGCAGGCCATCGGATCCTTTTATAAGGATTGGACCTACGGCGGCGGGCTGGACAATTACCTGTGCTACGGCGACTTCTCCAAGGGCGATATCCGCGACATCAACATGTACCGGATGCCTCGGGGAATCATTCTGGGCGGCAATCTCAACGAGATCCACGATGTGAATCCCAAGGATCCGGAGCAGATCAAGGAATGGATCGACTTCTCCTGGTACACCTACGACGGCAAAACCACCGGCGGCCGCCATCCCTGGGAGGGAGAAACCACCTTCCACTATACGGGGCCCAAGGGCCGCTACGATACGCTGAACACCAACGATAAGTACAGCTGGCTCAAGACTCCCCGGTGGAAAGAGAAGCCCATGGAAACAGGGCCGTTAGCCCGGGTGCTGCTGGGATATGCCGCCAAAAAACCGGAATTCGTCCAGAGTGTGGATGACAGCCTGCGGAAGCTGAATGTGCCGCTTACCGCGTTGAAGTCCGCATTAGGCCGCACCTTAGCCCGGGGGCTGGAGGCCCAGATCATCGGCGGCTGGCTGCGCAACGATATGGATGAGCTGTTGAAGAATATCAAACATGGCGACCAGACCACCTTCAATAAGGCCAAATGGGAGCCCTCCTCCTGGCCGAAGAAGGCCCAGGGAGTGGGCTGGATCGAAGCACCCCGCGGCGCCTTGGGCCACTGGATTAACATCGAAAACGGTAAAACCGCCAACTACCAGGCTGTGGTGCCCTCCACCTGGAACGCCTCTCCCCGGGACGGCAAAAACCAGAAGGGTGCCTATGAAGCGGCGCTTACCGGTACACCTGTGGCGGATAAGCATCAGCCCTTGGAGATTCTGCGGATTATCCATTCCTTCGATCCGTGCCTGGCCTGTGCGGTGCACATGACGGACCTGCAAAATCAATCTGCCGTAGACATACGGATCGGTTAGGGGGAAGGGCCATGAGTTTGAGCGAGCCGCCGCTGCATTCCCCCGGTGGAAGCAAGGCCTCCTCCGGCCACGAAGGGGAGCATCCCCGGTCGGAAATTGTGCTGAAGGGCAAACGGAAGGTGAGGATGGAGAAGCTTTCCAAGGACGTGGTCAAGGTATACGTCTGGGAGCTGCCGGTGCGGATCTTCCATTGGATTAACGCCGGGGCCATAATGCTCTTGATTCTCACCGGCCTGTACATCGGCAAGCCCATTGTAGGCTCCACCACCGGGGAGGAGGCCTATTATACCTTCCTGATGGGCTGGGTCAGGTATATCCACTTTTTTGCGGCTTTCCTGTTTACCGCCAACATGATCTTCCGTCTCTACTGGGTGTTCAAGGGCAATTCCTTCGTCACCACCAATGTGTTGAGGCTGGCCTTCTGGAAGGAAACCTTTCAGACCGTGAAATTTTATCTTTTTATGAAAAACCGCAAGCCCCACTATACCGGACATAACCCCCTGGCGCAGCTGACCTATTTGGTGCTGATGGGCGGAGGCTCCATTGTGGCGATGTTTACGGGATTTTATCTGTATTTTGAGCCGCAGCCGGAATCCTTCTTCGGCAAGCTGTTCGCTTGGGTGCCCTTCATCTTCGGGGGCAGCTTCACGGTGCGCTCCTGGCACCATCTGATGGCCTGGGTGTTCATTATTTTCATCGTGATCCATGTGTACCTGTCCTTCCGGGAGGATTGGCTGGAGAAAAACGGCACCATGAGCTCCATTTTCACCGGCTTTAAGACGGAGAAGAAGGATAAGGTGGAAACTCACGGGGGAGAGGAGCAGCTGATGGCGAAGGCGGCGGAAAAGGAAACGGAGCATGAGTAGCGGGCGTATGGATACCCTGAGCATGGGCGGCGGCTTGGAGGCGGACATAACCTTGAACCCTGCCGGACCGGAGAAAATTACGGTTATCGGACTGGGCAACACCCTGTACACCGATGAGGGGGTAGGCATTCATGTGCTGCCCTTCCTGGAGGAAATACTGGCCGGTGTGGAAAATGTGGAGATCATTGAAGGCTCTACGGACGGCATCAGACTGCTTGGTCCGGTGGAGGATACAGACCAGCTGATTCTGCTGGATTCCATCAACGGCCCGGAGCCGCCGGGGTTTGTGTACACGGTGGAGCGGGAGGACATTCCGGCATATTGCAATGTGAAAATGTCGGTGCACCAGTTGGGCTTCCAGGAGGTGCTGTTCGCCGCCCGGATCAGAGAGCGGGTGCCTGCCAAAATGGTGCTGTTCGGAATTCAGCCCGCAACGCTTGCATTCGGTATCGGCTTGTCGGATACGGTGCGTGAGCGTCTGACTGCATTAACGGAGCTGGTGCACGGCCAAATCCGGGAATGGAGGAGTGATTCTTGGACCGCAGGGAATTTATGAAGGAGCTGAAAAAGGGTGTGACTGGCGTCATCCGGGAAGCGGCGGCACCTTTGGTGGAGCGCGATGTGAAGAAGCTGACCAAGCTTGCCGACAAGCTGAGCGGATATGACTATCATACGATTGCCCCTCCCCGGATATGGCCAGTGATGGAGCAGTCGGCAGGGCATCCTTTCTTGCTTAACCGGGAGGCCGGAGAGTGGCGGGCATACAGTGCACTCTGCCCGTCCTGCAAGCAGCATTTGCACTATTTGTCCTATTCCGGCGAGATGAAATGTTTTGCTTGCGACAATCCATACAGTCTGGGTGAGGATACACGGCTTACGCTGCTTCCTGTGAGGCCGGCCAATACGCTGCTTCAGATCGGACTGCCCGCCAGGGAGGGATATTGATGCATGAGCTGTCGCTGATGGGGGACGTGCTTGATCTGGTGAGCCGGGATGCGAAGGAACGCGGCTTCGCGGAGGTGACGCAAGTGCGGCTTTTGGTCGGGGCCTTGAGCAATGCTCTCCCGGATGCCCTGGAGATGGCCTTCGATATGTACAAGGCGGACGGGGCGGCGATGCTTGTGCGGGAGGCGGGGCTTACGATGGAGCTGCAGCCAGCCCGGGCGGCCTGTGTGCTGTGCGGGCTGGAGTATGAGCCGGAGCAGCATGCGGCTGCAGCCATGTGCCCCGTATGCCGCTTCCCCGGAGGCCGGATTACCGGAGGCGAGGAATTCAAGGTCTTATCCTATGAAGGGAGGTAGGAACCTGCCGGGAGTCAGGCAGGGGTATGAGAAGCGAATTCATATTCATATTGGATGACTGTGAGGGAAGGGGTGACTTGAAGGCGAGTTTTTTTGACGGCTTTGAAACCTTGAACATGAAATAAAATCAAAGACGGCAAAATGTGTTTGAGCCTCCAAGTCACACCTTTCCCGGGAAGGAATACAACCTGATGAATATGGAGTTGCCTTAACCCGCTCCTTCCACAGACTTCTGTAGGCAGGTTCCGATCCGGCAATGGAAATTGTATTGAATGAGGATGTGCTGAAGGACAACAATACCGCAGCAGCTTATATAAGGGATCAGCTGGGACGCCATAAGGTGCTGGCCATCAATCTGATGAGCTCTCCCGGCGCAGGCAAAACCACCCTGCTGGAGGCCACCATCCGGCAGCTGTGCGGGCGTTACCGGGTGGGCGTTATTGAAGGTGACCTTGCAACCGAAAAGGATGCGGATCGCATCCGCGCCTTAGGCGTCAATGCGGTGCAGATCAATACAGGCGGCGGCTGCCACCTGGATGCGCGGATGGTCACCAAGATTCTCTCCCGGTTTGATCTGGAGGAGACGGACATTCTCTTTATTGAGAATGTAGGCAATCTGGTCTGCCCCTCCGGCTATGACCTGGGGCAAAACCATAAGGTGGCAGTGCTCAGCGTTCCCGAAGGCAATGATAAGATACCCAAATACCCTACCATGTTTATGCGGACCGGTTTGGTGCTCCTGAACAAAATTGATCTTCTCCCGTATGTGGATTTCAGCGTAGAGGCAGCCCAAGAGGATCTGTTTGCGATGAACCCGGATTCCGCGCTGATTCCGTTGTCGGCCCGCACCGGGGAAGGAATGGAGCTGTGGACGGCATGGATCGAGGCCAGGCTTGCGGAGACCAGGAGCGTTCGGGCGGTGGCAGAAGCAGCGGTGGAGCAGCCGGGCTGAAGCCGGGAAACGAGTTGGCTTCCGGGATATTAGGGGAAGCATCAGTGGCTTCTTCGGACAGAAATGACCCTAACCCAACAGCGGCGCTGCTCATTACCGTCAAGGGCAGAGTTCAGGGTGTGGGGTTCCGGCCTTTCCTGTTCGGTCTGGCGGAGCGTTACGCCATAAGCGGCACCGTCCAGAACAATATGGACGGCATCCGTTTGGAGGCGGAAGGAACAGCCCCTGCCCTGCGGGAGCTCCTGGCGGCAATCCGCCGGGAGGCTCCACGGCTGGCCCGGGTGGATGAAATCCGGTCGGTGCCGCTGGCAGTGGATGGGCGCTTGGGCTTTCGCATCGTGGAGAGCAACCGGGAGGGTGCCTCCTCCCTGGTGATACCCGTGGATGCGGGGATTTGCCCCGATTGTCTGGCAGAGCTGAAGGATCCGGCCAACCGGCGCTACCGGTACCCGTTCATTACCTGTACCCAGTGCGGCCCCCGTTATACCATCATCCGGGAGCTGCCTTACGACCGGCCGTACACCTCCATGAGCGGCTTCCCCATGTGTCCTGCCTGCCGGGAGGAGTACGGAAATGTGACAAACCGGCGCCACCACGCCCAGCCCATTGCCTGCCCGGAATGCGGCCCGCGCCTCGCGCTGTACGCCATGGACGAGGCGCCGAAGGAGCCAATGGGGAGGGCAGGAGCAAAGGTTGCCGAGCCGGCAGCCGGCTCTGTAGCGGGAGCAGGATCGGCAGCTCAAGGCAAGGCTGGCGCCGGGGCGCAAGGCGTGCGGAGGCCTCTAGCGGAGGCCGACGAGGCGGTAAGGCGGTGCGCTGAGCTGCTGCGCCAGGGTGCCATTGTCGCCGTGAAGGGCATCGGCGGCTATCACTTGGCCTGCGACGCCACAAGCGAAGCGGCGGTCGCTCGTCTGCGGCAGCGCAAGCGGCGGCCAACACGGCCGCTTGCGGTAATGGCGGCGGATGAGGAGACCGCCCGCCGGGCTGCAGTGCTGGGCAGCCAGGAGCTGCGGCTGCTTCATTCGCCCGAGGCGCCTATCGTCATCGCCCGCAGAGCGGAGGCGTGGCCCTTGGCGGACAGCGTGGCGCCGGGAATGGCTACTGTAGGGCTGATGCTGCCCTACACCCCGCTGCATGTGCTGCTGATGGAGGAGCTGCCCTTCCTTGTGATGACCAGCGCCAACCCTTCCGGCCAGCCCATTTTGTACCGGGATGAGGAGGCCTTCGACTACCTGGCGGGCATCGCCGACTATGTGCTTGCCCATGATCGTGAAATTCTTCACCCGCTGGATGACTCCGTCGTTCAGGTGGTGGAGGGACAAACGGACATCCTTCGACGGTCCAGGGGGTATGCCCCTGATCCGCTTGCGGCTCCTGTTAATGTGACCGGGTGGGCCGCCTTAGGCGGGCAGCAGAAAAACACCTTTGCCCTCGGCAGAGGCAAGCAGATTTTTATTGGCCCCCATATCGGGGACATGGACAGTGTGGAAACCCAGGAGCATTGGAGGAAGGAGCTGGCCCATTTCTCCAAGCTGCTGGGAACGGACCTGCCGCAAACGGCAGCAGACCTGCATCCCGGCTATGAAACCCGACGGCTAAGCCGTGAAATGGGCCGTGAGCCCATTGGGGTCCAGCATCATCACGCCCATCTGGTTTCATGTATGGCGGACAACGGGCTGTCCCCGGAGGAAGAGGTCTGCGGCATCATTCTGGATGGTACCGGCTACGGTCCGGACGGCTGCATCTGGGGCTTCGAGATTTTGGCCGGCAGCGCATCCGGCTGGCGGAGGCTGGGGCATCTGCGCTATACCCCCCTGCCCGGCGGGGAAAGGGCGGTGCGGGAGCCCTGGCGGAATGCCACAGGGATGCTGACGTCGCTTTTTCCCGAACAGGGGCCTGCTTGGGCGGCGCAGCTGTTTCCCGGCAAAAGCATGGAGCTGGCGATACTGGGCAGAATGGCTGCCACCGGGATGAACAGTCCGTGGGCAGGCACCTGCGGCAGACTGTTTGACGCCGTATCGGCGATCCTGGGTGTGGCTGCAGTGTCCGGCTATGACGGCGAAGCGGCCATCCGGCTCTCTGAGCTGGCAGCCTTTTCCTTTGCTGATGCGGACGGGGCCAACACCGTTACCCCCTTCGGCTATGCCATCCGGGACAAAGAGGAAGCCGGGGCGCTGGAGCTGGATATGTCCGACACTCTGCGGCAGGTGGTAGAGGAACGTCTGGCAGATTCGCCGCCCGAAGAACTGGCTCTCCGTTTTCACGAAACAGTTGCCCGATCTGCGGTTGAGCTTCTTCAGCGGGCTCTGGAAAAAGAAGGACTGAGCACGGCAATTATCCCCAAGGTAATGCTCTCCGGCGGCTCCTTCCATAACCCGTATCTGGCCCGGCGGATTCCTGCCCTCCTGAAGGAACGGGGGCTTGAGCCCTACCGGCACAAGCAGGTGCCAACGGGGGACGGCGGGTTAGCCCTGGGGCAGCTGCTTGCGGCGGCTTATGCAGAAGCATCATCAGGGAGCAGAACCATTTCTCAAGCCGGTGGTGAGTGACCAAGGAGGGAAAACCGATGTGTGTGGGCGTACCCGCTCAGATTGTGGAGATAGACGGCTATGCTGCCATTGTGGATTGTATGGGAACCCGGATGAAGGTGGGGATTATCTTCGTCCCGGAGGTCAGGCTGGGGGAATTCGTCATCGTCCATGCCGGGCAGGCCATGAGTATCATAGACCGTCAGGCAGCGGAGGAAAGTCTGGAGGAATGGAGGCGGATCGTTGATGCACGAGATGCGGCAGATGCTTCCCGGTGATCCGCAGGCGAGATATTCCGCAGGTGCCTCCTCCGGCAGAGCCCTCCATGAGGGACTGCTGAAGGGGATTCTCTCCCTGGCGGACACCTTCGCTGCCAAATACGGCCGCCAGCCCGTATTTATGGAGGTTTGCGGCTCCCATACCATGGCCCTGGCCAAGTCAGGCTTACGCAAAAGCCTCCAGGACCATGTCCGGCTTCTTTCGGGTCCTGGCTGTCCCGTGTGTGTGACGGATCAAGCGGACATTGACGCCATGATCGCCGCAGCCCGCGGGGACAACCGCACAGTATGCACCTTCGGCGATATGATGCGGGTTCCGGGCTCAAGCGGCACCCTCCTGGCGGCACGGGCCGAAGGAATGGATGTGCGGGTAGTATACGGGCCGATGGATGCGGTAGAGCTGGCCGCTGCCCAGCCCGGCCGGGAGGTTATTTTCCTGGGAATCGGTTTTGAAACCACCCTGCCCGTTCTGGGGGCGGCGCTGATGGAGGCGGAGAAGCGCGGGCTGGCCAATTTCAGCATGCGGGTATCCGCGAAGCGGGTGGAGCCGGTGCTGCGGCATCTGCTGGAGCTCAAGGAGGTGCAGCTGGACGGCTTCCTGCTTCCCGGCCATGTAGCTATGGTGACGGGAAGCCAAGTCTTCAGCTTCCTCGCCGACGAATATGGTCTGCCCGGAGTCATTAGCGGCTTCGAGCCTCTGGAGCTGGCCGGCGGCATCCACCGCCTGCTGAAGCTGGCGGCCGAGGGCAAGGCCGCCATCCACAATGACTACGCTTCCGTTGTAACCACCGGTGGCAACCCTGCAGCCTTGGCCGTGATGGACCGGTACTTCCAGCCCTGTGAAGCTCTCTGGCGGGGGATCGGGCCGATTGCAGACAGCGGCATGTCCATCCGGCCTGAATTCGCCGGATTGGATGCGGCTGAGCGCTTCCCGGTTCCGCCGGGGCAGGCGCCCAAACCTACAGGCTGCCGCTGCGGCGATGTAATCCGCGGGCTGATCCCCCCGTCGCGCTGCGGGCTGTTCGGCAGAAGCTGCACGCCGTATCAGCCGGTGGGCCCCTGTATGGTATCGGCGGAGGGCGCCTGCGCAGCGGAATATGCTTACAGCCGGGAGGGGTGACCAACATGGAAGCAGAACGGATCAACATGTCCCACGGGGACGGAGGAGAGGCTGCCCACAGGCTGCTTAACGGCGTGATTCTTCCCGCCCTGACCGGAACCGAAGCCCGGGAGCCCTTGGGCGACGCAGCACTGCTGCCTGTGCCGACTGCGGGTAAGCTGGCTGTTACCACAGACAGCTTTGTGATCAAGCCGCTGTTTTTCCCGGGAGGGGATATCGGTAAGCTGGCGGTGGCGGGAACTGTCAATGATTTGGCGGTCAGCGGTGCGGTACCCTTGTATTTGACCGTGTCGTTTATTTTGGAGGAGGGACTTCCTGTGGAGCAGCTCCGGACCATCTGCAGGTCGATAGCCAAGGAAGCCGCCGTCTCCGGCATCAGGGTGGTGGCAGGTGATACGAAGGTGGTGGGAAAAGGGGATTGCGACGGTTTGTTTATCAACACCACGGGCATCGGAGCAGTGGTGCCCGGCGCTGAGCTCCGGCCGCAGCTCATAGAGGCGGGGGATGCCGTCGTTGTAACCGGTACCCTCGGGGATCATGGCATCGCCGTCCTGACGGCAAGGGAGGAGCTTGGGCTTATGTCGGAGATTCCCTCCGACTGCGCGACCCTTTTTCCCATGCTGCAGAGGGCCAGGGAGGCTTCAGCGGACATCCGCATCCTCCGGGATCCCACCCGGGGCGGGCTGGCTACGGCGCTGGCGGAAATCTGCGAGGACTACAGGCTGACGGTGGAGCTGGAGGAGGATTTGCTTCCGGTAAAGCCTGAGGTGGAGGGAGCCTGTGAGCTAATGGGCTTCGATCCTCTGTATTTGGCCAATGAGGGCAAGGCCGTTCTGATCCTGCCTGCCCTTGATGTCCCAACGGTGCTGGATGCCCTGCGGCAGTTTCCTGAGGGGAGGAATGCCTGTTTGGTCGGAATGGTCACCGGCCGGGAGAAGGGCCAGCTCCTTATCCGGACGCCCTTCGGCTCCACGAGACGTCTGTATAGGCTGGCAGGAAGCATGCTTCCCCGCATCTGCTGACTCTATCAACCGTTGTAATAATGAAACCTGTTTGAAAATCACTATGTGCTAAAAAAGAATACCTTTAGAGAATTGTTCAACATAATGACACATCTTTATTATCAAAATTTGAACATTTGGTGTTTATTGTTGTGACTGATTTCACATGATGTTAAGATTGTCACACAGGAAAAAACAACCTATTCAAAGGGAGAGATCGGATATGATCGTCAAATTCTTGAGAGAAAATGTGTACGCAGCTGGGGCGCTGTTGCTGATCAGACTGTACATCGGTTGGGATTGGATGCATCACGGTTGGGAAAAGATCACAGGCGGTACCTTTGATGCATCGGGCTTCCTGAAGAATGCCATCGCCAAGCCGGTACTCGAAACCGGAACAACTAACAAAATGTATCCTACGTATGTTGCATTCCTGGATAACTTCGCCTTGCCCAACGCAGGAATCTTCAAGATCCTGATTCCGTGGGGAGAATTCCTGGTAGGTCTGGGCCTGATTCTGGGCTGCCTCACCACTGCTGCCGCTTTCTTCGGCGTATTGATGAACTTCATGTTCCTGCTGGCCGGTACAGTTTCCTCCAACCCTTGGTTGCTTCTCTGGGGCGTTATCATCATGGTAGCGGGTGCAAATGCAGGCAAGTTTGGTGCTGACTACTACGTTCTGCCTTACATCAGAAAGTGGCTGCGCCTGAAGCCCGGTCCCGGCTATAAACAACAACAGTCGAATGTATAACCGGGAGTCCTCCCGGAATCCATAAAAGAAATAGAGCCTCCCGCTTACCGGCGGAAGGCTCTTTTCTGTCCAGACAGGCGGCGCTGGCTAAAGGCTAACGGTGGTGAGCGCTGTTATCAAAAGCAAGATCGCTAGAAGCGAGCGCATAATGGATAAATAACGGCGCTGGCTTCCGTTAGGACAGTGGGCAGAAAAACGGGGGTATGGATTTTTTTAACGAATCTCAGCCACGCTATTTCGCTCATGTGGCCCCTCTTGCGGTTGTAACGAATCTGAGGCGCCTTATTCCGGCTCAAAGACACTGAAAAGAACCTGAACGTAAGCAATAGCGTGGCTCAGATTCGTTACGTTGGCAAACAGCCGCTTTTTCGCTATATAAGCGCTGTGAGATTCGTTAAAATCGCCCACGGCCCAGCGGCCATCGCCAGGGATGAAAATGCCGGGGTAGACGCAGCATTTTCGTATAAAATCCTGCTTTATTGGCCTAATAAGGGCTCTCACTTCCGTTAGCCCGCCGCAGCAGGCATATGCCTCTCCCCTCAGCCGCTCTAAGAGTTTTTTTCAACGCCGGATTCACGTATACTAAGAGGACAGGCAAGCAATGCGACGTCACAAAGCCAAAGGATGAGAAACGATGGAGGCACAGCATACCAACCAAGTCCGCATTCTCGTGATTGCCGCCGTGGAGGCGGAGCGCGAGGCTATCGTACGGGGTATAGGCAGCGATTCCCGCTTTGATGTCAGGACGTCCGGAGCCGGTGTTGGCATGGCTGCGGCAGCAGCCGGAGCCGCCTTGGCCTCCGGCGGGTATACCCTTGCGGTCAGCGCCGGTATCGGCGGCGGTTTCCCCGGCCAAGCACCCGTGGGCAGTGTGGTCATCGCCGATGCGATGATCGCCGCTGACCTGGGTGCGGAAACCCCGGAGGGTTTCCGGACCGCTCAGGAGCTTGGCTTCGGCGGCAACCGGCTGTCCGCCCAGACGGAGCTGGCGGCGAAGCTCCAGGCCACCCTGGCGGAGCGGTTTCCCGGCCGCAGAGTGCTCACGGGGGCGGTGCTGACCGTGTCCACCGCCACCGGCACAGCCGCTACCGCAGCAGCATGGGAAGCCAGGCATCCCGGCGCTGCCGCCGAAGCCATGGAGGGTTACGGCGTGGCCTGCGCCGCCAGCCTGTTCGGGCTCCCCTGTATGGAGGTGCGGGGCATCTCCAACGCGGTAGGCCCCCGGGACCGGGCGGCATGGCGCATCGGGGAAGCCTTGCAGGCGCTGGAGGAGGCCTTCTGCGCCTTCCGGGAGCTGCTGGACCGGCGGCTGGAGCCGGACGCCGCAGAACTTACATACAATCAGGAGGTGCAGCAATGATGAACATCGCCTTTTCACCTTGTCCCAACGATACCTTTGTATTTCACGCGTGGGCCCACGGGCTAGTGCCGGAAGCGCCGGAGCTCCAGGTGACCTACGCCGATATTGATATAACCAACGGGCTGGCCGCCAGAGGCGAAGGCCCCGAGGTGCTGAAGATCTCCTATGCAGCCTTGCCGTGGGTGCTGGACCGCTACCATCTACTGCCCTGCGGCGGAGCCCTGGGACGCGGCTGCGGCCCACTGGTGCTGACGGCTGACCCGGCTTCGGCCGAGCAGGGCCCGTCCCTTTTGTCCGGCAAACGGGTAGCCGTCCCCAGTGAACGCTCCACCGCTTATCTGCTGTTCCGACTTTGGGCCGCCAAGCAGGTGCCTGGAGGCATCGGTGAGGTGGTAGTGATGCCGTTTCACCAGATCATGCCTGCCGTGCAGAAGGGGGACATCGACGCCGGGCTGGTTATCCATGAAGCCCGCTTCACCTACCCCAACTACGGGCTGACGCTGCTGGCGGACATGGGGGCCTGGTGGGAGGAAGACACCGGCTTGCCTATACCCTTAGGGGCGATAATCGCCCGCAAGGATCTGGATCCGGCGCAGGTGGCCGGATGGATCCGCGCTTCAGTGGAATACGCCTGGGCCAACCCGCAGGCTTCCCGCTCCTACGTGCTGGAGCATGCCCAGGAGATGTCGCCCCAGGTGGCGGATGCCCATATCAACCTGTATGTGAATGAGTTTACCCGCAATTTGGGGGAGCAGGGTTACGGAGCCGTCCGCGCCTTGCTGACTAGAGCTGCAGAGGAAGGACTTGTTCCAGCCGTAACACCCGGAATGCTGGAAAACCCCGGTTTTTCTTAAGCAGCGGAATCATGTATAATAAATGAAGACAGATTAAGCCCCGAGGGTGTACCCTTTTTCTGAGCGGCTGGTGAACAGGAGCAGAGGCAATGGATTATTTCAGGAATGTTTTTTCGAATCCCACAGTAAAGCGCTTTTCCATTCTGGGACTGATCTGTATCCTCTTGTACTTTATGAGGGATATGCTGAATCTGGTGCTGCTGGTGTTTTTGTTCACCTTCATCATGAACAGCCTTCAGTCCCACATTACCGCATGGCTGAACCGGTTTTTCAAGGTGCCTTATCATGTGGTGGTCATTCTGCTCTATCTGGGGGTTGTGGGTCTGGTGACCCTGGGGATCGTCATGTACTCCCCCAAGATCGTATCCCAGATCAGGCAGCTGTCCGATTACCTGATCAAGATCGCAGGCAATCCTCCGGGCAACACGCAAATTTCCCAGTATATTGCCGATGCCCTGAAGCAAATGAACTTTCAATCCTATCTTCAGCATGGATTTGACTACATCCTGATCATCAGCAACTGGGGTACCACCTTTTTGATGGCGCTGATCCTGAGTCTTTTCTTCATTCTGGAGAAGAACCGGATTGTGAAATTCACCAATAAGCTGCGTGTCAGCAAAATTGGGTGGCTCTATCAGGAAATGGAGTACTTCGGCCGCAAATTCGTACGTTCCTTTGGCAAGGTGATTGAGGCGCAATTTATGATTGCCCTGTTCAATACGGTGTTTACCGTCGTTGGCTTGTCTTTGCTGGGTTTCCCGTACCTGTTTGCATTGGGGATTCTGGTGTTTGTGCTGAGTCTGATCCCGGTGGCGGGGGTTATGATCTCGCTGATTCCGCTGGGAATTATCGGATATACCCTGAACGGAATTCTGATGGTGGTGTATGTCATCATCATGATAACCGTACTGCACTTCATCGAAGGGTATTTCCTGAACCCCAAGCTGATGTCCTCCAAAACCAACCTGCCCGTGTTCTATACCTTCGTGATCCTGCTGTTCTCGGAGCATTATCTGGGGGTCTGGGGCTTCATTATCGGCATTCCCATCTTCATCTTCATTCTGGATATTCTTGATGTGCCGGTTCTGGATGAACCCAAAGCCTGACCGTCTGC
Source organism: Bacillota bacterium (assembly GCA_023388055.1). GTDB lineage: Bacteria > Bacillota > Bacilli > Paenibacillales > NBRC-103111 > Paenibacillus_AR. Next base: position 180,364 of record JAEWGW010000046.1, on the reverse strand, counting down.
TCCAAAATAAAAACCGCTTCCCGGCATTGCTGCCGCGGAGCGGTTTTTTGGTTGTTTTATTCTCCCAGCGCATGGTCGCTTACAGCAGGCTGGCCGGACCACATTCTGGCGGAGGTCCATTCCCTCGGATCACCTGACCAGAACTCGTCCCCTGCGGGAAGCCCCAGGGGCAGGAATACGGCTGAACACAGGTACAGGCTGCCTGTTGAAATATACCCTTCCGCCACATCCGGCTGGCTTCCGGTAAAGCCGATGCGCAGCCAGCCGCCCTCATCGAAGGTTCCCGGCACAGCCAACGTCCGCCGGATCACAGCCGTCAGAGCGCAGCGGACCTGAGCCGGATACACACCGGCAGGAAGGGTATGCTGCAATGCCATCTGGGAGAGATGCTGCATGGCGCCGAAGCGGTAGGCCAAGGAGCGGCCAACAGGCGGGAAGGTGCCGTCCGGTGCAATGAACCGCTCCAGAATTTCACCGTAGCGTACAGCCCGCCGTTGAATAGCCGGAGCCATAGCCGCCCATTCGTTGGAGGCGCTGCCGGCGTAGCGGATGATATCCACCAGCATGGGCTGGATCACGAAGCTGTTATAATAGTCCCAATGGAATTCCGGTCCGTCCCCGTAGGCCCCGTCGCCGACATACCACTGCTCATGCTGCCGCAGGGCGTAGTCGATGCGCATCGGGTCCCAGTCCTCCTCACCCATATGCCGCAGCGCCGTTTCGATAATGGCCGAAAACAGCAGCCAATTGCAGAAGAACGGCTTCCGGGTGCGGGTTTGCTTCAGTGCCGCCGCCACATTCTGCCGGACACGGAGCTCCAGCTTGTCCCACAGCTCACCGGGAGCCCGCAGAATGGCATGGGCCAGGAAGGCAGCATCCACAATGGGCTGGTATTCGTAGCCGAAGTTCAGATAATCCGGCGATTCCGGATCCGTAGCGGCATCGAGGCATTGCCGGGCCAGCCCGGCAAATCTCCTGCGCAGCTGCTCCTCCTCCGGGTCTTCCGCAGGTGTCTCCAGCCAGGGGGCGAGTCCGGTCATGGTGCGGGCGAAGGCCTCCAGATGGGAAAAGTGAGCCCGGTCACTTTCACGACCGGCTGCGCATTCCACGGGCATGGCCGCCTTCAACTCTCTGCGTGCCAGGTTCTCCAACACGGGCCGGGCGATGGCCGTTAATGATTCCACCCAATATTTGCGGTCTTTAAAGCCTGGCAACATTTGTTTTTCCTCCCTTAGTAAGCAACCCAAAGCATGGTTTCCTTCAGTCTAGGAGTCTTGGCGGGACGCGTCAAGGAAAACGTTTTCTCAAGCCTGCCTGCCGGCTGCACTCAGCCGATAAGAATATTGTCCTCCGGGTATCCAATTTTGGTGACCCGTTTCTTTTGGGACAGGGCGTATGCCAATGTCAAGGGACCTAACCTACCGGCGAACATGGTAATGGTGACGATCGCCTTGCCCGCAGGAGAAAGGTCCGGAGTCAGCCCCATGGACATGCCGGTGGTGCTGAATGCAGAGACCGCTTCAAATAAGATGGAAAGAAACTGCTCGTGCATCAAGTCCTCGGTAATGGTCAAGGCCATGGTGACGATCAACACCCCGGCAATGGCGCTCATGGTAACGGCCAAGGCCCGCATCACCGTTTCCTGGTTAATCCTTCGCCCGAAGGCGTGAATTTGGCCGCCTCCCCGGAAGGTGTTGAAGGTGGCCAGCACCAGTACAATGAAGGTATTGATTTTGATACCGCCCCCTGTACCGCCGGATGCGGCGCCGATAAACATCAGAATGATCATCAGAAACTGGGTGGCGGATAACATGCTCCCGATTTCGATGGAGTTGAAGCCGGCGCTTCGTGGTGCTGACCCTTGGAAAAAAGCGGCCAGCAGCCGCTCCGACCAGGTCAAGCTACCGAAGGTGGCCGGATTCCAGCTCTCCAGCAGGAACACCACCACGAAGCCGAATAAGGTGAGAACTGCCGAACCCAGCAGCACCACCTTGGAATGCAGAGACAGCTTCCGCCAGGACCGTTTGCGCAGCACCTCCACCACCACGATAAAGCCCAATCCCCCAATCAGGAACAGCACGGTGATGGTCAGGTTCACCACCGGATCGCCGATATGCCGGGAGAGGCTGTCATGCCACAGGGAAAAACCCGCATTGTTAAAGGCGGAAATGGCATGAAAGATGCCGTAATAGAAAGCCCGGGCCCAGCCCATTTCCCCCTGCCACCGCAGGGCCAAAATAATCGCCGCTACCGTTTCCAGGACAAAGGAAATGGCCACCATATGCAAGGACAGGCGGACAAGTCCCTGCACAGAAGTGGATTGGGTGGTCTGCTGCAGGATCAGCCGCTGCTTCAGCCCGATTTTGCGGCCCAGGATAATGGCTACCATTACCCCCATGGTCATAAAACCAAGGCCCCCAACCTGTATCAGGACCATGATGACAATCTCCCCCAGATGGGAGAAAGAGCCGCCTGTATCGATGACGATCAGGCCGTTTACACATACAGCGGAGGTGGCGGTAAAAAAGGCATTCAAAAATCCCACCGATTCCCCGTTTTCCGCAGCATGAGGAAGGGAGAGCAGAAACGTACCCGCCAGAATAAGAATAATAAAGATGGCTGTAACCAATTGGGGCGGGCTGATTCTATTTTTGATCCGGTTCAGAAAAAGGTCCATCCGTTCGTAGTTCCGTCTGACCGGACTTAGCCTGCTGGTAAGGTTTTTCATCATGGTGCGGTTCTCCTTGAAGGCGGTTCATCCGCCGTTTTGAAGTCTGTCATATTGGCTGGAATTGGCATCATCATAAGGGAAATTGGTGCTTTTGTCAAAATGGTGAAAATTCGGTGAAGGTTTCATTGCACCTTCCTTGGGCAGACGTTTATAATGGTGCTAACGATGGTAAACTACAACTGAATAGGCGGATGATGGCAGCGGGAGAGATCGCCTGTGGAAGAATGAGGCGGCGCCGAAGGAGTAAACCTGACAGCAGGTGAATCTCTCAGGCAAAAGGACCTCTGCCGGACGCAACTCTGGAGAGCATCGCGGGATATGTTCGTATCATAGGGATATAACCGGGATCACCCAAGGGGAAACTTGACACTGTTCAACAGGCAAGGCAACTCTCAGGTACAAGGGACAGAGCGGAAGGCTACCGGATCTATTCGTGATAAAACACGGGTAGTTTCCTGTTTGAGCCTTTTCGCCTGTCCTTTTTTATATTTTTTTGGAGGTGGCGGCATGGAGGGATTAAAGCGGACGCCGTTGTTCCCCTGTTATGGGGAAACGGAAGGGGCGCGCTGTATTGATTTCGGCGGCTGGGAGCTGCCGGTGCAATTCGCCGGCATCCAGGCGGAGCATGATGCGGTCCGGCAGCGGGCCGGGCTGTTCGATGTGTCCCACATGGGAGAATTTCTGGTGGCGGGGCCGGAGGCGGAGGCTTTCCTCCAGAGGATGACCGTGAATGATGTTTCCAAGCTGGCACCGGGGCAGGCCCAATATACGCTTCTGTGTTACCCGGAGGGTGGTGTGGTGGACGATCTGCTGATCTACCGTTTGGGTGAGGAGCGTTTTATGCTGGTGGTGAACGCCTCCAACATCGGCAAGGACTTCCAATGGCTGGAGAGTCATTTGCCTGCAGCTGCGGAGGGGGCGGTTCCTGCCGTGGAGCTGACGGATTGCTCCGAGGCTACCGCGCTTCTGGCGCTGCAAGGACCTGCGGCGGTACGGATTCTTGGCCGGGTGACGGATGCTCCTGTTGGGGAGTTGGGACCTTTCCGGTTTTTGGAGGAGGCTCATGTCTGCGGCGTGCAGGCTTTGGTCTCCCGTACCGGATACACCGGGGAGGATGGCTTCGAGCTGTATCTGCGGGTAGAGGATGCGCCAGCCGTGTGGCGCGGTCTGCTGGCCGCCGGCAAGGACGACGGTCTGGTTCCCGTGGGGCTGGGAGCCCGGGATACGCTGCGTTTTGAGGCGAGGCTGCCTCTTTACGGCCAGGAGCTTTCCCGGGAGATTACTCCTTTGGAGGCGGGGCTGGGGATGTTTGTGAAGCTGGATAAAGGGGAGTTTATCGGCCGGGAGGCTTTATTGAAGCAAAAGGAGGCAGGGCTGCCCCGGAAGCTGGCGGGCATCGAGATGCTGGACAGAGGCATTCCCCGCAGCCATTATCCGGTATATGCCGGGGCTGAGGGTGAGCTTATTGGTGAAATTACCACAGGCACCCAATCCCCTACCTTAAAGCGGAATGTGGGGCTGGCCCTTCTGAAGCGGGAATACAGCGCGCCGGACACGGAGGTTTGGGTGGAAATCCGCGGTAAACGGCTGAAGGCCAAGGTGGTCAAAACCCCGTTTTACCGCAGGAGTGTGGAGAAATAGCAGGGCAATAGCACGAAACAGGAACAAGGAACAAGGAACCAGGAACCAGGAGACAGGAGGAGCTAACCATATGAAGCATCGGTACTTGCCTATGACGGCGGAGGACGAACAGCAAATGCTGGAGGTGATCGGCGCGGAATCCGTAGCGGAGCTGTTCGCGGATATTCCCGAAGCAGTAAAATATTCCGGCACTCTGCCCATGTCCGGGGCTTTAAGCGAGCCGGCATTAATGAAGCATCTCAAGGGGCTCGCCTCCCGGAATGCCGACTTTGAGCGGTATACCTCCTTTTTGGGGGCCGGGTTGTATGACCACCAAATTCCCGTGGTGATCCAGCATCTGATCTCCCGGTCCGAGTTTTATACGGCGTACACGCCGTATCAGCCGGAAATCAGCCAAGGGGAGCTGCAGGCCATCTTCGAATTCCAGTCCTATATCTGCGAGCTGACCGGCATGAAGGTGGCCAACGCCAGTATGTACGACGGGGCGACGGCGCTGGCTGAAGCAGCGGCGCTAGCGGCCGGAGCGGTAAAACGGCGGAAAATCGTGGTGTCCCGCACGGTGCATCCCGAAGCCCGGGAGATTGTCCACACCACGGCCCGCGGTCTTGGTCTGGAGATTGTGGAGGTGGACTTTAAGGAAGGGGTTACCGATCTGAAAAAGCTGGCCGCCGCCATTGACGGTGACACCGCTGCGGTACTGGTGCAATCCCCCAATTTCCTTGGCCATCTGGAGGATATTCCGGCTATCGAAGCCATGGTCCACGAGGTCAAAGGCCTGCTGGTGATGAGTGTTAACCCGCTTTCCCTTGGCCTGCTGGAATCTCCCGGCAAGCTCGGAGCTGATGTAGTGGTGGGCGATGCCCAGCCTCTGGGGATTCCTGCCTCCTTCGGCGGCCCCACCTGCGGCTTCTTCGCAGTTACGGAGGCACTGATGCGCCGGATGCCTGGCCGGATCGTAGGCCAAACGGTGGACAAGGATGGCAAACGCGGCTTTGTGCTGACTCTTCAGGCCCGGGAGCAGCATATCCGCCGGGAGAAGGCCACCTCGAATATATGCTCCAACCAGGCGCTGCTGGCGCTGTGCGCATCGGTATATATGTCCGTCATGGGCAAGGAGGGCTTCCGCGAGGCGGCGCTTCTGAACTATCGTAAGGCGCGGTATGCCGCTGGACTGGCTGAGGTTCCCGGCGGCAAGGTGCGGCTTGCCTATGCCGCTCCCTTCTTCAACGAATTTGTACTCCACCTGCCGGAGGGTGCGGATATCCAGGCGGTGAACACCAAGCTGCTGGAAAAAGGCTTCCTCGGCGGCTATGATTTGGGGTTGGCTTATCCGGAGCTGTCCGGACATATGCTGGTGGCTGTTACCGAGCAGCGGACCAAGGATGAAATCGACGCATTCATGCAGGAACTGGAGGCTTGTCTATGAAACCGGAAAAAGCGCTGATCTTTGAATTGAGCAAGCCGGGCAGAACCGCCTATTCGCTGCCCGAATGCGACGTCCCCGAGGCTGACCCGGCCGAAGGAATTCCCGGCAGTCTGCTGCGTACCGTTCCCGCCGCGCTGCCCGAGGTGTCGGAGGTGGACGTGGTCCGCCACTATACAGAGCTGTCCCGCCGGAACTTCGGTGTGGACAACGGCTTTTACCCGTTGGGCTCCTGCACCATGAAATATAATCCCAAGCTGAATGAGGACGCCGCCCGGCTGCCCGGCTTTGCCCGGATCCATCCATATCAGCCGGAGTCCTCCGTCCAAGGGGCGCTGGAGCTGCTCTTCACGCTGCAGCAGGATTTGGCCGCGCTCACCGGCATGGATGCGGTGACTCTGCAGCCTGCGGCCGGCGCCCATGGCGAATGGACGGGGCTGATGCTCATTCGCGCCTACCACGAAAGCCGCGGCGAACGCCGCACCAAGGTGCTGGTGCCGGACTCGTCCCACGGTACTAATCCGGCCAGCGCCACCACCGCCGGCTTCGAAACACTGACCATTCCCTCCGACGCCGGCGGGATGGTGGACTTGGAGGCGCTGCGGGCTGCGGTTGGCTCCGACACCGCCGCGCTGATGCTGACCAACCCCAGCACCTTGGGGCTGTTCGAGCGCCATATCGTGGAGATTGCCGAGATTGTCCATGAGGCGGGTGGCCTGCTGTATTACGACGGGGCCAATTCCAACGCCATCATGGGAATCACACGGCCGGGGGACATGGGCTTTGATGTGGTGCATCTCAATTTGCACAAAACCATGAGCACTCCCCATGGCGGCGGAGGTCCCGGAGCGGGACCCGTAGGCGTAAAGGAAAAGCTGGTTCCCTTTCTGCCGAAGCCGGTTGTAGGCCGCCGTGCAGAGGACGGCACCTACTACTGGGATTGGGACCGTCCGGCATCCATAGGCCGGGTGAAATCCTATTACGGCAACTTCGGCATTCTGGTGCGGGCGTATGCGTACATCCGCTCCTACGGGCCGGAGGGGCTCAAGCGGGTGTCCGAATGTGCGGTGTTGAACGCCAACTATATGCGCAAGCGGCTGGAGCCTTACTTCTATGTGCCGTATCCGGGTGTGTGCAAGCATGAATTTGTCCTCTCCGGCAAAAATCTGAAGCAATATGGCGTCCGTACGCTGGATGTGGCCAAACGGCTGCTGGATTTCGGCTATCATCCGCCGACCATTTATTTTCCGCTTAACGTGGAGGAGTGCATCATGATCGAACCCACGGAGACGGAAAGCAAGGAGACGCTGGACGGCTTTATCGACACCATGATTCAAATTGTGGAGGAAGCTGCCCACGACCCTGAGCTGGTCAAAAATGCCCCATACGAAACCGTGGTAAAGCGGCTGGACGAAACAACAGCAGCCCGGAAGCCCGTCCTGAACTGTACCTGCGGGTAAAAGGCTTCCAACTAACGTCGGGTGCTGTCACTAACGTCGGGTGCTGTCACTAACATTGGGTGCTGTCACTAACATTGGGTGCTGTCACTAACGTTGGGTGCCGTAACTAACGTCGGGTACCGTCACTAACGTCGGGTGCCGTCACTAACGTCGGGTGCCGTCACTAACGTCGGCTAACGGACCGCACAGCCTTTATTTCGCTCGAAAGTGGCGTGCAGGAAATCTTACGGACACCAGAGCCGCTATTCGCACCGAATTGTCTCCAATCAGGAGTTTTCGCGGCAAATAGCGGCGCTCCGGTCCGTTACGTTGCCTAAACGGTAATTTTGGGCCAAATAAGAGCTGCTGAGTCCGTAAGAATGCGGAGTGGGCTTTTGGCGATGCAGGAGACGCCAGCGGCAGGGAATTGGGCATCCGGCAGCGAAGACAATAGACAAAGCAAGGCGAAACGAGGAGGCGTAGGAAAATGAGTGAGATCAGAGAAGGACTGGGTTATACCGAAGAGCATGAATGGGCGCTGGCTGCTGACGAAAACACAGTGCGCGTCGGAATCACAGATTACGCGCAAATCCAACTGGGGGATATCGTGTTTGTGGAACTGCCCGAGATCGGCGCAGCTATTGCACCGGGTGACAGTCTGGGGTCCATTGAATCGGTAAAAACAGTATCCGACCTTTACAGCCCCGTTGGCGGCAAGGTGGTCAAGGTGAACGAAGCTCTGCTGGATCAGCCGGAGCTGGTGAATGCGGAGCCTTATGAAGGCGGGTGGATTGCGGAAATCCAGGTGGACGGCGCCGCGGCAGCGGTTGCCGGCTTGCTGGAGCCCGCAGCCTATAAGGCTTTGGTGGAATAGTAGCTATAAGCTTATATCGAACACACACCGGCACACCGAGCACACACCGGCACACTGAGCACACACAACAAGCATAGACTGACGCGAAACACCGTTTGCACTTCCTTCGGGAAGCGGCGACGGTGTTTTGTGCTGTAAATAGGGTATTTCCCCCCTTGTCGATTACTCTCCCCTTCGCTCAGGATTGGCACAAGTGAAAGTAACCAGTGTTTAGAGTGAAGAGGTAATGGAAAAAACAAAGACTGGGCTAACCGTGAAGAGCTGGCGTGAGAAGACGGCAAGAACTATTGGTTAAAGAAGAGAAGAGGGAAGAGAGAACATAAGTGAGAAGAGAGAAAAGGAGTAAGAATATAAGTGAGAAGAGAGAAGAGAGAAGAAAGAAGTGAGAAGAAAGAAGTGAGAAGAGAGAAAAGAGTAGAGAGAAGAGAGAAAAGAGAAAAGAGAAAAGAGAAAAGAGAAAAGAGTAGATAGAAGAGAGAAAAGAGAAAAGAGAAAAGAGAAAAGAGAAAAGACAAAAGAGTAGAGTAGCTAAGAGTCCTGGGTTCTCCTGAGCAAAGGGGATAATGGACAACAAGGGGGAGCAAACCCCCTAATCACCCTCTGAAGCCCGTTTTTTTCCAGATTTGACCCCGAAAAGATGAAAAAAACTTGAACAACGATTATTATTTTAAATAAGAAGCATAGCACAAGGAGTTGGTCAAATGATGAGCCTTAAAGCTGTGTCGGGCACGGAAGCGATGGTTGTAAGCCCTCATCATCTGGCCTCTGCCGCCGGAGCGAAAATGCTGATGCAAGGCGGCAATGCTTTTGATGCTGCGGTGGCTGTAAGCGCCTGTCTGGCGGTGGTGTATCCGCATCTGGCCGGATTGGGCGGGGATGCCTTTTGGATGACCTATTCCCGTGGGGACGAAGCTCCACGGCTGTACAATGCAAGCGGCCGGTCCGGCCATCTGGTTACCCGCGAGCAATTTGCCGGGCAGCTCCTTATTCCCTCCCAAGGCCCCAAAAGCGTCTTAACAGTGCCGGGAATGGTGGACGGCTGGCAGGCGTTGCTTCAGGAGTATGGCACAATGAAACTGGCGGAGGTGCTGGAGCCGGCCATCGGTTACGCTGCCAATGGAATGCCTGTAGCTGCGCATCTGCACGGAGCGCTGGCGGAACAGGCGCTGATGCTGTCCATGCACAGCGGCACAGCCCGGGTGTATCTGCCCGGCGGGAAGATTCCCCAGGCCGGCACGAGGCTGGTTCAGCGCCAGCTGGGGGAAAGTCTGCGGAAGCTGGCGGCTGACGGGGTAGAGTCTTTTTATCAAGGTGAGCTGGCCCGGACCATAACGGAATCCTTGCAGACCCAAGGAGGTCTGCTGACCATGGAGGATTTCGCTGCCCATAGCGGGGAGTGGACAACCCCTGTCACCGGCAGCTACAGAGGTTATGAGATCTGCCAGGCTCCGCCCAACTCTCAGGGGATTGCCGGGATTCTGGCGCTGCACATTCTTGAACACAAGGACATAAGCGCCATTCCTCATGGCTCTTACGAGTATTATCATCTATTGGTGGAAGCCGTAAAGGCTGGCATCCGGGACCGGGACCTCGCTCTCACCGATCCCGGATTCAATCCCGCTTCAATGGAGAAGCTGCTGTCCAAGGATTATGGGCTTACCCGATTTGCCGCTATGGGCAAAAACCTTGCCGCAGACCTGAAGCCAAACGCCTTGGCGGAGGATTCGGTTTATGCGGCTGTGACAGACAAGGAAGGCAATGCGGTTTCCTTCATGCAGGGTCTTGCTGTTGAATTCGGTTCTCTGGTGATGGCAGGGGATACGGGTATCCTGCTGCATAACCAGGGTGCCCAATTCAGCTTGGACCTGCAGCATCTCAACATCCTGGAGCCGGGAAAACGCAGCCTTCATTCCCTGATGCCTGCAATGGCTCTGCGGGATGGAAAACCGGCTATCCTGTACGGTGCCCAGGGAGGCGACGGGCAAGCGCAAACCCAAACAGCGATTCTCACCCGGATGATTGATTACGGGATGGATCCGCAAGAGGCGATTCTTGAGCCCCGTTGGATGTGGGGAAGAACCCGGGGAGAGCCGGCTACGGAGCTGAGACTGGAAAAACGGATAACGGGTGATACCATCGACAAGCTGAGGCAGGCGGGACATCAGGTGAAAATAGTGAAGCCCGTCGACGGGCGTATGGGCCATGCTCATGCCATCCGGATCATTGAAAACGGCTGCCTGTCGGGAGGGACAGACCCGCGCAGCGACGGCTCCGTCATCGGTTGGTGACAAACAAATAATTGGAAGGCCCACGCCGTGGTAGAAGCCGCTCGACATCCATCCGGATGCTTCGAGTCGGCTTTTTTAACAATCGGCACTGCTTTTTCCCTTTGGACAGCCGTATGGTTCCGGTATAATGAAAATGGGAATATCTATGGATAAGCATCCGGAAAAGGGGTGGATCATGAGAAGGCTATTCCATTCCGTCACACAATTTTACCGCAATCTGCGGATTAAGCTGAAGCTGTTCATTATGCTGTTCTCCATTATGATAGGCTGTATCATGCTGACCTATGGCGTGCTTCAATACGCCTATTCGATTTATGACAGGCAAATTTACGAACGGTCCTCGCAGATGCTGAATTTGACGGCCAACAGTATTGAGAATGAGCTGAGAGGCATTGAAAATACCAGCTTCAATATTGCCACCGACCCTACGATCCAAAGTAAGCTGAACGCGTTGAGAGCTGATCCCTCTGAAATGAATTATGAGCGCCACAAAATCCGCGATGATATGATCCTCCGCCTGGTCCAGTTTGCAGGGTCCGAAAAATATGTCGCCACGGCCGATATAATGGATTTGTCGGGCAACATTATTTCGGCCGGCCGGGAAGCGGTGTGGACGGAGGAATACAAACGCGGCATTTGGAACGAAGCCAACGAAGGAGAAGGCGGACTGCGGTGGATGATATCCATGCAAGGGGATCCGTACCTGGTGGCGACCCGGCTCATCCGTTCCTATAACTCCAATCTCAGGTTGGACCTGGAGACACTTGGTGTACTGGTGGTCCGCATCCGCATGAACGAGATTGTCCATGATATTGCCGCCGGATCGGAGCTAGCTTCCGGTGAGCTATTAATTTCGACGGACAAGGGACTGATTTTTTCCGGAAAGGACTCCTTGGTAGGGGCCCAGCGAGACTATCTTCATACGCCCCTGACCCATGATTATGAGGTGCGGAATGAAAACGGTCACAAAATCTTCGTGTCCCAGATGATTTCCGGCTATACCGGCTGGATTTACTCCAGCATCATTCCCTTTGATACAATATTCGAGCGGATTTCATGGATGAAGAATCTGCTGATTGCGGTTTTTTCCGCCAGTATGCTGGCGATCATTCTGGTTGCCTTCCGGGTGGCTCAGGGGATAACAGGCCCCATCGAGGAGCTCATCGGCAGAATGAAGCAGGTGCAGAAGGGGGATTTCACCACGGATGGAATTGCTGATCTGACGGCGGGTAACAACCTGAACAAGGATGAGATCGGGCAGCTGCACCGGACCTTCAGGATTATGATCCAGCAGATTGACGAGCTGATCCACGAAAATTATGCCAAACAGCTGACCATTAAGGAAACTCAATTTAAGGCGCTGCAGGCTCAGATTAATCCGCATTTTTTGTACAACACCCTGGAGTCCATTAATTGGGAGGCGAAAATGGGGGGGCAGGTGCAAATTTCCAGGATGGTGGAATCCCTCGGGTTTCTGCTGCGCAATTCCATCAGCCAAAAGGAATCCATCGTCACTTTGGGGCAGGAATTGGATATTATCCGCCATTATTTGACCATTCAACAGACCCGGTTTGAGGAGCGTCTGGTATTTGAGCAAGAGGTGCCGCAGCATTTTTATTCCTGTCCCATTCCAAAGCTGACTCTGCAGCCTCTAGTGGAAAATGCCATTCATCATGCTCTTGAGCCGATGGTCAATCCCTGCCATATTACCATCCGCGCCCGGGAGGAGCTGGACCATCTGGTGGTGACCGTAGAGGATAACGGGCCGGGGATGGTTTCCGATATGCTGGAGCAGGTGCGCCGCGGTGAGGTGCAGTCCAAGGGCAACGGCATCGGACTGGCGAACATCCGGGAACGGATTGTGCTGGCTTTTGGGGAGCATTACGGATTGGAGATCCAAAGCGAGCCGCAGCGGGGCACGCGTATTCTGGTTCATATTCCGCTGGAAAGGGATGATCTGCATGTATAAGGTTCTGCTGGTGGATGACGAACGCATCATCCTGACAGGCATTTCTCAAATCGTAAATTGGCAGGCCTGCGGCACAGAGCTGGCAGGAACAGCCCGAAACGGGCTGGAGGCGCTGGATTTTATCGTTTCTACCCCGCCCGACATTATCATCAGCGATATCCGTATGCCCGGCATGGACGGACTGGAGCTGGTGGCCAAGGTGAAGGCCATTAATCCCGATATCCGCTTCATCCTGTTGTCCGGCTTCAGTGAATTCGATTACGCCAAAACCGCCATGCAGTATGGCGTTAAGCATTATCTGCTGAAACCCTGCAATGAATCGGTTATCGAGGATTCCCTGAGGGAGCTGGTGGAGGATCTTCAGCAATCCGAAGGAAGGGAGCAATTTGTCCAGAATTTGAAGCACAGGCTGGACAAGGTGATGCCTCATGTGAAGGAGCAGTTCCTCAAGGAATTCGTCACCAACAAAATGTACGGCAGCCAGGACTGGGACTATTATTGCAAGCTGTTCGACCTGCATTGGGAGAATCGCCCGGTGCGCCTGATTTTATTCCAGCTGGAAGGTCCTTTTGAATTTGAGCATCTGTTTGCGGTCAAGAACATCGCCGAGGAAATTCTTGACAGGCCGCTGCTGAGCTCCACAGTAGGCCATCAGGTGCTGCTGCTGATTGAGGAGAACGGGCATCCGGAGGAAACCTATCAGCGGATGGCGGACATCCGGCAGACCTTTCAGGGCTTCTATAAGATGGGACTGACCATTGCCCTGAGCGAGCCGGGGGATATGGCCCAGGCGAGGCTCCTGTACAAACAAACGCTGGAATGTCTCAACCACCGCTTCTATCTGGGGGAAGGAAGCCTGATCACCCTCCGGGATATCCAGGCTCCGGAGACGCAGGTGATTGCCGAGCTGCCGTTTGATGAGGACAGCTTCCTGCTGCAGATCAAATCCGGCCAGATCGAGCATGCCGAGGAAACCATTCAGCGGCTGTTCAAGCAGGTGGCGGAGATGCGGCAGGACCTGCACACCTCCAAGTCCTATATCATCCAAAGCTATATGGCCATGATCCGCCAGGGCGGCAAGGAGGACATTACCCGTTACATGAACAAGCTGGTGCAGCTTCTGGAGACGGATACCCTGCCCGGCATTCAGCAGACCTTCCTCCAGGTGGCCAGGGAAATTGCCAAAAAGCACTATGAGCAAAACAAGCAAAAGCATTCGGCCATTATCGGCAAGGTGCTGGATATTATAAACAGTCATATCTCTGATCCGGAGCTGTCGCTGAATTGGGTGGCTAACCAGATGCTGTACATGAATGCCGATTATTTGGGCAAGCTATTCAAGAAAGAAACCGGAGATAAATTCTCTAACTATGTGATCAAGCTGCGGGTCAAAAAAGCGGCCGAACGAATCGCCCAGAATGAGGATGTGAAGATTTTTGAGCTGGCGGAGCAGCTGGGGTTCGGGGATAACCCCCAATATTTCAGTCAGGTTTTTAAGAAAGTGGTGGGATGTACCCCCTCCGAATATATGAAATCTCCCACACAACTCGGTTTTTTAAACAAGGATGACGGATTTTTGGATTAAAAGTCGGGTCAAAATAACGGATAATAACGGTGTAAGGAATGAAAGCACTTCCAAGCTCGCTTAATCATAAAGGGGAGGAATGAACGTGAAAAAGACAATTACAGCAGTTTTATCCGCTGCTCTGCTTGTGACTGCAGCCGGTTGCGGCGGCGGTGGAGACAAAAAGGATTCCGGAGCAAGCGCAGCGCCTACAGCAGGTGCAGCTTCAGCTGGAGCTACAGCCGGCGCCAAAAAAGATCCGGTAAAGCTGCGGATCGCCTGGTGGGGCGGCCAAGCCAGACATGATTACACCCTGAAGGTTATCGAGATGTACCAAAAAGCAAACCCGCATGTGACCATCGAATCGGAATATGCGCCTTTTGATGACTACTGGAAGAAGCTGGCTCCCCAAGCTGCTGCCAATCAGCTTCCCGACATCATCCAAATGGACATTTCCTACCTGACCCAATACGGCGGGCGTGACCAGCTTGAGGATCTGACTCCGTACACCAAAAACGGCATTCTGGATATCTCCAGCGTCAGTGCCAATGCAGTGGACGGCGGCAAGGTAAAAGACAAGCTGGTAGCCATGAACCTGGGTGTCAACGCACTGGGTATCACCATGGACTTCAACATGCTGAAAACCCTGGGCGTCGATGCCCCCAAGAAGGATTGGACCTGGGATGACCTGACCAAAATCGGCGAAGCAGCCAAGGGCAAAGGCAAGATTATGGGCGGCTTCCGTCATGACGTATACTTCCCGTACTATCTGCGCACCTTGGGCATGAAGATGTACAAGGAAGACGGCACCGGATTGTCCTATGCCGATGATAAGCCGTTTGTAGACTACTTCACCATGTACCAAAAATGGTATGATTCCGGCATGCTGCTGACTCTGGACAAGGAAGCCACCAAGAAGGGCACACCGGAAGAAGACGAAATGGTTATGGGCAACTCCATCTCCACTGTAGGCTGGTCCAACCAATTCGTGCTGCTGCAAAGCACTGCGAAGCGTGACCTGGAGCTCCAGCCGATGCCGGGCCCCGGTGCCAACAAAGGCTTGTTCCTGAAGCCCAGCATGTACTTCTCCGTCACTAAGAACTCCAAGCAAAAGGAAGAAGCGGCGAAGTTCATCAGCTTCTGGATCAATGATATTGAAGCCAACAAAATTATCAAGGGCGAACGCGGCGTACCTGTATCCTCCAAGGTGAAGGAAGCCCTGAAGCCTCTCCTGACTCCGGCAGAAGTGAAGGTATTCGACTTCGTGGCTTGGGCTGAGCAAAACAGCAGCCCGATGGATCCCCCGAACCCTGTGGGCTCTGTAGAAGTGGAGAAGCTGCTGAAGGATATCAGCGAGCAAATCATCTACAAGAAGATTTCGATAGCTGACGCTGCCGCCAAGTTCCGCAAGGATGCCAATGCGGTGCTTGCCAAGAATAAATAAGAATTACCCGCCTCCGGATGAATATCCGGGGGTTTTTTCTGTTTATTTGCCCTCTCAGCAAGAGTCAGGACTATTGACTCCCGCCTGAAGCGGCCCTAATATGGGGTGGATGTGTGTAACCGATAACAAGAAGGACGGGAGAGAAAAAAGAGAAAATGGCCAACTTGGGAAAGCCGCTTGATTTTGAACAATTATTCATGGATGGGAGTCTGCGCAAGGATCGCCCCTTTCACATCCTCATGTTGTTGTACAAGGGCCTGCGGATGAATTTGCTGTTGTCCTTGGTATTTTACATTCTGAAGCATGCGCCTACATGGGTCATCCCCATTGTAACCGCAGATATGATTAACCGCCTCAGCGGGCCGAAGCCGGAGAATCTGAATTGGCTGTGGATTGACCTGGCGCTGCTGGCGGTTGTCATTATCCAGAACATTCCCTCTGCAGTAATCCACGTCAGCTTTATGAGCCGCTCCTCGCGGCAGGTGGAAGCGGGACTGCGGGGGACGCTGATCCGCAAGCTGCAGCATCTGTCCATGTCGTACCATTCGGATCTGCGCTCCGGTAAGCTGCAATCCAAGGTGCTCCGTGACGTGGAAGCGATTGAAACCTTATCCAAGCAGATGATGTATTCCTTCATCCCTGCCATTACCAACGTACTGATCGCAATTGCCTTGACGCTGACCAAAAGCTTGACCGTATCGGCATTCTTCATTATGGTCATCCCCTTCGGTGCCATCCTGATTACCTCCTTCCGCAAAAAAATCCGCAGCCGCAACCGGGAATTCCGCCGTCACATTGAGCACATGTCCGGCCAGGTTGCGGAGACAGTGGAGATGATACCCGTTACCCGGGCCCACGGGTTGGACGAGTTCGAAATCGAGAAGGTGGACAATACCCTTCACGAGCTGAAGGGCAAGGGTTACCGGCTGGACATTACCGAGGCCTTATTCGGTGCATCCAGCTGGGTTGTGTTCACACTGTTCCAGGCCCTATGCCTCGGATTTACCTGTGTCATGGCATACAACGGCAAAATTCCCGTAGGGGATGTGGTCATGTATCAGGGTTTCTTCGCCACCATCCTTTCGTCGCTGAACGCCATTCTGAGTGTATATCCCCAGTTTGCAAGAGGCTTCGAATCCATCCATTCCATCTCGGAGGTGCTGACCTCCAATCAGGTGGAGGAATATCAGGGAACCCGGAAGGTGGAGTCGTTCCGCGGGGCATTCGAATTCCAGAATGTCCAGTTCAGCTACCAGGATACGGACAAGCATGTACTCTCCGAGTTCAATCTGAGTGTGAAGCCGGGTGAGTGCATTGCCTTCGTAGGAGAGTCGGGGGCCGGCAAATCCACTGTTCTTAGTATGGTCGTAGGCTTCTATCGGCCTAATGCGGGCCACATCCTGGTAGACGGTGTTCCCATGGATGAGCTGGATATGCGTCTCTACCGGCAAAAGCTGGCCGTTGTGCCCCAGACCACCGTGCTCTTCTCCGGGAGCATCCGCAGCAATATTACCTTCGGCCTGGACAATGTGCCGGAGGAGCGGGTGATGGAGGTTGTCCGTATGGCCAACCTGCAGGATGTCATCGCCGAAATGCCCGACGGCCTGGATACCTTGATCGGCGAACACGGCGGCAAGCTGTCCGGCGGCCAGCGGCAGCGGATCGCCATTGCCAGAGCCATGATCCGCAATCCCGAGATTATTCTGCTGGACGAAGCCACCTCCGCCTTGGATAATATATCCGAGCATGTGGTCCAGAAGGCTATGCAGGAGCTGATCCGCGGGCGCACCACCTTTATCGTGGCCCACCGCTTATCCACCATCCGTGACGCCGACCGGATCGTCGTTATGAAAAACGGCCGGGTGGCCGAGGTCGGCACCTACCAGGAGCTGATGGAGCGGCAGGGCGAGTTTTTCCAATTAAAGCAATTGCAGGCATAGTCAGGAGCTGTACAAAATTCCGTATTCCCGGGAGCCTTGGGGATACGGTTTTTTGTTTTAGGCAACCCGTTTTTTATACGGAGATTTCTCTGTTTTTTGTACAAAGTAAACGGTTTTTTGAATTCTAACAATGGCACTTTTAGCGGATAATAAAAGCATGAAGCCAAGCAAAACATGCAAGCTGACATACCACTAAAGGAGTTGAGTCACATGAAAACAGCAGATGCCGGGCAGCTGAAAGCGGGTGCTCGCAAAACTGGCCGCCTGACCAGGTTTCTGGATAACGATAATGTAGTCGGATACGTATTCGCGGCTCCCTTTATTCTCGGATTCCTGATTTTCACCCTGTACCCCATTTTATCTTCCCTTTATTACTCCTTTACGAACTATGACTTGCTTTCCTCGCCATCTTGGGTAGGCTTCGACAACTACCAGAAGATCTTCACTAATGACGAGAAGATCATGAAGTCCTTCCAGGTCACGTTTACGTATGTATTCCTCAGTGTTCCGTTCCGTTTAACCTTCGCCTTGATCGTGGCGATGCTTCTCAAAAACGCCATTAAGGGCATCGGGTTTTACCGCTCCGCTTATTACCTGCCTTCCCTGATCGGCGGCAGCGTAGCCGTTGCGATTATGTGGTCGCAAATTTTCGGCGACAAAGGCCTTGTCAACTCTGCACTGGGCGCTATCGGCATTGATGTTTCCACCAACTGGATCGGCAATCCCGGCACCGCGTTGTACACGCTTATCGCCTTGTCTGTTTGGCAGTTCGGCTCCTCCATGCTGATCTTCCTGGCCGGCTTGAAGAACATCCCGAGCTCCTATTATGAAGCCGCTTCGGTTGACGGAGCCAACAAGGTGCGCCAGTTCTTCAATATTACCCTGCCGCTGCTCAGCCCGATCATTCTGTTCAACCTGATCATGCAGACCATTTCCGCGTTTATGACCTTTACGCCGGCGTACATCATCTCCAGAGGTGAAGGCGGTCCCCTGGATAACACCCTGCTTTATTCGCTGTACCTGTACCAGAAGGCATTCCGCTTCTTCGACATGGGTTATGCCTCAGCAATGGCATGGGTAATGCTGATTATTATCGCACTGATCACATTCACCCTGTTCAGGCTGTCCAAGCTGTGGGTCCATTACGAATAAGAGGGGGAAGAAGCCATGACATACAAAAAAATACAACCGTACCTGTATCATATTATCGTCGGTGCTATCGCCATCGTCATGATTTACCCCATCCTGTGGCTGATCTCCAGCTCCTTGAAGCCCAATGATGAAATTTTCGGCAACGCCTTTTCCCTGATTCCCAGCCATCTGGAGTTTAACAATTATGTGACGGGCTGGAAGGGCTTCGCCAATACCACCTTTGCCACCTTCTTCAAAAACTCGCTGTTTATCGCCACCTTCGCCACTATCGGAGCGGTATGCTCCTCCGCGTTGGTTGCTTACGGTTTAGCCAGGATTCCCTTCAAGGGAAGCGCTATTCTGTTCACCTGTGTAATGGGCGTGATGATGCTGCCCAATGACGTAGTTGTGATTCCCCAGTACATCATGTACTCCAAGCTGGGCTGGCTGTCCACCTTCAAGCCGGTTATCCTGCCGCATTATTTCGCCACACCGTTCTTCATCTTCCTGATCATGCAGTTTATCCGCACCATTCCGCGGGAGCTGGATGAAGCGGCCAAGATTGACGGCTGTACCAAATACAGCATCTTCTTCCGGATTATTCTCCCGCTGATTGTGCCGGCCATGATCACCGCCACCATCTTCTCCTTCTACTGGAGATGGGATGACTTCCTGACACCGCTCTTGTATCTGAACCGTCCGGAGAACTATCCGGTTTCCCTGGCTCTGAAGCTGTTCCTGGACGCCGAATCCGTGAACAACTGGGGCGGCATGTTCGCCATGGCGACGCTCTCCCTACTGCCGATCTGCACCATCTTCTTCATCTTCCAAAAGTACATTGTGGACGGCATCAGCACCAGCGGCCTGAAGCAATAAATAATCAAAAAACCTCCCAACCACGCACCAGAGGTTGGGAGGTTTTTTGTTGTATAAAAAAGTGGTGACGAATTGGAAAACTTGAAACATGATGAGCCCAGATACGTTATATTGGAATATATGGATACTGTCCTTATTTTATCCGTATTTCCATGATGACATCAGAAGAGAGAGGGAATGTGCAGTGAAAAATGTGAGAAGAGTGCTGCTGCTTTTGCTTGCGGTCTGTTTGCTTCCGGTGGTGCCCCTTGCTTATGCGGAAGGCAATGTGCTTCAGAATCAGGCTGTGGAGGGAGGAACCATCAACCAGAATATTGTGTTTGTGGATGTATCCAATCACTGGGCCAATGATGCCATCTATGATATGGCAAAAAGAGGGATCATCAGCGGTTACTCCGATTCTTCCTTTAAGCCTGAGAATTCCATTACCCGTGAGGAGTTTGCCAAGCTTATTGCCACTACCTTCTCGTTGAATCTGGGTTACAAGGATGCACCGACTTTCAGTGATGTTCAAAATGACAGATGGTCTTATTCATACATAGAGGCAACCAAGGAATATCTGACGGGGTATTATCCCCCGAAGGGCCAGGCTTTTTTCAGTCCCGATACAAAAGCCACACGTGAGGACGTAGCGGTGGCACTGGTCAAAATTCTAGGGTATACCACCAGTGATCTTGCAGATTCCGGGACATTAAGTAGGAGCTTCGCAGATGTAGAGGATATCTCCTTTAATTTGCGGGATTATGTAGCGCTGGCTGCAGAAAACCGGCTGATCAGCGGTTATGAAGATCGAACATTCCGGCCGCAGAATCCGATAACCCGCGCTGAGGTAGCCACCTTGCTTTATAAAGTAATCAAATCCTCTGCGCAGGATCAGGCGGATGGCCCGTCTTTAACCGTCAGCATGCCGGACAAAACGGACTCCGGTACATTCTATGTTTCGGGTGCGGTCAGCAAAGGGGCGAAGGTTACCATCAATGGTGATGCCGTGGATGTTGCTGACGGGAAATTCAAGGAAGGCTATTCTTTGGACAAGGAAGGGGTATACAGTGTCACCATTGTTGCCAAGCTGTCCAGCGGCAAGGCTTCAACAGTCCGGAAGGAGATTACCTATCAGTTGAGCGGACCTCAGCTGAAGCTGCACAACATCCCTGAATCCTCCGATAAGGATTCTATCTCCATCACTGGGATTGTTACGGACCCTACAGACCGGAATCCGATTGTTTATCTCAATGAGCAGCGTCTGTACCCGGATTACCGCGGGGAGTTTACCGCCTTCTTTAAATTAGTTGAGGGTGATAATAAACTGACGTTCAAAGCGGTGAATGCAAATGATAAAACAACCACTGTAATTAAAACCGTTACCTTCAGCTCCGGAGCTCCCGTATTGAAGCTGGGTGATTTGCCGGAAAGCACCAGCAACGGCAGAGTGACTATTACCGGCAAGGTAACGGATACCAATGACCGAAATCCGGTGGTATATATAAACGGGGATAAGCTGTCTCTGGATTGGAACGGTGAGTTTACGAGGGAGGTTAAGCTGTCTGACGGAAAGAATACTTTCACTGTTAAGGCCGAGAATAATAAGGGCAAAACCACGACCATTGTCAAAACAGTCGTGTTCGAATCCAATGGCCCTGAATTAACGGTTGATGACGTTCCCTCCACCGTTACAACGGGATCGGTGACCATAAGCGGAAAGGTAAAGGACAAAAATGATAACAGCCCGGTTATTTATCTGAATGATGAAAAGCTGACTGTGGGCTGGAACGGAGAGTTCTCCAGAACCGTTAAGCTGGCGGAAGGTGAAAATGTGTTGACGGTCCGTGCCAAAAATGCCTCGGGAAAAACGGTGACAGCAACCAAAACCATTGTCTACACCATCGCGGCACCGGTATTGACCCTTGATTATTTGCCTGCCCGGACGACACTGAAACGAATTACGGTTTCGGGAGCGGTGAAGGACGCCAATGACAGCAGTCCCAATGTGTACATCAATGATCAAAAATTGTATACAGGCTGGAATGGGGAGTTTACGAAGGAGCTTGATTTGAAGAAGGGTGAGAATGTGTTCACCATCCTCGGGACGAATAAATACGGCAAATCGACAACGGTCACCCGGAGCGTGTACCAGGATTAATACTGATTTTATTAGATAGCCCCTGTAAGAAGTCCGTTCGGGCCTCTTCAGGGGCTATTTTGTGTGAGACGGCCATTACGGCAGATGGTTCCACATGGCTGCTGCTGCCATCAGGACCAGGAGGCCCACGGCATTGGCCACGGTAAATACGCCGAGATACTTAAGGGGCCGGGCTCCCGGTGTTTTCAGGTACAGCTTGAAGGAGATGAGACTAGCCAAGGAAGCGATCAGGGTGCCCAGTCCTCCCACATTGACGCCAATGAGCAGCTCCTTCCAACGCTCCGTAAAGCCGGACAGCAGCACCGCGGCAGGAACATTGCTGATCACCTGACTGGCCAGCACAGAGGACACGAGGGTGCTTTTGTCCATCATGGAGGTAAGAAAGTTCCGGATCCCGTCCATCTGCCCGATATTCCCGGCACAAATGAAGAAACACACAAAGGTGGCCAGCAGGCTGTAATCCGCTTTGCGGAAAAGGTCCCGTGCAAAAACCAGCATTGCTGCCAAAACCAATGCCAGCACAACCCCATAGTGGATCAGGTGCAATACGGAAAGCAGGCACAGGAGGAACAGGGCGCCCATCAGGACCACCTGGCGCGGATTGCTGATGGTTCTGAGGGACCGGAAGCGGACGTGGATGGATTCTTTCTTAAATAAAAACACCATCAGCACCAGTCCCAAAAAGCTCACCAGGGTATAAGGCAGCATAGCGGCAAAAAACGAAAAAATCGGAATTTGAAACTTGGAGTATAAATATAAGTTCTGCGGATTGCCGATGGGGGTGGCCATACTGCCCAGGTTAGCGGCAAGCGTCTGTGCCGTAATCACGAGAATCAGATCATGTTGGCGGCCGATCATGTTTAGCACAACAATGGCAAAGGGCACAAAGGCCAGCAGCGCCACGTCGTTGGTAATCAGCATAGAGCCGATAAAAGGCATCAGTACAAGCAGCAAGGACAGCAAACGGATTTGTTTGGAGCCGGACAGGAGGCGTTGGGCCAGCACATCGAACAGCCCGCAGCGCTGTACACCGGCTACCACAACCATTAGGCAAAATAACAGGGCCAACACGCGGAAATCGATATAGTCCAGGTAGGCGGGGGAGGGCGGGACAAAAAACATGGTCAGTACCGCACAGAAAAAGGCGGTTGCCAGTACAGCCTCCTGCTTGACAGCGGACCAAAATGCGGACTTGGGGACAGATGCGGGCGCAGATTGTACGGCAGGTTTCGTCATGGTGAAATACTTCCTTCGTGGGGAGATTAAGGGCATGTAAATCTGAACTGAACCGAGCAAATTATAGCACATGCCGCGGGGATTGAACACGGGAAGTTAGAGGCAGGGCTGACTCCCAGGCCGCGTTTTCAAACACCGTCTAATTGTTCTGATGGATAACCCGGTACTGCCGGGGAGACATGCCTGCTGCTTTTTTGAAGGTTTTGCCAAAGTGGGAGAAGTTATCAAAGCCTGCCTGCTCAGCAATTTCCGTAATACTTTTTGTGGAGCCCCGCAGCATCTGCTGGGCCTCCTTGATCCGGGTCAGGATCAGATATTCGCTGAAGCCGAAGCCGGTAAATTCCTTGAAGGTCCGGCTTAAGTGGCTTTTGCTGATAAAAAAACGGGCGGACAGGCTGTCCAGATCCAGCGGCTCGTTGTAATGGGTGTTGATATGGCGGACAATCTCCGTCATCTTGAGCTGGGCGGGGGAGGGAACCTCGGCGGCCACCGCTTCCTTCTTAAGCAGAATGCGGGCGGTCATCACCAGAAGCTCTGCCCCGATCTGCTCCACCCGCAGGCTGTATCCGGGCGGTTTGTCCAAAAGCTCCCCCAGCAGGGTAAGCAGCAGGCTCTCTACCATCAGGCGCTCCTGCAGATTCAGGCGGAGAACCGGGTAGTCCCGGCGGAAAACGGACAGCAATAGCTCCCGTTCCTCAGGGGGCAAAGCCGCAAAAAAAGCGGGCTGATAGTAGAGGACAATCCGTTCATGAATGAGGTCATTGCGGTTGGCGGTTTTGTGGACCGCCTCCGAATCGATCAGCACGAGATCACCGGCCAGAATGGTATAATTCCGGTCCTTGATAAAATAATAGCGTTCGCCGGTAAACAGATAATACAGCTCGTATTCGCTGTGGAAGTGGTTGGCCGTCATGGTGTAAAACATGGACCGGCGGTCGAATTCCACCTGAACCGGACGCAGGTCCGGTTTTTTACCGAAATTCACACTATCGGGCAATCTGGAGAGCTCCATGGAAGACGGACTCCTTTTTGGGGCAGGATAGGATTGTTCAAATACTTGCTTTTATCATAGCAAAATATGCGGGATTTAATCAATAAACCGCCTCAAATGCGGAGATATTATCATCTGGATGTGATAGGATGAGCTTGTGAACGTTCTCATGAAATCAAGCCAGAGCAAGCATAAAGCAAACCATTAGGAGGGTTATTTTCATGGCGAAGAAGAAATATGTGCAGGTTGGTATTGGCGGAAGAGCGCAGTTTTTCTATGGGGCTATTGCCGAGAATTACCGGGAAACCTCGGAGCTGACTGCATTCTGCGATATCAACCAGACCCGTATGGACTATGCAAACAAGCTGCTGCAGGAGAAATATAATCACCCCACCGTTAACACGTACAAAACCGAAGAGTTCGACAAGATGATTGAAACCGAAAAGCCCGATGTGGTCATCGTCACCAGCGTGGACCGGACCCATCACCGCTACATCATCCGTGCTCTTGAACTGGGCTGCGACGTCATTACCGAGAAACCCATGACCGTGGACGTGGAAAAATGCAAGGAAATCTACGATACTGTAGAACGGACTGGCCGCAAGGTGCGCGTTACCTTCAACTACCGGTACGCCCCCCATCACACCAAGGCGCGTGAGCTGATTGCCAGCGGTGTTATCGGCGATGTGCACTCCATCCATTTCGAATGGCTCCTCAACACCAAACACGGCGCTGACTACTTCCGCCGCTGGCACCGTGACAAGCGGAACAGTGGGGGACTCCTGGTCCACAAATCCACTCACCACTTTGACCTGGTGAATTTCTGGATCGGCTCCGAGCCGGAAACGGTTTTTGCCTTCGGTGACCTGATGTTCTACGGCCGTGAAAATGCTGAAAAACGCGGTGTGACCTCCTTCTATCAACGGGCTACCGGCAGTGCCAATGCCAAGGATGATCCCTTCGCTCTGCACATGGACGAAAACGAGAACCTGAAGGCCATGTATCTGGACGCAGAAAAGGACGACGGCTACCAGCGCGACCAAAGCGTGTTCGGCGACGGCATCAACATCGAGGATACCATGGGTGTTATGGTCCGTTACAAGAACAAGGCCATTCTCACCTATTCCTTGAACGCCTACATGCCTTGGGAGGGCTACCGCATCGCCTTCAACGGCTCCAAGGGCCGGATCGAAATGAACATCGTGGAGACCTCTTATGTGAATGCCGGCGGCGACCGTGCGCTGGAAGGCGCTATCGTTGGCAAACATCTGGTGGTTCACCCCATGTTCGATGCTCCTTATGAGGTGGAAGTGGAGGAGAAGGCAGGCGGACACGGCGGCGGCGACCCTGTGCTCCTGAACGACCTGTTCGGCGAACCCGACGCGGATATCTACAACCGCGCGGCAGACCATGTGGATGGCGCCCGCTCGATTATGACCGGTATTGCCGCCAACCAAGCGATCAAAACCGGCTTGCCCGTCAGAGTCTCCGACCTGATGAAGTTCTAAAAGCACACCAAACTCTCCTGCTAAAAGCCATAGGGCTTATCTAGCAGGAGAGTTTTTTTGTGCTAGAGTTGAACTCTCAAAAGATAGTTTCTAATACAAGAATTAACAGGTATTTCCTCATAGAATACAAACAAAACTATAAGGAGGTTGTATTTTATGAGTCTCTCAAAGAAACCTGCAATCAAAAAAGCTGCCCCCAAGAAACTTGTTGCCCCGAAAAAAGTAAGCAAACCGGTGGTGAAGCAAGCCAATCCCGCTTTGTCCCTGTTTACCGATACGAACTTTGGCGGTACCCGCCAACGCTTCCGCGGCAATCTGGGTGTCCGCAATCTGGGCGTCGTTGGACTGGACAATGACGTGGAGAGCCTCCAGTTTGCTTCCGCTACCACGGCTAATGCCACCCTGGTGCTGTTTGCCGACCGCAACTACCAAGGAAGAAGACTGATCATCAGAGGCAACCGCAATGTAGACGACCTGGCCGACCTGAACTTTGAGAACACCGCTTCCTCGTTCATCATGGCCAATACGAACCTTTCGGAGCAGGATATCACCGATATCCAGAACGCCCGGGAAGTGCCCAACAACTACGGCGAAATTCTGGCCCTTATCCGCAAGGCAAGAGCAAAACGGGCGAAATAAGCTTATCCATGTAGAAACGCGAGACGCAAAAAACACCCGGAAGGCAGCTGGCCGCTGTCCTCCGGGTGTTTTTGTATTCTTGGATAAGTCTATGTTAATCCGCTTCTTGCACCACGTCGCTTTTATCGGGGGTAATGTAAACCTTCACCTGGCCGATGCGGTTTTCCACAACCTCCTCCACCTTGATAACCAGATCCTCAAATTCAATCACCGGGCGTTCATCGGTTTTGGGGATACGCCCCAGCTCTCCGATAATGAAGCCGCTCAGGGTATCATGATCATCCTCAGGCAGCTTGCTCCCCAGCCAACGATTCACATCACGGATGTTGGACAGGGCGTCGAAGACGAAGGTATTGTCATCCAGCTTCTCATACTCCCGCTCCTCCTCGTCGTGCTCGTCGAAGATATTGCCCACAATTTCCTCCAGCAAGTCCTCGATGGTCACAATGCCTGTGGTTCCGCCGTATTCATCGATGGCAATGGCGATATGAACTTTGTTCTTCTGCATATCCCGGTACAGCTCATCAATCCGCTTGGCCGCCGGAACAAAGTAGGGGAGGCGCAGCAGCTTATCCAGCTTGAAGTCCTCCTGGGTAACCGGATTCAGATACGGAAGCAGGTCCTTGGTATGAAGAACACCGATAATATTATCGAAGTCATTCTCATACACCGGGAAACGACTGTACTTTTCCGCAGAGGCCAGTTCCACCAGCTGGGGCAGCGGGATATAATGCGGGATGGCGACAACGTGAGTGCGGTGGGTCATAATATCCGAAACCACTTTATTGTTGAACTCAAAGATATTGTTGATCATCATCCGTTCGGATTCCTGAATGCTGCCGTTTTCGTTGCCCACATCCACCATCATCCGGATTTCTTCCTCGGTGACCTCTTCCTTGTTGGCGTTGGGATCAATGCCGAAGGCCCGCAGCAGCACATTCGTGGAAGCGGTGAGCAGCTTCACGAAGGGCAGCGTAATCTTGGACAAAACCGTTAACGGCCCAACAGCGAACATGGCGATAGGCTCCGCCTTTTGCATGGCAATCCGCTTGGGCACCAGCTCCCCGATGACCAGGGTAAAGTAGGACAGTATCAGGGTAATCACTACCACTGATAAGGTGGATAGAACGGGAAGCGGAAGGGGGACGCCCCAATTGAACAAGGCCTGGCCCAGCTGTCCGGCGAAACGCTCCGCGGCAAAGGCACTGGCCAGAAAACCCACCAGTGTAATCCCGATCTGGATGGTGGACAAAAACCGGGTCGGTTCGGAAAGCAGCGCCTGCAGCTTAATGGCTTTCTTGTGGCCGCTGTCAGCCATTGCCCTGATACGGTTGTCGTTAAGGGAGATAAGGGCCATTTCGGATGCGGCAAAAAAGGAATTCAGAATAATCAGAAGCACCAATATGATGATTTCAACAGCCATGGGTAAATCCTCCTCCATCATTTGAAAGTTGCGATACAATAAATCATCACTGCCCTCAAATGAGGCATCAGATCCTTATGTAATATCTTGTCCTGAAGCCTACATAAACAATCCTCTGACGAAGCCGGGATACAAGAAGTGTATACAACACCTCTCGGGGCTCGGGGTCATCGTCCATAACGTGGTATCGCCTCCAATAAAAAAATGTATTGAACTCCAGTATACCGAGAACCAAGCCCTCTAAGCAACTTTACCCGGGAAGAAAGGAATTGAAGTCCATCTGTTAAACCAGTACAATTAGTTTCAAATTAAGGAGGAGCTAACAGTGGAACAGGCGCAAGTTCGTACCGAAAAACGTGTTTGGCCGGCCAAGGGGGATGTTTCCATTTCCGCTATTGTAGCCGGTTTGATTGCCGTGACCGTGTCCTTTACCGGTCCGCTTCTGATTATCTTCCAGGCGGCGAAGCTGATCGGGCTGTCGGAGGCCCAGTTATCCTCGTGGGTCTGGGCGATAGCCATCGGCAGCGGCTTAACGGGGATGGCGCTGTCTGCCTACTTCCGTGCTCCCGTCATCCTGGCCTGGTCCACGCCGGGAGCGGTGCTGCTGGTTTCCGGCTGGAGCGCTTATTCCTATGCGGAATCCATCGGTGCTTTCGTAGCGGCGGCGGTGATCGTCACCCTGTTCGGCCTGACAGGGGTGTTTTCCTATCTGATGAAGCAGGTGCCTGAGGGGATTATATCCGCCATGCTGGCCGGCATTCTGATGAAGTTCGGTGTAGATATGTTCGTCTCTATGAAGCAGCTGCCGCTGTTGGTGCTGCCGCTTATCGTGATTTTCCTGGTTTGCAAAAGAGTGCTGCCCCGCTATGCCACCATGCTGACCCTGTTCGCGGGCTTGGGCATTGCCTTTTGCCTGGGGCGGCTGGATTTCGGCGGTGTGGCCTTCAGTATGGCTTATCCGGTCTGGACCACACCGGATTTTTCCTGGAACGCGGTGATCGGGCTTGGCATTCCTCTGGCCATCGTAGCCATGGCCTCCCAGAATGCTACGGGCATGGGGGTGCTCCGTGCCGACGGGTATGAGCTTCCCGCTACGCCATTGGTTACAGCGACGGGCTTCATGTCTATTCTGTTGGCTCCCTTCGGCTCCCACGGGATCAATCTGGCTGCCATAACGGCAGCCATCTGCACGGGCAAGGAGAGCCATGATGATCCCGGCAAACGGTATGTAGCCGGCATTGCCTGCGGTTTATTCTATGTAGGGTTTGGCCTGATGGGAGCGGCTATTGTCTCGGTCTTCTCGGTTTTTCCGGCCGAGCTGGTGGCAGTTATCGCCGGAGTGGCGCTTTTGGCCTCCATGGGGTCGAGCCTGACAGGGGCCATGAGCGATCCCGTACACCGGGACAGTGCGCTGATTACCTTTCTGGTGACCGTGTCGGGTTTGACCATCGGGGGAGTGGGCTCTGCTTTCTGGGGGCTGATCGCAGGTCTTCTGGCCAGTTGGATTCTGAATGGGAGGTGGTTGGGTTGGCGGAAGAAATAACAGGTGAAAAAGCGGGATATTCCTATTACTCCTCGGGTGAGTGGGAGGAGGACTTGTGGAGGGCCGCTGAACCGGTCTACGCCGCAGCCTTCCCCGAACATGGCCGCAAGCCGGAGCGGATCATCCGCGCCATGTTCCGCAAGGGCATGTGCCGGCTTCATCTGGCCAGGCTGGGCGGCAAGCCTGTGGCCATGGCATTATCCGGGCCGGATGAGGCCCGGGGGGTCTGGATCATCGATTATTTGGCGGTTGCGGAGGAGCTGCGGGGCAAAGGGCTGGGCCAACGTTTTTTGGCGGATATCCGCCGGGAAGCGGAGGCGTTCCCCTGGTGCCGCGGCATGGTTGTGGAGGCGGAGGCGGAGGAGACGGAGGTCAACCGGGCGCGCATCCGTTTCTGGGAGGCCTGCGGCTTCCGGCTGACCGGTTATGTGCACCAATACATCTGGGTGCCGGAGCCGTACCGCGCTTTGGCGCTGTCGTTTCCGGGACGGGAGGCGCTGAGCGGGGACGGACGGGAGCTGTTCGAGGCCATCACCGGCTTTCACGAGCGGGCGTACCGGGGGAGGTAGAGCTGGGGCAGGAGCCCATGGCATAACCCCCGGCATTCGGTCATGGGCATAACTCCCCCCAGCACCTGGTCATGTGTATACCCCCCCGGCCTCTGGTGAGCTAACGGACTGTGGTTCCGCTATTATGCGGTTTTTTGGTTTTTTGTTCATCTTACGGACTGGAGTTCCGCTATTACGGTGTGGAGACGCTGAAAACACCTATTTACCGCAAAATAACGGCTGTACAGTCCGCGAAAATGAAAAAATGGCGTTTATCCGCCAAATAGCGGCTTCTGAGTCCGTAAGATGTAGCGTCGTCATCCCATCCCCCTACAATGCACACAAAAAAAGGACCCGCAAGCCACGGGGCTGCGGGTCTAAGATATATTATATTCAAAAAGGGGGGTTGCTTCTATATTACCCGGCTTGTATTAATGCAACATGAAGGCATTGTTACATTTCGATTACATGTGTAGAAGAAAATCAATTTTACATAGGAGCGGTTGAATGACGGAGCATTATTGGAATGAACGTTTCCGCACGCAGGGACAAATTTGGGGTACTGACCCAAGTCCAACGGCCTTGGCTGCAGCGGCTCTTTTCCGGCAGGAAGGGGTCAAGAGAGTGTTAGTGCCCGGAGCGGGATACGGCCGCAATACCAAAGCCTTCTCCGGGGAATTCCGGACACAAGCGCTGGAGCTTTCCCCGGATGCGGTGGAGTTGGGACGCAGGTGGGACCCGAAGACCACCTTTCATACAGGCTCGGTTTTGGACCCGGGAGCAATGGATAGCAGAATAGACGGGATATATGCCTATGATGTTCTGCACCTGTTCCTGGAGGAAGACAGGCGGCGTTTTATTACCAATCTTCTGGAGTGGCTGGAGCCCGGCGGGCTGGTTTATGCTACTTGCTTCTCGGATGAAGACTCCCATTGTGGAACAGGTCCCAGTCCCGAGCCCGAAACGTTTGAATATATGCTGGGCAAATCTGCCCACTTTTTTTCAGAGAAGGATCTGCTGGAGCATTTCCGCTCCTTTATTGTTCTGTCTACAGGGCACATAGATGAGACGCTGCGTTATGGGGATGGCGGCGGCATAAAAGAGTACAAGCTGCGGACCATTGCCGCCCGGAGGCCTCTCTGATCCAAACTCGCCCTTACCACGCAAAGAGCCTCCGGTCTTCTGTTTTCTCGATGAGGTATACCGCCTTGTCCAAGGGCATGGACAGCTCTGAACGGTCAGATAAATCCTTCAATCTGACCTGCTCTGCAGCAATTTCCTCCGGTCCGATCAGCAGCACATACCGGATGCCGGTTTTGGCGATGGAGGAAAGTGCCTTGGCCAGCTTCCTGCCGCTGTAATCCACCCGGGTGCAAATCCCATTCCGGCGCAGCATGTCCGCTGCCCGGGACGCAGCAGATAAGGCTTCATTCCCTACAGGCAGCACGATGGCGGCAGGCAAGCCCAACCCTGCGTTTTCCCCGTCCAACATGGCCATCATACTTTCCAAGCCAAAGGAAATGCCCACTGCCGGGCAGTCCAGCTCCCCATCGCCGGCCAGCTTCCCGGCAATGGCATCATAACGGCCGCCTGCCGCCAGACTGGAGGTGTAGCTGCCGGTCGCATCGAATACCTCGAATACGGTACCGGTGTAGAAGGAGAGTCCCCGGGTCAGGAATGGTTCAAACCGGCAAATCCCGTCAAGCCCGGAGGCCTCCAGGAGCTCCAAAAGCGCCGACGCTTCCTTCATTCCGGAAGATGCCTCCAGCCCGTATGCGGTGGCAAGCTCCCTGGGAGTCCATTCCGCATTGTCCGCAAGCTCCAGCAGCCGAAGTGCCGCTGCCTCCTCCAGCCCTTTTTGCAAGAGTTCCCTCCGCACCCCGTCCACACCGATCTTTTGTACCTTATCCATGGCAAGCATCACACCCGGCATTTTTTCCGGAGTGACTTGAAGCGCACCCAGCAGCTCCTGAAGCAGCCTGCGGTTATTCCACCGGATGATGACCGGAAGATTGACCCGGCTGAACACATCCCGTGCCAGTCCGAACAGCTCCAGCTCTGCCTCAGGTCCGGCGATGCCGGCAATATCCGCGTCACATTGGGTGAATTCCCGGAGACGGCCCTTTTTCACCGGACCATCCCGGAACACCTTGCCGATTTCATACCGTTTGACGGGCAGCGTTAGGGAGGGGTCCAGAGCCAGCACCTTGGCGAAGGGCAGAGTCAAATCGTATCGCAGCCCCAGGCGCCGTCCCCCCTGGTCACTAACCCGGTAAACCTCCTTGAGAATGTCCTCGCCGCCGCCATATTTGGCCTCCAGCAGCTCCATTTCACTCAGCACAGCAGTTTCCATGGGTGAAAAATCGTAAATCCGGAACAGCTCCGTAAGCCATAAACGAACCTGCCCGCGCAGCTGTTCCACACTTCCTGCATAATCCATCGTACCCTTGACGTTTTGCATGTTTGAACCCCTCCCGGTTTAGTGTGCCGGAGCAAATAAAAAACGCGCAGGACCTCTTGGTCCTGCGCGTTTGTATGCCGCAGGGAGGCCAACGCGTAAAGCGTTAGCCCACCCTGGATATTGCTTCAGGGGTGCTAACGCTTTTTGTGATAATAATGGCTGCTCCTGCAGATGAATGTGGCGCTTGTCATCATATAACTCCTCGCGTCAATCCGAATTAAGCAGTATTATAGCGCCATCCTCCTGCAGTTGCAACCTGTTTTTTAAGAAAGCGCCACTCATGCTGCGGTGCCCGCTGTACCAAAGACGGATGAAATGCCGGAGAAGGCCCTCAAATCGGCTTTGCCGATTTCGAGGCTTCCATAACACATCCAGCCTGTGGCCCGGACCATGTTATTTCAGGGCGGCTTCCCACCTGGAGCCGCCGGGGTAAGGGCATACCCCGTCTGTCAGCCTGGCCCGGTAACGGACGAGACAGCCGCAATGGCGGCAGGTGGAGCCGCCCTGCAAGGCTGCACATGACTCGCAAGCGGCTACCCGCGCTTCGTACACCGCATCAGTCACCGCTTCGCCCTCCCGCAGCTTCATCCGCTTCCACAGGCGTTCCACCTCTGCATCAGCATCCACTTCCATGCAGCCCTTGCAGCCTGTCCTCATGTTTTGCCGCACTCCTTCCATCAAGCCCATTCTTACCCGATAGCGATTACCACAATGGAAGCCGCAGGCAGAGTGGCGGACAACACATCTCCATTCCATTCCAGGGCTGTGAAGGCCACAGGCTTCACCTTCTCCGGATCGGCAAAGGTATTATGGGCCTGCAGGGAGTCATGGGCCAGAATTCGACCGTGTAGCTCGGGTGCTGCCGCGGTTAAACCGGACAGCTTCACTTGCACCTGTGCGGCTTCGGCGTGGTGCAAATTGCACAGGGACAGGTGCAGCTTGCCCTCGGCATTGCGGGAGCAGGAGACTGACAGCTGGGGAATGCTGACGGCGCCCAGGGTATAAGAAGGGCTCTCCAGCTCAACCGGCACAAGCTCGGCGTCCTGATGAACCTTGAACATTTCGAACACATGATAGGTGGGGGTGAGCACCATTTTTTCACCTTCGGTCAGAATCATCGCCTGCAGCACATTCACCGTCTGGGCAATATTGGCCATTTGGACACGGTCGCAATGCTGGTGGAACAGGTTGAGGTTGATGCCTGCTACCAGAGCATCACGCAATGAATTCTGCTGGTACAGGAAACCCGGATTGGTGCCCGGCTCCACATTGTACCAGGTGCCCCATTCGTCTACAATCAGCCCTACGCGCTTTTCCGGATCGTATTTGTCCATAATGGCGGAGTGTTTGGTTAACAGCTCCTCCATATACAGGGTGCGGCGCAGGGTTTCGAACCAGGCGGTGGAGTCAAACTCGGTGGCGGAGCCTTTATCCTGCCAATTTCCAGTGGGCAATGTGTAGTAGTGGAGGCTCAGGCCATGCATAAACCTGCCGGCTTCGCGCATCAGTACCTCGGTCCAGTGGTAGTCCCCTTCGCTGGCTCCGCAGGCGATTTTGTATACCTTATTGTCTCCGTAATTGCGCACATAGGTGGCGTACCGGCGGTATTCATCCGCGTAATATTCCGGACGCATATTGCCGCCGCAGCCCCAGCTTTCGTTGCCCACGCCGAAATATTTCGCCTTCCAGGGCAACTCCCGGCCGTTACGTTTTCGCAAATTGGCCATCGGAGACTCTCCATCAAAGGTGAGATACTCCATCCATTGCTGCAT
The DNA here is from genome assembly GCA_023388055.1 of Bacillota bacterium. Classification (GTDB taxonomy): domain Bacteria; phylum Bacillota; class Bacilli; order Paenibacillales; family NBRC-103111; genus Paenibacillus_AR. The sequence goes on along the minus strand of JAEWGW010000046.1, from coordinate 146,783 downwards.
TTCATAGACGGTGCCGCTGCCCACATTGCCGTTGATATACGGCTCCGTGCCCAGCTGCTCACACAGCTCCATAAACTCGTGGGTGCCAAAATGGTTATTTTCCACGGTGCCGCCCCAGTGGGTGTTGACCATACGCGGTCTGTTTTCCTTCGGCCCGATACCGTCCATCCAGTGGTATTCGTCGGCGAAGCAGCCTCCCGGCCAACGGAGTACGGGAATATTCAGCGCTTTCAGGGCGGCAGTTACATCGTTGCGCAGCCCCTTGGTGTTGGGAATGGGGGAATCCTCACCCACCCACATTCCTTCATAGATGCATCTGCCCAGATGCTCGGCGAAATGGCCGTAAATATTGCGGTTAATGGTGCCGGCGGTTTTGGCGGCGTCAATTCTTAGCTCAGTCATGGCATATGGCTCCTTATACCTTGGAATACCCTTACCTTATCACGGGAAAAATGGGACGAACATAACCAAACCTGCTTTTTTACGGCAATATCCTGCTTTCTTATGGGAATCTGTTTTTGTTTCCGAATTTATTTGTTTTTCTGTGAAATCTTCCGGCAGGCTATTGCTTCACTTCCCCAGGCCCGGTATGATAGAGGGGGAAATGAAATGTTAACGCGAATGACCACAACCTGCGGAGGTGCTTTTTGAACATGGGCAAGGGTGCATTGAATTGGTATATTCCGGACGGCTTCATCCCTCCGGTGAGCAAGGGCGAGCTGTTGAGCCACGAATCCATTTGCGTATTGAATTGCGGCGACGAGGATGCGCACATTCTGGTGACGGTATACTACGAGGATCAAGCTCCACTGGAGAAAGTGCCGGCCGTCTGTCCTGCCAAACGGACCAAGCATATCCGGACAAGCTCTCTCATCAAAGACGGCGTGGGTATTCCGGTAGGCGTTCCTTATGCTATGGAAGTGGAGAGCAATGTGCCGGTGATCGTCCAATACAGCCGTTTGGATTCCACCCAGGCCGAGAACAGCCTGATGACTACTATTGCGTATCCGCTGTAAGATTCATAATTTGAATCATAAGAAGACATGAGGTTAACAATGACCTTATGTCTTCTTATTGTCTTTTTTGACGAAGCGTGTAAACATCTGATATTTTGTGCTGGAATACAGGAGGAACCTTAATGCGATAAGGCCCTGGATGTTGGGGATTTTGTTCAAAAAGGAGTTTAGTTTGCTTTTGAAATATGAGCGATCATTAATTCATAAACTTTCTTAATAATAACCTTTTATTGGAAAATAAGGGGTGGTACTCTCAGCTTCCAGGATGACGGAGGTTACTGGTTAAAACAAAGAATAGGATAGATATAAATTTGTAACTTTTTAGGCCTTCTGTTGAATGCTCCCTATGATAAAATCTGTACAAAAGGGAGAGGTGCAAACAACGCTATGTGGGGATTATTAGTATTAATCGGACTTGTGGTATTTATTGTTTTATTTATCTCTTTATGCAAAAAAATCATACAAAACAAAGACATTAAAAAGGCTTCTCTATGGACAATGGTAGGATTAGTATTTTTTGCTATAACCACGAATCAATATATTGATTCCAGGAAGGCTGAACCTGTTGTAGCTTCAGTGTTATCATCTACCCCGCAGCCTTCGAAAGCAACCCCAATACCGGTTCCTAGCGCATCGCCTAAGGAGGAGCCAAAAACCCCAGCTGAAAAAGTAAAGGCTGCCGCGTTAAAAAACTTTGATGACGCCAAGGTAGATCTGCAAGATGATGGTTGGACAGAAATTACGGTTCCAGGGAGCGACAACTTTACTAACAACATGATTAAAACGGGCATGCTTTCTGGCATTGCTAAAACTATGCAGGGTTTGAAAGACATTCCCGAGGTAACGGATGTTACGATTACTGTGACTTTTCCGATGGTAGATAAGTTCGGCAACGAATCAGATCAAATGGTTATGCGCGCTACATTTTTAAAAGCCAATAGGGACAAAATTAATTGGTTAAATTTCAGTTATTCCAATATTCCTGATGTGGCAAACTCCTATAACGAACACCCTTTTTTACGCAAATAAAGCGGTATTTGGCTGTAAAAAGGGGGATAAAAAAATGCTGGTCCGGGATTCACGACCGGACGGCGCAGACCCGGAAGCCAATGAAATGTATGCGGAAGTGAGAAAGCAATTCAAAACAGCTGCGGCTAAATAATGCCGGTTTATGCCTGTCCGCGGTCCTTGAGGATGCTGTAGGCGCCGCAGAAGGTGCCGAAGAGGATACCGGTGATGGGGAATACCACCCAATTGATATGCCACATGCTATAGATGAAGCCGCTAACCAGGAAAATACAGGTGGCTACCGGCCACACAATGGAGGCAACCGCGCCAATCACCCGGTTGACCTCCTTTTTTTCCTTCGTAAAATCCTCCTGCTGGAGCAGCATGTTGTAGCTCTCCCGGATGGACCCGAAATAAACGAACAGGATCACGGCAATCCCCACCAGGAGCAGCATGACGGATACGCCATAGGTGGCGGATTGTTCTCCCACCGCGGTAGCGATGAAGATGGCAACCGGGGAAATCACGGCCAAACAAACCCCGGTGATAAGAGAGAAGGTATATGTGGGAGCAAAGGCGGCTTTCCTGCTCTCCAGCATGGCCTTCAGGGAGGGGGCCATGACGAAGTCCCCCTGCAGATGTTTGTATTTCTCCAGCTTCATACCGGTGTAAATGAAGATGCCGATAGCCGGCACCATAAGGGCGAACATGGCGGCAAGCCCCACCATGTAACCGGAATCCTCCGACAGCAGACCGCCGGATTGGCTGTTTTCTACCAGAGTCGAGATGAAGACCAGCAGGGCAATCCCCGCCATGCACATAAAAACACCTATTCCGATCTGCAGCCCTGAGGTTTTCTTTAGCTTCAAGAAGCTGTGGACTTCTTCCTCTGCCACAACGGGCAGCATGGCTTCCTCAGAAGCCAAGGGTATATTCAGCTCTGCCATCAGTTCATCAATATTGCCGAATTCGGAAATGACGATGCCCACTGCTTCGTTTTCTGTTTTGCCCTCCTGCTTCAGCTCCTGATACTTCTCCTCCATGGTGGCAAGCATCTCTTCCTTCAGCGTCAGCATCTGCCTTGTACGGGGGAGGGAAGCGAACATGTTATCCAGATAACTGGCGATTGTGTCCATGCTGTCACAGCTCCTTTATAAATTTGTTGACAACCTCTTGGGTAACCAGCCATTCTCTGCATTTGTCCTGATAATAAGCCAAACCCGCCGGTGTCATGCGGTAATAGGTCCGTCTTTTGCCCAAGGTTTCATCCTTATGGAACGATTCAATATAACCGTTATTCTCCAGCCGGGTAAAAGCGGAATAAAGTGTGGTTTCCTTCATAATGTATTTCTCCTCGGAGAGCTTCTTGATATTCTTGGAGATTTCATAGCCATATGACTCTCCGTCGAGGAGCATATACAGGATCATGGTGTCGTTATAACCCCGGATTACGTCGCTGCTGATCACACGCCGGGCCTCCTTTCCGGTTAGCCGGTTGTTTCCGCTATATTACTACATCTGTCGTACTTCGTCTGTCGTAGTAAAACCATTGTAGCATAATTACTACGACAGATAAAGTAGTTTGCAAAGAAAAACCTGCCGCAGCCGCTGCAGATTACTGTCAGCATACCGGGCAGGTTCACTCTAAGCCTCCGGAAAACAAGGATTTTACATATGATGCCGCACATGCTTATCTCTTGAAAAAAATGCTCATGGGACGACAAATTGGACCCGTGTGCCGTCCGGATATTGCTCCAGCTGGTTGCTGACCCAGCTTCCTGCTCCGCGGTTGTCGGAGGGATCGATGTATTTGATATCCGCACCGGCACCGCCCTCCGCGCACATGGCCATCGGCCATTCATCCCGGTCATAACCGGCTTTGGTCGGGATCCCCTTCAGGGATTCCTTGCGGTTTTGGTCGGCGCCCCTCCTGTCCAGGGTGCAGGTCGGGGACTCTCCGGCGGCGATAGCCTCTTTAATATGGAGGGCCGTTTCCGGGTAACGGTCCGCCGGGAAATGAAGCGTCACTGTTTCGCCCGTACCTGCTTCTTCATCAAAGCGGATATCGATATATCCGTTCACCTGGGCATAGAAGAGGACGCCTGCAACAAGCAGCAGAAGGACGATTCTTATGGTTTTTTTCATGGGAGCGGCTTCACCTCAAAGGATATTGTAGGGGCAGCCGGGATCAATGTAAAGACCCGGCCCTTCACTTAGTTGAGTCCGGGACAAGCTGTGCAGTACAATAAATGGTAACGTCGGAAACCGGAGGCATCATATGTACAGCTTTACAGCAGAGGAAGCAGAACTAATTATAGGACGTTTCGGCAGGGTGTTTTGGGATGGATTGGGGGAGAAGCTGTCCAGATGTGCAGAACGATGGGGGCTCAGCGGATTGGAGCTGCTCCACTCCTTTTCGGCAAATTGTGTATTCACCTGTGAATCCTCTTCATTCGGCAAGGCCGTCCTGAAGCTTGGTCCCCCCAGCAGGGAACGGACGACGGAAGCTTTGGCCCTGGAGGAGTACAACGGCAGGAAGTTTTGCCGGATGCTGGCGGTGGATGTGGAGGATGGAGCGCTTCTGGAGGAGCGGATTCTTCCGGGAGTTCCCCTGCGGGGCGAGCCGTCTTTGGACAAAGGACTGTCCGTTTTTTGCGGTTTGGTTGCCGGTTTGCATATCGCGCCAGCGGATGCGGCAGCTTATCCCTCTTACCTGGATTGGGTAACCCGGATCGCCCGTTATATGCGCGAGCGGGAAGGGAACCGCAGACTGTGCGGGCATATGCAAAAAGCGGAGGAGCTCTGCTTGGTTTTGTGGGACGCCTATCCCCGGCGGGTTTTGCTGCATGGCGACTTGCATCATGACAATATCCTGTTGGAGCAAAACGGGGCTTACCGGATCATCGACCCCAAGGGTGTAATTGGTGACCCTGTATTTGAGCTGCCGCGGTTTATTCTGAATGAAGTTGGCGACATCATTACCCCCGGTACTTATGGAAGGATGAACGCAATCATCATCAGCCTGGCGGAGCGCTTGAAGGTGCCGGAGGCTGATCTGCGTAAGCTATTCTATATGGAAACGGCCATGGCGGAAAGCTGGAATGTGGAAAGCCGCTTGCCGCCGTCACTGGAGCATGTGGAGCTGGCGGCGGCGCTTTTGATAGAGGCGGGGGAATAAAAGCGTGAGGATAATGGGAGGCGCTTGAGCCAAAACCGGCTTAGGCGTTTTTTTGTGCATGGATCAGGGAAAACTGTGCGCATATGTGATTATTTGTGAGTGATTCGTTTGAATAAAGCGCTTTACAAATCAATAATGATCATATATTATCATAAGTGAGAGAAAACAATCATGATTTACTCCTTAACTTTTATAAAATGACTGCAAATGAGCAAACTAGCTCAGGAGGTGAGGCCCCCTTGTTATTTGAAGAAGAACGCAAGCAGCAGATAAGCGATCATATACAAAATACCGGAAGAGCTTCTGTCCAGGAGCTGGCCCTGACTTTTCAGGTGTCGGAATCCACGGTGAGACGGGATTTGAAGGATCTGGAGGAAAGCGGGCTGGTCCGCCGTACCCATGGAGGTGCGGTTGCCCTTGTCCAAGCGGATAATGCCGAGCCCTCTTATGTGGAGAAGGAGGACCGTTTCCGTCTTCAGAAGGAAGCGATTGCCCGGGAAGCCGCGGCGCTGGTCCGGGAGGGGGATACCATCATTCTCGACTCGGGAACCACCACCTACTATCTGGCCAAAGCCATCAAGGCAGTTCCCCGGCTAACGGTGGTGACCAACTCCATCGTGGTTGCCCAGGAGCTGGCCCAGCAGCCCAACATCAGCCTGGTGCTGACGGGGGGGACCGTTCGTTATGAAACCTTGGCTATGGTCGGACCTATGGCGGAACGGGCACTGGAGCAGCTGCGGGTGGACAAAACCTTTCTGGCTATCAATGGCATCGAGCCGGCAGCGGGTTTGACTACACCGAGCATTACCGAAGCGGAAATGAAGCGGAAGATGATCCATGCTGGCCGCGAGGTGATCCTGCTGGCGGACCACAGCAAATATGGCAAATCGGTTTTTGCCAAGGTGGCGGATCTGAAGGACATTGACCGTCTCATCGCCGATCCCCTTCTTCCGGAAACGGCCAAGAAGGAGCTGGAGGAAGCGGGCGTACAGCTGACTATTGCGGCAGAAAAAGGAGAATGACCCATGAACCCTGCAGTCGTTACTGTAACCATGAATCCTGCTGTAGATAAGACTGTCCATGTGGACAACATTGAGCTGGCCGGATTGAACCGGATCAAGAAGGTCCGGATCGATGCGGGTGGCAAGGGAATTAATGTGGCGAAGGTGTTATCCGGCTTTGGCGTAAGCGCAGCAGCGTTGGCTGTGGCTGGCGGCTACCAAAGCAGGCTGCTCCGGGACAAGCTGGAGCAGGCCGGGATCACCTGCGGCTTTGAGGAAGCAGAGGGGGAAACCCGGGTCAACCTCAAGGTGGTAGACGAAAGCACCCGGCAAACCACCGAATTTAATGAACCGGGTATTCTGGCGGAGGAAGCCGTGCTGGAGCGTTTTACAGCCCGGTTTGCCGCTGCACTTGAGGGTGCTGCTTATGCCGTTATCGGAGGCAGTCTTCCGCCGGGTGCACCTGCGGGCTATTACCGGATGCTGATTGAGGAGGCCCACAAACGAAACGTGCCGGTGATCCTGGATGCAGATGGTCCGGCCTTTGCCGAGGGGGTGGAAGCGAAACCCTTCGCCATCAAACCCAATCTTCACGAGCTGGAGCTGTATTTGGGACGTCGGCTGGAGAATGACGAAGAGCTGGTGTCTGCCGCCAGGGAGCTGATTCGCAGCAAGGGTTTGAAGCTGGTGCTGGTATCTATGGGCGGAGACGGCTCCATCCTTATTAGCGACACGGAGGCATACCGGGCAAGGCCTTTTCCGATTCAGCCGGTCAGCACCGTCGGGGCCGGAGATTCCATGGTAGCGGCTATGGTCTACAGCCTGCTGGGGGGACGGACGCTGCCGGAGATGGCCAGGATCACCTCGGCTGCGGGAACCATTACCGCCTCCAAACCGGGCACACAGGTATGCAGCATCGAGGAAGTCGAGGCCAAATTGGATCAGGTGAAGCTGTCCTCCATTCCATACACGATTAAAGAAAAGGGGATGAATGAGATATGAAAAAGCTGTTGGCTGTCACCGCATGCCCCACCGGCGTGGCCCATACCTATATGGCTGCCGAATCCCTGCTGAAGACTGCCCGTGAGAAGGGGATTGACATCAAGGTGGAAACCCGCGGCGCCGTGGGTGTGGAGAATGAGCTGTCCGACGCGGAAATTGCTGAAGCCCATGCCATTATAATCGCAGCGGATACGGATGTGCTGGAGGGGCGTTTCGTTGGCAAGCCGGTTGTGAAGGTACCCGTGGCCCAAGCCATCAAGAATCCCGCCGGGCTCATCGAAGAAGCCCTGAACAAACCCGCTGCAGCCCCCCAAAGCTCTGCCTCCGGCCTGGCCGACCAGGTGGAAAAAGCGAAGGCAGACCGTGGCGCAGCCCGCAAAGGTGCTTACAAACATCTGATGACCGGGGTATCCGCCATGCTGCCTCTGGTCGTAGCAGGCGGGCTTCTGATCGCCTTGTCCTTTGTGTTCGGGATCGAAGCCTTCAAGGAGGAGGGCACATTGGCCGCAGCCTTGATGAACATCGGCAGCGGCGCCGCCTTCCAACTGATGGTGCCGATTCTGGCCGGCTTCATTGCCTTCTCCATTGCCGAAAAACCCGGTATGGCTCCCGGTTTGGTGGGCGGCATGCTGGCCTCCCAGATCGGTGCAGGGTTCCTCGGCGGCATTATCGCCGGTTTCCTGGCAGGCTATGTGGCCAAATGGATGAAGCAGCACATCAAGATGCCGCGGAACCTGGAGGGATTGAAGCCCATTCTGATCATCCCTCTGCTGGCAACTGGCATAACCGGACTTATGATGATTTATGTGATTGGCGAACCAATTAAATATGTGATGGATGGCCTGACCAATTGGCTACAAACCCTAGGCACCACCAATGCCATTCTGCTTGGTCTGATCCTGGGAGCCATGATGGCCTTCGATATGGGCGGCCCGTTGAACAAAACCGCCTACACCTTCTCCGTGGGCCTGTTGGCCAGCAATGTGTACGGCCCGATGGCTGCCGTTATGGCTGCCGGCATGACACCTCCCCTGGCCTTGTGGCTGGCTACGCTGATTGCCAAGAACAAGTTCACGCCCGAGGAGCGGGATGCAGGCAAAGCTGCCTCTGTACTGGGTCTGGCCTTCATTACGGAAGGCGCCATCCCTTTTGCGGCAGGTGATCCTTTCCGGGTCATTCCGTCGATTATTGCCGGGTCTGCCGTAACCGGGGCCATGTCCATGATGTTCGATATTACCCTGCGTGCTCCCCATGGCGGCGCCTTTGTCCTGGCGATTCCCAATGCCGTCAACCATGTAGCCTGGTATGCTCTGTCCATCGTCGTAGGTACACTGGTATCAGCCCTCTTGCTGGCAGTGCTGAAGAAGCCGCTCCAACCGAAGGTATAGGGAACCCCGAAGCCGGACATACAATCTGTAGCTGAATAGTTGAACAGTTGAAATTCAATCCCATGATCTGCACAGGAGGGTATTGCCATGACCATAACCGAGTTGTTAGACATAAAATCCGTAAAGATTCCCCTTTCCGCCCCGTCCAAGGAGGAGGCGATCCGCCTCCTGGTGGACAGCCTTGCCGATGGAGGCAGCGTAAGCGACAAAGCCGCCTATCTGGAGGCGGTCCTGCAGCGGGAGGCCACCGGTTCCACAGGCATCGGCTTCGGTGTGGCTATCCCCCACGGCAAGTCCCCCGGGGTGGCCAAGGCGGGTATTGCCTTCGCCAAGCTGGCCCAGCCCTTGGAATGGGCCTCGCTGGACGGCAAGCCCGTACAAGCGGTGTTTATGATTGCTGTGCCTCAAGAGGCGGCAGGCAACGAACATCTGAAAATTCTCATCGCCATTTCCCGCAAGCTCATAGATGAGGAATTCCGTGGCAAGCTGTTGGCTGTTGGCAATTATGATGAATTGGCCGCACTGCTGGCTGATATCTAATTTTTTTCGGATAGAGGAGGATTCCCATGCTGGAGAAACAAGTAACCATCCAAAACGAAGCGGGCTTTCATATCCGTCCCGCCCAGCTGTTTTCGGAAAAAGCAGGTTCATTCCAATCGGCTATCACCGTGAAGCCGGAGGGGCAGGACGCAGCCATCGATGCCAAAAGCATTCTCGGTTTGATGACCCTGGGGCTGTCTAAAGGATCTATGATGATCATTACGGCGGAGGGCCCGGACGAGGAATCGGCTGTGGACACCCTGGCCCGGCTGGTAGAGGAAGGCTTCGGAGAAGCGTAAACCGGAGGACAGGAGGGAAATGTCATGACATCCACAATCATTAAGGGCATTGGTGTCTCCGAAGGCATCCGGATGGGAACAGCCTTTGTCTATGCTCCATTGAAGCTGGCAGGCAGACCCGAGCGTAAAACCGATGCCCCGGATACGGAGCTGGAGAAGCTCCGCCAGGCCAAAGCACGCTGTCTGGAGGAGCTGGCCAATCTGATTGAACAGACCAAGCTGAAGCTGGGGGAGGAGAAGGCAGGGATTTTGAAGGGGCAGGTCAGCTTTTTGAATGACCCGACCTTTTTCCCGCCCATGGAGCAGCTGATTATAAAAGAAGGCTGGAGCGCGGAAACCGCCGTTTGCCGGATTGCCCTGCAAATAGCGGGTATCTTCGAAAAGATGGATAACGCTTATATGCAGGAGCGGGCAGCGGACATCAAGGATGTGGGCAGCCGCCTGCTGGCCCGGGTGCTGGACCATCAGGGAGCCCGCCTGTCCGATATCCGCGGAGAAGTGGTGCTCATCGCTGACGACCTGACCCCCTCGGATACGGTGCAGTTGGACCGCTCACTGGTCCAAGGGTTCGTGACCCGCATCGGCGGGAAAACCTCTCACACGGCTATTTTGGCCCAATCCCTTGGGATTGCCGCAGTACTGGGGGTAGGAGCCGGACTGGACGAAATCCGCAATGGCGACCCGGTTATCCTGAACGGCTCCACAGGAGAGTGTTTTGTGCGTCCGGAGGAGAAGGTGCGGGAGGAATTCCTGCGGCTGATGGATTCGGAGCGGACTGAACGGGAGCGTCTGGCAGCCTTCGCCGCCCGTCCGGCTGCCACCACTGACGGGTTCCGGGTGGAGATCGCCGCCAACATCGGCACTCCGGCGGAAGCGGAGGGGCTGCTGGCCAAAGGAGCGGAGGCGGTAGGTTTGTACCGCACGGAGTTTCTGTTTATGGGCAGCAGCACGATGCCCGGCGAAGAGCTCCAGTTTAAGGCCTACAAAGCAGTGGCAGAGTCCATGGAGGGCCAGCCGGTTGTCATCCGGACGTTGGATATCGGCGGAGACAAGGAGCTGCCGTATCTGGAGCTCCCGAAGGAGATGAACCCGTTCCTGGGCTACAGGGCCATCCGGCTTTGTCTGGACCGGCAGGAGCTGCTGCGCATCCAGCTTAGGGCGGTGCTGCGGGCCAGCGCCTTCGGCAATTTGAAGATCATGTTTCCCATGATCTCGGGGCTGGGGGAATGGCGGCAGGCGAAGGCCATCTATACGGAGGTTCGGACGCAGCTGGAGGCGGAAGGGACTCCGATGGCGGAGAAGGTGGAGCTGGGCATCATGGTGGAGATTCCGTCCGCCGCGGTTATGGCCCACAGCTTCGCCAAGGAAGTGGATTTCTTCAGCATTGGCACCAATGATCTGGTGCAGTATACGGTTGCGGTGGACCGCATGAATGAAAAGGTCTCTTATCTCTATGATTATTTCCACCCGGCGGTGATCCGGCTGATCAAGAATGTGATAGACGCGGCCAATGCCCACGGCAAATGGGCGGGGATGTGCGGCAGCATGGCCGGCGACCGGCTGGCGGCGCCGCTGCTTCTGGGGCTGGGGCTCCATGAGTGGAGCATGTCCCCCGGCTCCATTCACAAGGTGAAGGAAACCGTCGCCGGATGCAGCCATGCCGATTGTGTGAAGCTGGCGGAACAGGTGCTGGAGCTGGAGACACCGGAGGAGATCCGCGGGGCGTTGACCGCTTTTCTGGAAGCAAGATCGTAGGTAGGGCAGAAGAGTTCGGCTTATTCTAATATGCTGCTTAAAAAATGTTGGGCCTCCGGCTGATAAGCCGGGGGTTTATTTCGTCGCGGCGCCTTGTGGAGTATGACGGATCTGGGAGGATGCGGATCTGGGAGTACGGCAGATCTGGACGATGTAAGTTTGGGAGTATGGCGGATTTGTGCCAATCGTTCTTGCGCTTGTGAAAAAAGCAACAAACTTTATTCCCATTTTCTGTTGGCTGTTTTATAATAAGTACAACATACAATCAATTGGAAATGGGTGATCCTGAGCATGAGACTGGAGCAGGAAGTGGTTGTCACCTGCTGCGCGAATGCGCATGCGGAAGCGGTAGCGGAGCTGGTACAGGAGGCATGGCGGACGGCCGGTCTGGAGAATCCCGAGGAGTTTTGCTGGGAGCGGGTGATCCGGGATATGCCGGAGCGGTTGAGCTATGTGGCCGTACTGCATCATAAAGTCGTGGGTGTGGTGATGCTGTCCCAGGGCGAAGCGGGCATCTCCTGCATTGAAGCGCTGTGCGTTGCCCCCGAGCTCCACGGGCAGGGCATCGGCGAGCTTCTGATGGAAACGGCGGAAAAACGCGCAGGTGAGCTTGGCGCCAAACGGATGAGCGTTTCCGGACGTCTCGCCAATGTTGGTTTCTTCCGCAAATACGGCTATCAGGCGGCTTCCGCCCAGTCCCTTCTGGAAAAAGCGCTGGCTTAAATCGGCGTGAAATGCGAGCGGATGCGGAAGGGTAGAATCGTGTGTGGGCATCGGTACGGCTCCGGAGGGAGCCGTCCGGTGCCTTTTTTGGCTGATTCGGCATCTCGCCGGTGATGGTCCCGTTGAGTCGTCTCCGATTCTAACGGCGGTACAAGCGGCTATTGCCGCGAAAATACCACTTTTGAAAATCTAACGGCGGCCACGGCCGCTATTCGGGCCAGACAGCCTCTGGGAAGCCCGATTTTGGTCGAATAACGTCTCTGGCTTCCGTTAGATTTTTCGAACCCCCATTTTGGCACATATAAGAGCTCTCACTTCCGTTAAAAAAGTGTAGGCTTGGCAAATGCCGCATCATCGACCGGGAGCCGCTGCGCACCGTCTGTGGCCCATCACATTGGACCATAGTAGCGGTAATCCCCGCGCATCTCCGTATCTCCGCATATCGAAAAGCCCTTACCCGTCGCCTCAGTGGCCAAAACGGATAAGGGCTCTTAGCTATTGCCTTGCTTTTCCTTCTTATTCTTTCCTTCTTATTCTCCTGCTGTTGCTCTCTAAGGTTCGTCTATGATGGCAGTTTACCGGACAAAGCTTAAGAACAGATGAATGAAACCTGAAAAAAAGCTTAAAGCTGCGGCGTTTGGCGGCTCCAATTTATCCCAGAACAACCTCTACCTGATGGACGCCGCCTTCCGGGAATACAGGCAGAATATTGCCCTCCACCGGCCGTTCGTCCACAGTTACGCTGCGGACACCGCAGGAGACATGCTCCGGATTTTTGACGGCGATGACATACGTGCTTCCCCGGAATTCCCGTGTAATGGTGTAGCCGTCCCACTCTGCAGGGATGCAGGGGTCTACCTGCAAACCGCCAAAGTCCGGCTTAATGCCGAGAATCGCTTGTGTAATGGCGATATAGTTCCAGGCGGCGGTTCCGGTCAGCCAGGAGTTTTTGGCTTCGCCGTGGCGTACGGCATCCTTGCCGGCAATCATTTGGGAGTAGACATACGGCTCCATCTTGTGGATTTCGCTGATCTCCTCCAGGTAAGCGGGAGCGATCTTCCGGTATACCTCGAAGGCTCTGTCTCCCCGGCCCAGCACGGTTTCGGCAATCATGATCCAGGGGTTATTGTGGCAGAAAATCCCTGCGTTTTCCTTGTAACCTGGCGGATAGGTGGAGATCTCACCCAGGTTGAGATAGTAGGTGGAGTAGGGCGGGTTTTGCAGCACGATGCCGTAGGGCGTTTCCAGACGCTCCTTCACAGACTCCAGCGCCTTCAGGGCGGAGCCGTCCTCCGCGCCGATGCCGGCCATGACGCATATGCCTTGGGGCTCAATGAAAATTTGTCCCTCGGCATTTTCCTTGCTTCCCACCTTATCGCCAAAATGATCGTAGGCCCGCAGGAACCAATCTCCGTCAAAGCCGTGGTTCATGGTGGTTTTGCGCATTTCCTCAATAGCGGCCTCAGCGGCTTCCGCTTCCCCGTCCAAACCGCGCAGCCGGCACAGAGCGGCGAAGTCCGGCCCGGTGAATACGAACAACCCTGCGATAAAGACGGATTCAGCCACACGGCCGTCGATGTTGCCGGTGGTTTGGAAGGACTCGCCCGGCTCCTTGGAGAAGCAGTTCAGGTTGAGGCAGTCATTCCAGTCCGCACGGCCGATCAGCGGCAGACCATGAGGCCCCAGGTTGTGGATAACATGATAGAAGGAACGCTTCAGATGCTCGAACAGGGTCGCCGTATTGTCCGGATTGCAGTCGAAGGGCACCTGCTCATCCAGGATGCTGAAATCTCCCGTTTCCTTAATGTACGCCGCCGTGCCGACAATCAGCCACAGGGGATCGTCGTTGAAGCCGCCGCCCACCTCGTGGTTGCCCTTTTTGGTCAGAGGCTGATATTGGTGATAGGCGCTGCCGTCCTCGAATTGGGTAGAGGCGATGTCGATAATCCGCTCTTTGGCGCGTTCGGGAATCTGGTGCACGAAGCCCAGGAGATCCTGGTTGGAATCCCGGAAGCCCATACCCCGGCCGATGCCCGATTCGAAATAGGAGGCCGAGCGGGACATATTGAAGGTGACCATACATTGATACGGGTTCCAGATGTTGACCATCCGGGCCAGCTTGTCGTCACTGGTATCTACCGTGTATTTGCCCAGCAGGCGGTCCCAATAAGCGGCCAGGTCGGCAAGGGCGCGGTCTACGGCTCCGTCACCGGGGAAGCGGCTCATCATTTCATAGGCCCGGGATTTGTTGATGACACCGGGTTTTTCCCATTTCTCCTCCTCGGGATTCTCCACATACCCCAGCACAAACACCAGAGACTGCTCTTCTCCGGGAGCAAGGCTGAGCTTGAAGGAGTGCGAGCCTACCGGACACCAGCCGCTGGCTACGGAATTGGAGGATTCACCGGCCGCCACCACATCGGGATGATCAAAGCCATTGTACGCGCCCAGGAAGGTATCCCGGTCGGTGTCGAAGCCGTCGAAGGGACGGTTTACCGAGAAAAAGGAGAAGTGATTCCGGCGCTCCCGGTATTCCGTCTTATGGTAGATGGCATTGTCCTCCACCTCCACCTCACCGATGCTCAGGTTCCGTTGGAAGTTGGTCATATCGTCATAAGCGTTCCAGAGACAGAATTCGATGAAGGAAAAAAGAGTGACAGTTTTAGAGGTGTCGCCGGTGTTTTTCACCTTAACCTGGTACACTTCGCCATTGAAGCCCAGGGGAATGAAGGCCAGCTGGCTGACGCGGATGCCGTTGCGTTCGCCGGTGATGGAGGTATAGCCCAGACCATGGCGGCATTCATAAAAATCCAGCTCCCGCTTGACCGGCATCCAGCCCGGCGTCCAGAAATCACCGTTGTCATGCAGATAGAAGTAACGTCCGCCATTGTCCAGAGGGACATTGTTGTAGCGGTAACGGGTCAGCCTCCGTAAACGCGCGTCCCGGTAAAAGCAGTAGCCGCCGGAGGTGTTGGAGATGAGGCCGAAAAAGCTCTCATTGCCCAGGTAATTAATCCAGGGATAGGGGGTTTGAGGGGTCGTAATGACGTATTCCTTGCGCTGATCATCAAAATGGCCGAATTTCAAAGGGGTCGACTCCTTTCGGATAGGAAGGTTTTATGATAAACAGGCGTTTTGTGAACGCGCGTTTATTTTGGGGTAAAGCTCCCGTTGCCTGATCTGGGCAAAGCGATGGGCTGAGCGCAGGAGCAGTATTTGCGCGATACAGCGGAGAACGAACCTCCTCTAAGCGATCCTATCCTGCAAAAGTGCAGTTATTTTTGGGCTGTAGGGGTCATTGAGCGGCTTTACCTGCAAAAATGCAGTTATTTCCTGCCCATCCCAGACAAAAAGGCCGCCTTTTCAAAAATAAATGTATTTTTGCAGGATAAGTGGTGCCGGAGGGCCTCTCCGCCTGGAATAACTGCACTTTTGCAGTTATTTCAGGAAAGTGGAGGGCAAATCGGCCTTACGCCAGCCTACACTGACCTGCACCAGCCTGCACCGGCAGAGTCCACCTCTGCTGAAGGAGCTCAGCGCCGCTGTCCCGTCCGACACGGCCGGATTACAGGACAAACCGGCTCGGTTGCCCGCCGCGGCTTCACGGCCCGATGCTCCGGCAGGAGCCGCGTTGGATAAACTCTGCGGGGAAACTGACGGTTTCGAAGCTGGAGCCGCTTTTTTTCTGCTGCATCCGGCTGATGGACTCCACGGCAGCCCGCGCCATCTCATAGATGGGCAGCCGGACGGTGGTTAGACCCGGCGACAGCAAGGATGCGGACGGCACGTCATCATAACCTGCCAGCGAAATGTCCTCCGGCACCCGGATGCCGTGGCGGGTGAAGGCCTGGAGCGCGGAAATGGCCATATCGTCATTGGCGCAGAACAGCGCCGTGGGCAGCTTCTCAGAGAGTGCCAGCCGTTCGGCCTCCGCATAGGCTTTTTCCTTCAGGAACTGGCCCTGCAGGATAAACTCCTCCCACATGGGCAAGCCGTGCTGTTGGAGCGCCGTTTCGTATGCCTTGAACCGCTCCCGGCCGGAATAGGTATCCAGCCGCCCGGCCAGGATGCCAATCTCCCTGTGGCCCAGTCCCATTAGATGCTCCATCACGGACATGGTGCCTTCGTAGTCCATGGAGTTCACCACGGCCAGCCTGTTTTTGTTCAGGCGCCCGCCGATTATCTCGCCAATATCGTAGTCGATCAGCACGATGGGGGCTTGAAGCTCCGCCAGCTCGCTGACCATCTGCGGATCCCGGCCGGAGCCGACAATCACTCCGCCGTCGATGCGCTTTTGCAGGAAGGCCTGCTTCACCCGGAGGAAATCCTCCGGCGAATAAACCGTATGGATCAGCACATAGCTGCCCTTGGCATTGGCATGATCCGTTACCGCATCCACGAACCGGGCGAAATAGCTGTTGTCGTAGATCCGGTTCACCTCGGGCCGTTCGGCGGTGCTCACTACAAACAAGCCAATGGTGTCTGTTCCTTTGCCTGCCAGAACACGGGCAGAGGTGTTGGGTTCGTAATGATGCTCCTCAATCACCTTCAGCACCCGCTGCCGGGTTTCCTCCGGTACGTTGGAATAATTGTTGATCACACGGGAGACGGTGCTTCTGGACACACCCGCCAGCCTGGCGATATCCTCACTGCGCATGTGCTGGAAAGCCCCTTTCGTGAACGCGCGTTTACAAGGTTATTGTAACCGCTCCCGGAAGCGCTGGCAACATTTTTTTCAGACACGTGATCGATCTGCCCAAGCGTCTCACTGCGGCCTGCAATTCGTTCCAGCTGCCCACAGCGCATCCTGCCCGGCATCAAAATGCCATCTGGACGTTTTTGGGAAACCGTGGCATGATGATACCAGGAGAGGCGGCTAAGCTTGGCAGACGGTTTGATAACGCATACAATTACATACTCAGCTGTCAGGTTTCCCAACGGTACGCATCCGGTCCCGACCGGATCTGACCGAATCCGACGGACCCGACGGATCCGGCAACCCCTATACCGCTTCCGTTCCCAAAGCCAACCGGACCCGTGTCTGGGTCCACAAACAACCCGGCAGCTCCATTCTCCAAGGGAGGAACCTCCATGAAATGGTATCATTCCGTAAGGCTGAAAATTATTCTGGGCTTTGCCATTGTCATCGTGCCCATTGTAGTGTTTCTGTTCTACAATAACATGTACTCCATCCGGATCGTGCGCGAGCAAATTTCCAGCAACTACGACAATTTGCTTCAGCAATATGTCCAAAGCACGGACCAGATGCTGGATGAAACCAGCCTTTTTTTGTACCGGTTTGTTAATGATCCGGACTTTACCACCCTCTATGCCTTCGGAACCTCCTCCAATGAATATTATCTGACCAAAATCCGCATCATGAGCAAGCTCACCTCGGGCATCGGGTATTTCAACGTCACCAGCTCCATCTTTATTTATTCGCCGGTATATAAGGACCTGCTCCTGGCCAGCTCCGATGACCATAACCGCCAGACCCGTAATATTACGCTTATGGCCGATGCCCTGGCGCAAAACGGCGACGGCAGATGGCAGCTGGTGCAAACCCCCGACGGTTATGCCATGGTGATCATTGCCTCCATTTCCTCTGAGCTCATTGCCGGGGTTCTGGTGCATCCGGACAAGCTGATTGCTCCCCTGCGCAACTGGAATCTGGGTCCGGGAGGAGAGGTTGCCGCTATGGACAGCAGCCACACCCTTCTGTCCAATACCGGGATCAGCGCCGATGTCTGGGGCCGTTATGCGGAGAAAAATCCTACCCAAAAGGGGAATTATCTCCTGATCGACGATGATCGTCTGAGCGAAAAGATGCTATTGGTGAAGGCGGATTCCGTGGCAACCGGCCTCCGGCTGATGCTGGCGATACCCGAAACTACCATTCTCCGGGGACTGCCCTTTTTCCAAAAAGCGATCTACGTGACACCCTTCGGTGTGCTTGTTGTGCTGTTCATCTACTTCCTCATTCTGCAGCGTATTCTGGTAGGGCCTTTCTCCGCCTTGGTAAAGGGGATGCGGCGCATCGGCCAGGGCAAGCTGGATACCCGGCTGCCTACCGGCCGCAAGGGGGAGTTCGCGTACGTGATGGCTGTGTTCAATGACATGGCGGATCAGATCCGTTCCCTCAAGATCAATGTCTACGAGGAAAAGCTGCGGGTGCAGCAGGCGGAGTACAAGCATTTGCAGGTGCAGATCAATCCGCATTTTTATATGAACAGCCTGAACATTGTTTACAACCTGGCGGTGCTCAAGGACTACCAGACCCTGAAGAAGCTGGCCCTCCACCTGGCGGATTACTTCCGCTTCACCGTCCACAGCAACCGGCCCCATATCACATTGGATGAGGAGCTTAAGCATGTGGCCAACTACATGGAGATTCAGCGGCTGCGTTACCCGGATAATCTCGTCTTTGACATCAGCGTCAGTGATGAATTGAAGGCAGCGGCCATTCCTCCCTTGACCATCCAGCCCTTTGCCGAAAATGCGGTGATCCACGGCTTCAAAAACCGGAATCAGCCGTTTCACTTGTACATCCACGCCCAGATTATAGGCCAGGGGCAGGAGCGGGAGGCCCGCATCTCCATCCGGGATACGGGGGTGGGATTCTCCGCAGAATGGCTAGATGAGTTCGCCGGAGCCGATTGGCGGATTATTCAGGATGAGCATGTGGGGATATGGAATGTGATCCGGCGGCTTTCTATTTTTACAGATGACCAGGCAAAAGTGGTTTTGCAGAATGCGGAGGGCGGCGGCGCCGAGGTGCTCATTATACTGCCCTTGGAGTCCAGACTGGAAAAAGGCGGGGAAGACCATGTACAACGTGCTATTGGTGGATGATGAGAAATATGCGGTCAAAGGGCTGGCGGCGGGAATGGATTGGGAGGCGCTGGGGATATCGGTGGTCCTGGAGGCGTATGATGTGCGCCAGGCCAAGGAGCTGCTTTCCGAACGGGAGGCGGATATCGTCATTCTGGATATCGAAATGCCGGGACAGTCAGGTCTGGACCTGGCAGAGTGGCTCCGGGAGCAGCATCCCCATGCGGAGGTCATCTTTCTGACCGGCCATGCCAATTTCAATTATGCCCAAAAGGCGCTGTCCATGGGGGCTTTCCGATACCTGCTGAAGCCGGTGGACCATGACAGATTGTCGGAGATCATCCTGCAGCTGCTGGACAAAATCCGCTCCGAACGGGAGCTCCACGATTACCGGAGCGTATACCGGAAGTATTACAGTCTCTGGGAGAGTCAAAAGCCGCTTCTGGTGGAGCGCTTCTGGCAGGAGGTAATCCAGGGGCGGACGGCTTTTCTAAGCGGCAAGCTGGATGCCGCGCTCCGGCAGTATGATATTCCTCTCGGCTCGGAGGACCGTCTGTTCCCGGTGCTGATCAGTATTGAGCAGTGGCAGCAGGACTTCGGCGCGCGGGATGAGGAAATTATGGAATACGCCATCCGCAAGGCCGCCGAGGAGCTGGTGCTGGACGGAAGCCCCGGCATCGTGGTGGGGGAGCGGAACGGCAGCGGGTTGATCCTGTTTTACCGGCCTGCTGCAGGAGAAGCGGCGGCGGACAATGGGGTGCCCCTTGCGGAGAAATGCGAAGCCTTCATCCAATCCTGCAATGAATATTTTCACTGCCGGCTGTCCTGCTATATCGGCGGTGAGGTCGGCATAGCCGGCTTGGAGGAGGCTTACCAGCGTCTTCTGGAGGCGGAACGGACCAATGTCACCCGGACCAATAGTGTGATTCTTCCCAGCACGGAGGGCAAACCCGCTGCCCGTCCCGCTCCGCCGCCGCCTCTGGCCGAGTGGGGGCTGCTGCTGGACAATGGGCGCCGAGGGGAGCTGACGGAGCAACTGAACCGTTATTTCAGCCGCCTGGAACGGGAGGAGCTGTCTGTCGAATCGCTGCAGGCCGTTTATTTCGGCCTTGCCCATCTTTGTCTGGATTCCGCGGTGAAAAAAGGGGTTTCTCTGGGGGAAGCGCTGGATAGCCGGGAGGAGGCTATGACACTCTCGCCTGTGAAGTCCCTGGCAGCCCTGCGGCAATGGTGCTCCCGCCTTCTGGAGCAATATTGGACCGGAACGGCGGTCCACGGAGAACCCCACCAGCAATCCTCCATCATCGCCAAAATCAAGGAATACGCCCAGCAGCATCCCCAGGAGGAGCTGGGAAGGGAGCAGCTGGCTTCATATGTGTTTTTGAATCCGGCTTACCTGTCCCGGCTGTTCCGCAAGGAAACGGGCCAGTCCCTGACCGAATATGTGCTGGAGGTGAAGATCGGGTATGCCCGCCGCCTGCTGGAGGAATCCAATCTGAAGGTTGGCGCGGTAGCCGAGGCCATCGGGTACACCCATTTCTCTTATTTTGCCAAGCTGTTCAAAAAAATGACCGGCATGTCCCCCCACGAATACCGCAAAAAGCACCGCCGTCTGCCGTAATGCCGACGCCGCTTCCGCTCCTGAACAGGAGGGAGGCGGTTTTTTTGTCGTACCTGGCTGCAGGTTAGGGGGGAGCAGAGATGAGTGGACGGTTGAGCTGGGTGGTAGGCGGTAGAGAAGAGACTGGTTGGTGATGGGGCAGAGGCGGTTAGGAGGAGTAAAAAAGGTGGGCTGGCGTGAGGAGGTCGGCTGGGGATGGAAAAGGAGGACTCATGGTGTTTAGCTTGCGGACACAGCATCCGTTATTTTTGCCAATTAGCCTCTTTTCTGATTTTCACGGACACACGTTCCGCTATTCTGATACAAAAATGCCGAAACAGCCTATTTTTGAGCAATTAGCGGCATCTGTGTCCGTTACGGAGAAAAAAAGGCACTTTTTTGCGAAATAACGGAACTAGGGTCCGCGAAACCCTGCTCCTTACAGGGAAACGGGCAGGGCGGATGAAGAGCAGGTTACCCGAGAAAGCGATGGGGAGGGGCAATCGGGTGGCGTGATCGGAGGAATAGGGAACCGGGGAGCGTGGTCGGAGGAGTGGGCGAACTTGGGAGCGGTTCGAAAGCAGGGGGAGTGGGGGAAAACGGATGAATGGAGCAAGCAATGGGGAAAAACGAGCAGGTTTTGTCGGATTGTGTCATGTTGATACTGGGAACTTTTCCAGTTCGTTCCACAAAGTCACAATAGTGATGCTTAGGTGCTGCCAGTATATAGTTTGCAATTCGGAAGAGCCATACAATAAAGCTACAGACAAACCAAACCATCCCCCAAACGTGACGAACCGATTCGAAGCAAATCTCCGGGCACCTTTGGGGGAACCCCCCCGAATGAAGATGCGACACTTGTGCATTTTCGTATAAAAAAACAAATAGAGACAAGGAGTGGTTCCCCATGGCCATGGAGCTCAAGACACCCGCAGGTGTCACCCCAGCTCCCGTATCCAAAACGGCGAAACGGAGAACCCTGCACATTCTGAAGAAATACAAGGTATTCTACTTCATGATGCTGCCGGGAATTCTGATCCTGCTGTTCAATAATTATCTGCCCATGATTGGTGTACTGATTGCCTTCAAAAACATCAATTACACGGATGGTTACATCCATAGCCCCTGGAGCGGCTTCAACAACTTCAAGTTTCTGTTTGATACCAACGTAGCCTGGGAGCTGATCCGCAATACGCTTTTGTACAATACCGTGTTCATTCTGATGAACCTGATAATGGGTGTGGGATTGGCTATCTTGTTCTCGGAAATGCGCAATAAGCGGGCGGCCAAGCTCCACCAAAGTGCGATGTTTCTCCCGTACCTGCTCTCTTGGGTCGTTATTGGTTACCTGGTGTTTGCCTTCCTGGGGATGGAGCACGGGCTGCTCAACACCTGGCTGTTCCCCAAGCTGGGCTGGAATCCGGTGGAGTGGTATACGGATAAGTCCTACTGGCCTCTGATCCTGCCTATTGTCAATACCTGGCGCAATGTCGGTTACTTCGCCGTTATATACCTGGCTTCCATGCTCGGCATTGATCCGGAATATTATGAAGCGGCCGTTATTGACGGCGCCACCAAACGCCATCAAATCCAGATGATTACGATCCCTCTGGTGCGTCCCGTCATTATCATCATGACCATGCTCCAGATTGGCCGGATCTTCTATGCAGACTTCGGTTTGTTCTTCCAGGTGACCCAGAATGCCGGCGCGCTGTACCCGGTAACGCAGGTTATCGATACGTATGTGTATCAGACCTTCATGGTAATGGGCGATATCGGCATGTCCTCAGCTGCAGGTTTGTTCCAGGCGGTGATCGGCTTCCTGCTGGTGCTGTTCACAAACCTTATCATCCGCAGAATCAGCAAGGAAGACGCCTTATTTTAATACAACCTCTAGGAGTGGATGCACATGGATGCGCAGGCTGCAACGTCTGTCAATAATTCAAGGGCGCCAAAAGCGCCCAACTATACAACCGGCCCCTTGGCCATTTCCAAAGGCTCCAACATCGCCATCAATGTTTTCTTCTGGATTTACTCGATCTTATGCTTGCTTCCGCTTGCGTTGATCATCATGATTTCCTTCACCGATGAAAAAACCGTACTTACCAACGGGTACAGCTTTTTCCCGGAAAAATTCAGCTTGGCGGCGTACCGGTTCCTCTTGGAGGATTGGGCACAGATTACCAAATCCTTCGGTGTCTCCATGTTCGTGACGATTGTGGGTACGGCCATCAGCTTGCTTATAATGGCGCTTTACGCATACCCCATCTCGCGTAAGGATTTTCCGCACCGGAATATATTCAGCTTCTTCATCTTTTTCACGATGCTGTTCAACGGCGGCCTGGTGCCCTGGTATCTGGTTTATACCCAGGTAGCCGATATGAAGAATACACTTGCCAGTCTGATTCTGCCTCTATTGGTTCAAGGCTTCTTCGTTCTCATGATGCGGACCTTCTTCAGCACCACCATTCCCATGGAGCTGCTGGAGGCGGCCACGATTGACGGAGCCAGCGAAAGCAGGGTTTTTGCCCAGATTGTGCTGCCCTTGTCCTTGCCGGTGCTGGCTACGGTAGCACTGTTTCAGACCGTTAACTACTGGAATGACTGGTTCCTGAGTCTGGTGTTCATTTCCGGAGAAGGCGGCAAAGGAATGGTCAGCCTGCAATTCCTGATGTACCGGACCATGCTGGATATTCAATTCCTGTCCTCCAATACAACGGCGGCGCAGGGGTTAAGTCAAAGCGGCGGTCTGGTCAATGTCCCCACAGAGACTGTCCGGATGGCCATGGCAGTAGTAGGTATTGGTCCCATCGTCATCGCATATCCATTCTTCCAGCGGTATTTTATCCAGGGTCTGACCATTGGAGCCGTGAAGGGATAACATCCACATAATCCTGCCGGAGTGTCCGTAAAGAACTTGGTTTCCAATTGCGGCGCTCCGGTAAAATCAACATTTTTGCAAATTGGCAGTAGCTATATCCGGAAAATCCGGTTAGCATAGAGTTGGACATATAAGGGAGGATAAGAAAAAAATGGCCAAATGGAAAAAAGCAGGATTGGCAGTGATGGCAGCAGCAACACTAGCGATGACGGCAGGCCTGGCCGGCTGCGGCAGTGATTCGGACTCTGGTGCAAGCGCTTCCCCAACCGATGCAGCAAAAGCTTCACCTGCAGCAAGTGTAGCGGCAACCGCTACGGCGGCGGCAGACCCGGCAAGCTCCCTGAAACCCGCCAAGCTTAGGCTGGTGTATCCCGGTTCTCCTCAAAAGGACCAGGCCGCAGTAACAGAGGAAATCAACAAGTATCTTCAGAAGAAGCTGAATGCGACGATTACCATTGAATCCTTCCAATGGGGGCAATGGGATAACAAGGTCAACCTGATGGTAGCTTCACGTGAGCCTGTGGATATTATGTTTACGGCTCAATGGTCCCAATATGCCGTGAATGCAGGCAAAGGCGCTTTCCTGGCGATGAATGATGATTCCGGCAAATACGGCAACCTGCTGAAAAAATACGGACCGGACATTCTCAAGGCGTTCGATGATAAAGTTCTGAAGGGCTCCCAAATCGACGGCAAGAACTACGCCGTACCGGCATTGAAGGAAATGGCCTCCCAAGGCGGCATTGTATACCGCTCGGATATTGCCAAGGAGCTGGGACTGGAAGAAAAAATCCAGGCTGTGAAGAACATCAGCGACCTGATTCCGATTCTGGAAACAGTCAAGGAGAAGAAACCTGACTTCACACCTCTGTTCCTGCGCGACGGAGAGAATTTCAATGCCCACTATTTCGCAAACTGGGATTATCTGGGAGACGGTAACATTGAAGGTGTGATCTACAAGGATGGAGAAGAAACCAAGGTCATGAACCGTTTGGAGCAGGACCGTTACAAGAGCACCTTGAAGATTACCCGGGAAATGTTCACCAAGGGTTTGGTTAACAAGGATGCTTCCACCACCCAGTTGTCCACCAATGATGCCATGAAATCCGGCAAGGTATTTATGATTGTATGTCCCTTGAAGCCCGGCAAGGATTCGGAAATTGCCTCCACAGTTGGTCTGGTGGGTAACCTGAAGCAGCTGGCGCTGAATACCAAAACCACTGCTACCAGTGAAACAGCCGGTTCCATGCTGGCCGTCAGCAGCACCTCCGGCGATCCGGAGCGGGCTATGATGGTAATCAACCTGCTGTATTCGGACAAATATCTGAACAACCTGCTGAACTTCGGTATCGAAGGCACCCACTATAAGAAAACAGGTGACAACGCCGTTGAGCCGTCCGAAAAAACCGGCGATTACAGCCCTGGCGCCGCATGGATGTTCGGCAGCCAATTCCTGAACTACATCTGGAAGGGTGAACCTACTGACAAGTGGGATCAATTCAAGAAGTTCAACGAAGGCTCCCATTATTCCAAGGGTGTAGGCTTCACCTTTGACGTAAATGAAGCTATCAAGAACAAGGTAGCCGCCTCCATTACTATCCGCAAGCAATATGATCCGGCACTGGATACCGGCTCTGTAGATCCTGAGAAGGTTCTGCCCGAGTACACCGCCAAGATGAAGTCCTCTTCGGTAGATGAAATTATCGCTGAGAAGCAAAAACAGTTCGACGCCTTCCTTGCCAAAAATAAGTAAGCTTACGACGGCCCCGATCCAGGGGCCGTTTTTTTGCGAAAATGCATGGTGTTAGCATTTGCTTTCGGGGGCTCCCCTAAAAGTACCCGGAATTTGCTTCGAAGCATCTAGTCACTTTTGGGGGATTGTTTTGTTTATACAGGGAAAGCGGTCTGCGGGGACAGGATGAACTTGGCCCGACGGTATGCTATCATGGCTTTAATGGACAATTTATGGAAGAGCGGGAGTGGATGTTGTGCCAAAGCCGGGAGTGTCAGCGATTCGCCGTTGCTGGATATGGTTTGCCGTGTATGCAGCCGCCATGGGAGTGTACCTGTATCTAACCCGAGGCAATGGTGTGCCCGAAGCGTACAGGGGGACGGCCGCGGACCCGGCAACCTTTATGAGCGGCGAACAGCTCCGGACGAGCGAATTCTACCCTGCTTGGCGGAATTGGTTATTCTTTATGCTTACACCCTTGGAATGGGGCCTGTATGTACTCATTCTCTTTTCCGGCTGGGGAAAACGGTTATACCGCAGGCTGGAGGGACGCAGCTGGCCAGTATTTATCGGATTTATGGCGTATGCACTGGTTGTGCAGGCAGTTGCTTTTTTTGGCTGTCTGCCGCTGCGTTTTATCGGCTACCGGATGTCCCGCTTCTACGGGATATCCACCCAGGGGATGGCTGGCTGGCTCCGGGATAAGCTGGTGGAGTTCGCGGTGGGCGCTATTCCCCTGGCGCTGGGGCTGGCCTTGGCCCTGTGGCTGATCCGGCGGGGAGGGCGGTGGTGGCTGAAGCTGTGGCTGATCTCCATTCCCTTCATTATCTTCATGACGGTTGTTCAGCCGGTGTTTATCGATCCTCTGTATAATCAGTACAGCCGTCTGTCCGATCCGGTGCTGGAGGCGCATATTCTCAGTATGGCCGATGAGGCGGGTATTCCGGCGGAGCGGGTTTATGAAGCCAATATGTCCGCCAAAACCAACGCTTATAACGCCTATGTCAACGGCATCGGCCCCACCCTGAGGATAGTGGTCTGGGATACGCTGTACCGCCTGGATGAAAATGAAATTCTGCCTATCGTCGCTCATGAAATCGGGCATTACGTGCTGCATCATCTGGAGTGGAGCACTCTGGGACTCATCGGCTCGGCTTTGGTGATGCTGTATCTGGGTCAGGGGCTGTACCGTTATGCGTACCGTCGCTGGGGGGAAACCTGGGGGCTCCGCAGTCTGGGGGATCCTGCTGCCGCTGCAGCCCTCTTGCTGCTGTTGTCGGTGCTGGGCTTCGCCTCGCTGCCCTTCTCCAATGCGGTATCCCGCCAGGCGGAGCGGGCGGCGGATGCTTATGCGCTGACGCTGGCCCACACTCCCGAGGGGGTAGTGAGCATGAATCAGAAGCTGACCGCCGCCACCTACGATGATGTATATTCGCCTTTATTGGTGCGCCTGTTCCGGGACACCCATCCTTCTTCAATGGAGAGAATCCACGATGCCGACCAATTTGCCCGCAGCTTCGGAAAATAATGGCATACACCTGTACGCATTGGCCGGCGTCGGCACCGCTCCCGGCTTTATGCGGGAGTTTCATGGGGAGCTGGCCGGGCGGCTTGCTGCTGCAACGGGGCTCCCGGTGGACGGAGGCCTGCTGTACCCGTACGGAGAGTGGAGCCGTTCCGTCCGCAGGCAGATCTGGGAGGTGTGGCGGGATATCCGCCTGCCCGCCGGGGCTTGGGAGGGCTCCCTCGGCGTGGCGGCGATCCGCCGGGAGCTTGAGCCGGCGGCCCGGGGCAGCGGGCCGGTGGTGTTGGTGGGGCATAGCGGCGGAGGCACCGCCGCTGTTCATGCCGCCGCCATGCTGCAAGCGGCGGCGCCGGAGCGGCCCGTAGCCGTCGTCCAGATCGGCTCGCCGCGCAGCCCTGTGCCTCCCCTGCTGCGGGAGGCTACGGTCTATTGCTTTGCCTGCGGCCCCGGGGGGCGGGGCCGGGACCCGGTGTGCCGCCTGGGCAGCTGGCGGGCGGCACGGGGTGGAGGCGGCCGGCTGGGCCTTGGCCGCCTGTTGTTGCCGGGGCAGCTGATTCCGCTGCCCATCGCTGGCTGGCACCCGGATTACTTCCGGGGCCATTTGCTTACAGCCGCAGGCCAGTCCAACCTGGCGCTGGTGTTGAACACAGTGGAGAGCCACATCCGAAGACTGTGGCCGCAGCTGTTTGCCGCAGAGGCGGAAGAGTGCGGTGAACATGGGGACGATGCGCAGGCTTAGGCCCAACGGGATCAAAGTAACCATCGGAGCCGATGCAGCTATCGGAGCTAATTAGCTATCGGGACCAATGTTGCCATCGGAACCGATGTAACTATCGGAACCAATGCCGCCAGTCATCGCAGCCGATTTATCCATCGGGGCCGATGTAACTATCGGGTCTAATGTAGCCTTCGTAGCTGAAATTTCATATATAATTGGTGGCAGGACCCGCAAAATGGGGCATTATACTCGAAATTTCATATCTAATCAGCTCACCATAGTCCAATGTGAGGTTTTATACTCGAAAAATCATGTTTAATCGCCTAAGTTGGGCGGTAACAGCAAATTATACTCGAAAAATCATATCCAGCAGCAGAAGTGGCGCTCAGAGGAAGGATCGATGCCAGGAAACCGCTGGATGAGTGAGAGGCGTCGCAATGGTCGTGAGGGCGAGAGAGCGGGCCGATGGGCGAGAGGTCGGGAAGATGGCGGGGAGCGGGCCGATGGGCGAGAGGTTCAATATTCAGGCTGGCAGTGCTAACTCCCGCCAGTTCCTCCTGTGATAGTCCCGCACACCCGAACGTTATGCTTTTCTACCATGACCTCGCACTACCCCCACGCCTATTGACTGGCTCTCCTCAACATGATAGAATAAATTCCAATTTAACCGAACGGAATAATGTGAATGTTGACCGGACCACCGGAAACACAGCTGGCCTCCAGAAGGCGTTATGCTGTGTTTTTTTGCATTCCTGCATCGCATTCCCCAGAGAAAGGAAACGGTGTTTGCCATGAGCGGAAAACGCCCGCAGGATTCCGCCGCCAGAGCGGTGGAGATCATTATGGCTGTTCTCGGCCTGGTAGCCGGCATTTGGCTTGTGCTGCATTGACTCGCAGAACTCCCCTGCGCTGTTGGAGCGAGGAACTTCCCCGTGCTGTTTGAGCGAAGAACTCCCTTCGCTGCACTGACCACCCGACTCCCGGGTGGCTGCAGATCAGGTTTGCCATTCCGCAAAAAATTGGGTGTCACGATGGTCAAGCCGAAGCTCATACACTTGAAGAGAAGCCTCTTACAAGGAGTGAGCAAAAATGGCAGCATGCGGCGCATGGAAATACAGAAATGTGACTCCGTCGGTGTATCAGTCGTTGCAAAACCTGGGCAGACAGTACGGCGCTGCAATACCCGGCACCCCGTCCGGGCGGTTTTCGCTGAAAGTAAGCGGAATCCAGGTCGGATTTTCGTATTCCTGGGATGTCCGGACCGGCACCCTGGTTCTTGTATGCGAATCCAAGCCGGTTTTGGTCAGCTGTTCCCTCATCAAAAATGCAGCAGACAAAATCATGTCGGACAGTGGGGCAAGGCCCTACTGATTGCAGGACAGCCAGCTCATCTGGTTCGAATCCGCCTGAGTGAGTCTGCCCGAAAGGGCAACCGCTCCAAGGGGATTTCCCGTTCTCCCGAAGAGGGATCGGGAAGCTGAAGGCGGCAGCAAAAAACAGCTCCTCCCGGACGGGATGGAGCTGTTCGCTGTTCGCGTTAGGCAGGCAGTCCAGAATGGAGCTGTTCACTTTTAGGCTGGCGGAGCTGGATGGAGCTGTCCAGTTTAGTCCGGCGGCCCAGGAATGAGCGGCTCGGGTTAGGCCCGCAGATTTGGGTTTGCCGGCCGGGTAAACCTTACAAACCGGAAGCCGCCTCCGGCTCATCCGCCCAGTAGCCGCCCATGGCTTGCAGGAAGGGTTTGCCGGGCAGGTAGTGGTTGGCCTGGATGGTGCGGACGGTGCCGGTTTTGGCTCGCATTACCACGGATTCCGTCTCCGCCCGGTAACCGGGCAGGAAACGTACACCCTTCAGGAATTCCCCCGACGTGATGCCGGTGGCGGCGAACAGCACATCGCCCTTGCCTACCAGATCATCCATGGTCAGAATCTTCCGGGGGTCGGTGATGCCCATGGACAGGCAGCGGTCAAACTCAGCCTCATCCGCCGGCATCAGCCGTCCCTGGAAATCACCCTCCAGGCACTTCAGCGCCGCTGCGGCAATCACACCCTCCGGCGCACCGCCGGATCCAACATACATATCAATCCCCGATTCGGCAAAAGCAGGGGCCATGGCTCCCGCCACATCTCCGCCCGGCAGCAGCTTCACACGCACGCCCATCGCCCGGAGGATTGCAATTTTGTCAGCGTGGCGCTCCCGTTCCAGGATGGATACGGTCAAATCGGAAACGGCTCTCCGGAGAATCCGCGCCGCCTTCTGAATGGTCACATCCAGCGGGTCCGCCAGCGAAACCTTACCCTTCAGCTGCGGGCCAACAGCCAGCTTCTCCATATACATATCTGGCGCATGGAGGAAATTCCCCTTAGGGGCCACGGCCATCACTGCCAAAGCGCCGGACAGGCCCTTGGCCGCCAGATCCGTCCCTTCCAGCGGGTCTACCGCTACATCCACCTCGGGACCTTGGCGGTTCCCGACCTTTTCACCGATATACAGCATGGGGGCCTCATCCATCTCACCTTCGCCGATGACGACAGTGCCTTGGATGGAGACGGAATTGAACATGGAACGCATGGCGGCTGTAGCCGCTCCGTCCGCTTCGGTTTTGGAGCCGCGCCCCATCCACTTGGAGGAGGCCAAAGCCGCCAGCTCCGTTACCCGTACCATTTCCAATGCCAATTCTCTCTCCATATCCAATCCGCTCCTTTTTCTCTGAATAAGAGTGTCTGATTGTCTTGATTTCCGATGTTTAGAACGTCTTATATTTTAATTATGACATACTATATATCAACATTTCAAGCGATATTGAAACCTATTTTTAAATATGGTATCAATGAGTTATAACAATGGAACCTGGCGAGAGGTGAGTGACCTATCGAACTGACATCCCGGCAAAAGGAAATTTTGGCGCTGGTGCGCAAATCCGCTCCCGTTACTGGCGAGCAGATTGCCGAACAATTGGGCTTAAGCCGCCCCACAATCCGTTCGGATTTGGCGGTGCTGATTATGCTGGGGCTTCTGGATGCCAAGCCCAAGGTGGGGTATTTCCCCGGCGCGGCGTTACAGCCACAGGGCGAGGTGCGAAGAATGCTCCTGGACCTGAAGGTCAAGGATATCCAATCCCGCCCCGTCAACATCAGGGAGGCCTCCACCGTACAGGATGCGGTAGTTGCCATGTTTTTGGAGAACACCGGAAGCATCTTCGTCACTGACGAGCAGAACTGGCTGCAGGGGATTGTATCCCGCAAGGATCTGCTGAAGGTCATATTGGGCAATCCGGGCAGCGCGGCGATGCCGGTGAGTCTGGTGATGACCCGCAAGGCCAATCTGGTTACCGTCGGGCCGGAGGAGCCGGCGCTGGATGCGGCCCGCATGATGATCCGCCACGAGGTGGAGAGCCTGCCGGTGGTGGTGGCGGTGCCGGACAAGAGCGAAATTGAAGTGATCGGCAGAGTGAGCAATTCCACCATGACCCGGATTCTGGTGGATTGGGCGGAACGGATCGGAAGGGGAGAGTAGGGTGGGAGAGAAGCAGCAGTGGATCTATATATGTTCGGATGCCGTAGGCGAAACCGCAGAAGCGGTGGCCAAGGCGACCTTGCGGCAGTTCCAGGGGGGAGAGGCGAGGATCAAACGCTTCGGCCAGATCCGTCATGAGGATGAAATCCGCAGGATGATGGAGGAAGCAGCCGCAGTGGGAGGTTTTGTGGGATATACCCTGGTCCAGCCGGAGCTGCGGGAGATGATCAAGGCGGAATCCATCCGGCTGGAGGTCAGGATTGTGGATATCCTCGGACCGATGATGCAGGCTTATGCGGATACCTTCAATGATTCTCCGCAATGGAAGCCGGGGCTTCTGCATGAGCTGGATGATGATTATTTTCGCAGAGTGGACGCTATGGAATTTGCCGTGAAATATGACGACGGCAAGGATGCCGCTGGCCTTCTGCTGGCGGATGTGGTGCTGGTGGGAGTGTCACGCACCTCCAAAACCCCGCTGTGTATTTTCCTGGCACATAAGGGGATCAAGGCCGCCAACCTGCCGGTGATTCCGGAGGTAAAACCGCCTTCCGAGCTGTTCCGGACCGATCCCTCCCGGATCTTCGGTCTGACCATGAAGCCCGAGCATATGCAGCATATCCGGGAGGAACGTCTGAAGGCCGTAGGTCTCCCGGGCGGATCGCGCTATGCCTCGCCGGAGCGGGTGCAGGAGGAGCTTCGCCATGCGGATGAGCTGATGAAAGCCTTGGGCTGCCGCATCATTGACGTGACCAACCGGGCTATTGAGGAAACCGCCGGCCTGATTATGGAAGCTGCCCGGAGGGCTACATGAGAGCTATTATAGTAGATGATGAGCAGCCGGCTCTGGATATGCTCCGGCTGCTGCTGGAGGAGGACGGCAGAGTTTCGGTGGAGGGTGTACACAAGAAACCCCGGGAGGCGCTGGAGGCATTGGCGGAAACCCGTCCCGATGTCGCCTTTCTCGATGTGGACATGCCCCAGATGAACGGGATGGAGCTGGCCAGACGGCTCCGGGAGGAGTCGGAGCAGGTGGAGATTATTTTTGTTACCGCCTATTCCCAATACGCCCTGGATGCCTTCCGCCACAGCGCCTTGGATTACGTGCTGAAGCCGCTCACCCCGGAGGCTATCGCCGAGGCGGTGAACCGGCTGTACAAGCGCCGCCCTGTCGGGGCAGCCCAGGCCGAAGCACTGCTCAGTGAAGCAGCGCCTGCCCTGCCCAGGGTGCTGCCCTTCGGCGGTTTGGAGCTTATGGATGCATCCGGCCATCCCATTCGCTGGCGGACGCTGAAAACCAGGGAGATGCTGGCTTATTTCCTGGCCAAGGAGGGCCAGTCCGTCTCCAAGTGGGATCTGCTTGCGGATCTGTGGCCGGATTTGAATGAGGAGCAGAGCCGCTCCCATCTCCATACCACCCTGTACAAGCTGAAGAAGGCGGTGCGGGAGGTGGGGGGACGGGAGAGCATCGGCTACGTGTCCGGACAATACCACGCCGATTTCGGCAGCCTGGACAACCCCCTGCGGGAATTCCGGGAGCAGGGCAGGCTCCGGTCGGCACTTCAGGACGGAACGGAAACAGCCGAGGCCTGCCGCAGGGTGATTGAGGCATACAAAGGGGAGCTCTTCGGCAAGCTGGACTATCCCTGGAGCTATCCCTACCGGAAAATGTGCTTCGAGGTTTTCCGCAGCGCCTGTCTGCGGCTGGCCGGCTACTGCCTCGGCCGCCATGATCTGGACGGCGCTGCAGATGCGGTCCGGCGCCTTTTAGAGCAATCGGAAATCGACGAGGACGCCCATGAGCTTATGATGCATGTGCACGTGGAGCGGAAGGACAGGGTGGCCCTAAAGCGGCAGTATGAGCAGATGTGCCAGGTTCTTCGCTCGGAGCTGGGGATTTCTCCCAAGCGGGAGGTAGAGCTTCAATATGCCGCGATGATGGAACAGCTGGGAATGGAGGCCACATAGGCTGTGAAAAAAAATCCGCAGCTTTGGTTTTTGATTGTGATTATGGCAGCGCTTGTGCTTGTTTTTGTTTTGCCGGTGCTCCGGGACCGGGGCCAGATCCGGCCCAAGGCCGAAAACGGCCTGCTGGATTTGCGCCAGTGGGAGCCGTCGGAGACGGAAACCCTCCGCTTGGATGGGGAGTGGGAATTTTATTGGAGCCGGCTGTGGTCACCGCAGCCAAACGGTGAGGCCCCTCCCCGGGAGGAGCTTATCCCGATTATGGTTCCCGCCAGCTGGGATTCCCTCCAGGCGGCTGGCCGGAGGCTGCCGGACAGCGGTTATGCGACTTACCGCCTGCGGGTTCTGCTGCCCGAAGGACATGGGCCGTATTACGGGTTAAAAACAAGCAACATCCGGGCATCCAACCGGGTGTTTGTCAACGGTCAGGAGGTGGGCCATAGCGGCAGGCCCGCCGCTGATCCCAACAGCATTATCCACCGCAATACCCCCTATGCCGCCTTTTTCGAGGTCCGGGGGAATGAGGCCGACATTGTGGTGCAGGTGGCCAGCTTCAAAAGCTTCAACAGCGGAATCGTCCAGTCTGTATTCTTCGGCAGTGAAGCCGCGATTTCCCGTCTCAACAATTACAACAACGCGATGGACGGGGCTTTGGCCTCGGGCTTTCTGGTGCTGGCGGTTTATTTTGTGGGGATCTTCTTCCAGCGGCCCTCCCACCGGGAGCTGCTGTTTTTCGGTTTATGCTGCCTGGCTACCTTCGTCTACCTCCTGACCCATTCGGAGCGGCTTCTGATGCAGCTTCTGCCGCAGCTGTCCATTGAGCTGCAGCTGTTTGTGGAGGACATCTCCGCCGTGCTCATGTTCAGCTTTTTCTCCAGATATGTGTACCATTCCTTCCCGAATCTGTATCCCCGGCGGGTCATGCAGAGCATTGAGCTGATTGCGGCAGTCTATATTGCAGCGGTTCTCCTGACCTCCGCCAGCTACAACGGGCCGTTTATCCTGTTGCTTTCCTTCACCATATTAGCGGTGATGCTGCTCAATTGCTTCTATATGGCCATGGCCGCCAGGCACTATCAGGAGGGGGCGGTTTACCTTTATCTGGGCATATTGGGCACCCTCAATTTTGTCATCGTCAACATGCTGAATATTATCTGGAAGCTGGATGAGCATTATTTCCTGCCGGTGGCGCTGCCGCTTCTGGTGATGTCCCAGGCGCTGTATATGTCCAAGCAGTATACCCAATCCTACCGGACCATCCGGCTGTTGTCGGACCGGCTGTCTGCGGTGGACCGGCTGAAGGACGAGTTTCTGGCGAAAACCTCCCACGAGCTCAAAACGCCTCTGAATGCCATGATCAACATCACCGACTCTCTGCTTCAGGGAGCGGGCGGGCCACTTACGCCCCAGCAGGCCGGGGATTTGACGCTGGTAGCGGACACAGGCCGCCGGCTGTCGGCGCTGGTGCTGGATATTCTCGATTATTCCAAAATGCGGAACCATGATTTGATGCTGCGTTGGAGCCATTTCGACAGCTATGCCGTCATCGAGCATATCCTGAGCATTTTCCGGAGGATGGCCGACGGGAGCAGGTTGACCCTGGTGAACCGGGTGGAGCCGGAGCGGTTCAGGCTTGTTGCGGATAAGGACCGCTTTACCCAGATGATCCACAATCTGGTGGAAAATGCTGTGAAATATACCCCGGACGGCACGGTCACGGTGACGGCGGAGCAAAACGGCGAATATGCCGTTTTTGGTGTGGAGGACACAGGCATCGGCATTCCCCGGGAGCGGTTCGGGGATATCTTCAAATCCTTCGAGCAGCTGGAGCCGAGCTTAACCCGCAGCTACGGGGGTGTGGGACTGGGGCTGGCCATTACCCGGCAGCTGGCTGAACTGCACGGGGGAACGGTGGAGGTGGAATCGCAGCCGGGCAAGGGCACCCGCATGACGGTCAGCATTCCGTATAACCATGGACAGGGAGAAAGCCGGCAGGACGATCTGTCCCCCCCGGACGTGGAGACAGAGACAGGCGGCTGGGATTACCGGGACAGGGAGCCCTCCGGAATAGCTTCCGGGCAACCTGAGCCCCCTCCTGCGGCGCATACCGGCGCACAGCGACCGCGGATACTTGCGGCGGACGATGACTACGGCAGTCTGCGGGCGCTGTCCAATCTGCTGATGCTGGACGGGTATGAGGTCACTCCCGTCCGTGACGGGGAGGAGGTTCTGCGGCTGTTGGAGGCAGGCTTGAAGTTTGACCTGTGCATCCTGGATATTATGATGCCGCGGCTGTCGGGCTTCGAAACCTGCCACGCCCTCCGCAGGCAATATTCGCTTCTGGAGCTGCCCGTGCTGCTGCTGACGGCCAGGAGCCGTCAGGACAGCCTGTCCTGCGGCTTTACAGCGGGCGCCAATGACTTCCTGGAGAAGCCGTATGACCGGACGGAGCTGAAAAGCCGCGTTCGTACGCTCCTTCAGCTGAAGCGGTCCGGCGAGGAGCTGCTGCATAAGGAAATGTCCTTCCTGCAGGCCCAGATCAAACCCCATTTTATCTATAATACGCTGAATGCGATTTTGTCCTTCAGCTACACCGACCATCTGCGGTCGCGGAAGCTGCTGCAGGATTTCGCCACCTATCTGCGCTACAGCTTCGATTTCCGCGAAGCCGGCGGAATGGTGACCCTGGAGCAGGAGGAAGCGCTGTTGGGGGCCTATTTATCCATCGAGCAGGCCCGGTTCGGGGACATGCTGGAGGTGGAGATGGAGATTGCGCCGGAAGCCGGGCAGGTGCAGATTCCGTCTCTCCTGCTTCAGCCATTGGCGGAGAATGCCATCCGGCACGGCATTATGCAGCGGGAAAACGGCGGCAGGCTGAGGGTAAGCGCGCAGCTTGAGGCCGATGGTCTGCGGATTGAGGTGGAGGATAACGGGGTCGGCTTTGATCCGGCGGCGGCTTCCTCCGGCGGGAGGAGCGGGACGGATGCGCAGCAGGCGGTTATGCGGCATGGCATCGGCCTGGATAATATCCGCAGCCGGCTCAAGCGGCTGTACGGAAGCGAACTGGTAATCGAGAGTATACCCGGAGTGGGGACACGGATTTCCATTTTGATCCCCTCGCGTGTGAAAGGAGAATAAGGCCTTCGGATTTGGCGGGTTGCCCCTGCCGGGTCCGGAGGTTTTTTTGTGTCCAGAAAATGTCCAGAATTATTGTTTATAATGACAAGAATAATTCTTTTTTCGATTATAAATGTCAGAATTCGACGAGAGAGGGATTGATATGTTTATAAGCCGCCATTTACCCAAAGGATAGCCTTTTTCGGGCGGTATATGTTGTACATAAAATAAAACGGAGGCTTCATAATGAATCAGTCAAAGCTGGAGGGAAGTTCGATCCTATCGTTTTTGCTTGTTTTGGCGCTGATGTTTTCTATTGGACCCCAGACTGCGCTTGCGGGATTCTCAAATGCTCAGGCCATCTATGTTTCACCGGCAGGAAATGACAGCAATGCGGGAACCTTCTCCGCTCCTTATGAAACACTCGAAAAGGCTTTCCAGAGTCTTACAGGAGACGGTGTTATTTATGTGATGGGTAACTTGACGCTGAATCAGACCATTATTCTGAACAACGAGTATCATGTCCTTCTAACCAGCAGTGATACCAGCGGAAACCAGCTGCCCAATGCGGAAGGGGACTATAGTGGCGTTCATACAATCATACGGGGGCCAGCCCTGAACGACACCATGTTTAGGACTTTAAATGGACAAGGCGAGGGGTCCTTCACAATCCGCAACCTCATTCTTGACGGAGGCAGCAGGGTGATGCCTAATGATAAGGAAAATTACATCCTGTATACAAGTAACCCCGATTTCACTGTAAACCTGCAGCGAAACAGCGCTTTGCAGAACAATATCAATACAGGGAACTCACTGGGCAGCAGCCGAGGAGGAGCGGCGAATTTTGACTATATTAAAGAGCTGAACATAAGCGAAAATGCCGTCATTAGAGGGAATGTGGCTCCCCGTCACGGAGGTGCACTGACGGTGTACGGCGGCACCATCAATATGAGCGGCAATGCTTCGATTTACGGGAATGGAATTGAATATTCATCAGACTATTCGGCTTACTTTGGCGGATCGGCGATTTTGATTTATGGAAACAGCAGTTTATGCACGTTGAATATTACCGGTAATGCATCCATAACCAATAATTACATTAATCTGAACGGCGGATCAGATTTTGGCAGACCGCATGCGGCTGTTATGGCACTGAACGAAGCGCCAAATGCGGAAAATATCTACATCGCAGACAATGCCAGAATTTTCGGCAATCGCGATATTTCTACGAGCGGCAGCTTTACCAGGAGCAGCTGGACTCTGGCGGGCGGAAGTGAGAACAATCTTTTTGCAGAGGAAGGCCACTTATTTGTCCCGTCCATACTGGGAAGCAATGCGAAGATGGGCATCACCTTGAAGAATGCATACAATGGCGCAAATGTGGCTGCGGGAACAAACGATTATACCATTACTAATGAGGATATCTCCCATTTGTTCTACGATGGTGGAGGGTATTCCATCGTGAAATCTGATAATTATGCCGTGTTGTCTGACACTGTGCTTCCCTTGACGCTGCAAAATGCGCAGTACAACCGCAGCAGCCGGCAAGTAACGGGTGAATTGAGCTCCGCAGTTGACCTCAATACCTCTGAAGTGACCCTGATGATCGACGGAATTGCGCAGGACCGCTCCACGTATTCCGTTAGCACCTCGTCCACCGGGTTAACGGTAACGACGAATACGGTGATTAGCAGCGGAGCTGTAATCACACTGGAAATAACAAAAAACGGATATCAGCCTGCCAGTGCTACCACCACCGTTGCGGCCTTGCCGGCACAGAGCACTCCCCAAGCCGGTATTAACTATCCGAATGAAGTTTTGTCCAATCTTGAAGCAGGCTCCCGCTATATCATTAACGGAGTGGAAAAAACAGCAGATGCATCTGGGATTATTGCCATTGACAGCAGCTGGATGGGTCAAACCGTCTCCGTTGTGAAGAAGGGAGACAGCTCAAGCACCGTTGATAGTGAGGCTCAGCTGTTGACCCTGCCTGAACGGCCATCTGCGCCGGGGAATGTGGGAAGCACCCACGAAACGGTATTGAATGCAACGGACGGTACCCTTACCGGTGTAAATACAAGCATGGAATACCGCTGGGATGCCTCTGGCAGCTGGACCTCTGTTACGGGTGAAGGCAGTATGGTAACCGGCCTGGCGCCTGGCGCTTACGCCGTGCGCATCCGGGCAACGGAAAGCGCCTTTGCCTCCAATCAGACAGAACTGGTCATACATCCCGTTGGCACAGTGGTCTTGAATACCAACGGGGGTACTGTTAACAGCGGCAATGTGACATCTCATGCTTACGGTACTGCAGTTTCCTTGCCTGTGGATGTAACCAAGGCAAATGCCGCTTTTGCAGGCTGGTACGCTAACGCCGACTTCTCCGGCGCACCGGTTACCTGGATTGCTGCAGCAGAAGCAGGAAATCTGACCTATTATGCCAAATGGCTGAATGCTCCTGCCATTACTACCCATCCTGGAGATACAACCGCTCCTCTCGACGGGATTGCGAGCCTGTCTGTCACAGCGGACTCCGGTGCTGAAGGGATTACCTATCAATGGCAGCGGCTTCTGGACAATCAGTGGATTGACATTGACCAGGCCACTTCTTCTTCGCTTTCGATCAATCACGTATCGGCAGCGGATGACGGCGCACAATTCCGTTGTATGATAAC
Source organism: Bacillota bacterium (assembly GCA_023388055.1). GTDB lineage: Bacteria > Bacillota > Bacilli > Paenibacillales > NBRC-103111 > Paenibacillus_AR. The sequence goes on along the minus strand of JAEWGW010000046.1, from coordinate 108,315 downwards.
AAAGACAGTGGAGGGTACGGCCATTTCTGTCCCTTCGGCGCCGGCCACCCTGCATGTCCGTTACCCGGTGACCGTGAATACGCGTACCGACGGGGCGGCAAGCGCAGCGCCAGGCACAATTGAGCTGAAGCAAGGCGGCATAACCAAGGCTGTTGCCGCAAGCACTGTAACCATCGGCACCTATTCCGCCTCTTTGCCGAATGGTGCATATTCCATTACCATTAATGGTCAGGATACCGGAAAAGCAGTAACGGTATCAGGAGGGGCTGTTACGGCAGATTCTGTTGATTATTACAGTGTAAGCTTCTCTGCAGCAAACAGCGGTCTGGCAGCAGGCAGCACGGTTATCGCCCGAATCGGCGAAATGCCGCTGGCAAGCGGCAGCACCGTGCTGGAGGGGACGCGAGTGATCTTGGCAGCAGCAGGCGCCAACGCCACCTCGTATACCTACCTGTGGTCCGGCAGCGGTACCAATGGTCAAACCACAAGTGAAATTACTCTGAGCGTTACCGATGCGGTATACGCGATTTGTACAGTCACAGGCTCCTCCAATTATTCGATTATATTTAATACCGGGGGTGGTGTTATGACCGGCAGCACCGTCACCGATTACACCTACGGTAGTTTAATCACTCTGCCCACGGATATTACGCTGCCCAATGCGGCCTTCGCAGGCTGGTATACCAACGCGGACTTCTCGGGTGAGCTTGTTACCCAGCTCCTTGCAACCGATACTGGCAACAAGTTTTATTATGCCAAATGGGTTAACACAGTGGTTTTTAATCAAAATTATCCTGATGCGTCGGTTTTTGCAATCCGGGCTGATGCAGTTCATGGCGCGGCACTGGAGTTTGATCAGACACCTGTACGGACAGGCTACATCTTCGCAGGCTGGTATAAGGATACGGCCGGACTTGACCCATGGAGCTTTGCCAATGATACAGTTGCTGCTGATATGACTCTTTATGCAAGATGGATTACTGCCGCTTATGACATAACCGGCACCGTTATGAATGATGCTGCTCCGGCGGCCCAGTCTGTATCGGGTGCAGTCATCAAGCTGATGCAGGGCAACACACAATTTGGCGAAACGGCTTTATCTGATGAAAACGGAAGATTTCAGCTGACGGGTATACCGAACGGAACCTATAACCTTGTAGCTGCCAAGGATGGCAAGGTGGAGACGGTTCTTGTCACGGTAAAGGATGGCAGCTACAATTTTGGGGCTCATCCGATTATCATTCCCACCGGAAATAAAAGCAGCATATTGAATATTAAAGGGAACGATACACCCAGCATTGTGGTGGATGGTCTAAACAACCAGTTCACCTCCGACAATCTTGCTGCTGTCCATCAAGGCGATGCTGTCAAAATCACCATGGAGATTGAGAGCAAGGATAGCTCCGCACCAGGCGCTTCTGAGCTGCAATCCGCGGCTTACGGGAAAAACATTGATTTGTATCTGGATATGACGGTATTGCTGCAGATCAATAATCATACCCCGACGGCCCTATCCACTGTGCCGAATCTTATGAAGATCATCATTCCTTATTCCTTCAGTGGAAAAAGTAATGTAGCCGTTTATCGTTACCATGACACAGCTGCGCAGCTGATGCAGCAGTTGGCATACTCAGCGAATGCGCCTGCCAGTGAGGGCTACATGCTGAATGCAGCGGAAAACCAAATTATTATTTGGGCCCAAAATTTTTCCATTTATGCCGTTGCCTTTACAACGGGAAGCGGCAGCAGCACGGATAGCGACACAGTCACAGACAGCGGCTTTGCCGGCACAGGCAGCTATAGCATCACGGTGCCGGTAGAGCTTAAGGGAGGAAGCATCAGCCCCAATGGTGTCATCACTGTAGCTACAGGAGGCAGCAAGACCTTTACCATTACGCCTGACAAGGGGTATAGCATTGCCGATGTGCTGGTAGACGGCAAAAGCGTTGGCGCTGTAAGCAGTTATACACTTGCCAACATTACTGCAACGCATACCATATCGGTTGTGTTCAGCAAAAATGAGGCTACCTCCCTGACAGCAGCTGGACTGCCATATTATCTGGAGGGCAACAATAAAGTATTTATCGGATTTGCTTCCAATGCTTCAGGAGTGATGAAGTATTTGGCTCAGGCAGACAAAACGGTGCTGTTCCAGGATAATCCGAAAAGCTTCGCAGATATCGCTGCACATTGGGGCAAGCCGTATATTGATTTTGTTACGGAACGGGAAATTTTCGAAGGAACGGACAATAAGGTCTTCTCTCCGGATACAGGAATGACTCGGGCCATGCTGGCTGCTGTGATGGGGCGTCTCTATGAAAGAAGTTACGGACCGCTCCAAACGATGGGAGCGCATGTGTTTATGGATTCCAGCTATGACAGCTGGTACGGGCGGTATATCGATTGGTGCTCCGAGATGGGGATTGTTCAGGGAGTAAGCGCCAGTCAGTTTGAGCCGGACCGGAACGTTACACGCGAGGAAATGGCAGCTATGCTCCTTCGGTTTGCCCAGCTCATGAAGCTGTCTACGGAGCTGCCGTCTGACGCGGCTTTGAGCTATTCCGACTCCTCCAGTATTGCCCCCTGGGCAAAAACAGCGGCCTTATACAGCCAGGAGACCGGTACCATAACCGGACGGGACGGCGGCAGCTTTGCGCCGAAGGCAACGGCGACCCGGGCAGAGGTTGCTGTCATTCTGAAGCGGTTCATTGAACTGGCAGTCAAGTAAACCAAGCAGGAAGCTGTTGTGAAGAAACCGTCCTATTCAAACCGATAACGGGGTTGTCAGTGCCAGTATTATATGGCAGTGACAACCCCGTTTTTCCTGACTGCGCCTATGGAGTATGACAGGAGAGGAGCAGCGTCTTTTGTTAAGACTAGCTCTGCAGTTACAGGTGTTTTTAGCAATATTAGCCGTTCTTCATTCTGCCCTTCATTCCGTGATCCGTTCCCTTGCGGTCTATGAAGGTTTTCAGCTCATCGGTCAGGCTGTCCTTGATTTTGGCAATCAGCTGGTCAGAGGTAATTCCCTTGCTTTCGGCAATCTCCGCAAGGGATTTGCCCTCTTGCAGAAGAGTGCCCAGCTCCTCCTCCGTTATGCCAAGAATCGCGGCCAATTCCGCTTCGCTCGCAAAGCCGCTCCTTTGGCCGTGCTCCCCGCGGACGCCTTTCCCGTTCTTTTGGCCGTTGGCATCGGTGCCGGAGACATCCTTTTGCTTCAAGCCAGTGCGTTCAACCTGCTTCTTCAGTTGGTCGGACAGGCTGGTTGTCAGCTTGTCCGCCTGCTCCTGGGTCAGCTTGCCTGCAGTGACCGCCTCGTTGATGGTCACGGTTTGGGCAGCCACCAGCTTTGCCAGGTAGTCCTCCTCGCTTAGTCCGGCAGCGGCTGCGATTTGCACCCAGGTCAAGCCCTGCTCCAACTGGGCGGAGATGATGGATTCCTCCACATTGAGAATGGTCGCGGTTTGCTTCAGCAGATCAAACTTGCCCACGTTTGCCATCCCGCCGCCGCGTTTGCCGAAGTCGCCGCCGCGGAAGCCGGCTTCTCCGTGCCCGCCGGTACGGTTCTCGCGGGTGGTATCGGTCACGGAGGTGGAGGTGTCGCCGGAGGCTGCAGCAAAAACCTGATTATGTACCAGACCTGCCCCGCCTACGAGAACGGCTGCTGCCAATACACCGGAGATAATGGTTTTGTTTGCGGATTTTTTCATTACAGCTTCATCCTTCCCTAATGAGGTTTATCTTGCTCCTCCAGCATAAGACTCCAAGCTTAAACCCGTCTGAGCGCCTGCTTAATGTTCTCTTAAAATCTTGGCAGCCCGTAGGGTACCCCCGGAAAATGAAGGGGAGGTCCGACGGACTGTAGATCCGTTATGGCACATAAAAACGCCTTTTTGCCTCCGGATCGGACTCAGGAGCCGTTATATGTGATCAAACATGGGGAATTCACGCGTCTGAAGCGAAATAACGGAACCTCTGTCCGCGAAAATCGAAAAGTGGCCCAAATGAGGGAAATAACGGCTGTACGGTCCGCGAGTTCAACCGACATCGTAGAGCGGCACTATTTTTGATGGGGCCAGCGGTATCCTGATCAGGTTGGCGGGCTTCTGTCACACAACGCAAAAAAACCGGCTCCGCAATAGCGGAACCGGTCTCTGTGCTGCCGCGGTATGCCGCAGGCAGTGTATAACCAATGGATTAGCGTGCTTGCCAGCCGCCGTCCACGTTCAGGATATGGCCATGCAGGTAGTCGGCAGCGGAGGAAGCCAGGAATACGGCAGGGCCGCCCAGGTCTTCCGGTTGGCCCCAACGGCCGGCCGGGATACGTGCAGTGATGGTATCGGTGCGCTCGGCATCCTGACGGATCGGAGCGGTGTTGCGGGTTTCGAAGTATCCGGGAGCGATGGCGTTAACATTAACACCCTTGGATGCCCATTCGTTGGCGAACGCCTTGGTCAAGCCGGCAACGCCATGCTTGGAGGCTGCGTAGCCAGGAACCAGGATACCGCCCTCGTAGGACAACATGGAAGCAACGCTGATGATTTTGCCGGATCCGCGTTCGATCATGTGACGGCCTACCAGCTGGGTCAGGAAGAACACAGTGTTCAGGTTCAGGTTGATAACATCATGCCAGTCCTTGGCAGAGTGCTCGGCGATCGGAGCGCGGCGGATAATACCCGCGTTGTTAACAAGGATGTCAATGTGTCCGAAAGCAGCGATTGCCTTCTCAACAACACCCGGAAGCTCTTCTTCCTTGCTCAGGTCAGCGGTGATAACGTGGCAGCGGCGGCCGATTTTATTGCACTCGTTCAATACAGTGTCATCGTTATCGGTATAGGTAACCAATACCAGATCTGCGCCTGCGTTGGCCAGTGCCAAGGACATGCCGGCTCCGAGACCTACTGTACCGCCTGTGACTAATGCTACTTTTCCTGTGAGATCAAACGCGCTCATTAAGACATCTCCTTTAAATTAGATAGGGATTGTGTAAAATGTATGGAATCAGCGGATGAGCTGTATCCCTCTAGCCGTATAACGCTGGACGGTTTCGTCCGGCAGCCCGGGGTCCGTCACAATGGCCGTCAACTCCTCCGGCTTGGCGAAGGTGAGCAGGGCACATTGATTGAACTTGGTGTGGTCCGCTACACAATAACATTCCGCAGCAGCCTGCATAATCGCCCGCTTCTGGCTCACAATGGCCTGGGTAAACACCGTCAGTCCGTATTCCTCGTGAATGCCTGTTGCGGAAATAAACGCCTTCTGGATGTTCATATTGCCGATGATGGAGGCGAAATTTTCGTTGATCAGCTGGTTGCGGTTGCGGTAGCCGCCAGGGACCACCAGTCTTACCTTGTCCTTCTTCACCAGCTCCCCGATAATAAACAGGTCGTTGGTGACGACGGTGATGGGAATGTTGTCCAGGAGCTTCGCCATAGCCAGCGTCGTACTGCCGCCGTCCAATGCGATAACCTCTCCCGTATGTACAAGCTCCAGTCCCCGCCTGGCCGCCTGTGCCTTGGCATCTTCGTTCTTGGAATTGGGCAGGGAGTCGGGAAACAGCCCGGCAAAGCCTTCATTGGCCAAGGCCGCCCCGCCGTGGAATCTCCGCAGCAGGCCCTTCTTCTCCAGCTTCTCCAGATCCTCGCGGATGGTTTTGCCGGATACGCCTAATTCCTCGCTGAGCCTGGACACGGTGGCTTCCTTCTCGGTAATGAGGATTTCCAAAATTTGCTCGTGACGCTTAATGGTGGACATAAGCTTGCCTCCGAGGAGAGAATCGGGGAAGCAACACAATCCGCTCTCCCCCGGCAAACAACGATGTTTGAATATACTATATCACACTTCCAAATGAACGTAAATAAACCTTAATGAACATTCCAAACATTTTTTTTGCGGGAAAAAGAAAAACCTCCCAAGCCGAACCCGGGAGGATGCCTGTACCTATTATGCTTCAATCCGCCAGCTCCATACGATGGATTTCCAGGGAGCTAGATGACGTAGTGGTTCCACTCACCGCGTTTGGGATCATGAATACGCAGCCAGTCCGCAGTCAGGCCGAACAGCCGGTCCCGGTTTTCCTGTCCTGTAAAGGAGTGGTCTGCCTGCAGCAAAATCTCCTTGTCGCTCATGCCGTCGCTGCGCATCCAGAAGGCCTTCTGATAGAGATGGGCGGCGTCGCTTGCAATCACCTCATCCTCTGCGCCATGGAGCACCAATACATCGCCGCGGATCTGTCTGGTTTCCTGCAGTGGTTGGGCGTTAGCCAGAGATTGGAGGAAACGGTCGGTCAGGGTATAGCCCAGATAGTCTGTTTTCCCTGCGGCCATGATATTCCGGTGAGCCTCCTGGCCGATGATCCGGACAATATCCGCCAAGGGATGGGCAACGGGGGCCCACAGCACCAGCCGCTTCACCCTCCTGTCGCGGAAGGCGGTTTGGACGGCAACGGCGCCGCCCAAACTGTGGCCAAGAAGGGTAACCCGGGACAGATCCACACAATCGAAGGAGAGGGTATAGTCCAGTATAATGCGGGTTTCCTTCACCAGCTGCTCCATGCCGCCGTCCCCGTAGCTGCCGGTGCTTTCGCCGCAGCCGCCGTAGTCGAAGCGGACTACCAGATAGCCCGCCTCGCTGAAATAGCGGGCTGCCTGAACGAACAGCCGGTCCGCACCGATGCGGCTGCCGGTAAAGCCATGGCAGAACACAATCAGGGGCAGGGTTTCCCCTTTGCCGCCGACTGACGGATAATGCATGGTTACGGCCAGATCTGCGTGTTCTGTTTTGACGGTACGCTGAAGCTCCATACAAATCCCTCCATCATGTGCAGTTCCTTGTTCATGTCCCGGTGTGACAAAGGTCTGTCCGTTAAATATCAGCTGATAATGGCCAGCTGACGGGATATTTCCAGCCGCTGCTGCTTGAGGAGCAGAAGCCGCTCAATCAGCTCCTGCTGCTCTTTTTTGTCCCGTCCCCGCAGCTCGGCGTACAATTCCAGCAATAGCCCGTTCACTTCATCATATTGGCGCCAAAGCTCATCTTTTGTTTTTGTCTTCCATTCGGAGGCGATACGCTGCTCCTTTTCCTCCAGAGCCTGCAGAATCTCCTGCTGCCACTCCAGATCTCCTTGTTCTCCCGCGTAGTTATATAAGTCCAAATGGTCATTGATCCATTGTTGGGTGTATTGGGAATGCGTCACATTCATCTGCGCCACGCTCCTTCATTTAGCTTTGTTTATATACTTAGTATTATACTCGGAATTATTGGTATTTCAAGTAGGCGGGAGAATTACTTTTAAACGCAGAAGGATACATGCTGCAACATGTACATACAACAACATGTACATACAACATGAAAAAATGATATACTATTTACCATACAACTGCTCGGCTTCGACATGCCCTATCATTGGAGGTTTATGATTTGAAGGAAAAAACGGTGCCCAAATATATGCAGGTCAAACAGGAAATCCAGGCCTGGTTCCACAACGGAATAATGAAGCCCGGGGACCTGATGCCGTCGGAAAATGAATTGGCGGAGCGTTTCAGCGTCAGCCGCCAAACCGTGAGACAGGCCTTCGGCGAGCTGGAGGGGGAGGGCTGGCTGTCGCGCATCCAGGGCAAAGGAACCTTTGTGTCGGCACCTCAGACGGGTCATTCCGGATCGGTCCGGACAGTAGGCCTGATTACCACCTATATCTCCGACTATATCTTCCCCCATATCGTCCGCGGCGCGGAGGCGGCCCTGCGCAGCAAAGGCTACCGGCTTCTCCTGTCCAGCACGGACAATGACAAGCTGCGGGAGCGGGAGGCGCTGGAGATGATGCTGGGCCAGCCCTTGAGCGGGCTCATCATCGAACCAACCAAAAGCGCGGAGGGCAACCCCAATCTGGACTTGTACCTGGCCCTGGAATACCGCGGGATTCCGTATATTATGCTGAACGAGCAGTACCCGGAACTGGATGGTCCCTGCCTGAAAACCGACGATGTCCTGGGCGGTGCCCTGTCGGTGCGGCATCTGCTGGGCTTGGGTCATGAGCGGATTGCCGGTTTTTTCAAGATGGACGATATGCAGGGGGTGAATCGGCTGAAGGGCTTCCGCCAGGCTTACCGGGAGAAGGGCTTGGCCATTCAGCCTGAGCTGGTGGTCCAGTACGCCACGGAGGAAAAAGGAACCAAACCCTTGGAGGCGGCTATGCAGCTCCTGTCCCGGGAAGCCGGCCGGCCTACGGCTTTTGTCTGTTACAATGACGAGCTGGCGGTCCAATTGATGGAGGTCATCCGGCAGTCCGGCTTGTCCGTACCGGAGGATGTGGCTGTGGTGGGCTTCGATGATTCCAGCTTGGCTACCGCAACGGAAACCAAGCTGACCACCCTGACCCATCCCAAATCGCTGATGGGCCAGGAGGCGGTGGAGCTGCTTTTGCGGATGATCGCAGGCAAGGCGGCCAAACCCAAGGGGAAGCTTTATACCCCCGAATTAATTGTACGGTCCTCCACAAAAAAATAGCCAAAACTATAGCAAACTTGTACGTACAATTGTATAATGAGAAATGAATGAAAGGCCCTGCGTTGCCTTGCGGGTATTATTTAGGATAGGAGTGGGAGAGTTGCTTGAAAAGCTGAAGGAAGAGGTGCTGGAGGCCAATTTGGACCTGCCCAAGCACGGCCTGGTTACCTTTACGTGGGGGAATGTAAGCGGTATCGACCGGGAGCGCGGCCTGGTGGTGATTAAACCCAGCGGCGTATCCTACGATGTGATGAAAGCGGAGCATATGGTGGTTGTGGATTTGGATGGCAAAACGGTGGAGGGAGAGTACAAACCTTCCTCGGATACGGCCACCCATGTGGCGCTGTATAAGGCGTTTCCGGGAATCGGCGGCATCGTCCATACCCATTCCCCGTGGGCTACAGCCTGGGCCCAGGCAGGACGCGGGATTCCGGCGCTGGGGACCACCCATGCGGATTATTTCTACGGCAAGGTTCCCTGTACCCGCCCTATGACAGAGGCTGAGATTAAGGGCGCATACGAGCTGGAAACCGGCAACGTTATTATCGAAACCTTTCAAAGCCTGGGCCTGGACCCGCTGCAGGTTCCGGGTGTGCTGGTGAACTGCCATGCGCCCTTCACCTGGGGCAAGGATGCCCATAATGCCGTCCACAACGCTGTTGTGCTGGAGGAAGTGGCCAAGATGGCCTTCCATACCTTCCAGCTGAACCCCGGCATTGAGCCGATGGACCAGACCCTGTTGGACCGCCACTTTTTGCGGAAGCACGGGGCCAACGCTTATTACGGGCAAACCAAATCAATCCCTCAATAGTGACGAGAAGCTCCCAGGAGGAATGCTCATGAACGATGACCTGAAAAACCGGATTCTAAGCGGCGCCACCGCTCTTGGAATCGAGCTTGGCTCCACCCGCATTAAAACCGTCCTGATCGGGGAGGATGGAGAGTCTCTTGCCTCCGGCAGCCATGATTGGGAGAACAGCTATGTGAACCAAATCTGGACCTACGGTCTGGAGGAAATCTGGAAGGGTGTGCAGGACAGCTACCGGAAAATGGCTGCTGAAGTGAACACCCGTTACGGCGTCACGCTGCGCACCGTTGGAGCCATCGGCTTCAGCGGCATGATGCACGGTTATATGGCCTTCGATCAGGCCGGGGAATTGCTGGTTCCCTTCCGCACGTGGCGCAATAACATCACCGGGCAGGCGTCGGAGGCACTAAGCGGCAGCTTCCATTTCCATATTCCCCAACGCTGGAGCATTGCCCATCTGTACCAGGCGGTGCTGAACGGGGAAGAGCATGTGGACCGGATTCATTATTTAACTACATTGGCCGGGTACATTCACTGGAAGCTTACGGGGCAGAAGGTGCTGGGCGTTGGCGAAGCATCGGGGATGTTTCCCATCGACATGCATACGAAGACTTACAACGCGGGTATGGTGGAGCGGTTCGATGCCCTGATTGCCCCCAAGCAATTTCCTTGGAAGCTGGAGGATATTCTTCCGGAGGTGCTGGTTGCAGGAGAGCAGGCCGGTGTTTTGACGGAGGAAGGGGCCAGGCTTCTGGATGTAACCGGAGAGCTTGCTGCCGGAATTCCCTTCTGCCCGCCGGAGGGGGATGCGGGGACAGGGATGGTGGCCACCAACAGCGTTGCGCCACGGACAGGCAATGTTTCCGCCGGGACCTCGGTGTTTGCCATGGTTGTGTTGGAAAAGGAGCTTTCCCGGCCGTACGAGGAAATAGATCTGGTGACGACGCCGTCGGGCAGTCCTGTGGCCATGGCCCATTCCAACAACTGCTCCTCGGATCTCAATGCTTGGGTGGGGCTGTTCGATGAGTTTGGCAAGGCCATGGGTCTTAAGGCCAATCCCGACCAGTTGTACGGGACATTGTACAATCTGGCCCTCCAGGGCGATCCGGACGGCGGCGGTTTGTTGGCTTACGGTTATTTGTCAGGCGAGCATATGACTCATTTTGAGGAAGGCCGGCCTTTGTTTGTCCGGACCCCGGGCAGCCATTTCAGCCTCGCCAATTTCATGCGTGTCCATTTGTTTACGGCGATGGGGGCGTTAAAAATCGGCATGGACCTTCTTTTGAAGCAGGAGTCCGTTCAGCTGGATGAAATTTTGGGCCACGGCGGTTTGTTCAAAACCCCGGTTGTCGGCCAAAAGCTGATGGCCGGCGCTCTGGATGTTCCCGTTTCCGTCATGGAAACGGCTGGCGAAGGTGGAGCATGGGGGATAGCGCTCTTGGCCTCCTATATGAACCGGAAGGCAGAGCAGGAATCGCTGGAGGCGTATCTGGGCAGCAAGATATTCGCCGGCAAGGCGGTTTCCTCCATTTCCCCCGATCCCAAGGATGTGGAAGGCTTCGAGGTCTTTATGCAGCGTTATAAGCAGGGTCTGGCTATTGAACGTGCGGCTGTGGAGCATTTGAACGAATCAACTAATCCGTAGAAAAGAGGCAGAAACATGTTGAATATGAAAACCTATGAATTTTGGTTTGTCACCGGAAGCCAGCACCTGTACGGTCCGGAAACGCTGGAGGAGGTAGCCCGCCACTCCCGCATCATCACGGAGAAGCTGGACGCTTCCGCCGCCATCTCCGGTAAGGTGGTATTTAAGCCGGTTGTCAAAACACCTGAGGAAATCCGCGATCTGCTGGCTGAGGCGAACAATGATCCCAACTGTGCCGGTCTAATCACCTGGATGCACACCTTCTCCCCGGCCAAAATGTGGATCGCCGGCCTGTCCATTCTGCAGAAGCCCCTGCTCCACCTGCACACGCAGTTCAACCGGGATATTCCGTGGGATTCCATCGACATGGACTTCATGAACCTGAATCAGGCCGCCCACGGCGACCGGGAATACGGCTTTATCAATACCCGTATGGGTGTAGCCCGCAAGGTAGTTAACGGATATTGGGAGCATCCCTCTACCCAGGAGCGTATCGGTGCTTGGATGAGAACGGCGATTGCCGTCATCGAAAGCCGCCGTCTCAAGGTGGCCCGCTTCGGCGATAATATGCGCCAGGTGGCAGTAACCGAAGGCGACAAGGTGGAAGCGCAGATCAAGTTCGGCTGGTCCATCAACGGGTATGGCGTAGGCGATCTGGTAGAGCGCGTGAATGCGGTCTCCGAGGAAGCGGTTGAGGAGTTGTTCGCGAAGTACAAGGAGCAATATGAGCTGCCTGCGGAAGCACAAGCTCCCGGCGCTTATCAGGATTCCATCAAGTATCAGGCGCGGATTGAGCTGGGCATGCGAAGCTTCCTGGAGGAGGGCGGCTTCACTGCCTTCACTACTACCTTCGAGGACCTGCATGGCCTGAAGCAGCTTCCCGGACTTGCTGTTCAACGGCTGATGGAGGACGGTTATGGCTTCGGCGGCGAAGGCGACTGGAAAACCTCTGCGCTGGTCCGTCTGATGAAGATTATGGCAGGCAACGTAGGCACCTCCTTTATGGAGGACTACACCTATCATATGGACAAGGAAAATGAAATGGTACTGGGCTCCCACATGCTGGAAATTTGCCCCACCATCGCCTCCACCAAACCCCGCCTGGAGGTGCATGCTCTGGGAATCGGCGGCAAGGCCGATCCGGCCCGGATGGTCTTCGACAGCCGGGAAGGCGCCGCGTTGAACGCCACTATCGTGGACCTGGGCAACCGGTTCCGGATGATCGTCAATGTGGTGGATGCGGTGAAGCAGGAGCATGCCATGCCGAAGCTGCCCGTAGCGCGGGTGCTGTGGAAAACCCAGCCGTCCCTGCAGGTAGCGACCGAAGCCTGGATTTATGCAGGCGGCGCCCACCACACCGGCTTCTCCTATGTGGTGACTGCGGAACAGCTGGCGGATTTCGCTGATATGATGGGCATCGAGTGCATCATCATTGACAACGACACGAAGCTGCGTGCCTTCCGCAATGAGCTGCTGTGGAATGACATTGCGTTTAAGTTGAAATAAGCAGCGGAGACTTGTCCGCGAGGAAGCACCCTGTCTGGTTCAGGCGGGGTGCTTTTTTTGATAATCATATTGAAACTTGGCAGGGATGCTTGTACAGTAAGATGGAATATGACCCCATTACACCTGTAAAGGAATGATTGTTGTGCCGATGCTGGATATGCCTCTGGATAAACTGAAGCGCTATCAAGGAATAACACCGAAGCCGGAGGATTTTGATGCTTATTGGGAGAAGGCTCTGGAGGAAATGAATGCGGTTGACCCGCAGGTGGAGCTGGTGCCTGCAGCCTTCACCACTCCTTTCGCCGAATGCTTTCACCTGTTCTTCACGGGGGTACGAGGCGCCAGAGTCCATGCCAAATATATCCGCCCGAAGCAAACGGATACGCCTCATCCGGCGGTGCTCCATTTCCACGGCTATACGGGCCATTCCGGGGACTGGCAGGACAAGCTGCAGTTTGCCGCCTTGGGCTACTCCTTCGCGGCGCTGGATGTGCGCGGTCAAGGAGGTTTGTCCGAGGATACGGGCAGCGTGAAGGGCAACACCCACCACGGACACTTCATCCGTGGTTTGGACGACAAGCCGGACAACCTGCTGTTCCGCCATATTTTCCTGGATACCGCTCTGCTGGCCAAGATTGTGATGGGCTTCGAGGAGGTGGATGCCGGCCGTGTCGGAGTTACAGGCTGGTCCCAAGGCGGCGCCCTGACCATGGCCTGTGCGGCTCTGGTGCCCGAAATCAAGCTGGCGGCGCCGGTGTATCCCTTCTTAAGCGACTACAAGCGCGTCTGGGAGATGGACCTGGCCAAGGATGCGTATGCGGAGCTCAGAACCTTCTTCCGCCACTTCGATCCCCAGCATAAGCGGGAGGACGAAATTTTTACCCGCCTGGGCTATATCGACATCCAGAACCTGGCTGGCCGGATCAAGGCCAAAACCTTGATCGGCGTGGGCCTGATGGATAACATCTGTCCGCCGTCTACCCAATTTGCCGCCATCAACAAAATGACCGTTCCTGTGGAGCTGGAGCTTTACCCGGATTTTGGCCATGAGGGGCTGCCCGGAATGAGTGACAAGATTTATGCTTTTTTACAGCAGTTATAGGCCATTTTCATAGTTTTATCCCCGTGCAAAGCTTGCGGTTTTTTCCGCAGGCTTTTTGGCGTTTGTCCTGGAAATGAGGCGGATTTCTCAGGAACATGACACAATTTGGACAAAATCCTGCACAAAATTGAGAGAAGCTGAATTTTTATGGGTAAAAGATTTAAAAATACCTTGAAGCAGCCCTTAGGGCGAGTTGGCAAACATGACCTGGTATCACTTTGAATCTTTATTCATTATCCAAAAAGGAGGCTTTCTCTATGAAATTACATATCGCCGCTTGGCAAGTCATTCTCGCTGCTGTGCTGGTACTCGCTTCAATCGGCATGGATGCAGAGCCTCCCGCTCAAACGGAGGCTTCAGGTTCAGTTGTGCAGGGCACGGTTGTGCCTTCTTCTCTTATAAATGGTCCGGATCCCGCAGCGCCCAAGCTGGTCCGGCCTCTGGGTTCGCCCAAGCCGGATGAGGTGTCCTTGGCAGCCCTTCAGCCTATCGCAGCAGCGGCTGTTCCCGCTGTCCAGGTAGATGCTGCACTCCCTGTGGTGGAGACGACCCCGGCAGGTGCAGCGGCGGACACTGCGGCCGCGGTAGATGCGGCGGGCTCGGCAGTGTCGGCTCTTGCAGCGGCGCCCTCTGGAGGAGCCGGGCCGGTGTTCCGCTTTGCCGTCATCAGCGATATTCATGTGGAAGCCTGGAATAAGGATTCCCACACCAAGCTCCGCAAAGCCATGACCGACCTGGGCACCAATGCTCCCGGCCAGGCGCTGGTGATTAACGGCGATCTGGGCAACGGCCTGCCGAAGGATTATGAGACATTGGGCAAGCTGATGCAGGAGAATCCCTATCCCGGACAAGTGGTGTACACCATCGGCAACCATGAATTCTACAAGGCTTGGACGGATGCCTCGGGCAAATGGAATGAAGCCAACTTCCCTAACGGCGAAACAGTGGATGCCTCCATTAACCGGTTCCTCCAGTTCACCGGTTATGAGAAGGTTTATCATGACTCATGGATAGGCGGGTATCACTTTGTATTCCTCGGTTCGGAGAGCTACCGCCAAACCGATGACAGCTACGCCGAAGACGCCTGGCTGTCGGAGAATCAGCTGAATTGGCTGGAGGGCGTAATGGCCGAGGGAGCGGAGGAGGGAAAGCCGATCTTCGTATTCCTGCACCAGCCCCTTCCTTATACGGTGGCCGGGAGCTACACGGACTTCAACAGCCGGGCTGTGGTCCAGCATGACCGTCTGAGGGAAATCCTCTCCCGTTATCCCCAGACCGTCTTCTTCTCGGGGCATTCCCATTGGGAGCTGGGTTCCCCCGGAACGTTGATCCGCGACGGATTTACCATGGTCAATACCTCGTCGGTGCTGACGCCTTACGATACAACCGACAACCCTATTGCCGCCGAGGAGCGGAAAAGCGAGGGTCTGGTGGTAGAGGTCACCGGCAACCGCGTGCAGATTAAGGGACGCAACTTTACGGCGGGAGACTGGATACCGGAGGCCAGCTATACGGTGGACCCTTGACGGATAAAATACCCGCAACTGAAAAAATACCCGCAACTGAAAGAAGCAGAATAACGGATCTTCTCTTCCGTTACTCTGCTTTTTACTGTTGTACACCCGGTATGGGCGATAATTCTACTCCGTTTTGCTTCGGGCCAAAGCGCTTGCCGCTTTTACAAACCGGGTCAACCCCTCCTGCAGGGTGGAGCGGGGGCAAGCCAGATTGATCCGCAGGAAGCCTTTTCCTTCGGGACCGTAGGTGGAGCCTTCATTAAAGGCCACCTGGGCTTTGTTGTACATC
This sequence comes from Bacillota bacterium, assembly GCA_023388055.1. Lineage (GTDB taxonomy): Bacteria > Bacillota > Bacilli > Paenibacillales > NBRC-103111 > Paenibacillus_AR. The sequence continues at coordinate 92,943 of JAEWGW010000046.1, read as the reverse complement.
AGTTCCTTCAGGCCGGCTACATCTAGCCCGAGTCCCCGGCAGTCCACCCACAGGAGATAGGTGCTTTCGGGTACCATGGGTTTGACGGCGGGCAGCTCCCGGTTGAGGTAGTCGACTGCAAACTCAAGATTGCCCTTCAGGTATACCACCAGCTCGTCCAGCCAGGCTTCGCTTTCGTTATAGGCGGCCAGGATCATGTCCGGGCTGAAGAATCCCGACATATGCAAGGAAAGCGCCTTGATCCGGTGATCAATTTTCCGCTTGAGCTCGGGGTTTGGGGTGACCATAAAGGCCGCCGGCAGACCTGGCAGGTTGAAGGTTTTAGTAGGCGCAATCGTGGTCACGGTAATCTCCGCCAGCTCCGGGGAAATAGAAGCAATGGGAATATGCTTGTGACCGGGGTAAGCCATATCCGCATGAATTTCGTCGGATACGATGATGACGCCATACTTGTGGCACAGCTCTCCGAGCTTCACCAGCTCCTCACGCTCCCAAACCCGTCCGCCGGGGTTGTGGGGACTGCACAGCAAAAGCAGCTTGGCGCCGTCCTGCATCAGCTTTTCCAGGTGGGCGTAGTCCATTTCGTACCGGCCGTTTTGGTGCAGCAGCGGGTTGGCTGCCACCTGGCGGCCGTTCATTTTGATCACGTCATAGAACGGATAATACACCGGCGATTGCAGAATAACGGCGCCGCCCGGTTCGGTGAACAGCTCCACGGCCAGGCTCAGCGCGGTGACTACGCCGGTAACGGTGGACAGCCAGCTTTTTTGGATGGGCCATTGATGGCGCCGGGTGAACCAGCCGGTAATGGCGTCCCAGGCTTCGTCGGGCATTACGGTATAACCGTAAATGCCTTGCGCGGCGCGGCTTTCAATCGCCTTTTTGATGGCAGGCGGGCTCTCAAAATCCATATCCGCTACCCATAGCGGCAGAATATCGGGGTTGCCGAACAATTTCTCCGACTGGTCCCACTTGTAGGACCAGGTATTTTTGCGGTCTGGCACATGATCGAATCGGGAACTCACGGGTAACAGGCCTCCTCCAATGAAACAATGTATCCCTTAATCATGGAGGAAAAGGCGGGATTTTTCAAGGGGGAATCCTGTGAGGCGGGAAAGCGGCGGGGTGCAGCCGGACAACATGATGCTGGTAAAAGACAAACAGGAGCCAGTGTGCGGACGGAACTAAGGGGCGAGTGTGAGTGAACGGAACTAAAGGGCGAGCGTAGTGGGGAGAGCGTGTGCGAACGGAACTAAGGGGCGAGCGTAGTGGGGAGAGCGTGTGCGAACGGAACAATCCGGCGCTTGGAAGGGATAACTGAGGGCTTTTCTGCGCTAACGGAACTCAGAGTCGCTTAGAGGACTCAAAAGCTGATTTTTCTGCGCTAACGGAACTCAGCGGCTCTTAGGGAGACTTCAACGGTGAAAATGACCTCCAAACCTCCGTTAAGAGCTTCTCAGTTCCGTAAGAATTTCAAAAGGACGAAATTTGGTCTGTAAGAGCTTCTCAGTTCCGTAAGCGGCCAGAGACCCGGGGGCGGACAGGAGCGAGGTTAGTCAATTCAGAACCAGCCGCCTCACACCAGTCCCGCTGATTCCGTCCCCACCAGCCCACTGGTCCCAATAGTAACATTCCCGCTCGCATCAGCCCACCGGTCCTGTCCCCACCAGTCCCCCCGTTCCAGCCTCTCACCAGCGCTCTAGTGCAAATTTGCCACAGAGCGCCTGACCACCAGCTCCGCCGGCAGCAGGATCCGCGTCCAGGCATCCTCGCTGTCTTCGCTTTCCTTATCCGCAATACGCCCGGTAAGCAGCTGCATACCCTTGTAGCCGAACTGGTAAGCCTGCTGCGCAGCGACGGTCAGGAACGGGTCGATTTCGCCCACTGGCCCCAGATCGTCGAAGCAGCAGACGGAGATATCCTCGGGCACCCGCAGGCCCTTCTTCCGAATCGCCTGGATGGTCTGGATGGCCATCATATTGTTGCCGCACAGAATGGCGGTAGGCAGGGGCGCCAGTCCGTCCAGCCATTCCCCGATCCGGGCCAGGCTGCTCCGCGGGGCATAGCCCAGCTCCAGAATTCGTTCCGCAGAGGCTGGCAGATCGTTCAGCTTCAGGGCTTCCTTGTAGGCGGTGGCTCTCAGGCGCGCGCTGGAAACATCCGGCGTACCGTTGATCAATGCAATTTCCTTATGCCCCAGCCTGATCATATGCTCCATCAGCATCCGGGTGCCCTCGCGGCTGTCCCCCAGCACCACATCGCTGCCGATGCCCGGCACCTCCCGGTCCAGCAGCACAAACGGAACACCATGCGCCCGCAGGCTTTCCAGATGGGGCAGGGAGCCGTCACCGGCAGGGGCTACAAGCACTCCGTCTACCCGGGATTTCAGGATGGTATCTATATATTCCCGTTCCTTCTCCAGACTTTCGTCACTGTTTCCGAACAGCACCCGGTAGCCCAGCTTGTTGGCGGCATCCTCGGCCCCTCTGGCCAAGGTGGTGAAGAACGGGTTCGTGATATCGGTAACCAGCAGAAACAGCACCTGGGTTTCTCTCAGCACCAAGCTGCGCGCCATTTCGTTGGGCACATAATTCAATTCTTCCATGATCCGCTTCACCTTGTTGCGGGTTTTTTCGCTGATCCGTCCCTTATTGTTGATTACCCGGGACACGGTCATGGCGGATACATTCGCTTTTTTGGCGATATCGTAGATGGTTACCATGGTGCTTCTCCTTTCTGAACAATGCTCCTGGATATGACACTTATTGTACTGAACAAAAGGATTGACAGCAAGGGGGGAAACTGCTAATTTGGAGTTATCGGTAACTCAATATTTTAAACGGAGGGATATTGCAATGATCGAACAATACAGATGGCAAGGCGGCTTCCCCAAAATCGGCATCCGTCCTACAATTGACGGCAGACGCCGGGGTGTGCGGGAGTCCCTGGAAGAGAAAACCATGACCATGGCCAGGAATGTGGCCGAATTCTTCAGCTCTACCCTGCGCAACCCGGACGGAAGCCCGGTGGAATGCATCATTGCGGACACTTGCATCGGCGGTGTGGCGGAAGCCTCTGCAGCTGCCAAGAAGTTTGCCAAAGAAAATGTCGGGTTATCGGTAACGGTGACTCCTTGCTGGTGCTACGGCACTGAAACCATGGATATGGACGCCTCCATTCCCCAGGCGGTGTGGGGCTTCAACGGCACCGAACGCCCCGGCGCCGTCTATCTGGCCGCTGTGCTGGCAGGCTACGCCCAGAAGGGGATCCCCGCTTTTGGCATCTATGGACATGATGTGCAGGATCTGGCCGACAACAGCATTCCCGAGGATGTGCAGGAGAAGCTGCTGGCGTTTGCCAAGTCGGGTCTGGCTGTTGCCAACCTGAGAGGAAAATCCTATCTGTCCATGGGTTCGGTATCCATGGGAATCGCAGGTTCTGTCGTCAACGAAACCTTCTTCCAGGATTACCTGGGCATGCGCAATGAATATGTGGACATGAGCGAATTTGTCCGGCGTATGGATGAAGTGATTTATGACACTGCCGAATATGAGAAGGCCCTGGCCTGGGTGAAGGCATATTGCAAGGAAGGCCCCGACAACAATGAGCCGGAGGGACAGAAGAGCCGCGAAGCCAAGGACAAGGATTGGGAAACCGTCGTCAAAATGGCGCTGATCGCCCGCGATCTAATGATCGGCAATCCGCGGCTTGCTGAGCTTGGTTTTGAAGAGGAGGCCAACGGCCACAATGCTATCGCTTCCGGCTTCCAAGGGCAGCGCCAGTGGACCGACCATTTCCCCAACGGAGACTTTATGGAGGCCATCCTTAACAGCTCCTTTGACTGGAACGGCATCCGCTCCCCGTATATCGTGGCGACGGAAAACGACAGCCTGAACGGTGTAACCATGCTGTTCGGCTACCTGTTGACCCACTCCGCCCAAATTTTTGCCGACGTGCGCACCTATTGGAGCCCGGATGCAGTTAAGCGGGTTACCGGCTATACCCTGGAGGGCCAAGCAGCTGAAGGAATCATCCACTTGATCAACTCCGGCGCAGCGGCTCTGGATGGCTCCGGCGAGCAGACCCAGAATGGCCAGCCGGTTATGAAGCCCCATTGGGAGATCACCCAGAACGAAGCGGACAAGTGTCTGGCCGCCACCTCCTGGCGCCCTGCCTCTACCGGATATTTCCGCGGCGGCGGCTTCTCCAGCGACTTCCTGACTAAGGGCGGCATGCCTGTAACCATGGCCCGGATCAATCTGGTGAAGGGTCTTGGACCGGTGCTTCAGATTGCTGAAGGTTATACCGTGGATCTGCCGGAAGCCGTACACGATGCCCTGGATAAACGGACCGATCCCACTTGGCCCACCACCTGGTTTACACCTGTGCTGACAGGAGAGGGTTCGTTCAAAACCGTATATGATGTTATGGATAACTGGGGCGCCAACCACGGTGTTCTCAGCTACGGCCATGTAGGCGCGGATCTGATTACCCTGTCCTCCATGCTCCGTATTCCGGTCAACATGCATAACGTGCCGGAAGAAAAGATCTACCGCCCCAAGGTGTGGGGCCTGCACGGCACAGCCGACAAGGAAGGCGCAGACTACCGTGCCTGCCAGAACTTCGGTCCGCTGTACAAATAACTCGCAATACCGTCCGTGCGTTGGAGCAGCAGACTGCAGAAATCTCAAGCTGTAGACGAAGGGGCCTAGCTCATACAGGTCAATATGGCTTAGTAAAATAACTGCATTTTTGCAGTTGGCTGTATGTAGCGGGACCCCCGCTAGGAGAATAACTGCACTTTTGCATTTCGTGGCGCTTCGCATAAAGGAATCTCCGACTGCCCGGCACTTGCCATATTGGAAGCAAGCTTGACTAGCTTTAAAACCAACAACACTTTAGGAGGTGCTCACATGTCCCAGGCTGTATCGGTTCGCGAGGAGCTGTGCAAGTATGCCCGAAAAATTGTCGAGAAGGGAATGGTCGTGGGGCCCGGCGGCAATATTTCCGCCCGTGACGGGGACACCATGCTGGTTTCGCCCAGCGGCTTTGCCTTGGAGGAGATCCTCCCCGAGCAATGGGTAGCTGTATCCATCGCGGACGGTTCCGTTCATGCTGCACCCGGTCTGCGCCCTTCCTCCGAGGTGCTGATGCATCTGTACGGCTATCAGGCCAATCCTTCCATCGGGGCGATGATTCATACGCATCCCGCCAACTCGATTGCCTTCGGGCTCATCGGCGAGAAGCTGCCGATTATGTTTCCCGACCAGGCGGCTCTGACGGGAGAAACCGGCTTTGTGCCGTATGTGGTGCCTACCACAGCACTGCTGGCCAATGCAGTCAAAGAAAAAATTAATGAATATACCACTCTGCTGCTTGGCAACCACGGTCTGGTGGCAGTCGGCCGCAATCTGCGGGAGGCTTATTACCGGACGGAGGTTGTGGAGGAGAGTGCACGGATTTATCTTCTGGCCAAAGCTGCCGGGACACCGAAGGTGCTGACCCAGGAGGAACTGGAGGAAATCCGCGCCTTGGAGACGGAAGCATACCGGATCAAGCTTTTACAGCAGCAATAATAACGATTCCTTATACCGGGATTGCCGGAAGCGGACCTCCGCTGTCCAGGCAATCCTCTTTTTTATTTCAGGAAAAAAAAGTGGGTTCGACAGCAGCTTCAAAAATATGGATGAATTGTGACGAAAAATAAACGTTTCAACCTCCGTTTCCCGATCATTCGGCAAATGTGAGATGCGTCACGGTTGTCCATTTTCCTTTCATCATATACTGTCCTTAGCAGAAACGGGTTGGATAATGCGACAAAGGATGTGAGTGTATGCCGGATCACGATATTCACCAGCGCCTTGAAGCTCTCACCACTCGGCTGTACCGTTTGGTGGACGAGAAGAATGGCAATCTGGGTGACCCTGGTGTTATTGCCGTCAGCCAGGAGATGGATGGATTGATCGTCAGCATTCAACGTGCCCAGCTGCGGGCGCGGCAGCAAGATTCCGTATCCGTTCGATTAGCCTGATCGGTTCCCCTTCCCATTCGCCCGGCATAGGATATCGTGTATTCCGGTATAGATGGGAGCCTTGCATATGGCAGCTTCAGAATCCATGATTTTAATCTTGGTTTTATTTATTTTACTGGTGCTGGTACTGCTTCTTTTTATGTAGATCGACATTGCGTTGCCCCTGGAGATCGACAGGTTAGCCTGTCCGGTTTCCGGGGGTTTTTGTTTTTTTTCTCATATTTTGCGGCAGTTTTACACATAATTTGTCTTGAGGCTCAGGGCTTGAAATGAAGGAGGTACACATGTTGGGATGGGGCCAAATTACTATTCGAGCAGTGGGCGCTCTGATCATGCTCTTTGTGATGACCCGCATTCTGGGAAAAAAGCAGATCAACCAGCTTACCTTTTTCGAGTATATAACGGGGATTGTAATCGGGGATTTGGCCGGCTTTTTGTCTACGGATGTGGAGGCAGACTATATGCATGGCGTCATCGCCATGTTCGTGTGGTTCTCTTTCCCGCTGCTGGCCGAGCTGCTGGCTATGAAAAGCAAGATGATCCGTGTTCTTCTGGAGGGTAAGGGGACGGTCTTCATCAAGTCCGGCAAAATCCTCGAGCGGAACCTCCGCAAGGAGCGTTACACCACAGATGAGCTTTTGGAGCAGCTGCGCACCAAAAGTGTGTTTAATCCGGCAGATGTGGAATTTGCCGTCCTGGAGGCCAGCGGAGATTTGAGTGTGCTTCTGAAGGAGGAGAACCAGCCCCTTACCCCTAAGGACATCGGCCAGCATCCTAAACGCATCCGGCCGCCGCAGGCGGTCATTATGGACGGCACGATTCAAGATGAGGGGTTAGACGCGTTGGGCTTTAACCGCCAGTGGCTGGACAAGCGCCTCCAACAGTCGGGAACCAAGGTGGATGATGTGTTTTTGGCCGTGGTGGACGAAAACGGGGGAATGTATACGGATTTCTACAAGGACAAGTTCAAGCCTCCCGGCAATCGGCGCAAGATACGCGGGCGGAAATGACAGAAGGAGGGTTACCATGGCCAATCAAAGCTATGACGCGCAGAAAAAGGCCAAAAAGCAGCAGGAATACCAGAAGCTCGCCGGGCAGGTTGCGCCTAAACGGCCCATCGGCAAAAACTGTGTGCGCGCTTTTTTTGTGGGCGGTTTGGTTTGCGTAATCGGGCAATGCTTTACCTTCATTTACGAGAAATGGCTCCATTTTGACAAAGAAACCTCAGGCAACCCCACGGTAGCCACGATGATCCTGATTTCGGTCATTCTGACCAGCTTCGGGGTATACGACAAAATCGCCCAGTGGGCCGGTGCGGGCTCCGCGGTGCCGGTGACGGGTTTCGCCAATTCCATGTGCTCGGCGGCATTGGAGCACCGGAGTGAGGGGCTTGTGCTGGGTGTGGGCGGCAACATGTTTAAGCTGGCCGGTTCGGTTATTGTGTTTGGCACCGTGGCCGCTTTTTTTGTGGGCTTATTACACTGGATCTTTACGTATGGAGGTTGAGTGCGATGCTGGTGGGTCGGCAAAGCTGGAATTTTGACAGGCCTCCGGTAATTATCGGAGCCGCCACGGCTGTTGGTCCGGATGAAGCGGCCGGGCCCTTGGGCAAACATTTCGACGTTGCCTTCCCCGATACCCGGTTAGGGGAGAAAACCTGGGAGAAGGCGGAGAAGAAGCTGATGGAAACCGCCGCTCAGCAGGCGTTGAAGAAAGCCGGTGTGGATGAGCAGAGCATTAACTTTTTCGTAGGCGGAGACCTGATGAACCAGATTATCAGCTCCAGCTTTGCGGCACGGACGCTGGAAATTCCGTATCTGGGCATATTCGGGGCCTGCTCCACTGCAATGGAAGGACTGGCGTTAGCGGCCATGCTTGTTTCCTCCGGCTCGGCGAAGCATGTTATGGCCGGCACCTGCAGTCATAACTGCACGGTGGAAAAGCAGTTCCGCTACCCTACCGAATATGGCTCGCAAAAGCCGCCTACGGCGCAGTTTACCGTAACCGGTGCAGGCGCTTCCGTGCTGGCTCCCCAGGGCAAAGGGCCGCGGGTCACAAGAGCCACCATCGGCAAGGTGGTGGACATGGGAATCAAGGACCCCTTTAACATGGGGGCAGCTATGGCTCCCGCGGCGGTCAACACCATCGAAGCCCACTTCCGCGAATTCAATCTGCAGCCGGATGAATATGATCTGGTGATCACTGGGGACTTGGCCACTGTGGGCCATCAGATTGCGGTGGAGCTGTTTACGCAGCATGCTTTCCCCATTGACAAGATGAACTTCCAGGATTGCGGCATTCTCATTTATGACCGGGAAAAGCAGGATGTCCAGGCAGGGGGAAGCGGCTGCGGCTGCAGTGCCACCGTCACCTACGGCTATCTGCTCAAGCAATTGGCGGAAGGGAAGCTGAATAAGATTCTGGTGGTAGCTACCGGTGCACTCTTGTCCCCGTTATCCTACCAGCAGGGAGAAAGCATTCCGTGTATTGCCCATGCTGTCGCCATCGAAGGCGGAAGGGGGGATTAATGTGGATGCAATGATGTTTCTCAAGGCTTTTCTGGTGGGTGGCTCTATCTGTGTACTGGGACAGATCATGATGGATGCTATGAAGCTGACACCCGCCCATACCATGAGTACGCTGGTGGTGCTGGGCGCCATCGTGGACGGTCTGGGCTGGTATGACCCCTTCGTCAAGTTTGCCGGAGCAGGAGCTACAGTTCCCATTACCAGCTTTGGTAATTCTCTGGTGCATGGCGCCTTGGAGCATGCGGACAAACATGGCTTTATCGGGATTGTCATGGGAATCTTCGAGCTAACCAGTGCCGGTATTTCCGCGGCGATTATTTTTTCATTCCTGGCCGCCCTGTTTTTCCGCCCCAAGGGATAATAGTGTCGAAGGCCGCAGCCCGATTTTGCCGGTGTTGCGGCCTTTTTGTCGATCTATTCCGCAACTAAAAACTTTACCTCAAATTTACATGTAAACGCTTGCAAACATGAATATTCCCTGCATATAATAACCTTAGGAGGCACTGGTTCACTAGGCCGTGTTTACACGCCCAATAAAGATCGCGGGGAGGATCAGAAATGAAACTGGGGATTGTCTTGCACAAGGATGACGCGCCAACCTTGGATGAATTGATTGAATCAGGAGCAGTTTTTCTGGTTAGGCGGCGCGGGCTTTTGTGCGAGGTGGACAGCGAGGTTTATCCCGTGGTGAAATCCAGGCTGGGACGCAGCGTGGTGGTACCGACTTCGTACAGCATGTTTGAAAAAGCGATATACTGACCTGTGCCGGTCGGCAATCGACCTGTGCCACCCGAAATTCCCGCTGAGGCGGGAATTTTTTTTATTGTCTCGTCCAGGTGTCCTAACGTTTGCCAGAGGAGGAGACGATTCCTTATACTTGTAATGTGAATGAAACACTAGAAGTCCACCTCTAATAGAAAAAAATGATATAATTGGGGTATGATACGGCGCTTTTCACCGAACTAAACCAACGGGAGGGTACACATGGAGGCTGTTCTGCAAGATGACCGGTCCGTACTTCAAGGACTCATATCCAATTTGGAAGCATGCATAATGGGAAAGAGTGATGAGATCGGCCTATTGATTACCGCACTTCTTGCCGGAGGACATGTGCTCTTGGAGGACGTTCCTGGCACCGGCAAAACGGTTTTGATCAAAGCGCTGGCCAAATCCATTGATGGGGAATACAGGCGGGTTCAGTGCAACCCGGATCTGCTGCCTACCGATATTACCGGCGTTTCCATTTTTCACCCCAAGAATGAAACCTTTTTATTCCGCCCCGGCCCTATTATGACCAATATTCTTCTGACGGACGAAATTAACCGCGCCACGACCAAAACCCAATCTGCATTGCTGGAAGCTATGGAGGAACGCCACATTACAGTGGACGGTGAGCAATACATGCTGCCGCAGCCTTTCCTGCTTCTGGCCACTCAGAACCCTATCGATTTTGAAGGAACCTATGTACTTCCGGAAGCACAGCTGGACCGGTTTATGATGAAATTCAGCCTGGGCTATCCCAATGAAGAAACCGAGGTGCGGATGATTTTTGCCCAAACGGGAGGGCATCCGCTGGAGACCCTGAAGCCTGTTGCCACTGCCGATAAAATCCTCGAGCTGCAGCGGAAGGTGCGGGAGCTCCATCTGGATCAGGCGGTAGGAGAATATGCCGTCTCCATCGTACGCAAGACCCGTGAACATCCGTCCGTCTTTTTGGGCGCCAGTCCCCGCGCTGCCATCGCATTGGTTCAGGCTGCCAAGGCGTATGCCTTCTTGCAGGGAAGAGACTTCTGTATTCCTGATGACGTTAAAAGGCTGGTTCCGTTTGTGCTGGGACACCGGATTCTCCTTCATGCGGAAGCACGGATGGAGGGAGCCACGGTTAACACTGTGCTGGAATCCGTTATGCAGCAGGTCCGTGCGCCCGTCCGGCTGGAGCGTTGAAGATGAACGCCCGCGCGCCAGCCAGTGTCCGCCAGCCGGATCGGTTCCCGTACAAAGCTCTGGTTATGATTAGCTGCTTCGCGGCCAGTCTGATGTTTGTCCTGTTTCAGGGAGGCAAGCTGGCGCTGATGGTTTTTGTAATCGTTCTCGTATTGAACATCTATCTGGTTCTGGGCAGATGGAGCGGCATCCGCCGGGTCAAGGGACAGCGGCTCCTCAGCACCGAACATGCCGATGAAGGAATTGAAGCGGGGAACCCCGTGAAGGTTAAGCTGAAGGTGCAAATTCCCGGCTTCTGGCCGGTTCCATACGTGCTTGTCCGGGATAGGCTCCTCCGCAAAAACGGAAGCGAATATGACTTTGAGGCATCATTAATTCCCGATTGGAGCCGCAAAGGAGAATTGGAATATGTAACGCCTCCCCTGAAGCGGGGCTTCTACAAATTCGGAGAAACCGCATGCTCCACCAAGGATGTGTTCGGTTTGTTCGAGCATACCGGAACCCTGGAGCTGCCCGTTTCCTTCAAGGTGTATCCCCAGACTGCCCGCATCAAGGAGTGGAAGCAGCTTCACAGATTGATGAAGGGGGCTAACCATCATACGGTTACAACCCAGGCCAACCGCGAAACCACGCAGATCAACGGTGTCCGCGAATACAGCTACGGTGACCGGCTGTCCCGGATCCACTGGAATGCCACTGCCCGTACCGGGACCCTGAAGTCCAAGGAATTCGAGAAGGAATCCCTGCCCAAAACCGTAGTTCTCCTGGACCGCCAGACCAAAAGCTATCTGAATGCGGACCAGTTCGAGCTGGCCGTTTCGGTGGCGGCGTCTCTGTTTCAATACGGCAAAAACCGCGAAATCAACCTGGGTTTACTCTCCGTTGGAACGGATTCCATCTATTTCGAACCCAAGAGCTTTCAGAACGGCACCAAAAATATGATCCACCATCTTATCGAAGTTTCAGCCGACGGCAGCTACCCCATGCTCCGTGTTCTTGAGGACCGGGTGAGACTGTTTGAGCCGGGTACCTGCATGATTATTATCAGCCCCGAGAAGGGGGAGGGTATTCTCAAAACCATGGCCTGGCTCCACCAGCGCCAAATGGTGCCCTGCCATATCTGGCTGACTCCCCATGCGGAGGAAGGGGCGGAGTGGTGCAGGCAGCTGCGGACTATGGGCCACATGGGTTATGCGGTCCGCACGCTGGATGAGCTGCCGACGGCATTAAGGGGTGTGTCCAATGGATGAAGCCAGTACACAGGCGCAAAACCGCACCGACGCAGGCAAGGTATCTCTTCGTGTGTTTCTGACCCAGGATTGGCACCGCAAGCTGACATGTTTGTTTACCGTGCTTTTTCTGCTCCAGTTCGTCTCCTGGTTTGCAGCCGAGGAAAATATGTGGTGGCCGGAGACGGTTACCATGGTACAAATATCCCTCTGGATCAGCTTTGTCATCGATATTATTCCGAGAGTGAACATGTGGCTGCGCAGATGTGTGCAGTTATGGGCGCTGATACTTGTAAATGGTATTTACAGCGGTTATGAGCCTGTACTGTATAAGGTGCATTCCCGGCAGGATTTTGGCAACTGGGTGTACGATAATTTCTGGCAGCTCCATCCTTATATCTGGTTCAGCCTCGGAGCTTGGGCCGTCTATTGGGCTACATCCTGGTGGCTGAAGTCCAGGTGGAGAATCGGCATAACCGTGATTTTGTCCGTTCTGGTTTTTGCTGCGAGAGATTCCTTCTCTACCCTGCACTTGTGGGAAGAAACCGCGCTGGTCATCTTTTCCGGACTAATGCTTTTGGTTATTAGCCACTTTGCCGAGGTCAAACGCAAAAATCCGTACGGCTGGGCGTATTTGATGGAATATCCCGCTACCCTCATCGCGACTATCCTGCTTTTACTGGGGATTACGATGATTCCTGGAACGGCAATGCCTACAATCCGCCCCATTCTTACGGATCCCTATACTGCCTATAAGCAGTGGAAGGGAGAGGAGGTCCCGGCGTACGGCAAAACCATTGCCGGTCTCACAATCGGCTCCTCCGCCAATTCATCATCAGGCTACAGCAGGGACGACAGTAGTCTGGGAGGCAGCTTTACCTTTGATTATTCGCCGGTGTTCACTGTGGATACCACTCACCGGGCCTACATGCGGGGAGAGACCCGCTCTTACTATAACGGCAATGGCTGGGAGATGAGTGACGGGGACAAACAGGCCGCTAACGGCCCTGTGGTGCCGGGCAATCCTCTGGCTAAGGATCAGCGTTTTAATGTAAGCAAGCTGAAAACTGTGACCGTCAAGCAGACAGTGGAGCGGCTGAATGAGGATGATGCGTATCCGGTTTTGTTTGGTGCCTATGCCATCAACAAGGTAGAGACTATCAACAACGAAACCTCCGGCCTCGAGCGTCTCAGATGGGCGCCGCGGCAGACGGAGCTTCGTTGGAACAATACGCGCCGTGATAATTATCCAACCTCCTATATCATTGAATCGGAAATGCCCGTCTCAACCGGAGATGAGCTCCGTTCTGCAGGCGCCTTGCCCAATCCGGCACAATTTTCGGAGTATCTCCAATTGCCCCGGGACCTGCCTCAGAGAGTCCGGCAAATGGCACAGCAAATTACTGCAACAGGAGCCACTCCTTACGACAAAGCCATGCTGTTGGTGCAGTATTTGCAGACCTCTTTCCCGTATACCAATGAGCCTCAGACCGAGCTGGCCAAAAGCGGCGACTTCGTAGACCGGTTCCTGTTTGAAGTTAAAGAGGGCTACTGCGATTACTTCTCCTCGGCCATGGCGGTAATGAGCAGGACCCTGGGCATTCCGTCCCGTTGGGTTAAGGGCTACACCGCGGGCCAACAGGATATCCAGGATCCGTCCTTCGGGGAGTTTCCCGTGGACGGCGCGAACGACACAACAGGTTCGGGCTTATACACCGTTAGAAATTCGGATGCCCACTCCTGGGTTGAGCTGTATTTCCCCGGCTATGGGTGGATTCCTTTTGAAGCCACATCCGGCTTTGCTTTGCCGGCCTATACACCGGCTTCGGAAACCGCGCTGCCTGATCTGATTACAGATCCGGTTGATGGTGCAGCCGCAGGCGAAACAGCAGCAAACCCGGCAGATGGCAAAAGAAATCCCTTTTTTGTTGCAGCTGTTATTGCAGCAGTTGTTCTTCTGGCCGGGGCAGCAGTCTGGTGGTACCGCAAGAAAATCCTCGTCTGGGCCAAAAAAAGCAGGCTGTTGGGTGTAAAACGCTCCTACAACCCGGATCAACGGATCGTCAGCGAATACACCCGGATGCTCAAGGTCTACCGCCGCAGAGGAGTTCCCATCCACGACTATGAAACAGCAAGAGAAACCATCGAGCGGCTGAAGCGCAAGGATGTCTGGCTGTCCAAGGACCTGGATGACCTGCTAACGCTTTTCGAAAAAGCCAAATACAGCCCACGCCGGGTCACCGACGAAGAAAGCGGCCGGGCCATCCGCATCGTGGACAAACTAAAAAAGGCCACCTGACGCACGCACTCACCTCCATCATGTGAAGAACATACCCAGTTTCTCCGCACCAACTACTAGAATCAATAGCTAGAATCAACAGCTAGAATCAAAACCAAGAACCCATCAACCAAGCCGCTTTCGCCCGCAAGGGAAACGAAAGCGGCTTTTTAACAGATCCCGCATGCACACAACCATCGTCAATCCCCTCATCAGCTCCATCAACCCCATCAACCCCATCAACCCCATCAACCCCAACACCCCAACGTCAATTCCAACTGTATCGTCACTCCACAACGCCGCCCCAATCAACCTGTTGTAAACGCCGCTTCCCATATCCGGCTTCCTCTAAATCCGCCAACCTGCCTCCTCCAAATCCGCCAACCCTGCCTCCGTCCATGGGGACTCACCTTACTCTGGCTCCCTTGTCGTCTACTCTCCCCTTCACTCAGGAAGTGTGAGATTTCACCGGCTCCTAAACCGGCTTCAGCCGGAAAATCGCCTTCAACAACAAAATATAGTGCAGCCATTTCGCATCAGAGGAGAATTGGAAGTTGCTGGAGTAAGGAAAAAAGCTAAACCGAAGATAAGTAGACCGCGGGATATGAAAGACCAAAAAGAGAGAGTTTAGAAAGTAGGTAAGGGAATTCAAAAAAGCGGAAAGGGGCTTTGCAAGGGAGGAGATCAACACGTGAACGAGGGACAAGCACCACGTGAACGAGGGACAAGCAGCATGGGAGTGTGGAAGTTGGGCAGCAAATCAAGATAACACGGGAGCACAGCAGAGTGGCAGAAAAAGCGGAGGGAGCAAGGCAGCAGAGGGTGGAGCAGAAGCAAGGGTGGAGCAAGGCAGCAGAGGGTGGGCCAGAAGCAAGGGTGGAGCAAGGCAGCTGGGGGGGCGCAGAAGCAAGGGAGGGAGCAGTAGCAAAGGGCGTAGGAAAACGGGTTGTGAAAATAGAAGAATTTGGGGCCGCGAAGATGGAAGAGAGAATAGGGCTATAACGAGGAAAAACTATGTATAAAACAGAATGATCGCCCCAGGCGGCCCGGGATTGAAAAGGGAGGGTAATAATTTAACTAGGAAATGTAGTTAATAAAAGCTTGTTGGGCGGGCACACATGAAACTGATTTCCCGGAAGGGGGACAGACCAGCCAGTATCAGATTCATCCGGCAGCAGAATTCGTTCAAATATTGCTGCCGATACTTGGCGCCAATACCAAAAAAGGTGGTGTTCATCCAATTGCCGCCTTGTTTGACTATGGACCATCCCTTCTTATGCTTGCGGGGGCCGTAACGTCTGATTTCACGGGAGGCTGCCGGGTTCTCCTGCACAGTTACGTAGTCGCAGAAATCTGTAATCACGTCCATGGATGGCTCACCCCCTTGGTAATCGGAAGCATCCAATGTTTGCATATGAACACGGGAAATCTCGCCTCCCTCTGTCAAAGAAACGCCAACAAGCACCGATGCGGTAGAGGGAGGGGTATAGTAACCAACCGCAACGTCCAAACGGGCCAATGTAGCGCTGTGGGCAAGCACATGTCCAGAAAGGCGCAGCATCCCTTCATCATGAGACATAGCCTCACGGATAGCATGAAGCATACTCCAGGCGGTTTTGTAGGTAACGCGAAGCAGCCGCTGTAAGGAGACGGCGTTGATGCCAGTTGCAGGGTTGGATATACAACGAATGGCAGTGAACCATTTGGTTAAAGGCGTACGGCTGCGCTCCATAATGGTGCCTGCAGTTAAAGAGGTTTGATGTCTGCAGCAGGCACATTCGAATAGAGGCTGACGTCGGGTCGTAATGGTATAAGCATGGCCATGCCCGCAGTATGGGCACACAAACCCGCTGGGCCATTTCAGTTGATACAGATAGTCCAAACATGCTTGTTCGGAGGATTGGAGCAGATCAAACCATTTATTTTCTTCCGTTGTTTCTGGAGAAGTGGCAGTGTTGAATTTTAACTCCGCATCTTTTTTCATTACTATGCCGGATTGCATGCCATTTCCCTCCCATCCATAGAGAACCTATGTTCTAATTATACCAAACATACGTTCCTATTTCAAGTGCGTTTTTTTGCTGCATTTGCTGTCAATAGAGAAAAGTGGGGAATCCGTAAAAATGGGGATGGACGATTAAGAAGTCTCACGTAAATTTAAGGTAATCCTGAGGGAAGGGGATAATGGACGACAAGGGCATGGAAAGACACTAGCGGAGACCAACTGAGGGAAAAAATCCGGGTGAAGCATGACTTAACTGTGAAACAAGAATATGGGTGTGCATGGCTTAACTGTGGACAAGAATGCGAGTGAAGCATGACTTAACTGTGAAACAAGAATATGGGTGCGCATGACTTAACTGTGGACGAAAAATCCGGTACGGCAAAGGTGAAGTGCGGGCGGAAATCTGCTGCGGCGTTGTTGAGTGCGTACATGAATCTTGGGACAGTGTTGTTTTTTTCATGATGGGGAGAATCCTTTTTGCATCAAATTGAAGAATTATGGTATAGTTTCTCCTATAGCTTGTATGGAATTTTGAGGTGATTATCGGTTGTTTAACAAGTTGAAGCCGCAGCTTGCGGCCAATTCCATTTTCGAGGTTCCGCTGGAGGAATTGTGGAAAAGGGGAATCCGGGGAATTATCACTGATCTGGACAATACGCTGGTGGGCGCTAAGGTGCCGCTGGCTACTCCGGAGCTGGTGGACTGGTTGAAAAAGGTGCAGGACAGAGGCTTTCAAGTGGTGATTGTCTCCAATAACAACAAGCTGCGGGTGAGCGCTTTTGCTGACCCTATTGTTGTTCCGTATATATCCAGTGCGAAGAAGCCGATGAATGCCGCCTTTATCCGGGCTATGAAGCTGATGCAGCTTGGTCCGGAAGCGACTGCAGTGGTGGGGGATCAAATGCTGACGGACGTGCTGGGAGGCAACCGCCTGGGGCTGTACACAATTCTGGTGGCGCCGGTTGCGGCTGCCGATGAGGGTTTTTTTACCAAAGTGAACCGTGCGATTGAGCGTGTGGTCGTCCGCTTCATGAAGCAATAAGAATAATGGGGGAACGGTATGTTCGACACAGATGAAGTCTTGCGCTGCGAGGGGTGCGGAGCGGCCCTGCAGAGGGAGGACCCTGGAGCGCTCGGGTATATCCCGGAGGCGGCCTTGAACAAGATTCCGGTGGTTTGCCAAAGATGCTTCCGGATCAAGAACTATAATGAAATGTCTAGTGTTACGCTGAATCAGGATGATTTTCTGAAGATGCTGGGCTCCATTGCCAACAAAAAAGCGCTGGTGGTCCATATTGTGGATGTATTCGACTTCGAAGGCAGTCTTATTGGCGGGCTCCAGCGTTTTATCGGAAACAACCCTGTGCTGCTGGTGGTGAACAAGATTGATTTGCTGCCCAAGGTCAGCAACTGGAACCGCATTCGCAATTGGGTGCAAAAGCAGGTCAAGGAAAACGGCCTGAAGGTAGCGGATACCGTATTGGTCAGCGCCAGAAACAACCAGGGGTTCGACCGGGTGATTGAATTGGTGGGACGCTTGCGAGAAGGACGGGATGTCTATGTGGTGGGCGCCACCAATGTAGGCAAGTCCACCTTCATTAACCGGCTGATCCGGGATTACAGTGATCTGGAGTCCGAGTTGACGGTATCCCAGTACCCGGGGACAACGCTGGATCTGGTGGAGATTCCTTTGGAGGATGGCAGGTCCGTAATCGACACGCCGGGCATTGTATACCGGCACAGGCTGACGGAGCTGTTGCCTAAGCAGTATCTGAAGACTGTGCTGCCGGACAAACCTCTGAAGCCGATGATTTACCAGCTGAACGAGGGACAGACGCTGTTTTTTGGAGCATTGGCCCGGTTTGATTTTGTCGCCGGGGAACGGCAGTCCTTTACCTGTTATGTCTCCTCCGGCGTCAAAATCCACCGGACGAAGCTGGACAGGGCGGACGAGCTGTACGCGGAGCATAAGGGCGAGCTGCTGACTCCTCCTGTGCTGGAGGATGTGGAAATCCTTCCCACCTGGGTAAAGCATGATATCCGGGCCAAAGCCGGTGCGGAGACGGAAGTGCTAATCTCCGGGCTTGGCTGGGTCACAGTGAACAATAAAAGCGGCGCAGATTTGGTGGTTCATGCCCCGCGGGGTGTTAAAATCGCTGTCCGTACTCCGGTTTTGTAAGAATCTGCAGCTAAGAGAGGGATGGCTCATGGGAGAAGAGAGAACAGGCTGGGCAGAAGGGATTCTTAATACGAAAACAGTTCTTTTCGGCGTCTTCGGCGACCCGGTGGGCCACTCCAAATCGCCTTTGATGCTGAACCGTGCGTTCCGCGAAGCCGGCATTAACGGAGCTTACGGGGCCTTTCATATTCTGCCGGGAACGCTGCAGGCTGCGGTAGAGGGTATTCGCGCTTTGGGGTTCCGCGGGGTGAATGTCACCATTCCCCATAAGGTAGAGGTTATGAAATATCTGGACCGCATTGATGAGTCTGCACAGGCCATCGGTGCGGTAAACACCATAGTTAATGATAACGGTGTGCTGACCGGCTTCAATACGGACGGGATCGGGTATGTCCGGTCTCTGAAGGAGGAAACCGGCGTATCCCTGACAGGCAAAAAGGTGCTGCTGTTAGGGGCTGGCGGGGCGGCCAGAGGCATTGTGTATGCATTGGCCAAGGAAGGCGTCCAACGGATTGTCATTGCCAACCGGACTGAAGAGCGGGCTTTAGAGCTGGCACGGGATATGTCTGTTTATGTGCAGACGGAAGGTGTTCGCACCGCAGACATCGAACGGTATATGGACAACACCGAGCTGGTGATTAACACAACCGCGGCGGGGATGCATCCCAATGTGGACGAGCTGCCTATGGATGCGGGATTCCTTCGATCCGGGCTCCTGGTTAGCGATCTTGTATACAATCCGCGGATTACCGCCTTCCTGAAACGTGCTGAGGAAGCGGGGGCGCGGATACACAGCGGCTTGGGCATGTTTGTTTATCAAGGGGCGTACGCCTTTGAATATTGGACTGGACACCCGGCGCCTGTAGAGGCTATGCGGGCTGCAGTGGAAGAGGCTTTTGGAAGCTGAAATAAACGATATTATTTGATATGAGAATGTGGAGGAGCAAGCATGCTTACAGGAAAACAAAAACGGTATTTACGTTCGGAAGCCCATCATTTGGACCCGATATTTCAGGTTGGAAAAGGCGGCATCAACGACCATATGCTGAAAAGCATCGCCGAGGCGCTGGAGGTCCGGGAGCTTCTGAAGGTATCCATCCTCACCAACAACACGGATGACAAGCATGAGGTGGCGGAGGAGCTGGCACAAGGAACGGGAGCGGAGCTGGTTCAGCTTATCGGCAAAACCGTCATTTTGTACAAGGCATCCACGGAAAACAAGCGCATCGTGCTTCCGCGGTAATCCGAGGGGGAATCCGGCATGCGGATCGGCATTATGGGAGGTACCTTCGACCCAATCCATATGGGGCATTTGCTGGCAGCGGAACTGGCCAAAGAGGCGGAGCAGCTGGATGAGGTATGGTTTATGCCTGCCTTTGTTCCTCCCCACAAGCAGAACGGGGCTGTGGCGGAGCCGGAGGACAGGCTTGCCATGGCCCGGCTGGCTGTGGAGGGCAATCCCCATTTTAGGGTGACGGATATTGAAATTGCCAAGCATGATACGTCTTATACGATAGATACGGTGGAGCTGTTAACCTCGCAATATCCGGAGGATAGCTTTTGTTTTATCATCGGAGCGGATATGGTCATGTATTTGCCCCATTGGCGGCGGATTGATGAGATTATCCGTCTCATCCGTTTTGTGGGACTGGCTAGGCCTGGTTACACCCTGGCTCTGGAGGAGCTCCCGGAAGCGATCGCAAGCCGGGTGACTCTGGCACCGATGCCCTTGATGGAGCTGTCCTCGACGGAAATTCGCAGGCGGCTGAGTACCGGACAGACGGTCCGGTATATGGTGCCTGATCCGGTGCGGCTGTATATGGAGGGAAAAGGACTTTATGCCTAACGATCAACTGATGGAACAGGTCAAAAGCCAAATGCCCGCCAAACGGTGGTCTCATACTCTGGGCGTCATGGAGTCCGCCTGTATATTGGCGGAGCGTTTTGGCGCCGCCCGGGAGAAAGCCGAGCTGGCTGCCTTGCTGCATGACTATTGCAAATATTGGCCCGTGAACAAACAGCGGCAGGTTTTGCTGGATCATCAAGCAGCGGGAGATTTATTGGATTACGAGGCTGCTTTGTGGCATGGACCGGCAGCGGCAGTTGTACTGCCTGCTGAGACGGGGGTCACGGACGCGGAGATTCTGGACGCCGTCCGGTGGCATACCTCCGGCCGGGAGCAGATGACCCTTTTGGACAAAATTGTCTGTTTAGCAGATTATATTGAACCTAACCGGGATTTCCCCGGTGTGAATAAGATCCGGCAATTGGCTGAACATAGTCTTGAGAAGGCGCTGGTAGCCGGGTTCGATTCCACGATTTCGTTCTTACTGGAGAAGGGGCAGCCGATCTATCCGTTGACGGTTCTGTCCCGCAATGCTTTATTGCATGATTGATAAACACAGGGGAGGAATACATGAATGAGTTTACAGCCGGAAGCCGTGATGTCCTTGGTAATGGATGCCGCGGAGGATAAAAAAGCGATGAATTTGGTTGCATTAAATCTGGAGGGTTTGTCGATGGTGACGGATTATTTCGTGATCTGCCATGGTAATTCGGAAACCCAGGTTCAAGCTATTGCTACGGAAATCCGCAAACGGGCCGATGAGAAGGGTGTTACGGTGCGGGGAATTGAAGGTGTGAATACGGCCAGATGGGTGCTGGTGGATCTGGGTGATGTGGTGGCCCATGTTTTCCATAGAGAAGACCGTGAATATTACAATATCGAACGTCTGTGGTCCGACGCGA
The DNA here is from genome assembly GCA_023388055.1 of Bacillota bacterium. Taxonomy (GTDB): domain Bacteria; phylum Bacillota; class Bacilli; order Paenibacillales; family NBRC-103111; genus Paenibacillus_AR. The sequence goes on along the minus strand of JAEWGW010000046.1, from coordinate 72,001 downwards.
AAGTGGTTGAGCGGGTATGACCGTGAATTTGCAGGCCGGTACGGCGGTTACACTTCAAGTGGCCAGGGAAAAGGCGCCTTACGGTTATTTTCTGACAGACGGCAGCCAGGATGTGCTGCTCCATTATACGGAGGTTGTGGGCACCATCAAGCAGGGAGAGCAGCTTGAGGTATATCTGTTCCATGATACGGAGGACCGGCTGGCGGCAACCATGCGCCGGCCCCGGCTGCTGCTGGGGGAAATGGGCCTCCTGGAAGTAACCGACATCCATCCCCGTTTCGGATGTTTCCTGGACATCGGTATCGGCCGCAACCTGCTCCTGCCGTTCCGTGAGTTGCCTGATCTTCAGGAGCTGCGTCCCCAGGTAGGGGACAAGCTCTACGTGGTGCTGGATCATGATAAACAAGGCCGGATGCTGGGCCGGATGGCCGGTGAGCAGGAGTTTGCGGAGCTGGTGTTCCGCGCGCCAGAATCATGGAAAAACCAGTGGATGGATGCCCGGGTGTACAAGCCCTTGCAGGAGGGAACCTTCGTGATTGTGGAGGGCGGTGTATTGGGCTTCGGAGCCTTCGGCATGATTCATGCTTCTGAGCGTCCGCGGCTTTTGCGGGCTGGTGAGGAGGTAAAGGTCCGGGTGACCCACATCCGGGAGGACGGCCGGGTGAACCTGTCCATGAAGCAGCTGAAGCAAATCGGCCGTGATGAGGATTCGGAGCGGCTTCTGGAGATGCTCCGGCAGCGGGAAGGCGGCGGTATGCCGTATTCCGACCAGACGCCGGCGGATATCATTGCCAAGCGCTTTGGCATCAGCAAAGCGGCGTTCAAACGGGCCTTGGGCAAGCTGATGAAGGAAGGGCTGGTTTACCAGAAGGAAAACTGGACCTACTTGAAGCAGGAAACCGGGAAAGGTCCTGACGAGGCATGAGCTACGGCAAATTTGCGCTTGTTTATGACCGGCTGATGGAGGATATGCCTTACGGGGATTGGATTGCCTTTACCCTTGAGGCCTTCAGCCGGAAGGGCATAGCAGAGCCGGGAAGAGCCGGGGGTGGAAGCCCGGTTGTGGTGGATCTGGGCTGCGGCACGGGCAGCATCGCCATTCCTTTGGCGTTGCAGGGCTACCGGGTTTACGGCATCGACCTATCGGAGGCTATGCTCTCCATTGCTGAGGACAAAAGCCGGGAGCTGCTGGCCGGTCCCCGGGGTTCAGTGCCTGGGCCGGTTTGGCTGGCTCAGGATATGCGGGAGTGGGAGCTGGATGAAAGGGCGGATGCGGCGGTTTCCTTTTGCGACTGTCTGAATTATTTGACGGAGGAAGAGGATGTGGCTGCTGTATTCAGCCGGACCTTCGCGGGGTTGAAGCCGGGCGGAGTGTTTTTGTTCGATGTGCACACGGAAAAAACACTGCTGGATTATGCTAAGAATCAGCCTTTTGTGTACAACGAGGAGGAGCTTTCGTATATCTGGGAGTGTGAGCTGGATGAGGAGCTTCGTCTGATCCGGCATGATCTGGCATTTTTTGTGAAGGAGCCGCAAGGCGGTCTTTATAGCCGCTTCGACGAGACGCATGAGCAGCGGGCTTATCCGCTGGAGCGGCTCCGCAGGCAACTTGCCGCTGCCGGTTTTACGGACATCCGGGTATGCGCGGATTTCTCGTGGCAGGAAGCGGACGAGTCGGCTACGCGGGCGTTTTTTGTTGCGGTGAAGCCCGTTTGAGTGTTAGAGTCTTCGAAATAAAGCCGCCCTCTGCTGCGGCACGGCCCTCTCTTTTTTAGCCGGGGGTGTGCCGTGCAGGGGGCGGCTTTTTCGTGTTGGAAAGGCTGTGTGCGTGATTAAGCCTGCTCGGCCTGGTCGGGGAAGGCATCGGCGAAATAATGGCCCCAGTGGGGCCGGCTGCCGTCGGCATCGGTAAAATCATATTCCTCCGACAGCTCCCAGGTGCTTAAGGAACGGCCGTTTTTTCGGGTTACCTGAGGATCGGAGGCTAACGCAGCAACGGCCCTGCCGATATAGGCCGGAGTCTCCGATGCGATGAAGTGGGGATCCTGAGCGGCCGCATCCCGCCAATTGGCTTCCGTGACGCCGAAATGATCCAGCATGGCCTCGGAGCGCAGGAAGCCCGGTGTGAGGGAGAGGGAGGTTACGCCGTAGGGCTTCAATTCTTCCGCCAGTGCTTCCGCAATGTGGACGCCGGAAATTTTGGCGAGACTGTAAAACAGGCTGCCCCGGAACTTGTAGCCTACCCCATCTGTAATTTCGATGAACAGCCCGCTGCCGGATGCGGCCAAAAGAGGTGCGGCGTAATAAGCGGTGGCAAGGTGGGCGGACACTGCCTGCTTCTGCATTTGAAGCCCGTGAGTCAGACTCTGCTCCCAGAAGGGTCTGCCCCATTCCATCAGCATATCGCCGCCCCAGATGTCATTGACGAGAATATCCAACCGCCCGTTCTGCTCCTGGTTCACCCGGGCGAATAGGGCTTTTGCTTCCTCCGGCACGGTCAGGTCGGCGCGAACCGGAATACCTTGGCCTCCACGGGTGGTAACCTCCTCCGCCGTTTCCTCGATGGTTTCCGGCCGCCTCATGGGGGAAGGATTCCCTCTGGTGCTTCTGCCCGCCACATATACCGTAGCTCCTTGCTCCCCCAAAGCCAAGGCGATGGCACGCCCGGCGCCGCGGGTGCCTCCGGCTACTACGGCTATTTTTCCCTCTAATGTCCCCATTCATATCAGATCCTTTCCTTTGATGGTCACTTCGGAATTAATGCTACTACTGAAATTAATACTACTACACCAATTAAGACATCCTTTGTCATATTTCTGTGGTATCCTAAAGGGAAATTATGTGCGGATGGCAGGAGGTTCATTCTATGCGGGCAGACCGGTTGATTCAGCTGCTGGTGCTTCTCCAGCAATCAGGAAAATGGACGGCCAAGGAGCTGGCGGCCAGACTGGAGGTTTCCGAGCGGACTGTGCAGCGGGATATGGAGGCATTGTCGATGGCGGGGTTTCCCGTATTGGCAGACCGTGGCGCTAACGGGGGATGGTATTTGCAGGAAGGGTACCGGAGTCTCTTGACCGGGATGAGCCGAAGCGACATTGAGGTGCTGCTTATGCCGGAGCTTGCGGCAAGAGGGGGAGATTCCCGGTGGGGGGAGGCGTTCCGGCAGGTTTCCCAAAAGCTGCTGGTGGCGCTGCCCCAAGGCTGGAGGGAGCAGGCGGAGCTGGTCAGGCGCCGCATCCTTGTAGACGGTGCGGGCTGGTATGCCCGGACTCCCGATGCCCAGGAAGCCGTTCTGGCCGTGCTGCAGGATGCTTTGTGGGCGGGGAAAAAGGTATCATTCCGCTACGGAGGCGCAAGCGGAGGGGAGGAACCGGCGGAGCGGACCGTAAGTCCTTGCGGTCTGGTGGTCAAAGGCACCGTCTGGTATCTGGTGGCTGCACCGGAGCCGGTTGGGGATGAGACTGGCCGCGGGGACAGTAGCGGCGTCAGAGGTCCGGGCAGCGCGCTGACTGCGGATTCGCTGCGTACGTACCGGGTATCCCGCATCCGGGAGGTCCGTATGCGGGAGCGGGCTGCGCCGGAGGTTCCGCCGGATTTTAACCTGGCCGCTTATTGGGAGGCCTCTCTAGTGCGGTTCAGGGAACAGCTTCCCGTATATCCCGCCGTTGTGGAAGGGGAGCCGGAGGGCATCCGGCAGCTTGGGGAAACCCGCTATGTCCGGCTTCTGCGGACGGAGGCTGCTGACGGCGGGCGGCTCCTGGCGCAGGTGGAGTTCAACACAATGGAATCCGCGGCTTCCATTGTGTTGGGCCTGCAGGGGGCGGTGGCTGCGGTGGAGCCGGCAGAGCTTGTGCGGGACATCGCCGATAAAGCCGCGCGGCTGGCAGGGCTGCATGGTCTGCCGGGGCAAAGTAAGGCATAGCCAAACGAATACGGGAAAATAGCAGGGACCTACAATAGCGAGCTGTCATTATCCCGTATTTTGCGGTTGCCATTCAGATTCCGTTTGTAGTATAGTGATGACATCATATTTCACCGGGTGAAGCACACCTGCCATTTCCTCCCTTAGAGGGGGTCCGGCGGGTGTGCTTTTGCTTTCCTCCAGTGAACAAGTTATTTGCCAAGGGGATGATCCGTCATTGACTGACCATGATGCGCTGTATAAGGAATTGCTGAGAACCTTCTTTCAAGATTTTATGGAGCTTTTTTTCCCGGACACGGCTCTGCTTATGGATTTTGGGGAAGTGGAATTTTTATCGGAGGAGGTTGTGGTGGATCTTGCCGGGGGTAAAAAGAGCCGGTTGGATGTGCTTGTCAAAACCCGCTTGAAGCAGGAGCAGACCTTTATTCTGGTTCATCAGGAGCCGCAGGCCTATTATCAGGAGGAGTTTCCGGAAAGGATGTTCATTTATGCTGCAAGACTCTACGAGAAGTACCGGCTCCGGGTGCTGCCCATCGCCATTATCAGCCACAGCCGGCAGGCAGCAGAGCCGGAGGGTTTCGGCTGGGAGCTGCCCGGCCTTGAGGTGCTGCGGTTCAAGTATCATCGGCTGCAGCTGCGCAAGCTGAGCTGGCGGGACTATGTCCATTCGGACAATCCGGTGGCTGCTGCACTTCTCAGCAGTATGGGTTATAATGAGGAGGAGAAGATGCGGTTGAAGCTGGAGTTTATCCGGATGATGGCCCGGCTTCAACTTGATCCAGCCAGAATGGAGCTGCTGGGTGTTTTCTTCGACGCGTATCTGCCTCTCAGTAAGGAAGAAGAGCAGCAGGTGTGGCGTGAGCTTGAGGAAATCTATGGTATTGGGGGGACTGAAGTGATGGAATGGAAAACGCATTTTGAACGGTACGCCAAGGAAGAGGGAAAAGAAGAAGGAATTCGGGAAGGCATCGAAAAAGGCAAGCTTCAGGTGGTCCGGCATATGCTGGATGAGCGTCTTGATCCCGCTCTCATCGCCAAGGTCACTGGCTTCTCCCTTGATGAAATAAACCGGATGCGGGAATAGCCGGCTGTTTCATTTTCTTGACAATGATGGTCCAACAATCATATAATTTCACCATATATGCACAATTTGCTTAAAAAGGGCTTGGAAAAGGAATAGTAGCGTACGGGGAGACATTACAGAGAGCCGGAAGCGGTGGAATCCGGCATGTCGCGCCTCTGGCGAACTCGCCTTGGAGCCTGGAGGATGAGAGGAACTGGCTGACGACAGATTGTCTGTTGTCCGGCTGCACCTTCAGTCCGACCGATGTAAGCCCGCGTTAAGGGCTGATGAAGTGGGTAGGCAAGAGGTTGCGGTGATAAGCCGGCAGCCGGGCCTATCAAGCAGGGTGGTACCGCGGGAAGCCGATGCTCTCGTCCCTAGCAGGTTTTTTATGCTGGAGGCGGGGGCTTTTTTGTGCAAGAATGGTTGAAAAACAGGGATTGTCCACGGAATGAAAAGCGGGAGGAAGCTGGCTATGGCAGAAGAAGTGAAAGAGATGAAGGAAACGGGATATAATCCCCAGGTCTTGGAGCCCAAGTGGCAGGGGAAATGGGATCAGGAAAAAACCTTCAAGGTGCTGGATAACAGCGATAAGCCGAAGTTTTACGCGCTGGATATGTTCCCCTATCCGTCCGGAGCAGGGCTGCATGTCGGCCATCCGGAGGGATACACGGCTACCGATATTATATCCCGCTACAAGCGGATGAAGGGCTTCAATGTGCTCCATCCCATGGGCTGGGACGCCTTCGGTTTGCCGGCGGAGCAGTATGCGCTGGATACGGGGAACGACCCCCGGGATTTCACCAAGAAGAATATCGAAACCTTCAAGCGGCAGATCAAGTCCCTGGGCTTCTCCTACGATTGGGACCGGGAAATCAGCACCACCGACCCGGATTATTACAAGTGGACCCAGTGGATTTTTATCCAGCTGTATAAGAAGGGTCTGGCCTACGTGGACGAGGTGCCTGTGAACTGGTGCCCTGCGCTGGGCACGGTGCTGGCCAACGAAGAAGTTATTGACGGCAAAAGCGAACGCGGCGGCCACCCGGTCATTCGCAAGCCTATGCGCCAATGGGTGCTGCGTATTACCGCCTATGCGGAGCGTCTCCTGGAGGACCTGGAGGAGCTGGACTGGACGGAAAGCATCAAGGATATGCAGCGCAACTGGATCGGCAAGTCCAAGGGAGCCGAGGTGCGTTTTGCAGTAGACGGCGTGGACTGTGCGGAGCTGACGGTCTTCACCACCCGTCCGGATACCCTGTTCGGCGCTACCTATTGTGTGCTGGCTCCCGAGCATGAGCTGGTTGCCAGGATTACCACGTCGGAGCAGGAAGCGGCAGTGAAGGAATACCAGGACAAGGCCGCACGCAAGAGCGATCTGGAGCGGACGGATCTGGCCAAGGACAAAACCGGCGTGTTTACCGGCGCCTATGCCGTTAACCCGGCAGACGGACGCAAGGTACCCGTCTGGATTGCCGATTATGTGCTGGCCGGCTACGGCACCGGCGCCATTATGGCAGTGCCCGGCCATGACGAGCGGGACTATGCCTTCGCCAAGCAGTTTGGCCTGCCTATCGTGGAAGTGGTACAGGGCGGCAACCTGGAGGAAGCAGCCTACGCCGGAGACGGCGCCCATGTGAACTCCGGCTTCCTGGACGGCCTCGCCAACGAAGCCGCTATCGCCAAGATGATCGGTTGGCTGGAGGAGAACGGCAAAGGCAAGGGCAAGGTCACCTACCGCCTGCGGGATTGGCTGTTCAGCCGCCAGCGGTACTGGGGCGAACCGATCCCGATCCTGCATCTGGAGGACGGCACCATGAAGCCGGTTCCCGAGTCGGAGCTGCCGCTTGTGCTGCCCCATACGGATGCCATCCGCCCCTCCGGCACAGGGGAGTCTCCCTTGGCCAACCTGGAGGACTGGGTAAACACCGTAGACCCGGAAACAGGCTTGAAGGCCCGCCGGGAAACCAACACCATGCCCCAATGGGCAGGCAGCTGCTGGTATTACCTGCGCTATATCGATCCGAAGAACAGCGAAGCCCTGATTTCCAAGGAGCTGGCTGACAAATGGCTGCCCGTTGATCTCTACATCGGCGGCGCCGAACATGCGGTGCTTCACCTGCTGTACGCCCGCTTCTGGCACAAGGTGCTGTATGATCTGGGCGTTGTGCCGACCAAGGAGCCCTTCCACAAGCTGGTCAACCAGGGGATGATCCTGGGCGAGAACAACGAGAAGATGTCCAAATCCAGAGGCAATGTAGTCAACCCTGACGATATTGTCGGCCAGTTCGGTGCGGATACCCTGCGCATGTACGAAATGTTCATGGGCCCGCTGGAGGCGACCAAACCCTGGAGCATCACCGGCGTGGAGGGCATCTACCGCTTCCTGAACCGGGTATGGCGCCTGTTCATCGGCGAGAACGGGCAGCTTCAGGAGAAGATTGTGAAGGATGGCGAAACCACCGACGCCTTCAAAAAGGTATGGCACAAGTCCATCAAGAAAATCGGTGAGGATTATGAGGCGCTGCGCTTCAACACCACCATCAGCCAAATGATGATTTTCGTCAACGAAGCATACAAAACGGATGTGCTGCCGCTTCAGGCCATGCGGGATTTCGCCCAGCTGATGGCGCCGATTGCGCCGCACCTTGCCGAAGAGCTGTGGGAGCGCCTCGGCGGCTCCGAAGGCATCACCTATGCTGCTTGGCCGCAGGCCGATGAAGCCTGGACGGTAGACAGCGAGGTAGAAATCGTGGTGCAGGTCAACGGCAAGATTGTGGAGCGCCTGAAGATCGCAGCCGACTTGTCCGAGGAGGCCATGGAGGAAGCAGCCCGCGCTCTGGAAAAGGTGCAGGCAGCGATCGAGGGCAAAACCGTACGCAAGGTAATCCGGGTTAAAGGCAAGCTGGTCAATATCGTAGCCAATTAAGAAATAATGTTGGAGACCCGGGGACGTTTACAGGTTCCCGGGTTTTATTTTTCCTTAAGAGGAGCGGTCAACAGATGGAGCTTGGGGCACGGATCGGTATTGGCAATACGGCGGAGATTTTTGCGGCGGACCAGGGCAGAGTGGTCAAGCTGTTTGTGAAGGGGTACCCGGAGTCGAGCATGAGGAAGGAGTACGAAAATTCCCGGCTGCTCCATGACCTGGGGCTTCCGGTGGCGCACAGCTACGAAATGGTGCAGCAAGGGGAACGCCACGGGATTATTTACGACCGGGTGGAGGGCGACTCGCTGCTGGATTTGCTTATGGCCGATCCTTCCAGGCTGGAATCAGGTGTGTCCGCCCTGGCGGCTTTGCACCGGACCATGTTGGCCTGCCGGCTGCCGGGGGCCTTGAGCCTGAAGGAGATCCTGCGGGGGTATATTGGACGGAGCAAGGATCTGGGCGAGGCTCATAAAGAAAAGCTGCTCATTATGCTGGAGGAGCTGCCGGATGGGGACTATTTTTGCCATGGGGACTATCACTTCGGCAATGTTATGGCGGGACCGCAAGGGCATACAGTCATCGATTATATGAACATCTGCCGCGGGCATACCTATGGGGATATTGCCAGAACCGTGTATTTGACGGAAATGACCCCGGTGCCGGCTGAGGCAGGGGGGCAAACGGAATTTTTGCTGCAGCTGAAAAAGAAGGCGGCTGATCTGTATCTGGACCAAATGGGCGTAACCCGGAAGGAGTTGTCGGACTGGCTCTTGGTAACGGCTGCGGCTCGGCTGGGTGAGCTGCGCCGGGAGGAGCAGGCGGAGCGGGAGTCGGTGCTGGAGTATTTGCGGCAGAACGGTCTTGCCGGCTGACACGAGCTGGGACTGGGGAGGCTTATCCGTTTCCTGCCACAAAAAAAGAGGGCGTACGCCCTCTTTTTTATTCCCGCCGCTATTCAATGGCGTTCAGAAAAGCTGCGTCCACCTTGGCCAGGTCCTCATAAAATTTGGCGTGGGTGATGCGGATCAGCCGGTTGAACAAACCATCCAGCTCATGGTCCATAAGCTTCAGGCCTTCTGCTGTAATGCCTCCCGGCACGGCGACCCGCTTCTGCAGGGTTTCCGGGGTAAAGCCGCCTTCCGTCAGCAGAAGTCCGGTACCCAAGAGCATCCGGGACGCCATACGGGTGGCTTCCTCGTAGGGGATGCCCGTTTCCACCGCCGCGGCATCCACAAACCGCTGAACCAGCAGCGCAAAAAAAGCCGGTCCGCAGCTGGACAGATCCGAGGTGATCCGGGTGTGCTTTTCATCAATGCGGATAGGCTCGCTGATGGGGGCCAGAAGCTCCTCCAGGGCTGCTTTATCCTCCTCCTCCATCCGGGTTCCGTACATGCACAAGGCTGCGCCGTTTTGGACAAAGTTGGTGATGCTGGGGATCACCTTAGCGATTTTGCAATTCAACTGCTCCTCCAGGTGGCGGATCAGCACGGGGGAGGTAATCGAGACGATGATTTGCTGCGGCATGGTGAGCTTCCTGATTTCGTCCAGCACCCGCTTGTATTCGGCAGGTTTGACGCAGATAAAAATCAGATCCGCCTCCAACACCACTTCAATATTGGAACGGGCAGCCAAAAGACCGGGATGCCTTTCGGCCAGGGCCAATACCTTCTCACGGGTACGGTTGGCGGCAATGACGGCAGAGGGGGCCAAAGCGCCGGACCGGATCAGGGCTTCGATCAAAATGCTCCCCATACTGCCGGTTCCGATAAAGCCGACCTTCATGAAGTCCTCCTCCTCGCTTTCGGGTAGGTGAAAGTCCCTTTGGCTTAAGCGCAGGGACGTTTTGTGCATGTATATGCCGAAGTGTTGACGATTATGCGGGACTAGCGCAGCAGGGTAATGGCCATTAGACTAGCGAATCTCACAACGCTTATTTGGCGGAAAAGCGACTGTTCGCCAACGTAACGAATCTGAGCCACGCTATTGCTTACATTGTGCCTCCTTTCCGTGTCTTTGATCTGGAATAGGGTGCCTCATAATGCAATAGCCCTGACTAACGCAGGATATGCGCTTGCTGACAGACAGCCGTTTGCGTTATAATGGACACAATTGAACATGGGCGCGGAAGCACCGCCGTTTACAAGCCGGAAGGCTATGTGACGGCGTTTTTTTGTTGTGGAGAGGGCCGCACCGATAAAAGGAGAATGTGGACATGGCGATCTGGCTTCGGCTTCATTGGAAAAAGCTAATGTTTGTGGCGCTGCTGCTGGGAGCGCTGGGGTTCGGGTTTGTGCGCAAGGCAGTGGAGAACCGCGTTACGTCCGAATGGACCGAAGTGAATCAGGAGATGCAATCCCTGTTGAATGCCTCCGGGCAAAATGGGGAGACGGCATCGGCGGCCCCATCCGGGGGGCAGAGTGCTTCCGCACAGCCAAAGGATGCAACGTCTTCATCGGCCGCTCCGGTACAGGCGCCGGCTACGGCAGCACCCGCCCAATCTCCGGCGGGAGCAACCGCCGCAAAGGGCCTGATCGACATCAATACGGCGTCGGCCTCACGTCTGGATGAGCTGCCGGGCATCGGGCCGGGCAAGGCCCAGGCTATTGTGGAGCACAGGCAGGCGAAGGGGGCTTTCCGCACCCCGGAGGAGTTGAAGAACGTGAAGGGCATCGGCCAGAAAACCTATGATGGCTTAAAGGACCGGATTACGGCATCTGTGGCGCCTTAGGGCAGGAAGAATGCCGCCGGTGACCTGTGGGCACCGGAAACCCGCCATTGGCGAATGCTGGCACCGGTGATATAATGTAGGCCATAACCAACGGAGACATGGGGCCAAACCACCGTGTCACGCCGGGAAAGCGAGGGCGGCACAGCCGCATTACCATGAGCATTCGCAAGGACTGGGATACCTATTTTATGGATATAGCCTATATGGCCTCCACCCGCTCGCAATGCTCCAGAAGGCATGTAGGAGCCGTTCTGGTGCAGGGCAAAAAGCTGCTGGGCAGCGCCTACAACGGGGCGCCAATGGGAGTAGCCGATTGCGGCGAAGCAGGCTGTATGATTGTAGAAGAATTCGAAGCCCGGATGGTGGACGGCAAGGAGGAGCTGGTCCGAAAGCAGCGCTGCATCCGCACTATCCATGCCGAGCAGAACCTGATTCTCTTCACGGACCGGAAGGACCGGGAGGGTTCGACGGTATATGTGACGGATGAGCCGTGCTGGACCTGCGCCAATATGCTGGCCAACAGCGGGGTAAAGGAGATTGTGTACCACCGCTCTTATCCCAAGGACACCGCCAAGGTAGCCAAGCTGCTGCAGGAGCGGGGGCTGGTGTTCCGCTCTCTGGAGGCTTATGATCCGCCTGGCGGATGTGTGGAGCCCGTTCAAAACTAACCGAATATATGAAAGCAGGGGAGCACCCTGCTGCGCCAAACCGGCGCGGCAGGGTGCTTTTTTTAATAGTAAAAGGTTTGAATACGGGGGATACAGGATAGGAGCAATGTGATGAACAGGACAGCAATACTAACGGCAGCTTTGTTTACGGCGGGGGCCGGACTGGCAGCGGCCGGGTACCGGCCGTATGTTTGGGGCTGGGCTGTAATAGGGCTAATATGGATTGGCGCGGTTTTGGCGGGACGCAGAAAAACTGCCCTTCAGCTGGTTTGGCTGAGCCTGACGCTGCTTGCAGGCAACGGCTGTTATGCCTGGGCGGATGCCCGGCTGGCCAGTGCAGTAGCCCCGCCAACTGCTAATTGGAACCCGGCTGCAGACGAAGCGGGAGCGGAGCTGTCCGGCCGGCTGGACACCCCTGTGGAGGTGGACGGAGACCGGGCGGTATTTTATATGCGGACGGAGGAATGGAGCTGGGCGGATGGAGGTGCGGTCCGGCCCGAGGGGGAGCGGGTTTATGTGACGGTCCGTCTCCGGGAGCAGCCGGAGCAGGAGGTGGCCGCAGCCTGGAGAAGAGGGGACCGGGTGCAATTAACGGGTACGGTCAAAACGCCTGAACCCGCCCGGAACTTCGGGGGCTTCGATTTCCGCGAATACTTGCGGAAGAAGGATGTGCACTGGATGGTTACTGTCAAAGGCGCCTCCGCTGTCCGGATATCCCCTCCCGGCCGATGGGATGCCGCCAGGCTCCTCCGTTGGAACGATCAAATCCGGGAAGGGGCGGGCAGCCGGCTGGCGTCGCTTTTTCCCGGTGACGAGGCAGGTTATATGAAGGGACTTCTCATCGGGCTCCGCGAGGATTTGGAACCGGAGCGTTTCCGGAATTTCTCCCGTTTGGGACTGACCCATATTCTGGCCATTTCCGGGCTGCATGTAGGTGTTTTTTTGTGGGCGGTAACCGCGCTGTGCCGGCGGCTGGGCGTCACCAGGGAAACGGCGGCGCGCATCGGCTTTTGGACCATCCCTCTATATGTGGTGTTCACCGGGTCCTCGCCATCGGTGGTCCGCTCCGGCTTAACGGCCATGGCGGGGCTTTACGCTGCAAGAAGAGGCTGGCTGAAGGACGGCCTGTCCCTGCTTGCGTTGGCTCTGTTGGGGATGCTGCTGTGGAACCCCTTGTTTATCACCGACGTAGGCTTCCAGCTGTCCTTTCTCGTCACCGCTGGTTTATTGGCGGGGGTGCCTGCCATAACCAGACTCCTGCAGGGCATTCATCCGCTCTGGAAAAGCAGCCTGGCTGTGGCGCTGACGGCGCAGCTGGTATCCTTTCCTGTTTCGGTCTATTATTTCAACCAGTTTTCCCTGCTTTCCCTGCCTGCCAATCTGCTGCTGGTGCCTCTGATCAGCTTTGTTGTGACGCCCCTGGGTTACGGGGCCTTGCTGCTTTCCTTTGTCTGGCCCTGGGCGGCCAAAGGAGCGGCGGCACTAATATCCCTTTTGAACCGTTTCACCTTTTATACCATCGATTTGTCGGAATGGCTTCCCTCCATGCATCTCAGCTGGCCTACGCCCACTTTTTTGTGGATAGCGGCTTATTATGTTCTGTTAACCTGGATCGTTCTGCAGGCGGGTGTATTGAAGCAGCACCGGGAGCTGGAGCGGCAGCGGATTTACCTGGTGCCGGACGGTGCAGGCTTCCGCCGCAGAGGTGTGAGAATGACAAGGCTGGCCGTCGTGCTGTGGGCAGGCTGTCTTCTGTACGGTTATGCACCGGCTCTCTGGACGGAACGGGGCACGGGAACGGTCTCTTTTTTGGATGTGGGCCAAGGGGATTGCGCCTTGGTGCGGACACCGGACGGCAAGCATATTCTCATCGACGGAGGCGGCACGGTTTCCTTCCGCAAGGCCGGGGAGGAATGGAAGGAGCGGCAGGAGCCGTTTGAGGTGGGACGGAAAACCGTGGTGCCGCTGCTCAAAAAACGGGGAGTCCATAAGCTGGATACCCTCATTATTTCCCATGCGGACACAGACCATATCGGGGGACTGCAGGCGGTGCTGGAGGAGGTTCCCGTAGGACGGATCCTGTTCAACGGCACGCTGAAATCCAGCCCGGGGGCCGTGAAGCTATTCCAAACGGCGCTGGATCTCGGTATTCCGCTTATTCCGGTGCAGCAGGGAGATACAGTTGACGTAGGCCGTTCTGCCGTTTTGTCCGTTCTGTCTCCGCTGCAGGAGGAAGGGGACGTCCAAGTACGCCTTTTGGAGGAGCAAAATGATGAATCAGCGGTTATGCTTTTGACCATGATGGGAAAGCGGTTCTTGTTCACAGGAGACATCAGCGGTGAGCAGGAGAAGGTACTGCTGGCCCGTTTATCCGAAGAAGCGAATACATCCAGCCTGGATGTGATGAAGGTGGCCCACCACGGCAGCCGGTATTCCTCCTCCGGAGACTGGTTATGGTACTGGAGTCCGAGGCTCGCAGTGATTTCCGCAGGCAAAAATAACAGCTACGGCCATCCCAGCCCCTTGACGCTGGAGCGACTGGCGGAGACGGATACGTCCGTGTACAGGACGGATCTTCAAGGTGAGGTGGAGTTTTCCGTACACTGGAACAGCTTGTTCGTCAGGACCAAATTAGCTGGATTTTATGGGAAAAAGTAGAAGGTTTGGATTGGGGGATGAAGTTAAAGCCGATTTGCTATAAAATGAACATTATGAAGGAAAGCGCCGTCAAATTGAAGAAGCGGTGTACGGAACTTTTGTCCAGTCCCGGCGTATAAACTTTTCTTGAGAGCTATGCAACATTTCTGCAGCCTGGACCGTTTATAAGGTTGCAAGAAAGGGGGTTCCCGTGGTATCGATCGAAACCATTAAGGCTGCCCAAGCAGGGGACCGCGAGGCCTTAATTGCCCTTTTGCGAGATATAGAATCACATGTGTACCGGACGGCTTATTATATTCTGGGCAATGAGCAGGATGCAATGGATGCCTCACAGGAAGCACTAATCCGGATTTATACCAAAATTACATCATACGAGGAGAAAGCGTTGTTCAAAACCTGGGTTCAGCGGATTGTCACTAACATCTGTATCGACAAGTTCAGAAGAACCAAACCCTCGGTGTCTATCGATGAGCATGAGATGGTTTTTGCCTCGGAGCAGGATGTGGAAGCTGCCGTTCTCCGCAAGGATGCGGCCAAGGACATCCACGAAGCCATCGAACGGCTGCCGGAGCATCACCGGGCAGTGGTTGTACTGCGTTATTTGAATGATTTTTCGTACAATGAGATTGCCGATACCCTTAATCTTCCCATTAACACGGTGAAATCGTACCTGTTTCGGGCCAGACACCAGCTTCAGGGAATGCTAGCGGACTATCAGAAAGGAGGGGTGCGGGGATGAAATGCGAGGAGATGATGAATCTGATGCAACAAAGCCTGGATCAGGATTTGACGGCCGACGAGGAGCTGGTGATGCTGGCTCATCTCAAGCAATGCCCCGGCTGTTCCGACCTGTATGTCCGGCTGAAGCTGCTCCATGACGAATTGGCCCAGCTTCCCAAGGTGAGGCCCGCTTATAGTATTGTGGATGCCATTCTGCCGCAGCTGGAGGAGATCCCGCTGTGGAATGCGGATTCTGCTGAAGGACCCGAAACCTCTGCCGCTGCCAAGGAGCAGGTGGTTGCACTACCTCCGGCTGCAGCCCGCAGTAACAGGCGCGGTCTGATTTCCTGGAAGATTTTCTCCGGGGTAGCCGCTGCCGGCATTATTATCGGATTGCTCATGTCCAATCAGGACAACCTTAGCGTGAATAAGTCTGCTTCGGAGAGCGCCGCTATGCAGAACCGGATGAACGCGCCGCAAGCAGCTTCCGCTTTGGGAGCCTCTACCGGAGCTAAAGGCAAGCAGGATTCGTCTGCAGCGGACAGCGTCACCCAGGATGTGTTCGTGGTACCCACCCAAACAGGTGCGGCCGGAACGACTTCTGCAGTTCCGCCGTCAACACCGGCGGCAGCACCGGAAGGGGGGGCCGAGTCGAAGGATATTTCCGGACGGGTAACGATGGCTTCGCCTACGGATTCCTCCGTGAAGGACCAGTTCGGAGCGGCGCTGCAGAAGTCTGTGACAGAGGACCAGGACACGGCCAACGGGGCGACTTTCGACTCTGCAGATGCCAAGCTGCAGCAGCAGACAGAAAGTCCGGATGCGGCTGATTCCGCACCGGAGAGCCTGTCTGACGGAACACCGGAGAAAGGCCAGCTTCCTTTGACTATAATAGCAATGGCCGGGGACAGCGCAGCATCCCCTGAAGCGGAGCAGGGGGGAGGGGCAGCTTCCCTTCCACCGGAGGGAGATGCCAAGCAGATGGGATTCACGCTTGCAGGCCCGATGGCCAGCGGGACTCCGCAGCCGCTGCCTTCCCCGGACGGAAGGTATACCGCCTCCGTAGCGGAGGGCAAGGTGACCATTACGGATAAGGACGGCATAGCTGTATTTGTCTCATCCATCCATCTTGGTCCGGAGGTGCAGGTGAGCTTTGTGGAATGGACGGATGGGCATACCTTCTCCTATGCCGTCAAGACTGTCTCCGGCACAGAAACCGTCTATGTCATCTCGGCTGGGCAAGGAAAAGAATGGAAGAAATAAGTCGGATTTCGACTGGAACAAGTTTTGCCCCGCGGGCATAGAATAGAAGGGTAGACCTATACATCGGCTAGGGTCTGTTTTGCAGACAGACCAAGGGTATGCCGCCCGGGTGGAGGTTTCTAGAGCCCTTGCCCCGGCGTTCACATATACCGATTTGGATTGCCGGACAAAAAGACAAGATGCCTTGTGCACTTGTCTTTTTGTTTTTTGGCCGGGGGTCTGGTAAGATGGAAACCGAGGTGTTGACAGATGGATGCCAGAACGTGGATGAAGGAGCTGGACAAGGGAACCGTCCGGCCGCTCTATATTTGTTACGGTCCGGAGAAATACCGGATGCGGGAGTTTATTGACTATGTCTTCCGCAAATGCGTTCCGGATGACCTGCGGGAATTTGCGGTCACCAAATACGATTTGAGTGAAACGTCCCTGGATGATGTGCTGGAGGATGCTTTAACCATGCCGTTTATGGCGGAGCGGAAGGTGATTCTCGCCTCCAATGCAGCCTTTTTGACCGGCGCCAAGGAAAGCACCAAGGTGGAGCACCGCCCCGAGCGGCTTTTGGAGTACATGAAGTCTCCCGCGGATTTTTCCGTTGTGATTCTCACCGTGGATGCGGACAAGCTGGACGAGCGCAAAAAAATCGTTAAGCTGCTGAAGGATAACGGGAGTATGGCTCCTTTTGTCCCCCTGTCGGCGGATGACCTGCTGCAGTGGGTGAAGCGTCAGGCGGATGCCTTTTCCTTCCGGTTGGGCACAGGGGCGGCAGAAGCGCTGCTGCTGTCTGCAGGCACGGATCTCCAGGCGCTCCGGTCCGAGCTGGAGAAGCTTTCGCTGTATGCCGGAAGCGGCGGCATGGTGTCTGTGGAGGATGTGGACGGGATGGTAGCCCGGAGCACGGAGCAGGATGTGTTTATGCTGATCGACCATATTGTCCGGCTGCGCAAGGAAAAGGCCATGACCGTGTTCCATGAGCTTCTGCTGAAAAAAGAAGAGCCTATCAAAATTGCCGCTCTGATGACGCGGCAGTTCCGTATGCTGCTGCAGGTGAAGGAGCTGGAGCGCCAGGGGTATTCCCAGCAGCAGATGGCTTCCCAACTGGGCGGTCATCCCTACGGCATCAAAATCGCGTCCGAGCAGGGGAAACGCTTCAGCTTCGAGCAGCTGGCGTCTATTCTGGCCAGTCTGGCCGATCTGGATTATGGCATGAAAACCGGTCGGGTGGAAAAAACGCTGGGGATGGAGCTTTTCATTCTGAAGCTGGCGGTGTAGCGACCGGCAAACCGACCGGCGAAAACGTCAAAAGCCCGGAGGCGCATCCTTACGGATGTACGCTCCGGGCTTGTTTCATCATCTTAGGCTTTGGTCAACGCGTTCAGCTTTTTGGCCAAACGGGACTTTTTGCGGTTTGCTGCGTTCTTGTGGATCAGACCCTTGGTAGCGGCCTTGTCCAGCTTCTTGGTAGCAACAAGCAGCAGTTCCTTCGCAGAATCAACGTTTTGATTATTCAGAGCACTCTCTGCGGATTTTACCGCGGTGCGAAGTGCGGATTTTTGGGAAGCGTTTTGCAGACGACGCTTTTCGCTGACCTTCACGCGCTTAATTGCGGACTTAATATTCGGCATATCGTTCACCTCCTACACTACTGTACATCCTGCCGGTTCATGCCGGTTGGCAGAACCTTCCGGGCTGCGTCTATTATAGACAACTTTAAACATTCTATCACGGCATTTTTGAAAATGCAAGAGCTTACCGGGGTATGTGTCAATAGTCTGAGAAAATGTCACCTTAACTCTTCTAAGAAAATGTCACTTTCAATCTAGATCAAGGCCACCTACCAGGAGGCCTCGGCATAGCTATTGTGTTGGGAATAGGTGGCATCTTGGAAAGCGTTCTTCGATGTGGTACGCTTACTCTTGGTTGGAGTCACCGCGGTTTTCCACGGATGACTGACGGCGGGTTTGCGTGGCTGCGCAGAGCCCGCCTTTTCTTTTGGCGCCATTGCTGAATGACGCTTAGGTCGCTCTGTTGCCTGGAGCGTAAGCGCTTGTCCTTGAAGCCACAGCAGTACCTCGCCGTCTAGGGTCTCGCGTACCTCGACGGTCATCTTCGCGCTCAAACGCATACCAGACGGCTTGGCGAGAGTGTAGAGGATTCCGTTGTAGCTAAGCGTATTGCCGGTGCCGAGCTGTCGGAACTCACGCTTGGTAAATACATGCTCCAGATTAACAGTTGAATCCAATGGCACGTACGCTGATTCGGCATTACGCGGCTCTACGGCGAATTGTCCGTTATGTTTTTCAAGTAGCTTCGGCAGCGCTGCATTGGCCTCGTCGATGGACTTCACGGCGAGTAGACGCAGTTCGATGACCAAGCGATCCTGTAACGTTTTCCACAGACGCTCTACGCGCCCCTTGGCCTGCGGCGTCACCGCTTTAATATGTTCGATGTGAAGCTCCGCCATAGCTTTGCCAAAGTTGGAAAGCGGCTTGATCTCACCGGCCAGCTCCTGCTCAACCGTGAGCTTCTCATTTGGAGAGCGAAAGATCGTATGCCGATCGCTGTATAAGCCAAGTGGCACGCCATAGGTTTGGATCCCCTGTTGCATGACCCGCGAGTAGCCCTCCCGGCATTCCGTAGGGCGGAATACAGCGGCTACCACCGTGCCTGTTGCGTCGTCAATCGCGGCATGCAGAGCGAAAGCAGGGGCTCTGTCCTCCAGCCAAGCGTATGGCGTCGCGTCGATCTGCCACAGCATACCTGCTTGCGCCCTGCGTTGGCGAGGTTGATGCGCCTTTGCACGTCGGCGCGGCTTGGCTTGCTTGATGCCTTCGGTTAGCAGGATGCGCCTTACACTAGAAGAGCTGATCTTCAACGACTCGTGTTCATTAAGCAACTCGGCAAAATGGCAGTTGTTGCTGCCTTGATACTTCGCTGTGTATAAGGCCACTGTCTTTGCCTTCACTTCGTCCGACAGGGCGTGTGCCGGTTTTCTGCCCCGATTCCTGTGGACAAGCGCCTGTGCCCCTCCTTGTGTTTGATACTTCTTTTTCAATCGGATCATTTGTCGATCCGTCAATCCCAATGCGGCTGCCCCTTCCTTGTTCGTCATATGCCCTTCGAGAATCTTCTCCACCACAAGTACCTTCTTCAGCTCTGCTCTCGTCAATGTCAATGTCTCCTGTCTCATGGTGACATTATCTCAGAACAGTTATAGGATGACATTATCACGGAACAACAACACTGCATTGAAAAAGAACTATTCAAAATGGGCATCCCATGTTATAATCGCAATAGAAATCGATTACTAGACTATTTAGGATGCAGGAAAGCTCCGCCATATCGGGAGCCAAAACGGATTAAATTGAATAGGGGACGCGCTTGAAGGCGCAAACAGACGAAATTCAAAGGAGGATGAAGAATATGGAAGGCGGTTTCCTCCGCCGGAGAAACAGGAAAAAGGCTGCTTATTTTCTGTTTAAATTGTAAGCGCTTCTTTAATTGGGAGAATGGATGGCGTTTATGGAAATCGATTACAGGAAAACAGCTGATTATGAAGTGGAAAGGCAAACAATCCAGAGTAAATCAATAATTATGTAAGGTTATATGCCATTTTAATAAGAATATACTAGATTTTTCTGGCGTGATTCATGATCGTGTGATATACTCTCACATAGAAATCGATTACTAGAATCCACATCTATTGAGGAGGTATGTAAAAATGAAAAAAGGTTCAAGTGTTGGTATTCTGCTGCTGGCGGGGGCAATGACTCTTGCCGCATGTTCGTCCTCTTCCTCCGGCGGCTCGTCCCCCGGTCCGGACGGCTCACCCGGCGCTTCCGGCGCCCCCAAGAAGCAGGTGACGCTGAAGCTGGGTCTGCCTGGCAGCTACGAGGTCACCAGCAAGGAGATTATCGACGGCTTTATCGCCGAGCATCCCCATATCAAGGTGGAGATTCAGGAAGCGCCTTGGGGAGACTTCACCTCCAAAATTGCTACCCAGATTGCCGGCAATACCATGCCGGACATATGGTTTCAGGAAAACGCTACTATCCTGAGCTACGGGAAACGCGGAGTGGCCGAGGATCTGGCACCCTATATCGCCAAGGATTTGAAGGCCGATGATTACATCGACGGGCTTTTTTCGGCCAAAACTCCTGAGGGCAAGGTTTGGGGTGTGCCCCACGGCATTAACCCTGTGGCTCTGGCCTACAATAAAACCGTCTTCCAAAAAGCCGGAGTTCCGCTTCCCACTGACGACTGGACCTTCAACGATCTCATCGAAACCTCCAAGAAGCTGACGGTTAAGGATGCCTCCGGCAAACCCTCGCAGTTCGGCTTTATCGGTTCCTATTCCATCACCAACGGCTGGTTTCCCTGGATCAAGCAGGCGGGAGGCTCTGCCTTGGACGATACCAAAACCAAGTCCCGGTTTGATGATCCCAAGACCATAACCGGTCTCACCCAACTGTATGACGGGCTTAAAAACGGCTATTTTGCCGATATCGATTTTGTCAAAGCAAGCGGGGGAGAGCTGGATACCTTCTCCAATGGCAAGGCGGCGATGTACTTTATGCAATACAGCCTTCAGGTCAATATGAACAAGAGCTTCCCCGACGCGGATTGGGATACAGTGAAGATCCCCAAAGGCGCCGACGGCAAACGATATGTGCCCATGGTAGCCAATTCCTGGCTAATCTCCTCCCGGGCTTCCCAGGATGCCAAGGGTGCGGCATGGGAATTCCTCCAATATTATCTGGGGGATAAGGCACAGGCGATTGTGGCCCAAAGCGGTTCAACCCTGCCCGTGAAGAAATCGGCCAATGCCCTGCTTAATGACAGTAAAACAAAACCTTTGAACAAAAAAGCCTTTACGGACGGGATTGCCGAGGGCGGAGTTACCCTGGATGAAAATGCCTCCTGGAGCGAATGGAGAATTCTCGTCCAGCAGGTGGTCAATGAAATCGTCAAGGGCAATGTGAAGGTGGAGGACGGCGCCAAGGATATCCATAAGAAGGTGCAGGACGTGCTGGACGGCAAGAAGTAGAGAGGGAAGAATCAGGCCCCCGGATGCGGAAGCAGCATGGTGAGACGAACTTCCGGGGGTAATAGAAAGGCTGGTTTGGCTATGCACAAACAAGGAATCTGGGGGTACGTGTTTACCCTGCCGTTTGTTCTCAATGTGGTGGTATTCCTGTTGTTTCCGGTCATATTCTCCACGTATATCTCGTTTACCGAGTGGGATCTGTTTAATCCTCCCCGCTGGATCGGGCTGGACAATTGGGTTCGTACGCTGCAAAAGCATGAGTTCTGGGTATCGCTGCGCAATGTGTTTGTATTTGCCCTGATCTTTGTTCCCCTGCAGACGGTGCTGGCTTTTCTGGTGGCCTTTATGCTGAACCAGTCCATCCGGGCCAAGTCACTGTTCCGCCTGGTGTACTTTCTGCCTGTGGTGACCCCCTGGATTGCCGGCGGGGTAGTGTGGGTGTGGATGTTCAACAACCAATACGGTGTACTGAACTGGTTTCTGGGCACCATGGGCATCGGGCCGGGCAAATGGATCGACAGCCCCAACTGGCTGGTGGTTATCGCCAGCATCGCTGTGGTGAATGTGTGGAAGGGAGCCGGACAATCCATGATTATTCTCCTGGCGGGTATGCAGAATGTGCCCAAGGAGGTGCTGGAATCAGCGCAGATTGACGGAGCCTCGGGCTGGAAGCAGCTGACCAGCATTGTGTTTCCCATCGTAACGCCTATGGTTTACCTGGTGATGATCCTGTCCACTATCTCGGCCTTTCACGCCTTTGATGTATTCCTGGGGCTGTTCGGCTCGATCACTACGGGGATTCCGGAGCAAAATATGGTGCCCAACCTGCTGATCTACCGGGATGCGTTCCTGCTGTTTAAGATGGGACCCGCCTCGGCTACGGCCTGGCTGCTGTTCCTGGTGATTCTGGCCTTCACCCTAATCCAGAAAACCTTTGAGAAGAGGTGGGTGCACTATGACTAAAACAACGCCGCTTTTCATTCGGATACCGATTTATCTTTTGCTCATCGCCGGTGCGGTATTTATGGTGTTCCCGTTTATCTGGATGCTCTCCACCTCCCTCAAGACGGTAGGGGCGATTTCGCAGATGCCGCCCCAGCTGATTCCGAACCTGTTAAATTGGGAGAATTATACCACCATCTGGAACAAGGTGGATTTCGGGCGGTATACCTGGAACAGCTTTTTGCTGGTAGCGCTGGAGATGGTGGGGGCGCTCCTGTCCTGCTCCATGGTGGCCTTCGGCCTGGCCATGTTCAAGTTTAAGCTGAGGGGACCCATACACCTGGTGATGCTGGCGACGCTGATGATCCCGTCCCAGGTGACGATGATTCCCACCTATTTCATCTGGAAGCAGTTCCATGCCCTCAATTCCTATTATCCGCTGGTGATTCCAAGCTATCTGGGCAGCGCCTTCGGGATTTTCCTGATGCTGCAATATCTGCGCTCACTGCCCAAGGAGCTGTATGAGTCGGCTACCATCGACGGTTGTTCGCCGCCGGGGATCTTCTTCCGGATCTACCTGCCGCTGTGCCGGCCGGCCTTGGCTGCGCTGGGTGTGTTTACCTTCATGGGGGCCTGGAACAATACGCTGGGGCCGCTGATTTACCTGCAGGACAAGGATTTGTATACCCTGCCTCTGGGGCTCCTGTACCTCAAGTCGGAGAATGTGAACCAGGCGCTGCTTATGGCGGGAGCGGCTATTACCACGCTACCTGTGGTAATCGTGTATCTGTTTGCCCAGAAGCAGTTTGTGCAGGGCATTGCTTCCACGGGGCTGAAGGGTTAGCGCTTAGAGGGATACCCGGGGAGCAGGCGAGGGCAGCAGGTGAGGGAAGCGGGCAGGGGAGCAGTGTGAAAAAGAGGCGGTAAGTTTGGTGGAAGGCCAGCGGGGTATGCAGATGCTGTGTTCTCGGCGGAGTTTATGGGCCAGCGGGCAGCGGCGATTCTAACGGCGACCAGAGACCTTATTTCCGGGAAATCACCGCCTCTTCAAATCTAACGGCGGCCACAGCCGCTATTGCCACCATTTTGTCCGCTGCCAGCCCTTTTTTAGCCAAATAAGGTCTCCTGCTTCCGTTAGATTTTGCAGCCCCTCGTTTTGGGACAAATAGCGGCGCTCACCGCCGTTAGAGTTATAACCACTCAGGAGGTCAACATGAAAACATATGTACTGGTAGGTGCGGGCTCCCGGGCGCTGCACATGTTCGCTAAACCGATGGCAACCGAATGGAAGGATACGCTCCTATTCAAAGGAGTATACGACATCAACCCGGTTCGGGCCAACCTGCTGAGCGGGGAATGCGGCGGCGTACCGGTGTACGATGATTTCCGGCGAATGCTGGAGGAAACCAAGCCGGATACGGTGATTGTGGCAAGCACGGACTATACCCATCACACCTATATCATCGAAGCGCTGGAGTTCGGCTGCGACGTGATTACCGAAAAGCCCATGACCATCGACGAGGAAAAGTGCCGGGCCATTCTCCAAGCGGAGCGGGCCACGGGGAAAAAGGTGACGGTCACCTTCAATTTGCGGTTTGCCCCGTATTTTGCGGCGGTGAAGGAGCTGCTTCTCGCCGGGGCCATCGGGCAGGTGTACCAGATTGATCTGGAATGGTTCCTGGACCGGCGGCATGGTGCGGACTATTTCCGCAGATGGCATGCGGAGATGGCCAACAGCGGGGGGCTGCTTGTCCACAAGTCCACCCATCATTTTGACATTATCAACTGGTGGATGGACAGCCGCCCCCGGGAGGTTCACGCCTTCGGGAAGCGCCGGGTGTACGGGGATAGCCGCACCGAACGTGGCGAACGCTGTCTCACCTGCGGCTATAAGACGGAGTGCGAGTATTATATGGACATTGAGCAGGACCCTTTTATCCGCCGCTATTATTATGAGGCTGAGCACGAAGACGGCTATATCCGGGACCGCTGCCTGTTCGACGAGCGGATCGATATCTACGACACCATGTCGGTCAATGTGGGATACGAAAATGAGGCCATGCTCACCTATTCCCTGGTGGCCTACAGCCCCTATGAGGGCTGGCGGGCAGCCATCAATGGCAGCGGGGGCAGGATGGAGCTGACCAATATCTACAGCAACGCGGATATGCAGGGGGACCAAAGTTCCATCCGGATTTTCCGCCCGGACGGCACCATCGAGACTGTAGAGGTGGATACCTCCGCGTCAGGGCATGGCGGCGGCGATGCCAAGCTCCGCCGGGCGCTGTTCCTGGGAGATGTAGAGGACCCGTTGGGCCAGCAGGCCGGCAGCGCTGTCGGTGCAGAGTCCCTATTGATCGGAGCCGTAGCCAACAGATCCATCGCCGAAGGGCGGGCGCTGCCGTTCCCCGATGTGGAGGAATGGGTGGCAAAAGGCAAGGAAGTGAGCCGGTAACATGGGAGATTTAGCCGGCCTGGAGCAGTATGTGTGCACCCTTTATGAGACGAAGGACCAGTTGAAGCGGTATATCTACAGCCGGGCGGATGAGATGTTTGCTGAAGGGGATCAGGCGCGGGACAGCATAACCGGTGAGACGGAGCTGAGGCGGCGCCAGGTGCAGGTGAAGGAGGGTTTCCTCCGCGCCATTGGCGGTCTTCCCACAGACAGCGGCCCCCTCGAAGCGAAGGTGACGGCAAGACATGAGGCGGACGGCTACTCCGTGGAGAATCTTATCCTGGAGCCCAGGCCGGGCCATTATGCAGCTGCCAATCTGTATCTGCCCCGCATAAGAGAAAAACAGACCGGTGCGGTGCTGTTCCTGGCTGGTCATGAGATGGAGGGCAAACACAGCCCGTATTATCACCGGGTTATCCTCAGGCTGGTGCAGGCGGGCCTTATCGTATTGGCTCTTGATCCCCTGGGCCAAGGGGAGCGGCTGTCCTGGCCGCAGAGTGTGGACCTGGACCTTCCCCCCATATGGGGCACCAAGGAGCACCAGCAGTTGGGCGCCCAATGTTACATGGTGGGCCACAGCATTGCCAGGTACTTCGTTCACGATGCCATCCGGGCGCTGGATTATCTGGCGGCCCGTCCGGAGGTGGACCCCCTGCGATTGGGGGTCACGGGCAACTCCGGCGGGGGCACCCAAACCGCCATGCTGATGATGTGCGACGACAGGCTAGCCGCTGCTGCGCCCGGCACCTTCATCATGAACCGGCAGCAGTACATGCATGCCGGAGGGGTGCAGGATGCGGAGCAGGTGTGGCCGGGCTGGTCGGCAGAGGGGTTTGATCATGAGGATCTGCTGTTGGTCTTTGCGCCCAAGCCGCTGCTGGTGCTGGCGGCACAGTATGATTTTTTCCCTATTGAAGCAACCCGCAGGACAGTGGAGCGCTGCCGCCGGTTCTGGAGCATGCTGGGCCGGGAGGGGGGGCTTATCCTCTCGGAGGATGCCACAACCCACCGTTATACCGACCGGCTGGCGTCGGAGGCGGCTGCCTTCTTCAGCCGGACGCTGAACGGCAAGGAATGGACTGCCCCGGCGGACGAGCTGCCAGCGCTGTCCACAGATAGCCTGATTTGCACCGCCACGGGACAGGTGCGGCTGGATTGGCCCGCTCCACGCTCCCGCTCGGTGCTGGAGGAGAACCGGGAGCGGGCCGCCCGTCTCAGGCAGGAGCGGGCATCCCGCAATCCTGCCGAAGCCTTGCAGCAGGCCCGGGAATGGCTGGCCAACCGGGTGGTGGCCCTGCGGCAAACCTGCAGCCTGAACCCAAGGCGGGTGCCGCTGGGGGAAACGGAGGGACTTATGGCGGATTATCTGCTCTGGTGGTCCCAGCCGGGCATTATGAACAGCGGCTATCTATTCCGCAGCACTGCTGCCACCGCCACCTCCGTCACCACAATCGAAGCCAAAACACCGCTTCCCCTGACCGTGGCGGTATGGCAGGGCGGTACCGCCCGCCTCTCCGCACACTGGGAGTGGCTTACTGAAGCCTGCCGTCACGGCGGCTCCGTGCTGGTGCTCAATGTATCGGGGGAAGGACCGGATGAGCCTTATCCCCTTCACGGCAAACCATCCCGCCGGTTTTTCGGCATGCTGCACAAGCTGACCGATGAGCTGCTGTGGCTGGGGGACAGCCTGGCCGCAATCCGCATCCATGATGTGCTGCGGTCCGTAGAGCTGGCGGATTGGCTGGGAGCAGAGGGAGGGCGTATTAGCTTCTACGCTCCCGACCTGTATGCCCTCTACGTCGACCTGGCGGCGGCAATGGAGGAACGGGTGGTCCCGGAAACGGCCGGCGGCTCCTTCGCCGGAATAGAAGAATGGACGGCTGCGCCGGATTATGACGAAGAGGATGCCATGAGTATAGTAATGCCGGGAATTCTTGAGGTGTTGGACCTGGCGGAGCTTGAGCAGTGGCTGTCGGCGACAGCCCACAGGAGGGATTAACAATGGATACGAAGTTGAAGATGGGGACGACTCAGCCTGTGGAGGGCGGCGCAGGGACAACCGGAGACAGCGCAACCCCCACGGTAACAGTGGCCGTCATCGGCGCAGGACTGCGGGGCATGATTTACAGCAGCTTTGCCCTGGACCGCCAGTATCATATGAAGATTGTGGCGGTGGCCGATCCGCGGACAGAGCGGCGGGAGCGGTTCCGGGAGAAATTCTCCATTCCCGATGAACGGTGCTTCGGCAGCTGGGATGAGCTGTTTGCCGGACCGAAGCTGGCGGATGCGGTGTTTATCTGCACCCGGGACAAGGATCATTTCGAGCCGGCCATGAAGGCCATGGCGGCAGGCTACCATGTGCTGCTGGAGAAGCCCATGTCCCCCGACTGGGAGGAATGTGTGGCTCTGGGACGCCAGGCGGAGCAGTACAACCGGATTCTGACCATCTGCCACGTGCTGCGTTATGCCCCGTTTTTCCGGGAAATCAAGCGGCTGGTGGACGAGGGCAGGATCGGCCGGCTGATGTCCATTCAGCATAACGAAAATGTGGCGTATTGGCATCAGGCCCACAGCTATGTCCGGGGGTATTTCAGCAAAAGCGGCGAAGCCAGCCCGATGATTCTGGCGAAGTCCTGCCATGACCTGGATATGATGGCCTGGCTGGCGGGAGGCGACTGTCTGAGTGTGGCCTCCTACGGGCATCTCACCTATTTCCGCCCGGAATTTGCGCCTCCCGGAGCGCCGAAGTATTGTCTCGACGGCTGTCCCGTCTCCCATGAGTGCAAGTATTACGCGCCTAACATCTATCTGATTGAAAATGGGGGCTGGAAGGCTGAGGCCGCCTGCAGCGATCCCAGCTATGAGGCCCGCTACAAAGCCATTAAGGAAGGCCCCTTCGGGCGCTGCGTGTACCATTGCGACAATGATGTGGTAGACCACCAGGTGGTCAGTATGGAATTCGAGCATGATATTACCGCCGTTTTTACCATGAGCGCCTTTACCGAAAAATGCAACCGGACCCTGAAGCTGATGGGCACCGAGGGCGAAATCCGGGCTACCATGGAAACCAACGAAATTCAAATCCGGCGCTTCGGCAGCGGGCAGGAGGAGAACATCCGGCTGACCGATGCGGGGGGACATGTAGGCCATGGCGGAGGAGACAGCCGGCTGGTAGCCGATTTTGTCAAAACCGTCCGTACCCAAGGCACCCATACCAGCGCTACCTCGGCCAGAGCCTCCATCCAGAGCCATCTGATGGCCTTCGCCGCAGAGCGCTCCCGCCTGGAGAAGCGGATGGTAAACCTGGAGGAATTCGGACAGAGCTGAAGGGAACGTCCCGTCATTCATAAGCCAATACCCATTCATGAGGAGGAAATCAACATGAAAATGAATATATACGAACATGCGGATCAAATGGGGCTGGAGGCGGCGCGGGTCAGCGCGGCCATCATTCAGGAGGCGGTGCGCACCCAGGGCAAGGCCAGAATCGTGCTTTCCACAGGAGCCTCCCAGTTTCCCTTCTTCAAGCATTTTGTCAAAATGGATATTGAATGGGATAAGGTAGAGATGTTCCATCTGGATGAATACGTGGCGCTGCCGGAATCCCATCCGGCCAGCTTCCGCAAATATCTGAAGGAGCGGTTCCTGCAGCATGTTCCCGTGGGCAAAGCCTGGCTGGTGAATGGCGAGGGCGACCCTGCACAGGTGGTGGAGGAGCTGAACCGCCGGATTGCGGAGGAGCCGGTGGACCTGGCCTTGATCGGCATCGGCGAAAACGGGCACATTGCCTTTAATGATCCGCCGGCCAACTTCGAGGTGGAGGAGCCGTATATGGTGGTGAACCTCAGCGATACCTGCAAGGCTCAGCAGGTCAACGAGGGCTGGTTTGCCAACAACGGCGAGGTGCCGAAGCAGGCCATCAGCATGACAGTGAAGCAGATTCTCCGAAGCCGCCACATTGTGTCGGTGGTGCCCCACGCCGCCAAGGCCAAGGCTATTGCCGATACGGTGCAGCAGGAGGTGGACAGTCGGTATCCGGCCACAATTCTGAAAACCCATCCCAGCTGGCAGCTGTTCCTGGACAAGGAATCGGCGGCGCTGGTGTATGCCTGGTGCTGACACCTGTAAACCCGGGTAACCGGGCAGGCTTGGGACAAAAGGAGGCGGCAGCATGATTTGGCAAGGGAGATTGGCCGCAGGCGGTGCGGCTGTGGAAGTGGAAGCGGAAGCCGGGGGGAGGATCATCCGCATCCGCCCTCTCCCCGGGGGAGAGCAGCCCGGCTTGCCCTATATCTCGGCAGGCTGGACGGATCTGCAGGTGAACGGCTTCGGCGGGTATGATCTGAATGCGGACATCACCTCCCCGGAGGATGTGGCAGGGGTTACCCGCGCCTTGCACAAGCGGGGTGTGGCCGCATATCTGCCCACGGTGATTACCGGCAGCTATGAGCGGATGCGCCAGGCGATGGCGGCGGTTGCGGCCTATTGCGGCAGCGGCTGCCCGGAGGCCAAGTCCATATGGGGCATCCATATGGAGGGCCCGTACCTCTCCGGCGAGGACGGCAGCCGGGGGGCGCATCCCCGGGAGCACATCCGCAATCCCGGCTGGGAGGAATTTCAGCGTCTGCAGGAAGCCGCCGGGGGACTGATCCGGATGGTGACGCTGGCTCCGGAGCGGGAGGGAGCGATTCCCTTCATCCGGCGGCTGGCGGACAGCGGCGTGGTGGTGGCCATCGGCCATACCATGGCATCAGGCGAGGAAATTGAGGCGGCAGTGGATGCCGGGGCTACGGTATCCACCCATCTGGGCAACGGCTCCCAGCCTGTGCTGCCCCGCCACCCCAACTACATCTGGCACCAGCTGGCGGAGGACCGTCTGTGGGGGACCTTTATTCCCGACGGCCATCATCTGGCTCCTCCCGTGCTGAAGGTGATGCTGCGGGCCAAGGGCAGCCGCTCTGTACTGGTCAGCGACTGCACCCAGTTCGGCGGCATGGCCCCCGGCCGTTACCAAAGCCTCATCGGCGGGGAGGTGGAGCTGCTGGAGAATGAGCGGCTGCAGACCGCTGCCAATCCGGCGATTCTGGCAGGCTCCGCCGTGAGCCTGGATTCGGGGATTGCCAATGCGCTGCGTTACACGGACATGGAGCTTGCCGAGGCAGTGGAGGCAGTTACGGAACGTCCCGCCAAGGTAATGGGAATGACCGGCAGGGGGATTCTTGCGGAAGGCGCCGTGGCCGATCTGACGCTGTTCGATCATGACCCAACTTCCGGTGAAATATCCGTCAGAGAAACGGTGGTAGCCGGGACCCGTGTCTACCTGCGAACCGGTGCAAGCCCGGACCGGCCATGACAGGGCTGGCCCGGTATATAACCGACCGCGGGCTGCTGGCGGGAATGGAGCGGGTCGCCCGGACAGCGGCGGACTGCGGATGGCTGGCCGCACTGGCGGAGGAGCTGCTGGACCTGCTTTACGGGGATGGGGGAGAGCCGCAGTTCTGGGCCTTGTATACCCGGTGCCGGGCGGAGCTGGAGCAGGCGCTGAGGGAGGATGCGGATTGTTACCTGGCCTATGTGTACGGGCTGGGTTTTCCCCGTCTAGCGGCGATCTACCGGCGGCACGGCTATCCGCGTCAGGTGCTGGCCGATACCTTGTCGGATTTCGATCTGCGGGCCAAAAACTACCGGGACCAGCACGGCGGCCGGGCGGGGATTGACGATTACCGCTGGCTGACCCGGCATATGACGGCAACGGTGTTCCGGCTGGGACGGCTCCAGTTTGTGTTCAGCAAACCTTTTGTGTATGGAACGCGGATTTTCCGCAATCTCCGGGACGGCTCTTTGACGGCTGTGGCGGAAGGGGGATTGGCGGTGGATGGTCAGGGCTTTGCTGCGGCGGAAGGGGAGTTTGTGACGGAGCTGGAGGAGTCAACGGAGTTGGCGGAGTCTGTTGAGGCTGTGGTGGACGGAACGGTGACTGCCAACCTGATCGGCCCCGATGGGAGCATCCTTGACCGGAAGGTGCGTCTGCCAGCCGGGGAGTATGTCTGTGTGATCCGGAACGGCGAGCCTGTTATCGACATTCATATCCCGGCTGACGGCAGCCGGATGTCCCCGCAGGATGCAGCACTTTCCCTGCGGATGGCGTGGGCCTTCGCCCAGCGGTATTTCCCGGAGATCCCGTTCCGCGGATTTGTCTGTTCCAGCTGGCTTTTAAGCACCGAGGTTGAGGAAATTCTGCCGGAGGACGCCAATCTGGTCCGGTTCTCCCGGCTGTTCACCCGCTGCGCCGGACAGAAGCGGCAGCATGAGCTGATCTACAGCTGGATTTTTGGCATGGACAAAAAAAAGCAGGACTTCCGGCTCCACGAACCCTCCACCACCCTGCAAAAAGGAGCCCGCAGGCTCCTGGAGGAAGGGCGTTGGTTTACGTCGCGGAACGGGTTTATTCCGGCAGAGCGTTTCACGAATTGCTGATGTTGACGCTTAAGAGGAGGGGCAGGTCTACGCCCCCTCCTCCTTTTTTCATTCCGGAGATGTTCTCCGTTCGAAGCCCATTTCCTCGAGAATTTTGGTGCGCTCCTCGTGGGTCACCACCTTGTTTATCTGGTGCAGCATCCACACGTAGCCGAACGGGGCGGCGAACATGGCGCTGGCTATGCCCATCTGCGGCATTTCGGTAACCGGCTGAATCTCCTTGCCGCCTGCTGCCATGGCTTTTTGGTAGGTGGCATGAATGTCGGGCACGGTCACATTGAACCATACACTCATAGGGTTGTCCGGCTGGGGAGCAAACAGATGGTACTGGTGATTTTCATCCAGCAGATGGAACCGTGAGCCGTAGAGGCTGAATACCACCTCATTTTGCCCCTTTACAAAATCGGATACCTCGATGCGCTCTACCTCAAATACGGACTCCAGCCAATGCAGCGCCTCCAGACTGTCTGTCACAACAAGATCCATTTCAACACCGGTCATAACGGTTCCCCTTTGCTCGTTAAGATATCTTCCTACTCTAAAGTTTACCCCAATTTGGAAAAGGTTTATAGCAAAAGCGGCAAGGGGTGTTTTTGCAGGCAGTCTCTTCTGGAGGCTGCTTTTTTTTGGCTTTTTGGCGAGTAGCAAAACCTGGCAGGGGAAATAATGAAGCGCAAAGGGGGATGTGTATGCAGAAGCAGAACATTATTTTCAACCTGGATGATACGCTGATCGAATGCAATAAATATTTTCATCTGGTCAATGAGCAATATGCCGCTTTGATGAAGGAATGGTTTCCCGGGATTCCGTTGGATACGATAAAAGCCAAGCAGGTGGAGTATGATCTGGCTGTGGTGGACAAAAATGGCTTGACGGTGGACCACGTGCCCCAGTCCTTTATGTCGGCTTACGGATTTTTTTGCAAGGAAACCGGCCGGACTGCCAGAGAGGAGGAGGTGAGCCGGCTGGAGAAGCTGGGGTACAGCGTATTTACCATGCCGGTGGAGCCGCTTCCCCATATGTACGAAACCTTGGAGGAGCTGAAGGAGGCAGGCCATGAGCTGTATCTGCATACCGGCGGCGAGGAGAAGAACCAGTGGCGCAAAATCTCCCAGCTGCAGCTGGCGGCCTACTTTGACAACCGGGTGTTTATTTCCCGGCACAAGGACGTGGAGGCGCTGGCCAAAATTATGGACAAGACGGATTTTGATCCAACAATCACCTGGATGGTGGGCAATTCCCTGCGGACGGATATCATTCCCGGCTTGGAGCAAGGAATTCATGTGATCTACATCCCTGCACCCAATGAGTGGCATTACAATGTGGTGGATGTGTCTGTAGCGCCCAAGGGGGCATTCCTGACGCTGAACAGCTTGAACCAGGTGCCGGCTGCAATCCGCGAGTATATCCGGGGGCATAGCCAGGCGGGACTGGGGGAAGCTGTCTCCGGCAGCGGCGAAGCAGGCTGGTCCGCGACAGCCTCTACGCAGGAGCCCGGTTTTTAGAAAAAGGAAGGGTGCCCGGCAGTTCATGCTGAACCGATTCTTTTGAAGAGTGGACAATTATGAGGTTATAAAATGCGGCCAGGCCCGTATACATATAGTACAAGTTGAACAAGTCCACAATCCGCGGGGCAAGCTCCGCGGCAAACAAGAGGAGGATTCAGGCATGAAACTGCAAACCGTGCTACGGCTGGCCGCTGTGGCAACCGTCACCGCCATGCTCTCCACCGGCTGCTCCCTGATTAACAAAAAAGAGGGGGCCCAATCCATTGATCCGCCTCCCACCGGAGCGGATGCCGCGGTTCAAACCTCCGCCGTTCCTGTTAACGCCGAAACCGGCAGGCAGGTAACCCTTTATTTCAAGGACCCCAAGGGTATGGTGGCACCGTTATCGGTGTACATTCCAAAAACCCTGGAGGTGGCGCGCAAGTCTCTGGAGTATATGGTAGAAGGGGCTGCCGCCGTCCCCGCCGGCTTCCAGGCCGTGCTGCCCAAAGGCACCGCCATCAAGGGTATTGATCTGAAGGCCGACCAAAAGCTGGCGGTGGTGGACTTCTCCAAGGAGTTCAACAACTACAAGGCCGAGGACGAACGCAAGGTTCTGGAGGCGGTGGTCTGGACGCTGACCGAGCTGGATAATGTGGAGAAGGTTACTCTGCGGGTGGAAGGAAAGGATCTGAAGGAGATGGCTCTGGCCAAAACTCCGGTAGATACAACGATGAGCCGGTCCATGGGCATCAACCTGGAATTCGGCAGCGGCCTTAACCCCGGCCAGTCCGTTCCGGTTACGCTGTACTTCCAGAATAAAACCGCCGAGGAATTCAGCTACTATGTGCCGGTAACCCGTATGGTGAAACGCACCGAGGATGTGGCCGCCGCCGCTGTGGAGCAGCTTATTAAGGGCCCGGACAGCAGCAAGGGTCTGGCCTCCGTGCTGGCGCCGGACACCGGACTGCTGCAAATCCAGCTGTCCCAGGACAATACGGTGGTTACAGCCAACTTTAACGATAAGCTGCTGGGCTCCGATAAGCTGATCCCGGCCAGCACGGCCCAGGCGCTGATTCTGTCCCTGACGGAAACCACCGGCGCGGGCAAGGTGCAGCTGATGGTCAACGGCGACACCAAGGTGTCCGCCACCGACAAAACCAGCTATGCCAAGCCGGTAGCCGCACCGGACCATATCAATCCCGCCAAGATGTAAGCAAGGCGTGGAAGAGGGGGCCGCATCTTGGCCCGCCCGCTTATACAGCAGTCTGCCAGAGTCCCCTCCGGCAGGCTGCTTTTTGCGTTGGACGGGGTAGAGGGGAGGAACTGAGAGGCGGAACAGAGCTGAGAGGCGGAACAGAGCTGAGGGGCGGAACGGAGCTGAGGAGCTGAGCTGAAGGGCAGAATTGAGCTGAGCATGGCCGCATAGACTTGGCTGAGTGGTGCGACGGCTGACTGTTAGTTCCCCGGCGTCTCGCTACTCGGCCAGTCCCCGTCGCCCCGTCGTTGTGCCAGTTCCACACCCAACCGTCTGGCGATTTGGCTAACGGAACTCAACGACCCTTAGCGGCGCAAAATTTCACTTTTGGAAATGTAACGGAACTGAGAGCACCTTAGCAGGGAAAAGAGGGGGATATTGCTCGCACAGCAGCCTTTAAGCGCTTCTCAGTTCCGTTACCGCTGGAAAACAACCAAATTAGCTGGTTAAGAGCCTCTCAGTTCCGTTACGCCGTCTGCTCCCACCACCACTAATTCCTCTCGTTATGCAAATTCCTGAACTCCAGCGGTGTCATCCCCTCCCGCTCCCGGAAGCACCTGCCAAAGTAGCTGGTTTGGGAGAAACCTACCTCCAGCGCGACGGTTTTCACGGGCAAGCCGGTGGTGGCCAGCAGGCGTTTGGCGTGAAGCAGCCGGGCCTCCAGCAGGAAGTCAGGGAAGGACATGCCAAAAGCGGCGCTGAAGGT
Organism: Bacillota bacterium; assembly: GCA_023388055.1. Classification (GTDB taxonomy): domain Bacteria; phylum Bacillota; class Bacilli; order Paenibacillales; family NBRC-103111; genus Paenibacillus_AR. Next base: position 37,681 of record JAEWGW010000046.1, on the reverse strand, counting down.
CCGGCTGAAATGATGGGGACTATATCCGGCAATGGTGGCTGCCTGCTCCAGCGTCACAGGCTCATGGCTGTGGGCCCGGACGTAGTTGGCTGCCGTCCGGAGCTTGTCCGCAGACAGATTAGCCGGGACGTTCAACTGGGTGGCGGCGGCTTGCAGCCGGGTCAAAAGCTCATACAAGGTGGAGGCCACCCTGTGTTCGTCATCCACCTGGTAGCCCCGCCCCAGTTGCAGCAGCATTTCCAATACGCTCTCAATGGGAGCCAAGCGGGACAGTCCGAATAGCCAGGGTTCGTCCAGGCCTTTGCCATTCAGCAGCTCCTCCAGATGCGCCCCGTAGAAATGAACCCACCGGATGCTCCAGGGATCCCGGAAATCCGATTCATAGGTTTGGCGCAGACCGGGTCCATACAGAAAACCCTGTCCCCGGTTCAGCTCGTAAGACTTGGTTCCGGTATGGAGATAACCCTTGCCCTCCAGCACAATATGCAAGTTGTAATTCCGGTCCATATTGTTCTCCGTGGTCCGGTATTCCCGGTTAACCCGATGCTCGGGGAAATTGCTGTAGCCTCCCACAAAGTCCGGAAAGCAGACAAACCGGGGAAACACCGGCTTGGGCAAATAGATGTGCTCGTGCATAGGACAGCTCCCGGTTAACGCAATATTTTGATACTACATATACGTGAATAGAGTCAAGCATGTATTATGTTAAAAAGTGTATAACAACATTTTAATACGATTCGCAGAACTTTGTCATTTCAACCGGATATGCCATTGGCTACAATGAATGGGACAACGAACGGAAGGATGTGGGCGGATGGGAAAATCCATACGTATGGATAAATTGACGCTGGGCGTCTGCTATTACCCGGAGCATTGGCCGGAGGCGCTGTGGGAGGATGATTTCCGCAGGATGCGCGAGATGGGCATTGCTGTGGTGCGGATGGCAGAGTTTGCTTGGGCGATTCTTGAGCCGGAGGAGGGCGAATTTGATTTCGGCATGTTTCACCGGGTTCTGGAGCTGGCGCACTGTTATGGGCTGAAGGTGATCCTGGGCACACCAACCGCCGCACCTCCTGCTTGGCTGACCCATAAGTATCCGGAGGTGCTGAATGCAGATGTGACGGGGGAGCTGTACCGGCATGGCCTGAGGCGGCATACCAACTACACCAGCGCCAAATACCGGGAGCTGTGCCAGCGGATCGTCCGGCAGATGGTGCAGGCCTACAAGGATCATCCCGCCGTGATCGGCTGGCAGATTGACAATGAGTTCAACTGTCACATGGATGTGTTCTACGCTGAAACCGACCATGCCGCGTTCCGGGAATGGCTGAAGGACAGGTACGGGACGTTGGACAAGCTGAATGAGGCGTGGGGTACCGTATTTTGGAGCCAGACCTATACCGCCTGGGAGCAGGTGCATCTCACCCGGCATATGGTCAGCCGCTCACCCAACCCCCATATGGCTCTGGACGAAAAAAGATTCATCTCCGACGTTACGATTTCCTTCGCCAGGCTGCAGACGGAGATTATCCGGGAGCTTGCCCCGCAGCATTGGATTACGACCAACGGCATGTTCGGGCATCTGGACAACCATGAGCTGACAGAGGAACTGCTGGATTTCTTCTCCTATGATTCCTATCCGCAGTTTGGCTCCCTGGATGCAGTCAACGAAGAGGCGCCGCTTCTGGACCGGGCATGGAGTTTGAAGCTGTCTCAGGTCAGGTCCATTTCGCCGAATTTCTGCGTGATGGAGCAGCAGTCCGGGCCGGGAGGTTGGGTGGACGCCATGGCCATGGGCACACCCAGGCCGGGGCAAATCCGGCTGTGGTCCTACCAGTCGGTGCTCCACGGAACCGATCTGCTGGTTTATTTCCGCTGGCGGACGGCTACGGTAGGCACCGAAATTTATTGGCATGGTATAAACGACTACCACAACCGGCCCAACCGCCGTGTGCGGGAGGTGGCACAAATCGGCGGGGAGTTCGCCAGCCTGGGGAACAGCATGATCGGAACCACCTACCAGGCGGAGGTGGCCATCATGCAGGATTACGACAACAGCTGGGACGGGGAGCTGGATGCCTGGTGCGGTCCGCTTCAGCGACGAAGCGCCCGGGCCTGGTACAAACGCCTTCAGCACCGCCATATTCCGGCGGATATGATCACACTGCGTGCTGCCACTCCACTGGAGGCGCTGGCTGCATACAAGGTCATTGTATATCCGCACTCGGCTATTATGACAGATGAGACGGCAGCGCTTCTTACCCGGTATGTAGAGCAGGGGGGCATTATTATCTTCGGTGCCCGGACCGGCTTTAAGAACATCCATGGCCACTGCTACATGCGGCCGTTCCCTGGACCGGTTGCCGGACTGTGCGGCATCACCGTAGAGGACTTCACCCTGGTGAAGGGAACAGTTGCCCCGGCGGAGCTGCGGTGGAAGGATGGCCGGCTGGCGGAAGGAACCAAAGCCGAAGGCTTCAACGAAATTCTTCAGGTGGAGGATGCGGACACGGAGGTTCTGGCGGAATATGCGACGGAGTATTATGCGGGCAAACCTGCTCTGACACGGCGGCCTGTGGAAAAGGGGCAGGCCTGGTATTACGGCGCAGCTTTTTCGGAAGCGGTGGTGGATGCCATTGCCGATGAGCTGGGGCTGGTGTCCCCGGTTGCTGGCTTTCTGGAGGCTCCGGCGCAGGTGGAGCTGGGCATCCGGGCGGCAGGGGACAAACGGTTCCTGTTTGTCCTGAATTATTCAGGGGAGCTTGCTCCGGTGCAGCTGAAAACCACGCTGAAGGATCTGCTGTCGGGAGCAGACCTGCAGGGAGAGACCGCGCTGCCGCCTTATGGCGTATGGATGTTGGAGCTGCCTGCAGCAGCGGAGTAATTGGTTGGCGGAAAAGGGGAACAGGAGCCGCTGTTCGCTTCAATCGGGCAGTAGCGCTGTGTCCTGATTTTCGAGGGGCCAGGGAGCCTGATTCTGTGCAGGTTGCCGCCTCCTCTACGCATTTATACGAAAATGCTGAGCCTGCCCCGGCATTTTCATCCCTGGCGATGGCCGTTGGGCCGTGGGCGATTCTAACGGCGGCAGGAGCCGCTATTTGGCGGAAAAACGGGGTTGAGAATTTGTAACGGAAGTGAGCGCCGCTATTTGTCTCCGAAACGGGCGATTCGTGCCCGATTGGTGGAAATAGCGGCGCTGGCCGCCGTTAGCCTGCGAAAGCTGCCTATTTTGGACAAATAGCGGCTTTCACCGCCGTTAGCCTTCCCGGCATCCGCCCCATCAGCCCCGCTCCATCAGCCCCGCTCCACCAGCCCCCGCTCCACCAGCCTCCGACTCACCAGTTTCCAGAATCCCGTTCTCTTCACCCTGCCAGCCTGCCGCGGTGCAGCATTCACCCACCCCGGCACAACAAAGGAGCTGTCCCCCACAGAAAAACCTGTTGGGGGACAGCTCCTTTGTTCATCTGTTGCATCATGCCGCTTACACTGCGCCGTCGCTCCGCACTCTGGAGGCTGCTATTCCTGGGGTTTGCCAGTGGAGCTGCGCACGATGAGCTCCGAAGGCAGCACGATTTTGCGCGTGCTGGCGGGGGCGCCGGACTGGATTCGTTCGATGAGCAGCTGCATGCCGAGGAAGCCCATATCATAGGCGGGCTGCTTCGCCACCGTCAGGAAAGGATTGTAATCCGGGATGATGTCCGGATCATCAAAGCAGGTGACGGCCATCTCCTCCGGCACACGGATCTGCAGGGTGCGTAAGGCCCGCAGCGTATTCACGCCGATGAAATTGTTGGCCGCCAGGATGGCCGTAGGCCGCTCCCCCTGCTGCAGGGAAACCAGCTTGGCGATAATTTCGTCGAAGTTGTCCTGCTTGAAGTGGGTTTCAATCATATAAGCCGGATTAGGCTCAATCCCGGCAAGCAGCAGCGTTTCCCGGAAGGCCTGGTCCCGCTCACGCACATTGGAGAGAGAGGAGGGCCCGTTGATAAAGGCAATCTTCCGGTGCCCCAACGCAATCAGATGCTGCACCAGCTGGCGGGTGGTCTGGAAGTTGTCGCCGGAGATGGAGTCTGCGGGCACCTGGGGGATGGTGCGGTCCACATAAACAAACGGAATGCTGCGCTTCACCAGTTTTTTGACATGGCTGGCCGAAGCCTCGCCGGAGGGCACCAGCAGCACCCCGTCCACTCCTGCGGACATGAGCATGCCGATATATTGCGACTCCTTGTCCGGATTTTCGTCGGTATTGCCCAGAATCAGATGATAGCCCAACTGCAGGGCCTTGTCCTCCGCCCCCCGGGCGATATTGGTGAAGAAGGGGTTAGAGATATCCGGAATAACCAGCGCTACGAGTCTGGTTTCCTTGGAGGTCAAACTGCGGGCCTGTTTATTGGGCACATAGTCCAGCTCGCGGATCACCTCCTCCACCTTCAGCCGTGTGGATTCCTTAATCAGCGGAGATTTATTAATAACACGGGAAACAGTCATGGGAGAAACATTGGCCCGTTTGGCAATATCGTAAATGGTGACCATAAAGGGGACTTCTTCCTTTCGGCTTCTGCTTATTCCTTATTATCCATGATGAAACATACACGGTAAATTTTCAAGTCCCATGTGGTTGACCGTTATAAACGGCAATGTTATTATTTTGTTATCGGTAACATAAAGCTTCAGAAAGGAGAGAAAAAGTGAACATCATCCGAATGATCGACCTGTCCCAGGAGATATATCACAACTGCCCGGTCCTGCCGGAATTTGCTCCGCCGAAGCTGGACTATATCCTGGTGGGTCCCCGGGACGGCTGGAATCTGGAGCAGCTGACCATGAACCTGCACACCGCTACGCATATGGATGCGCCTGCACATATGGCCGATTTCCGCATGACTCTGGACGCTATCCCTGTGGAACGGTTCCAGGGCAGGCTGGTTGTGCTTGATATGAGCGGGAAAAAGCCTGGCGAGCCGGTTACGGCGGCGGACCTGCTGCCACATGCGGAACGGCTGTCCGGGGAGCCGGTGGTTTTCCTGTATACAAGCTGGGGGGAGAAGCGGTCCTGGACCAGGGAGTTTATTTATGAATCCCCCTATCTCTCCAGCGAAGGCGCCGGATATTTAGTAGAACAGGGAGTGCGGGGAGTGGGCATCGACCACTTCAGCATCGGAGGCACCGGCCCGGACAACGAGGAAACCCACCGGACCCTGCTGGGAGCGGGAATCTGGATCGCAGAGGGGCTGCAGCTGGATGATCCGGCTCTACTGAAGGGCCAATGGCATGTATTTTCCCTCCCGGTCAAAATCAGAGACAGCAGCGGGGCCCCGGCAAGAGTGGTCGCCATCCAATGGAAGGAAGAGGAGTAATCACCCATGAAGTACCGCAAATTAGGCAAAACAGATTTGAATGTACCGGTTTTGAGTTTCGGAGCCTCTTCCCTGGGCTCGGTTTTCCATGAAACGGATGACACCGAAAGCATCCGTACCGTCCATACCGCCTTGGACTGCGGCATGAATTACCTGGACGTCTCCCCCTATTACGGGCTGTTGAAGGCGGAGCGGGTGCTGGGCCAGGCCTTGAAGGGCATTCCCCGGGATCGCTATATACTCAGCACCAAGGCCGGGCGTTACGGAGAGAACGAATTTGATTTCTCCTACAACCGCATTCTCCGAAGCGCAGAGGAAAGTTTGCAGCGGCTGCATACGGATTACCTGGATATTCTGTATCTCCATGACATCGAATTCGCCGATGTGAATCAGATCATGGAGGAAGCGCTGCCCGCCCTGCAGGAGCTGAAGACACAAGGGAAAATCCGGTATACCGGGATTTCGGGGCTGCCTTTGTCTATTTTCAAAAAAGTGCTGAGGGCCTATCCGGTGGATGTGATCCTGTCTTACTGTCATTATTCGCTTAATGACGATTCGCTGACGGAGCTGCTTCCCGGACTTGCCGCAGCCGGAACAGGGCTGGTGAATGCCTCGCCGTTGTCCATGGGACTATTGACCGGGAACCCGGTTCCCACCTGGCATCCGGCGACCCCGCCCATCCGGGAGGCCTGCCGGAGGGCGTTTGAATTTTGCGAAGCCCATGGTTATTCTCTGCCCAAGCTGGCCATCCAGTTTTCCGTGGGCCACCCCGGCATCCCCACAACCCTGGTGAGTACGGCTAACCCGGAGAACATCCGCCGCAACGCCGCTTTTTCCCTGGAGGAGCCAGACCCGGACATGATGAAAAAGGTGCTGGAGATTCTGCGGCCTGTCCAACGGCTTTCCTGGCATAGCGGCAGGCCGGAGCATAATGAGGAGGTGCGGACCATATGAAAAGCATCGTTTGTGTGGAGCCGGAGCGTTTCGAAATGAGAGAGGTCCCTGTTCCTGTCCCTGGTCCGGGGGAAGCGCTGTTGCGGATTCTCCGGGTGGGAATCTGCGGCACAGATTTGCATGCTTACAGGGGAAAGCAGCCGTATTTCGAATATCCCCGGATGAGCGTGATGGGTGTTCATCAGGATGGGGGCATGCGGGAATATATGGCCGTTCCCTTGCGGCATCTGGTCAAAACCGAGGGACTGGCTCCCGAGCAAGCCGCCATTGTGGAATGCCTCTGTATCGGTTCCCGCGCCGTCCGGGTGGCGGACGCAAGTCCCGGCAGCTGGGTGATGGTTATCGGCGCAGGACCAATCGGCTTGGGGGCCATGCGGCTTGCCAAGCTGGCAGGAGCAAGGGTTATCGCCATGGACATTAATGAGCACCGGCTGCGCTTCTGCAAGCAGTGGGCCTCCGCAGATGTAACGGTAACCGCCGGGCAGGAAGCGCTGGCGTCTGTGGAGAAGATAACAGGAGGGGATTTTCCAATAGCTGTCATCGATGCCACCGGCAACAGTGGCTCCATGGAGCAGGCTCTCCACTTTGTGGCCCATGGGGGCAGGCTTGTGTACGTAGGTTTGGTGAGGTCGGATATTACCTTCCATGACCCTGATTTCCACAAGCGGGAAATGGCTATTATGGGCAGCCGCAATGCCATGCGGCAGGATTTCCTGGATGTGATTGGGGCTATACGGGCAGGCAAAATCGATATGGATTCCTTTATTACCCACCGGGCAAGCTTTGCGGACATGATCGGGCAATACGAGGAGTGGCTCCGCCCGGAGACAGGCGTAATCAAGGCCATTGTGGAGCTGTAGCAAGCGTATTGAAAGGGCTATCATTTTTTCATTCCTATAAAAGGTGGTACAGTTCATGACTCTTCTATCGGAAACAGCAATGTGGTTTGATGCTCCGGCCAAGGTGTGGGAGGAGGCGCTGCCTGTTGGCAACGGATGTCTGGGCGGCATGGTGTACGGAACGGTGGAGCAGGAGCAGATTCAATTCAATGAGGACTCCGTCTGGTATGGCGGACCGCGGGACCGTAACAATCCCGATGCCTTGGAGAATCTGCCGCTGATCCGGCAGCTGCTGTTTGAGGGCAGGCTGCAGGAGGCTCACCAGTTAGCCGAGATGGCCTTTTCCGGCACACCGAGAAGCCAGCGGTATTATTTGACCGCAGGCGATCTGATGATCCGCTTCGAGCATCCTGCCGGGGAGCCGGACCACTACCGGAGAGAGCTGGATTTGGAGCAGGCGCTGGCCACCACCTCCTACCAGTGCGGAGGTGTAACCTTCCGCCGGGAGGTATTCAGCAGCTTCCCTGATCAGGTGATGGCCATCCGGCTGACGGCCGACCGGCCCGGAGCGCTGACCTTCACCGCCCGGTTCGAACGCAAGCAGGGACGGCATGTGGATGCCGTCTACAAGCACGGCCCGGACATGCTGGTTATGGCCAATGACTGCGGCGGCAGGGACGGGGGCAGGTACGGCGCCGTGGTCAAAGCGGTTGTAACAGGCGGCAGCGTCCGGGTCATTGGCGAGCACCTCCGGGTGGAGCAGGCGGATGAGGTCACGCTGCTCCTGGCTGTGGCCAGCACCTTCCGGCATCCGGAGCCGGAGCAGCATTGTTTTGGCCTGCTGGAGCTGGCGGCCGCCTTGCCGTACACGGAGTTGAAGAAGCGTCATATCACCGACTACCGTGCGTTGTTCCAGCGGGTCGCCCTCCAACTGAATGGCCTGTCACCATCTGAAGAAGATCCGGACAGCCTGCCCGTCCCCAAACGGCTGGAGCGGGTGAAGGAAGGCGCAGATGATCCGGGCCTCCTCACCCTGTACTTCCAGTTCGGCCGTTACCTGCTGATCTCCTGCAGCCGTCCGGGCGGATTGCCCGCCAATCTCCAGGGCATCTGGAATGAGTCCATGACGCCTCCCTGGGATGGCAAATTCACCATCAACATCAACACGCAGATGAACTATTGGCCTGCCGAAACCTGCAACCTGGCGGAATGCCATGAGCCTCTGTTCGATCTGATTGAGCGGATGATCTACAAGGGGCGTGTTACCGCACAGACCATGTACGGCTGCCGCGGTTTTGTCGCGCATCATAATACGGACATCTGGGCGGACACGGCTCCCCAGGATATTTACGGTCCGGCCACCCAGTGGGTTATGGGCGGCGCATGGCTGACACTGCATGCCTGGGAGCATTACCGCTTTAATCCCAATGAAGCAACCCTTAAACGGGCTTATGCGCTTATGAAGGAAGCGGCTCTGTTCTTTACCGATTTTCTGGTGGAAAGTCCGGAGGGTTTCCTGGTTACGGCTCCGTCCGTTTCTCCGGAAAACCGCTACAGACTGCCCAACGGGGAGGCGGGAACCCTTTGTTACGGACCGTCCATGGATACCCAGATTATTACCGAGCTGCTGGATGCTTGTGTGGAAGCAGCCGGGGTCCTGGGCACGGACGGGGACCTGCGTGAAGAATGGCAGTCCATCCGCTCCCGACTGCCGGCTATGAAAATCGGCCAACACGGCCAGCTCCAGGAGTGGCTGGTGGACTATGAGGAAATGGACCCCGGCCACCGCCACATCTCCCATCTGTTCGCCCTGCATCCCGGCTCCACCATCAGCCCGGGGCAAACCCCGGAATTGGCGGAGGCCGCCAGGGTGACCCTGCAGAGCCGCCTGGCCAACGGGGGAGGCCATACCGGCTGGAGCCGGGCATGGATCATCAACTTCTGGGCCCGTCTGCTGGATGGGGAGCAGGCCTATTCTCATACCAAGGAGCTGCTCAAGAAATCCACCCTGCCCAATTTGTTCGATAACCACCCGCCCTTCCAGATCGACGGCAACTTCGGTGCTGTGGCAGGTATAGCTGAGATGCTGGTGCAAAGCCATCTGGACTACATTCAGCTGCTGCCTGCGCTGCCGTCCCAGTGGTCTGCGGGAGCTGTCACAGGTCTGCGGGCCAGAGGCGGGTTTACCGTAGACCTTCAGTGGGCGGAGCATAAGCTGACGAAAGCGGCAATCACCTCTGTGAATGGTTGCAAGCTCCGGCTGTATGCCGAAGGCAAGCTGCGGATCACCCGTGCCGACGGTTCAGAGGTGACAATCCTCCAGCAGGGCCGCGTTCTGGAGTGGACGACAGCACCAGGTGAAACTTTCATTATACGATAGCACTTCTTGGCATCCACCGAAGACCGTTGAGTCCATTTGGGATAATACCTATTTTGTGAAACAGGGAATGGAATGGACTACCGGGCTGGTATCGGAAGCAACGGGGATAATAGCCTATAAAACCCGTTCATGTATCCCTATAAACAGTCCGGAAAAGCTCTCATGAATGGAATTTTTCGCGGCGAATCAGGACTTGTCCGAAGGCTTGTGGGATTCCACCCAATCAATTCGTTTGGCTTGGTCATAGTATGGATCAACTCGGTTGAGAGGGGGGAAATACTATGGCACAATTCCTTGATATGGCGACTGCGGTGAATTCCGGCAACACCGGATATCCCAATACGCCCTTGTCCGGAGCTGCTGAACTGTTCGCACAAATTGGACTCCAGACCAATTCGGCGGTTAATCCGTTGGTGGTACTCAATGGCACACTTGGCCTTAGGGGGGAAGACGGAGACCCCTTCCAGATTTTTATCGTCAGAGGCCAAACCTTCGATCCGGCTAATATTATTTATTATGCTCAAGGCACCGTGGCTACAAATGGGGGGAACGAGCTGCATTCGTTCTCAACAGCGGATTTTGCGCCGCTGACACAGCCCGTTATCAATTATTCGGCTTACATTGCAGGAGTATCCACTACAGTCCGGAGCGGTCCGGAATCCTTCTATGGCATCGCCTCCGCAAGATGATGGTCCCCGCAAACAAAAAACCTTCAGCCGCCCGCAGCGGTTGAAGGTTTTTTTGCTTAGGAAGCGAGGCGGTTAGTTGGGGGTGCCCTTCAGAATAATGTTGCCCGCTTTGCCGAAATCAAGGGCGGCTTTGCCTGTAAGCTCTGCGGTTTTTTGGGCAAGCACCACGGCGTTGACACCACAGCTGAACAGGGCCAAATCGAAGGTGTCCCGGTTTTGCTTGAACCATTCCAAAGTGGTATCCATCTGGCTGTAATCCCCGAAGGGGAGGGTGTGGACAATATTCAACCGGTAGGGGGGAGCGGCAAGCGCCCGTTTCAATGGCTCCGGCTCCCGGGTCACCAGAACGATTCGCCAGGGAGTCACCACCGACCAGAATTGCTGGGTAAACAGCATCTCCCGGTTAATCCGGGCGTCGCATACGGCTTTGGGCTTCAATCCGTATATCTGGAACACCTGATCCGTCAGCTGCCGTTTGAGATAGGCGGGAGCAATAATGGAGGTGTCTTCATGAGGCAATATTCCCACCACATCCGCTTTTGTCACCGCATCCCTGACAGCATCGCGCAACGGGAGATTGGGCAGCTGCAGCCCCTTTTGCCCCCGGTTGGCCTTGATGGCCCAACGCTCCTTCAAAACGAAGTCCATCGGGAAAATCGTATTTTGGGCCAGAACGAGATTCTCCCCGTCCCCGATCCTCACCAGCGAGAAGGGACGGCGCTTCTCCAAGGCCAGCTGCAGCCGGTCCAGGACCTGTATGGTAGTTAATGGAATGCTGTTCACGGAAGATCAGTTCTCCTTTCTTGGGTCATCTGCTTTATGTGTATGCCCCCGGACAGGTGAATTATTGGATTCCTCCCTAATTTGGGCGGGGAATCCGTCCCGATTTCCGGTGCGCTGGTCCCTTGTACGTGTAACTTTACGGGTAGCTTACATAGGTTGACTGTGTACAGCCCTAAAAGGAGGCGCTACCAGATGCAAAGAAAAGTGGTAATTGCGATCCATTTTAACAGTATGGGAATCAACCCCGACCGGCTGAGCCGCCAATGGCTGGAGGATCGGATCGCTCTTTTCCGGAGCTTGACCCTGAGAAGCCTGAAGAAACAAACCAATCCGAATTTTCTGGTGGTATTGAAGCTGGCGGAGGGGAGCGCGGAGATTGTGGAGGATATTCTGGCCGGCCAGGAGCCGCTGCCGGACAATATCCGGTTCGCGACTATTGCGGAAACCGACCGGATGATCGGGGATTATGCCAAAGAGGCAAAGGAGCTGTATGTGGCCCGCATTGACTCCGATGATCTCTACCACGAAACCTTCGTCCAGCAGCTTTATGATTACAAGCCCCAACCGGAGACCGTGGCATTGGTGAATTGCTACGGGTATATGTGGAACATGGAGGGTGGAATCATGGCCCGGGATTACCACTTTTCCCCGCAGTTCTATACCTTTATCTATTCCGTTCCGGAATTTCTGGCCGGGTACAGAGTAAAGATTCCAGGAAGGGGAACCCACGGCAATGTCATTGACCTGCCCCATGAGATTTTTCCCGGTCGCAATTATGTCAATATCATTCATTCCACCAACAGCTCGGCCAAAAGAATCCGCAGTAAGGATTTTCTTACGCCCCAGGAAATGGAGCAGGTGTTAAGCGAGTTTATGACGCCCGACTGAAGGTGTCCGGCAGATCCGGACCTGGCTATTGGGGTCCATAGGGAGTCCAGCCTTCAGCCATTCCTGCGGTTGAAGGCTTTTTGAATGGTGGGGATGGACCGGATGGTTTCGAATTGGGCGCAAAATCCGTCCCGATTTCCGGCTTGATGGTCCTTTGTACGTGTAACTTTGCGGAGGGCTTACATAGGTTGACTATTGTACAGACCTAAAGGAGGTAAATTCATGAAACGAAAAGTGGTCATTGAAATTAATTTCAACAATTATGGAATGAATCCGGACCGGCTGACCCGAGGATGGCTGGAGGAACGGATCGGCATTTTTCAGAGGCTGACACTGCGAAGTCTGAAGAAACAATCCAATCAGAACTTCCTGGCGGTCGTGAAGCTGGCGGGGGGCTGCAGCGACCTCGTGGAGGAGATTCTGGCCAAATACGAGCCATTGCCAGTGAATATCCAGTTCGGCACCAGCATCGAAAGCAAACGCCGGATGGATGCCTATGTGCAAGGCGCCCGGGAGCTGTATGTGGCCCGGATCGACTCGGATGATCTGTACCATGAGAGCTTCGTCCAGCAGCTTCACGATTACAAGCCAAAACCGGGAACGGTGGCGTTGGTGAATACCCACGGGTATACGTGGGATAGAGTCAATGGTCTGATGGAGAGGACATATCATCCGTGTTTGTCTTTTTATACCTTTATCTATTCGGTTCCCGATTTTCTTTCGGGCTACCGGGTGCAGATTCCCAACGGAGGCGGACACGGCAATGTCATCCTGCTTCCCCACGAGGTTTTTGCCGGGCGGAATTATGTGAATGTCATTCACAATGCCAATGTTTCTGTGAAGAAGTTAAAAAAGAAGGATATGCTTTCGCCCCAGGAAATGGAACAGGTGCTCAACCAGTTTATGACCCCGCAATAAGTTGCCCGAGCGTAGCGTAAGGACATGGAGGAGGAGACGACGTGGAGCTGCTTGCCGGAATTGAAAAACGCGCTGCAGAGGTAGCTGTGATCGGGATGGGGTATGTGGGTCTGCCCTTATCCATGGAGATAGTCCGGGCGGGATATTCCTTATATGGAATCGATACCGACCCGGATAAAATAGCGAAGCTGAAATCGGGTATCTCCTATATTCTGGATGTGGATGGAAGAGAGCTGGGGTTATGGACCGGTTACGGGGCCATTCGGCCGGGTACGGATTATGCGGTGCTGGCCCAGGCGGATATTGCTGTGTTATGTGTACCGACTCCCCTTGATGGAAAAAGAGAGCCGGACACCTCTTATATTGAGGCCTCTGTTGACCAGCTTGTCCGTCATATCAAGAGGGGAACGCTGATTATTCTGGAAAGCACCACCTACCCGGGAACGACGGAGCTTTTGCTGCGCAGGCGGATTGAGGAGGAGCTGGACTGGCAGGCGGGACGGGATTTTTATGTTTGTTTTTCACCGGAGCGGGTTGACCCGGGGAACCGGCAATTTTCCCTGCATGCCACTCCGAAGGTTATCGGAGGGAGCACCCCGGCTTGTCTGGAGGCGGGGCGGGCCTTTTACAAAACCGTGTTCGAGCGGGTGGTTCCTGTCAGCTCCAATGAAGCCGCCGAGCTGGCGAAGCTTCTGGAGAATACCTTCCGCAGTGTCAACATCGGGCTGGTGAATGAACTGGCTGGGCTGTGCGAGCGGATGGGGGTGAGCATCTGGGAGGTGGTGGATGCAGCGGCTACCAAACCCTTCGGCTTTATGCCCTTTTATCCGGGGCCGGGTGTGGGCGGACATTGTATTCCCATTGATCCTCTTTATCTGTCGTGGAAAGCGGAGCGGATGGGCGTCCGGTTGAAATTTATCGAGCTGGCGGATGAGCTGCACCGGAGTATGCCTGAGCGGTTGACTGGACGTATCAAGGGGTTGCTGGAAGCGGACGGAGCAATGCTGGAGGGAGCCAAGGTGGTCATCTGCGGCATGGCCTACAAGAAGGATACCGATGATGTGCGGGAATCTCCCGCATTGGAGCTGATGGAGCATCTGTTGGAAAAAGGGGCGAAGGTAGCCTACCACGATCCTCATGTGCCGGTTTGCCGGGTGGCTGGGGAGGTTTTTGTGTCCGAGGAGGCGGGGCCGGACTTATGGGACCGTGCGGACATTGTGGTGATCGCCACGGATCATACGGCGGTGAATTATCAGTCGTTGGTGGACCGTGCGCGGCTGGTGTTCGATACCCGCAATGCCACCAAAGGCTGCAGAGGGGGCAGGATTGCGCTTTTTGGCGGGAGCGGAACAGCGGATACGGTATGGGGAGCGGTCACGGATAAGGAAGTGGAAGACGGAGGGAGCTGGACCGTGTGAGTGCAACCATCAGCCTGTGTATGATCGTTCGGGATGAGGAGGCGGCGCTGGGCGCCTGCCTGAGGTCGGTTGAGGGGATTGCCGACGAGATCATCATTGTGGATACCGGGTCGGAGGATAACACCCGCCGGATAGCGGCAGCGTATACCGACAAGGTTGTCCCGTACGTCTGGCAGGATGATTTTGCGGCGGCGCGGAATTATTCCTTCAGTCTGGCCGCCGGAGACTATATTCTCTGGCTGGATGCGGATGACCGGATCACGGAGGAGGACCGTCGCAGGCTGCTGGCTTTGAAGGCGGAGCTGGGTCCGCCGGTTTCCGGGGTGGTGCTGCCGTATTGTCTGGCGGAGGATCCTGCCGGGCACCCGCTGATGGCCGACCGCAGGCTGCGGCTGGTGCGCCGGGAGTCAGGCTGCCGCTGGACCGGCCGGGTGCATGAGGCTCTGGAGTTTCCCCGGGAGGGGGAAATCCGCAACGCGGATGCCATGATCCGGCATACCCGCCCGCAGGGACATACCCGCCGCAATCTGCGAATTCTGCGCCGGTGGATTGCCGAGGAGCCGGGCGTAACCGGAAGAAGGCTCTTCTGGTACGCCAACCTCTGCTACGAGCGGGGCAAATACGGGCTGGCGGCCCAAGGCTACCGCAAGCTGCTGCAGGAGCCGTCGGGCTACCGGGAGGATCGGCTGATCGCTTGCTTCCGGCTCGCTGACTGCTTCCGGACGCTGGGGGATGTGCGGAGCCAGCTGGACAGCCTGCTGGGCTCGTTCCACTACGGCCCGCCCCAGTCGGATTTTTGCTGTCAGCTGGGGGAATGGTTCGAGGAGCGGGCCGATTGGGGCACAGCCGCATATTGGTACACTCAGGCCATCGCGGTGCGGGGCCTGGACACGGGCCTGCGGCCCGTATCGCCGGCTGCGCTGTGCTGGCTGCCCCATGTCCGGCTGACCACGGTCAGCCTGCGGCTGGGCGATGCCCGCACCGCCTTCCGGCATAATGAGCTGGCACTCCATTATCTGCCAGACGACCAGGGCCTGTTGGCCAACAGGGCCCGGCTGGAAGCGGCACTCCGCTCCTGACAGCCGGGCCCTGGGCCCAGGCGGGGCAGCTGAGGCTGGTCCTATCGGCAGGCTGGAGCGGCCAGGCCGCTGCGGGCCGCCATGGACCATGATGGATCTTTAGGGACCATGATGGTCCATGCTGGACTTTGGGGCCATGCTGGACTTTTGGGATCATGCTGGTCCTTTAGACTATGCTGGACTTGGGGACCGTGATGCTTTAGGCATCATGCTGGACTTGGGGACCGTAATGGTCCTTTAGGGGCCATGCTGGACTTTTGGAATCATACTGGTCCTTTAGAGACCATACTGGTGGACATGGCCCGTTGTAGTCGTTGTGGCTGCTCTCGCGCTCTGGCCCGCTTGGTCTGCTCTAGCCAGTTGTGGTCTGCCCTGGCCCTTTTGGTCTGCCCTGGTTGGGGGAGGACTGTTATGGTATGGACCGCAGCAGTCCGCCGAAATCCGCAGAAAAACGCAGCAGTCCGCAGCGCGGCTCAACGCCCCTGCGGACTGCTGCGTCTTCAGCGGACCGGAGCCTCCTGCGCCCGCCGGTCTCGCCTCCTGCATCCACCAGCCGGCTGCATCCTGCACGGGCGGTCTCGCCTCCTGCACCCGCCAGCCGGCTGCATTCTGCACGGGCTGGTCTAGCCTCCTGCGCCCGCCCGCCTCGCTGGCCGCGCATCCTGCAAAAGTGCAGTTATTTTCCCGCTTTCGCCTGGTGAAGGCGCCTCTCCCTGCAAAAGTGCAGTTATTTTGGCTCCCTGCCCGGGATATCCCGGCTGGTTGCCCCAAATAACTGCAGATTTGCAGGATGGCCCCGCCTCCGCGGCTAGGCCTGGGATTTTAACTGCACTTTTGCATTTGGCCCCCCCACCCGCCTCCGGGAGGGCCGCTGCTAAACCCTGCCGGCATACGCGGCCACAAACACAGCCGGCGAGTTCCAATAAATGGTCATTTCGTTGGTTGAATAACTCTCCATAAGGTCCACATAACAGGCAGCGGGTGCGGCGCCGGCCAACAAGGCGACAGCCGTCTCGTCCTGCAGGCGCACATTGGGGCCGCCTGCCACCATACCCGGCACCGGCTCGGCGACGCCGTCTCCTTCGGAGGGCCGGTGATGGGGATACATCACCTGCTTGGCGCCAAAGCCGGTTACATAACAATATCCCAGTACATTGCGGCCCAGAAGATAATCCCAGTGGGCCAACGCCGCTTGGCCGAAGCGCTTGTCGCCGGTCATCCCTTCGGCGGTGATGAGCACCATGGCCCGGTTCAGCACCAGCATATTGCTGCCCCAGATATATTCCTCCGGCAGCAGAGAAATGCCGAAGCCGTCGGCTGCGCTGCGCTCTGCATACTCCTCCGCCTCCGCGGTCCAGGCGCCAAGGAGCCTTGCGCGCAGAGCCTCCGGCACCAGGCCTGGCCCGGCGTCCAGCAGGCTCAATGTGCCATATCCGGCGGTATAGGCCCAGCCCAGCCTGCACAGGAGGGCGTTGCCCCGGACGGCTGTCCAGCTCTCCCAGCCTTCAGCCAGCTTGGCCTCCGCCACCTGCAGATACCCGGCTTCTCCCGTAAGCCGGAACAGCTCGGCCGCCGCCCAGTACACCTCGTCGTCGCTGCTCTTGTCCCCGTATTCCCCCGTCTCAATGCCGGGGGGATTGCGGAAGCCCTCCGCCGCAGGGCGCCCCTGCAGGCTCTGCCACGCCCGCTTGGCCGCCTCTGCCCAACGCTCCGCAAGCCCCGGCTCCGCAGCCCGGTAAACCCGGGCCGCCAAGGCCATACCTGCGGCGAAGGAGGCGGTAGCCGTATCCGACACCGGCGAGAAAATCAGCTCCGCCCCGTCAAGCTCGGGCATGCAGTCATAAGACGGGAACCCGGCCGTGGTCACCTTATGGTAAACCTCCCCATCCGGCCGCTGCATCAGCAGCAGAAAGTCCAGCTCAAACTTCACCTCTTCCAGCACATCCGGCAGCCCGCCGGAGTTAGGGATGCCCACCGGCTCCGTGAATGCTCCGGGAAAGCGCTCGTAAGCCAACAGCAAATCCGCAATCGCTTTCACGGCTGCGACGGTGTATTTCCCGTAATCCCCCGCATCATGCCAGCCGCCGGCCTGGGGATACCGTTCCTCCGGATTCCCGTGCACATGGGCCTCCGCCAAGTGGCAGGGGCCATGGGCCCATGGCCCGGCATACTCCGCGGTCAGCTCCATCCCGCAGCGCTGATAATAAAAGCACTTGAGCAGCGCTTTTTCCAAGGCGGCATAAGGCTGCTCTCCAACGGCAAACTCCGGCGATACAGCGCCGGACGCTTTCATCCGGAGGAAGAAGCGGCCTGCTTCTTCAAACCCGGAAAAATCCCCCTTGGCAACGGCCAATCCGGAGGCGCGGTCCTCCTTCAGCGGGGACATGATTCCTTCAAATAATGTCCGCCCCGATTCCGCCTCCACCAGCTCGAACGCTCCGCCTTCGGCTGCGGTGAACACCTTGGACCCCTTCAGGGGATACCCCGCCTGATTAACAAACACAGATATTTTCAACAAATGAGATCAGTCCTTTGTCCATGGATTCGTCTGACTGAACAATGGAGATGCCCTCATTCTAAAACAGAAATACCCATTCATCCAGTATTTTCATTGGCCCGGCTCCAAAAAACGCTTATAGGCGTTTACCAAGGGCGTTTCCTGCCCAGCCAGCCCTGCTGCTCCCAATGCTCCTTATCCAGCGGGTTCCAATCATTGCGCTTCTGGTTCAAGCGCATAACGGTAAACATAAACCGCATTTTCAAGCCCGGCTTCACGTTCCCCGCCTGCCGGGCAAGCCGTGCAGCGAGCTTGGCCGTATCCTTCACAATGGCCGCCTTTTTCTCCTCCTTGACCTCTGCCCAGCTGGCAGCCCCTACAATACAGGGATACTGGAGCACCCGGGGCACGCCCCAATAGAAGAGATTCTGCTTGAGCTGCTTGGTGACGGAACGGGCACCCACCCCTGCGGCCGTGGAGATGACCAAGGCCGTTTTTCGGAACATCAGAGGATCGGGACGGTGGGACATCCAGGCGTAGCCCATATGGTCCAGGAAGGTTTTCATTTGACCGGTCACCCCGAATACGTAACAAGGCGAATCCAGAATGATCACGTCCGCCCGCCGGAAGGCCTCCACAATCCGCTGCACAGGCTCATGATGGCCGCAATACTCCTCCCCCCGGTTGAAGCAGCTGTAGCAGCCCACACAGAAGGTTGGCCCGTCCTTAGGCAGAAAAAACTCCTCCACATCCTCTTCCCGGGAAACCAGCCGATCTGCCACCATCCGTGCAATATGGTAGGTGCTTCCGCGGTGCATTTGCCCGTGCACAATGGCTACTTTCATCATCTGCTCCCCTTTCCTTTGGCATACACCGCACTGAACTGGCGGATGTGGCTGCGCAGGGCTTCCAGCGCCTGCTCCCCGCCTCCCGTCTGAAGATCGGACCAGCCTAACATCAGCCATATGGGCGCATAGAATTGGGCCGCCATACTTCCCGGATCCGCTTCAATAAACACACCCAGCCCGATCATATGCCGGAATAATTGGCTTTGAAACTCGATGGCGCCCTCCAGATACAGCCTCCGGTATACCTCCCGGGCCAGGGGATGGGAGTACTGGGCCATGGTCAGCATTCTCCGCAGCAGCGAGGTAAATTCATCCTCGGAAAAGAATAGGAACAGCCGCTCCCCCAACGTGAGCAGCGCCTCCTCCGGCATAGCCGCATAATGCTGCGCCAGCTGTGCAGGATCAGTCTGGCTGATGCCCAGCTTCTCCGTCATTTTCTCATACCGCTTGGGAAATTCGCCGATAATGCCTTCGAAGATAGCCTGCTTCCCCGCAAAATGCTTATACAGCGAGCTTTCCTTGACGCCTACCGCACCGGCGATGTCCCGGACCGACACACCATCGTAGCCCTTAACCGCAAACAGCCGCAGCGCTTCCAGAACAATCCGCTCCCGGGTCCCGCTCATACATGCCCATCCCCTTTTGGCTAACACTTGTTAGCCTCATTATAACGAAGTGCAGCCGCTCTGCCAATATTCATTTGTCTGCTGCTGGGGAAATGTGGGCCGGGCAGCAACTTTATCCACGGGTCTACGTCCCAAGCCGCATCCGTACTGCTGGCTTTCACCTTCCTGTTCGCAGCCGGAGGCCCTGCCTCTGTGGAAGCAGCCCAGCCGGACCCGATTATGGCGCAGCCTGCGGAAATGCCTTATGTTACCCTGGCAGATACCTTCACCCTGTACACTGGTCCGGAGACCCGTCCGAATCAGGCGGTGGGCGCCCTGAGCCCGCTTCAGTCCGTACGGATGGCCCCTATTGAACAGAATAAGCTGGTGTCCATTAGAAGCATGGAAAAAATCCAAGTGGAAACCTGGCTTGGCCCCGTATGGATCAATTTGAAGGAGGGAGCATACCAATTTAATAAGGTGGAGTACCAGGAGGAGACCGTGCATTTGCTGCAGGAAACGGTTCTTTATGAAGCACCGGGCCGGCCCACCCCGTATTCCCTGTCCCCCCAGCAGGTACAGGCGGTGGCTTCGATTAATGCCTGCGAGCCCTACGGCCCTTGCCTTAATAAGGACTTTTATTATTTGATTCGTACGTCTTGGCTGGGCGATATGTGGATCAGGCCGGAGCATTATGCGGAGAAATATGTTGGTGTGGAAGCAATGGGCGCCATCCCCATTTCAACGGAAACGCCGGTATCCCTGTACCCCTTTGAGCAGCCTTTGGAAAATGAGCCCAAACTCAAGCCTCAGGTCGTGATGCCTTTGGCCAAATACACGCGTTATTCGCGCTTGGTGGCTCCCACAGTCTGGTACAAAATCGGAACCCCCTTGGGGGAACGTTGGATTGCCCAAGACATGCGGTTCGGTGTGGGAGTGGAAGGCGTGGAGCCGTGGAGCGAAACCCTGCATATGCCGGTGCCGTTCAGACTGAAGAAGGCGCCCTACAGCACACTCCTCGCGGATGATGAAAAACAGCCTCCCCAGGATCTCGAGGCCATGGGGAAAATCCGGGATTGGGTGATGGTGCTGGTGGACGGGGAAGCCCGCTGGGTGAATCCGTCCGTAGAGCTTGCACGCAGTCTTACTGGGGATATGGAGCATGACCGGGCGTTGGGGGTAAAGGAATATACCACACCTGTGGAGCTGAATGAATATACCATAGTGGCGGATTACCCTAGCCCGGGTGAGGTTAACAATACTATGGAGCTTCTGGTGTTCACCAAGCAGCAGGTGGTGCCGGAGCGGGTCTGGGATTCCCCCAACGGGACCCGTTGGTACTATATTTCCACATGGAGAGGCCCCAAGTGGGTGATGAACCCGTAATCCTGTGGTGCAAGGGGGCGTAACCTTTGCTAAAATGAGGTATACTTGTGTTTGTCGATACAGCAATTGGCAATTACGCGTATGATAGACATGACAGGGCAACGCCATTACAGGAGGCATATACGAATGCGCATAGACGGAAGACAACAGGACGAGCTCCGCCCGGTGAAGATTATTACCCCTTACAGCAAACATGCGGAGGGCTCCGTATGGATTGAAGTCGGGGATACCAAGGTATTGTGCACCGCAACTTTGGAGGAGCGGGTACCTCCTTTTATGAAGGGGCAGGGCAAGGGCTGGATCACGGCGGAATATTCCATGCTGCCGCGGGCAACCCAAACCCGCAATCAGCGGGAGTCAGTGAAGGGCAAGCTGTCCGGACGCACCATGGAAATTCAGCGGCTCATCGGACGCGCCCTGCGCTCCGTGGTGGATCTGGAGAAGCTGGGGGAGCGCACCATTACCCTGGACTGCGACGTGATTCAAGCCGACGGGGGCACCAGAACCACCTCTATCACGGGAGCTTTTGTAGCCATGACTCTGGCCATTCACAAGCTCTGCAAGGAAAAGCCGCTGGCTGTATTCCCGATCCGGGATTTCCTCGCTTCCGTCAGTGTGGGTGTGGTGGCCGGTGTGCCGATGCTGGATCTGAAGTATGAGGAGGATTCCTCGGCCAAGGTGGACATGAACGTGGTGATGACCGGCTCCGGCAAGTTCGTGGAGCTGCAGGGTACCGGCGAGGAGGCCCCCTTCTCCAGAGAGGAGCTGGATCTTCTTCTGGGTCTGGGCGAGTCGGGCGTTAACCGGATGATCGAGCTGCAGAAGGAAGCGTTAGGCCAGGTAGCGGAGCTCATCGGATCAGATAAAGCGAGGTGTTAAGGGCCTATGAACAAACAACAGGTGGTGGTGATCGCCACCCGCAACAAAGGCAAGGTCAAGGAGATGGAGGAGCTGTTTGCCAAGAGAGGCTTCCAGATCCACAGTCTGGACGATTATGAGGGGATTCCCGAGATTGAGGAAACGGGCAGCACCTTTTATGAAAATGCGTTGATCAAGGCTCACTATGTGGCCGATCTCCTGCAGGTACCGGTGATTGCCGATGACTCCGGTCTGGAGGTGGAGGCCTTGGACGGACAGCCGGGTGTATACTCCGCCCGGTATGCCGGCGAGGAGGCCAACGATGCCGACAACAACGCCAAGCTGCTGCGGGAGCTGTCGCAGAAGCTGACATTCCCCTCCGACAAACTCCCGGTGGGGCATCCGCCGGTATGGAGCGCAGCCGATTTTGTCTGCTGCATC
The DNA here is from genome assembly GCA_023388055.1 of Bacillota bacterium. Taxonomy (GTDB): domain Bacteria; phylum Bacillota; class Bacilli; order Paenibacillales; family NBRC-103111; genus Paenibacillus_AR. The sequence continues at coordinate 15,741 of JAEWGW010000046.1, read as the reverse complement.
GTGCTGGCCGATCCTGCCCGCAAGCAGCATGCCCGCTTCGAGGGCCGCTGTCCCGGCTATATTCTCGGGGAAGCCCGGGGCCACAACGGCTTCGGGTACGACCCGTACTTCTATTTGCCGGAATACGGCAGAACCATGGCCGAGCTTACGGTAGAAGAGAAAAACAAAATCAGCCACCGGGGCAGGGCGCTCCGGCAGCTGATCGAACTCGTTTATTAATTATTTTCTATTCGTCTCATGGGAGGTCGAGCTACCCCAGCTACCATCCGTCTTATGGGAGATCGAGCTGCCCCAGCCACCATCCGTCGTATGGGACGTTGAGCTACCCCAGCTACCATCCGTCTTATGGGACGTTGAGCTACCCCAGCCACCCGGCATGTAAGCGTCAAACAATGTATCTTATTTCGCATATGTGGGCTCCGTGAAGGCATGTAAGCGTCAAACAATGATTGCTATTTCGATTTTTGGCGGGGTAACCTCCCGCTTTTTTGAGAATAGCGATCATTTGTTGATTGCTATTAGCCGAAAAATGCCCATTTTGCTTCAATAGCGAACATTTGATGATCGCTATCATGCCGAGGCAAACGTTTGATGCTCGGCATCATGCCGCGTCGAACATTTGATGCTCGGTATCATGCCGCCCCGCCGCCGCTGCTAGCCCAACCCTGCCACAAGCTGCCTCACACAACCGAAATTTTGTAGGTACGCAGCCAATGATCCGCCTGGATCAGGAAGGCGAACAGCTGGGGACCGGTCATCAGCTGACCGAACCACGGGAAGTCCGAGCTGGGGCTGTCGGGTTTCGTCATTTCCTTCAACCCGGCCACGTTCACCAGGGGCAAGAGCGGGGAGGACGGGTCGTGGAGGATTTCCCGCAGCTCCATGCGGACGGCGTTCATATAGTTGGGATTGTGAGTTTTGGGGTAGGGGCTTTTTTTGCGGAACAGCACATCGTCCGGCAGAATGCCCTTCAGCGCCTTGCGCAGGATGCCCTTTTCCCGGTCCCCGGCGGTTTTGATTTCCCAGGGAATGTTCCATACATACTGAACCAGCCGGTGGTCGCAATAGGGAACACGCACCTCCAGGCCGCTGGCCATGCTCATCCGGTCCTTGCGGTCCAAGAGCGTCGGCATAAAGCGGGTTACGTTCAGATAGGAGATTTCCCGCATTCTGCGCTGCTTCCCATCCTCGCCCTGAAGATGGGGCACCTCTGCCAGGGCCTGCTGGTACCGGTTCCGCGCATACACCTCCGGATTAATGAAGGCCGCGGCCTCGGAGGACAGCACTGATGTACGATCCTTTACCTTCAGCGCCCAAGGGAAGGTATCCGCCTCCAAGGCGTCCTGACGGTGAAACCAGGGATATCCGCCGAAGATTTCGTCTGCGGCTTCCCCGGAGATCGCCACAGTGGCGCCTTTTTTGATTTCCCGGCAAAACAGGAGCAGTGAGCCGTCCACATCCGCCATCCCCGGCATATCCCGGGCGATGACTGCGGCGCGCAGGGATTCCACCAGCTCCGGCGTATCGAATTCCACCGCATGGTGGAGGGTGCCCAGATGCTCGCTCATCCGTTTGATCCAGGGGGCATCAGCGTTGGGCTGGAAGGCGCTGGATTTGAAGTTCTTATCGTTGTCCACGTAATCTACCGAGTAGGTGGGGACCACCCCTTGCCCGTTAGCCGTGTAGTAGGCGGAGGCCAGTGCTGTCAGGGCGCTGGAATCCAAACCGCCGGACAGCAGGGTGCAGACAGGTACGTCGGAGATCAGCTGGCGCTCCAGGGTATCCTTGAGCAGCTCCCGGATGGTTTCCGCCGTTTCCTCCACATTCTCCTCGTGGGGTTTGCTCTCCAGCGTCCAATACGCCCGGATGGAGAGGCCATTGCGGTCTACCACCATGCAGTGTCCGGGCTTCAGCTCCGCCATTCCCTTGTACACGCCGTGTCCGGGGGTCCGGGCGGGGCCGATGGCGAAGATTTCGGAGATGCCCTCCTGATCCACCTCCGCCTTGAAATCCGGATGGGCCAGGATCGCCTTGGGCTCGGAGCCGAACAGCAGCTCCCCGTCCCGGTAGGAATAGAACAGCGGCTTGACGCCCAGCCGGTCCCGCAAAAGATAGAGCGCTTCGTCCTTGTCGCTCCATACGGCGAAGGCAAAAATCCCGTTTAACCGGTCCACACAGCTCCGGCCCCATTCAATAAAGGCAACCAGAAGCACCTCCGTATCGCAGGTGGTCCGGAAAACATGGCCGCGCCCCTCCAGCTCTTTTTTGAGCTCGGGGGCATTATAGAGCTCGCCGTTATATACGATGGAATACGTGTCCTCACCAAATACCCGCACCATGGGCTGCGCGCCATTCGCCGGGTCCATGACGGAAAGCCGTCTGTGCCCCAGAGCGCAGTAGTGGTTGATCCAAGAGCCTGCAGCATCGGGTCCCCGGGGAGCCAGCGTCTCCGTCATGGCCTCCAGCACATCGGGAAATTGTGTAAGGTTTTTTTGCCAATTCAGCCATCCGGTAATTCCGCACACGGTTGCCTCACCCTTTCTCTAACGAACATGATTGTATACTCTATGCGGTGGGGTAGGCTTAGTTGCGTGTCCTCCCCGAAGAGAAAAGCCCCGGCAGCCGGGTTCGGTTTCGGCTTCGGGGCTTCGGGTTGAGGCAAGTATGCGTCGGCAAAAACGCCTCCGCTTAAATGCGGGCTTCGATGGCCGTGCAGTATTGGCGGATTTTCTCCAGCTCATTCTTGATGTCGCTTTCGGTGGTCATGTGCTGGAGCTTGCCGGAGGCTTCCTGAATCTTGCGGGCTTCCTCGCGTACGATGTTGCTGGACATGGCATTTCACCTCCTACGGGCAATATGACCGTGCAGGGACTGTCTTGCAGCTCTCTGCGGGGTTATAAGTCAGCCCCTAGTATGCGTCAATCTGGAACATTTATGAACGGGACAGAAGGAGCTTTTGCAAAAAAAATACATGTGAAAAGAGGGGTTTGGCATGGTCAGACTGGTTCCTATGAACGAGGCGGAGCTGCAGGTGTTCCTGGAGGAATTGATTCCCCATTTTGCCCGCGAAAAGGTGGAATCCGGTGTCTGGAGGGAAGAGGAGGCCTTGGCGTTGTCCCGGGAGGCGATTCTCCGGCTCTTGCCGGACGGACTGGCCACAGCGGATCAATACCTCTACATGATTGAAGAGGCAGGCGGCTCGCGGATCGGATATATCTGGCTGTATGTGGATTCGGGCAAGCGGGAGGCATTTCTCTACGAAATCACCCTGTATGAGGAGTGGCGTGGCCGTGGGCTGGGTAAGGACACCATGGCGGCTCTGGAGGAAAAGGCAAAGGAGCTGGGAGCCCGGTCGGTGGGGCTGCACGTTTTTGCGCATAACCGGCGGGCTTTGACGCTGTATGAAAAGTCCGGTTATCACGCCACGGATATCACCATGAAAAAATATTTGTAACATTTCCAGCCGATCCGGGTAAAAAAGAAGGAGGCAGGTGACATAAAGATGGATAAAAAATGGTGGAAAGAAGCAGTTGCATACCAGATTTACCCCCGCAGCTTTATGGACGCCAACGGTGATGGAATCGGCGACTTGCGGGGCATTTTGACCAAGCTGGATTATCTGAAGGGGCTGGGAATTGATGTGATTTGGATGTGCCCCACCTACAAATCCCCCAACGACGACAACGGCTACGACATCTCCGACTACCAGGCTATGGCTGAGGAGTACGGGACCATGGAGGATTTTGATGAGCTGCTCCGGGAGGTACACGCGCGCGGGATGAAGCTGATCCTGGACCTGGTGCTGAACCATACCTCCGATGAGCATCCGTGGTTCATCGAAGCCCGCTCCTCCCGGGACAATCCCAAGCGGGACTATTATATCTGGGCCGATCCCCGGAATGACTCCGAGCCCAACAACTGGGAGAGCATCTTCGGCGGCCCCGCCTGGCAATTTGACCCGTTAACCGGACAATATTTCATGCATATTTTCTCCACCCGCCAGCCCGATCTCAATTGGGAAAATCCAGAGGTGCGCCGCGAGCTGTACGACATGGTGCGCTGGTGGCTGGACAAGGGCATCGACGGCTTCCGGGTGGATGCCATCTCCCACATCAAAAAAACGCCCGGTTTCCCGGACATCCCCAACCCGGATAATCTGCGTTATGTCCCTTCGTTTGAGGGACACCGGAACCGGCAGGGCATCCATGCCTTTCTGGAGGAGCTGAAGGCGGAGACCTTCGCCCGCTATGATATTATGACCGTGGGGGAGGCCAACGGGGTCAGCTCCAACGACGCCGGCCTGTGGGTCAGCGGTAAACGCGGCAAGTTTAATATGATTTTCCAGTTTGAGCATTTGGGCCTGTGGAGCAAAAGCCTGGAGGGCGGCCTGGATCTCCGCTCTCTGAAGCGGACCTTGACCCGTTGGCAGAAGGGGCTGGAGAAGGACGGCTGGAACGCGCTGTTCCTGGAAAATCACGACCAGCCCCGCTCCGTCTCCACCTGGGGGGATGACAGCGTCTATTGGCGGGAATCGGCCAAGGCGTTGGCGACCATGTATTTTTTGATGCAGGGGACACCGTTTATTTACCAGGGGCAGGAGATTGGCATGACCAATGTCCAATTCGCCTCCATCGACGATTACAATGACGTGGCCATCAAGAACCTGTACCGTATCGAGCTGGAAAAAGGCAAAAGCCACGCCGAGGTGATGCAGATGATCTGGAAAAACGGCCGGGACAATTCCCGTACGCCCATGCAGTGGAATAGCAGCGTTAATGCCGGCTTTACTACCGGTAAGCCCTGGCTGAAGGTGAATCCCAACTATACCGGCATTCATGTGGAGAGCCAACTGCAGGATCCGGACTCCATCTATCATTATTACCGGAAGCTGATTGAGCTGCGCCGGGATTGTGCTGCCGCGGTGTATGGGATATACGACCTGCTTTTGCCCCAGGATAAACAGATTTACGCCTATACCCGGACGCTGGACAGTGTGGTGCTGCTGATTGTGGCCAATCTCTTCCCGCAGGAGGCGGAGTTTGTGCTGCCCGAGCATATCCGGTACGATTGCTGCGATTTGCTTTTGGCCAATTATCCCGTGGACGTGAAGGAAAAGGTGGACCGGTTTCCGCTGCGGGCGTATGAGGCTCGGGTGTATAAGCTTTGTCCGCTGCCTGCGCCTGTGCTGCAGACCAAGCCGGAGGAGGAAGCGGTGGAGGAGGCTCGCCCGGATGCATCCGAGATGCCGCCTATTCATGCGGCCGTCCCATCGGCCCCGCCGCCTCTGCCAAGGGAAGTGAAGCTGCCGGAGAAAGAAAAGGAAAGGAAAAAGACCTGAAACGCTGCGGCCACCCGGTGCGTATACTTAGATAATAGTATGCCGGTGTCCGTCGGGACTGCTGCACGGACGGCTATGAAGGAGGACACGCATATGCGTTTGTTAAAAGGAATCGGTAATGCCGCCGGAGAGCTGACCGGTTTGGTTCTGGGCGGCACTGTCCGGGTGGTCGGGGAGCTGACCGGCAGCAATTTCGTGAAGGAAATCGGCGACGGTGTGGAGAAAACCAGCCGCTTCGCCGGACGTACGGTAGGCGATTTAGCCAGTGGCACCTGGGATACGGCAGCAGGATTGTTGGCCCGGGATGAGGCGAAGCGCCAGGAAGGGATGCAGGACCTGGGTGCCGCCGTCAATGCGACGGTGAAGGGCACCGGCCAGGTGCTGACCGGGATGGCGGAGAATGCCGGCAATGTAGCCAAGGGCATCGCCGATAAGGATAAGGAGCTTGTGAAGCATGGCGTGAAGGGACTGGTTTATACCGCTGCTGTAGGCGCGATCGCCGTGGGTGTAGTGGATGTACTGGACGGCCCCGACGGGCCGGTGTAAGAGGGGCAGTGAGCAAGCTTCAGGGAGATTAGGCTAGAAGGTAAAAGGGGTTAAGCTAGAAGGTAAAAATAGAAGCAGGGCCAATTCCCGCTGGGCTGTTGTCCGCCAGATAGACACCTTGAACAAAAGGTGCCTGCCTGCGGGTCGCTGCTCGGGGTGGGTACGGCGCCTGCTTTTTGTTGTTCCCGCTCACAAGGATGCAAGAATTCGAAACGTTTGGTGTCTCCCGCATGCTACTGATTGCCGTGTGCACAAAAGAATGCGTCGGCTCCACTAATTGTGTCTCTTGAATGCCGCAATCGTGTTCCGCCTATCCTCCAAAGTTGCCATTTACGCAAAAGGATGCGACGACTCCACTAATCACGCTTTCCACATCCTGCAAAAATACATCTATTTTTGTGCGGAAGAGGCTTTTATGCCGCTTTAACTGCAAAAGTGCAGTTAATCCGCAGCCTTTTCCCCCAAATGCTCCAGTTGGCCTGAAATAACTGCACTTTTGCATTTCGGGGCCACTGTGGAGGAAATCCGCTAGAAATAACTGCACTTTTGCAGGATGGCGGATAAAGGTGGGCTTAGGCGTCCCCTAACGATCGGCCTATTGTTCAGCCCACGGCTGCGGCTCTGTCCGCAGGGTTTTGCCGGTGAGGATGGCCTCCTCGGCGATGAAACCCAAATACGTATCCTGGCAGGCCTCCGCCAGGCTGTAGAAGCTTTCGCCTCCGGCGGCATATTCGGCCATCCGGGTCAGACACGCGGCCATGGCCAGCTCATCGTCCAATAGCCGGGCCGGCGTATAGGGATTCCGGTAAGCGTAGCTGTCCCCGGCAAGAATCCCCTCCAGAAAATACCCCTCCAAATTTTCCTCTTCCCCCCGGTTGACCCGCTTGAGCTCCAAAGGAAGCGGCGTCTGGTAATCAATCAGCAGATTCAGCCGCCGGTCTGTGATCTCGCCCCGTTCCCCCCGCACCGACACATGACTGGAGCGGATCCAGGAGCGGTGCTGGTCCTTGGTAAAGTCGTAGATGCCCAGTCTGTCGCCAAAATGAAACCACACCAGGTCCCGCGGCTGCTGCACCAGCTTCTCCTCCTGCGGTACACCTGCCCGGCCGGGTCCGGCAATCTGCGGGGACAGAAACCGCATGCCTGTTATTTCGGCGTCTTCATACCCAATGCCCAAATATTTCCTCATTAAGCTGATGGCATGATAAAACTGCGAAATGGATACGGTGGCCTCCGTCACTCTCCCCAGCCTACCTTGACCGATAACAGCCAGCCTGGCTGCATGAAGGGGGGACAGATGGTACTGCTCCGCTACCTGAACCCGTGCTCCCGGCAAAATCAGCTGTTCGTGCACCTGTTGAAGTCCAGCCAGATCGGAGGCGGGAGGTGTCTCCAACAACACCGGAATTCCCCGTTCCGCCAGATCCGGCAGAATCTCCGATGCAGCTCCCTTCCCCGCAGATACTACGATAAAGTCGGGACGTCCCTGAGCCAGCAGCTCCTCCACGGTCCGGTAAGAGGGGATGCCCCATTCCTCCTCCATGGCCAATCCTTTCTCCGCCTGACGGACCACCAATCCGGTTACACGAAAGTGGTTGGGCAAAGCCCGGGCAATCCGCAGGAAGGCCTGGGCCCGGAAGCCTGCGCCTCCGATAATGGCAAATTGCGCCTGTTTCATCCTAACTGCCTCCTTTTTCATCGTTAAATCATTGATACAAGTATGGCATGTAAAAACCGGACAAGCAAAAAACAGGCAGAGAGGAAGCCATCCCCTTCTGCCTGTTTCTTTTAAACTGCCACTAGTTGATAAAGCTCATGGCTTGCAGCACACGCTTCAGAATGGTAGCGGATTGTGCCCGGGTAGCAGTATCCCGGGGAGCCAGACGCTGTTCGTCGGTTCCTTGGATAATCCCCTTCTCCGTGGCCCATGCCATGGAGCTCTGAGCCCAACCGCTAACGATGCTGCTGTCGGTATAACCGGCGGTCTGTTCGGAGGCACGAGTATCCACTCCCGCATAACGGGCGGCCCGAGCCGCCATCACCGCCATCTCCTCGCGGGAGATGTTAGCGCCGGGACGGAACTCGCCGTTGTCGAAGCCTTCGATCAGGCCTGCACCTGCGGCGGCGGCAACTGCGTCCGCATACCATACGCCTGAGGCAACATCCGTGAAGCTGGCTGTCTGACCGGAAGCCTGCAATCCCAGGGAACGAACCAGAAGCGCTGCAAACTCTGCCCGTGTAATGGCTTGGTCAGGAGAGTAGCTATGGGTATCGGTCCCTTGGATCAGAAGCTTGGAGGCAAGCAGCTCAATATCCGGCTTGGCCCAATGTTCGGCTGTGTCGGTGAAGGTTTTGGAGCCTTGCACCACAGCGTAAATTCCGTCGCCTTTATGAAGCACCGTGACCTGGGTACGACCGCCGACTGTTTCGATGATAGCCGGAGCAAAGCTGGCTTCTCCGGTGACAGGATCAATGATGACGCCTGCTGCTGTGGCACTGTTCAACAGTCTGCTGTAAGTCAGGATTAAGGAAGCATAGCCGCTGCTGAAGGTCAGCTCCTGCTTCCGGCCTGCCGCTTCCACAGCCAGGGTTACGGACACAGGCTGTACGGACAATTGATAACCCGCTTGTGTGGCTGCTTGTGCGGCCTTTTCCTGAAGCTGTGCGCTTCCAGCTGCAATTGTTGCTTGCAGAGTGCCAGCTGTTTGATCCTTCAGCTGGGACAGGATCAGCTGCGCGGGGAGCTTCACTTCCGCCAGTGCGGTTTTGACCAGCAAATCCACGCTGCCAGCTTCGGCGAGGGCCGATACGGGAAGCTCCGTACGTACGGCTGCTGCGTTATCCACGGCGGAGCTGAGATCCAGTGTAACCTTGCCGGTTTTGTCGGCTGCCGCTTTTTTGAGGGCATCCGCTAATTTGGCTGCATCCACTACAGCAACGTGCAGCTTAGTACCATCGGGCGTTTGCTCTTCACGTACTTGGGCAGCGTCCTTGCCCAGCACGATATCGTCTGTAGTCTGCCCAGGAGCAGGAGTGGAAGGAGCGGAAGTACCGCCGCCCGAGTTTCCGGTGTCGTTCCCGCTATTGCCGGAGTTTCCGCCATTATCTCCATTGTCTCCGCCATCGCCACCATTACCGCCGCCATTGCCGTTCTCCGTAGCAACAGGCACTGCACGTACAACATTGGAATACGCCGATTTGCCTTGCGGATTCTCGGCAGTCACCACGTAGTAGTAGGTGGTGCCGTTCACTGCGGTTTTGTCGGCAAACCGGGTGACTGTAGCCGGTACCGGGTTAGGCTGGGCTTCCGTGGCCTCCACCGGAGTAAATGGCCCTTCCTCCTTGGTGCTGCGCAGAACGGTGTAGGCTCCCGCATCCTCCGAGGCGGTCCAGCTCAGATTCACCACACCGTCTCCGGCAATGGCGTTCAGCCCAGTCGGATGGGCAATGGGCTCCACGTACACTTTTACATTGTCGATGTAGTACGTTCCCGAACCCCCGCCCGGAGTAGCGGAGTACAACCGGCCGATGCCCAGTTTCTTGAAGTTCTCGATATCCTTGTAATCGGTGAAGGTGGCAATTTCCTTGCCGTTTACCGAGATGGTGACATCCCCCTCCGCCACATTCATTTTCAGCTTAATCGTAAACCATTGATTCTTGAAGCTGGTATACGGTACATCCATCAGCGCATAAAAGCTGGAGGAGCCGTTATCGTACACAAGCGTAATGTCGTTTTTGTTGGCATCGGCAGGCAGGGTAGGCTTGCGCATACCGATGGAGAAGGCGCGTTTGCTGTCGTCCCGGCTCTTGATCTGCAGGAGCACCGCATTGCCGCTGGCCTCCGGAAGCATGTAGTCCGCTTCGATAACAACCGTATTCTTCAGAGATTCGAATTGGCGGAAAAAGCTGACGCTTTGCAGCATTTCATCCGAGTTGGCCCCCTGATCGGCTACCAGCAATGCCTTGTTGTTCGGGTTGCCGTCCTTTTCTACGGTGACGACCTTCACGGCCTCAAAACCGCCATTCTTAGGCAGACTGGGCACATATGCCGCCGGAGTAGAGTCGATGGGCTCCTCCTCGAAGCTGTCATCCACGTAGAAGATATTTTCCGCAGGGCCGGTAGGTTTGCCGCTAATTTCAGAGGAATCGAAGCCCTGCTCGCCAGCCCCATTGGTGGCGGATACCACATAATAATAGGTTTTCCCGGCCACCAGCCCGGAGTCGGTGAAGGAGGTATCGGTGATGCCGGCTTGGATCACCTTGTACGGTCCGCCCGGGGTATCGCCGCGCTTCAACGTATAGGTATGGGCATTTTCCGCTGCGTCCCAGGTTACCTTGATTTCGTTATCGCCCTCTTCAATAGAGGTCTTCAAGCCTCCCGGAGCCACCGGATAATCATCCGGAAGGGCATGAATAACGGCTTGCCCGAAGGTGGAGGCGTTATATTTCCACACGTCGTCATCCGGCTTGGAGGCATCTGCGGCAAGACCCACATAGATGGGCTTGTCATCAGGCAGATTCAGCGTTACGGATCCGACCTTCCGCCAGTTGTTTGCTCCATCCTCCGAAATCAGGCCTGTCACCTGATTGCCGAACCGGACCAGTCTGACCCAGTGGGGCGTGGAAACGAATACTTCATTTTCAATACGCTGGGTGCTGCCGCCGTTTTCGCTGCGGACCAGCATCACACCTTGTTTGCCGTATTTAACAAAAGCGACAGCCATCAGCGCCATCCGGGAATTGGGGTCCAAGGACTCGCGGATCATAACGCCCGCTTCCGCATTGTCATCCGTAGCAGTGATATGGTCCAACCGGGCAGTGATCTCACTGTTGCCGGTCAGCTCCTGGTAAGCAAAATGGAAATTGTCGGCTTTGCCGCCGATATCTCCCCCAGATTTCAGGGTAAGGCTGCCGTTATCTTTTACCGACAGATGTCCCGGAATGTAGCCGGTGGCGGAACCCCCGATATCTGCAGAGCTCCAGTCACCTTTGGCGGTGGTGGTATTCACGTGAACCGTCAGGTTGCCGGTATGGGTAGCCAATCCGGTGCTGTCGGTCGCTTTTGCCACCAGATAATGGGTGCCCTCCGGAATATTGCTCCAAGTGAAGGTGTACGGATACGAGGCTGCCGTTCCCGCCAGCTGGCTGTCGATGATGAACTCTACCTTGCTGATGTTTTTGCCCCAACCGGACAGGGTTGTTGCCGACAAGTTCAAGCTGCTGCCGGTTTCGGCAATGCTGTTGTGGCCAAGCGGGTTATTCTGGCTGTCGGTCAGCTGCAGGGTGACATAAGGATTGTCCACATGCCTGCTGCCCTGCTTCAGATCCTCGATCAGCCAGGCCAGATACACCTCCAGATTGGTATAACCGGGCACAATGCCGATGGAGGAAAAGCTGCCGGACTTGGCCAGATTCGTTTTGTTGCGGTCGGAGGCGTCCTGCGGGTTCAGGCCATGCTCCAGCTCCCAGCTGTCGGGAATGCCGTCCTTGTCCGTATCCACCACATCCGAAGGAACGGTGGTGTAATCCTCGTACAGCCAGCCTACCTCCTTGGGAGAGTTAATGTGATAGCCGGTGCGGTTCTTGACCTCGTTGACGATCCGGGCATCAATGGCATCCCGTCTGGGCAGGGTTGCGCCCACATCGGCCAGCACCTGCTCATAAGCAGTCAAAGCGGGTACCGATTGATACGTGCCGTAATTCTCAGGGGCAACGCCATTGTCATACTCTCCGCGGACCTCGAAGGGAGTGTCGTGCTTGACGGTGGGGTCAATGATCTTCAGGACGCCTTTCCAATTATCCTCGGTAACGGAGGGGGAGCCGTCCATATAGTTGCCGCCCACATACATATTGGTGTCGTAATTAGTGGTGCCCGCTTCGCTGAACAACTGGCTGCGGACGCCGTAGTAGGTGCTGGGCCCGTACTTGTAGTAGTTGTCCCGTACGTTATAGTTACCTTCGCCGCCTCCGTAGGTGGAGGCCATTCCCCAGTTGTAGATGATGTTGTTGGCCATATCCACCGAATCAAATTCCCGCTTATCCGTGGGGAAACGGGGGTTGCGGCTGGTGCTGTTGGCAATCAGGTTGTGGTGGTAGGTGGAGTTTTTGCCGCCCCAGATGCCGCCGTAGCCGTGTCTGCCCTTCTGGTGGGTGGTCATAAGCATGGCCTCGGACGAAATGGACCATTGGACAGTCACGTTCACGTTGTCATAAAGACTTACAACCTCATCCACGGCCCAGCTGAAGGAGCAGTGGTCGATAATGATGTTCTTGTAATACCGGGCGCCCAGGGAGTCGTCCTCGCTGGGATAACGGTCGGTCAGCCGGAAGCTCACATACCGGATAACAATGTTATTGGCATTGATATTGGTGGTATAGTCAGCCACCGTGATGCCGTCTCCCGGCGCCGTTTGGCCGGCGATGGTCAGATTGGAGCCGGTAATGTTCAGGGATTCCTTCAGATGAATGGTACCGCCCACGCGGAAAATAATGGTGCGGTTATCCTTGCTCACTGCATCCCGCAGAGAGCCGGGGATAGCCGCTTCATTCTTGGTGTAGTCGGCTAGAGTGTCAACGATATACACCTCGCCTCCGCGTCCGCCGGTGACGTATTTGCCGCCGCCCTCAGCACCGGGGAAGGCGGGGATGTTGACGGCGATGCCGCTGTCCGGCAGCTCCGCCGTAATCTCAAAAATGTTGGAGGGAGCCGATTCAGTGCCTCCGGTTGCACCGGCCGCCACATTGTGGGTGCTGGCCGTTACGGTGTAAAAGTAGGTTTTCCCGGCTGTAACCGAGCTGTCCATCACAGAGTAGACGGATTGCGCTACGGATTGCAGAGTGGTGTAGGCTCCGTCTCGGGTTTCGCTGCGTTTGACGTTGTAATAAACAGCGTCTGTTACCGACTCCCAATTCAGCCATACAGCCGGAGCGCCGTTCACCTCGTTCACATACCCGTTCAGGGAGCCGGGTGCGTCCATATCCGGATTCTCCGGTCCGCTGCCCCCGCCATTTTCTCCGCCGGTTGAGGGGGTGTATACCCTAAAGTTGTCGATAAGGAACTGGCCCTTACCGCCGCCGGGAGTTTTGGAGAGCACTTGCCCGATATTCCCCACATCGGCAGTGGTAAAACTAAATTCATTCACAAATTGGCTGTCGATATAGATGGCGACTTTATTTTGCGCCGTCTTAATCTCCATGCGAATGTTATGCCACTGATTCAGCGGCAAAAACGGATTCATCAGGCCGTAATATTGGCTGTTCTTGAGATCATAGATCAGGGTTTGGCCGCTGGTCCTCTGCTCAGGCTGGGTGGGAACACGGACACCGATAATAAAGGCGGTTTTATTGCCTTCGGCATTTTTGACCTCGAACAGGGAGGAGGTTCCGCTTTCCTGCGGAAACATAAAATCCGATTCAATGATCACGTCTCCGGTTTGTTTATCGAAGGACCGGGTGAACTGGACATTCCCCGCCCCCGTATCGTTTACCATCAGTGCTTTGCTGGAGCTGTTTCCGGTGCCGGTGACATCGGTTACCTCAACAGCTTGTCCAGGCACAACAGAGGTAGGCAGCGTCACCGTGTATCCGGAAGGCAGCACACCATCCTCAAAGGTATCGTACACCGGGAGTGAGAGGGGGCCGGAGCTCTGCCCCGTCTGCGGCTCACTTGCATAAGCGGCTGGAGGGAGCAGGCTGAACAGAAGCGACAGCAGCATAGCGTAAACAACGGTCTGCTTCAGCGTTTGTTGTTTTCCATTCCACAAAAATTGCAATTCATTTTCCTCCTTCATGCATAAAATGGTAGTCGCGGGCATGGCAGCCCTACCAGCCTTTGTTCAAGAAAATACCGGAACGGACAGGCCGGGCCACCTTGCCTTCAGGGCTATTATCCTTAATGCTGTTGCGGATTGCCTATAATCCTCAGCCCACTTATTCAGGCGAAATCCGTATATTTGGAAATATGAGGGAGATATTGTCCGGCGATAGCCCGCAGATAACCTGGAATGTGCAGCATATATCCTCCGTTATGCTGGTTTTTTCATTTTTCATGGGGGATTTTTGCAGCTATAATAAGGAAATACCAGACCACCATTATGGATTAAAAGGATGTGGGAGCATGAGCTTGGAGGAACTGAACCGGCGTGTGAAGCAAGATTTGTCCTGCATCGCTTTCGGCGGACCCGCTTGGGTGAAACCAACCTCCCGTCCGGAGGGCCATGTGTATGACGTTGTCATTGTCGGCGGCGGCCAAAGCGGCCTGGGTGCGGCCTTCGGGCTGTTCCGCGAAAGAATCTACAATGTGCTGGTCATCGATGAGAATCCCGAAGGGCTGGAGGGGCCTTGGGACACGTATGCAAGAATGATAACCCTCCGTACCCCCAAACATCTGAGCTCCATCGATTTAGGTGTGCCGTCGCTAACCTTTCGGGCGTGGTGGGAGGCGCAGCATGGCCCGGAGGGCTGGGAGCAGCTGGATAAAATCCCCCGGGGCGAATGGATGAACTACCTGCGCTGGTTCAGGCAGGTGCTGGCTTTGCCGGTGCGCAACGGCCGGAGGCTGACCCTGGTGGAGCCGTTGGGTGACGGGCTGCACCGGCTGCATCTGGAGGTGTCCGGAGCGGCTGGCGGGGAGAACCGCGAAGAGTCTGGTGACAGGCAAAAGGCAACGGGCAGCGGGGGCCGGGAGGAAGCAGCTCCTGAGGTGATTCTAGCCCGTAAAGTGGTGCTGGCCACCGGCATCCAGGGCGGCGGGGAATGGCATGTGCCGCGGATGATTGCAGAGCAGCTGTCCAAGGACCGCTACGCCCACACCTCGGAGCGGATTGACTTTGAGGCGTTGAGGGGCAAACGCATCGGCATTCTGGGCGGCGGTGCCTCGGCCTTCGACAACGCCAATTATGCCTTAACCGAAGGGGCGGCGGAGGTGCACGTGTTTGTGCGGCGCGACAAGCTGCCTGGGGTGAACCCCATCCGGCAGATGGAGGTTTCCGGCATGATCGAACGTTTCCATACCCTGCCGGATGCCGATAAGTATGCTGTCATCGCCCACTTCTTTAAATTTAATCAGCCGCCAACGAATGATACCTACCAGCGGGCGGCGGCGTGGCCGGGCTTCCGGCTGCATCTGGGCTCCCCGTGGCTGGGCGTGGCGGAAGAGGGGGAGGTGCGGGTGACCACCCCCAAAGGCAGCTTCGGCTTCGACTTCCTGATTATCAGCACCGGGCTGCTGAGCGACCTGAGCCTGCGGCCGGAGCTCCGGCTGCTTGAGCCTCATGCGGCCCGGTGGGCGGACCGCTACGCGGCGCCGCCGGAAATGGCCAACCCGCTGCTGGACGCCCACCCGTATCTGACCCCCGGCTTCGCCCTGACATGCCGGGGTGAGGAAGGGAAGCGGCTGCTGCACGGGGTGTTTATCTTCAATTATTCCGCATTGGCCAGCTGCGGCTTGTCCGCCTCAGCCATCTCCGGCACGCGGAACGCGGTGCCCAAGCTGGCGTCTGCCATTGCCGACCAGCTGTTTACGGACAGCCGTGAGGAAACGCTGGAGAACTTCTTCGCCTACCGGGAGGAGGAGTTCAAGGGTTAGGGAGAGGGGCGTTCACCTCCGGCAGAGGTGGGCGCCTTTTGTTGCGCGGCAAAGGAGTACGGGGCATGACCAAGTAAGGAGTGACACCTAAATGGGGGCTGGCACCAAAGCTGGGTTAACTAAGCTAATTAGTGCCTAAGTTAGTTACTCAACTTTCGCACCTGAAAAAATGACTTAAACCCTTGAGTGCGTAAGGAAAATTCCAGTAGATTTAATCGTATTGACAAAAAAACACCCTACTTGTTTGGTATCATGGAAGTGACGAGCTTAC
>JAEWGW010000035.1 GCA_023388055.1 Bacillota bacterium | reverse complement strand
GAGCGTGCAGGAAAATGCTCCCTTACGAAGAACGCGACGGCGTGACTTCTGTTCCCGCCTGCCCACCTGTCAAAACGAAGGTAACGGCGCCCCCCGGCGTTCCCCTGGCAGTGGATCCTCATCTGTTTAAGAAGTTGAAATCCTGCGAATGAGTGAGCATTCGAGAGCTATCCCCTAATTACGAGGGACGGAACTCAGCGACGCTTACAGCGGGAAATCGGGTTAGTTTAAACTCTAACGGAACTCAGGCGCTCTTACAGGGGGTTGCGGTGAACAAATCAGCGGTTTTTTCGCTCTAAGGGTCTGTGAGTTCCGTTAGCGCTCCAACTGGTGCATTTTTTGGCTCTAAGGGTCTGTGAGTTCCGTTACAGCCCCGGGGCCCGCCAGGAAGCGGTGGAAAGCGGCCCAGAGGGAGTACAGGTCCTTTGCCCCTTCGCGGGCCCAGCTTCCCCAACCCAATCTAAAAAAATGACAATCCCACATGGAATCATTCCATTGTCGCAATCCCGCCCCGGCGATAAGATATAGCCATGAAAGATAAAGCGTTTACAAAAAACGCTTTACCCACTCAGTCATCCGCCTATAAGGATAAAAAGGGAGAGGTTCGCAATGAAAAAATGGCTTGGCGTGTGTCTCACCGCCGCGTTGGCCGCCGGTGTAGCTGCCGGTTGCGGCAACGACAGCAAAGAAGGGGGAAGCAGCTCCCCCGGAGCTTCCAAAGCTCCCGAAAAAACCAAATTCTCCATCTCGCTCCGGACGCTGGCGTTTAATTACGTGGAGAAGTCACCCGACATCAACAACGACAAATGGGTGAAAAAGCTGGAGGAAATGACCAACTCCGACCTGGACATTGTCCTGGTCCCCCACAAGGAATATGAGCAGAAGATGGTGCAGATGTTTGCCACCAATGATATTCCCGACGTGGTCCAAGGTGCAGGCGGCGTCAACGGCAAGGAAATGGCCGGCTCCGTCGCGGCGGGTGTGTTTATGCCTCTGGACGATCTGCTGAAGCAGTACGGACCCAACCTGCTGAAGAAAATCCCCAAGGATGCCTGGGATAACGTAACCTATCAGGGCAAAATTTACGCCATCCCCGAGTACCTGTCCAACCCGTCCCGCCGTGCCACCTGGATCCGCAAGGATCTGCTGGACCAAACGGGATTGCCCGTACCGAAAACCGTGGACGAGTATCTGAACGTGCTGCGGGCCTTCAAAAAGCTGGGGCTGGAAAACCCCTACATGGGACGCCAGGACTTCAAGTATGCGGATACCTTCTTTGGCCCGTATGACGTCTACCCGTACCTGTCCATGTTCGAGGAAGTGAACGGTCAGGTTCAGCCCAAGTTTATGGACAATGAGAATATGATGAAGGCGCTGCAAACCTACAAAACCATGTATGACGAAGGCCTCATCAACAAGGAATTCGCCACCATCAACGCGACCAACTACAAGAACGCTATTCTCGCCGGCAAAGCGGGCATGTGGACCATGAACGCCAATGAGCTTCTCCAATGGGAGCAACAGCTGAAATCCACCGTTCCCGGCGCCAAGCTGGAGATCATTCCTTCTCCGGTGGGTCCTGACGGCAAGGGCGGCTCCTACCTGTACGGCTCCGTGACCCGGGCTTACTTCGTGAAGACCGGCACCAAGAATGCGGCGGACATTATCAAGTTCTTCGACTGGATGCTCAGCGAAGAGGCGGAGACCTTCTTCACCTTTGGCATCAAGGGCGAAACCTACAAGGAAGAGAACGGCAAGATTTCCTACACCTCTCCCACCGAGGCCAACGGTATTGACGAAGAGCGCTACCGCCAGTCCTTCCTGTGGCTGGTGCAGGATACCACCTACAACAAGGGTTCCCTCAGCTTGACAGAGGAAGGTAAGAACCTGATTAAGGTCTACGACACGATTCTGGCAAAAGAAGGCCGCGACGGCATCCAGTTTGATCCCCGTCTGGACGCACTGGTGAAGAACCCGGATGTGGCTCCCAACTCCGATACCGCACCTCCTGTTCTTTTGACCCACATGGTCAAGATGGTGTATGGCAAGGAGCCGATCAGCGACTGGCCGAAGGCTGTGGATGAGTGGCTGTCCAAGGGTGGCAAGGATGTCATCAAGGAAGCAACCGAGAAGTACAAGAACAAGCTCGGCGTGACCATGTCCCGCAGATAAAGCACAGATCATGAATAGCGCCGTTCCAGCGGCACCGCAACAGCATACAACCCTCATGGGGCGGAAAACCGGTACAGGGCAACCTGGCCGGTTTTTTTGCTGCCCGGAATATTTCTGTTCGGATTTTTCCTATATTTCTCCCGCAGGCTGTTCTTATAATAAATACCAACTAAAAACATTGGTTTTAACCACAGGTGGCCCAACATCCGGAAAACAGAGGCAAAAACATCGTAGTCATCATTCCCGATTCGGGGGAACGGTACTTGTCCTTCGGCTTATACGGTTGAAAATCAGAAGGGAGAGATATACATGGAGGTTATACGCGTAACGGAGAATTGGCAGCGGGCAGCCGTCTATTGGCTGCGGATTCAGGTGTTTGTGGAGGGGCAAAACATTCCTTTGGAGATGGAATTTGACGCCCATGACGGGGATGCCGCCCGCTATGTGCTGATTGTGGAGAATCACCGGCCCATTGCCACGGCCAGGCTGTATACCGACGATGCAGGAGCAGCGCGGATCGGCCGGGTAGGCGTAGCGGCAGGCAGCCGCGGGTTAGGCGTGGGACGCCGGGTGATTGAGGAGGCGGAGGCCTGGGCAAGAGAGCTGGGCATCCGCAGGGTGGTCATTACCAGCCAGAAGCAGGCAGTGGGTTTTTATGAGCGGCTGGGATATACGGTGAACCCCGATATTGTGTTCCAATCGCGGATTCCCATTGTCCATACAGAGAAGAACCTGTGAGTGTTGTTCCGATTTTTACTATCTTTCATTGTGGGCATATCTTAAACTGTTAAAAACAGATCAACATAGTCGGAATTAAACGGGAGGTCGAAAAAAACCATGGCTGATGTAAAGAATAATGCAGCACAGGCTGTTGCAACTGAAGCTGCTGCATCCCAAGGCGTCCCCACCCGGACGCTGGCATCCGAATTAACCAAGGAAGTCGGAAGCAACGGCTCCTTTGTCCGGCAGCAGAACCGTTTCACCACTCCCTTCGGGGAAGGACCGGGGGAGCTGCCCGTAGAAGCCGGCCGCTACCGGATTCTGTGGGCGCCTATCTGCCCGTGGGCCCACCGAGCCATTATCGTGCGCAAGCTGCTGGGCCTGGAGGAGGCCATCAGCGTGGGAACCGCCAGCCCCATCCGGACGGAGCACGGCTGGGAGTTCTCCCTGGATGAGGGCGGCGTGGACCCGGTGCTGGGCATCCGTTATCTGCCGGAAATCTACAAGGAAACCGACCCCGCCTATGAGGGCCGGGCTACCGTGCCTACTGTAGTGGATGTGACCACCCGCCAGGTGGTGAACAACGACTACTTCAAACTCACTAACTATTTGGAGACCGCTTGGTCCAAATATCATAAACCCGGCGCGCCGGACCTTTATCCGGAGCAGCTGCGCCAGGAGATCGACGAGCTGAACGACGTGCTGTTCCATGAGGTGAACAACGGCGTTTACAAGGCAGGTTTTGCCCGCTCCCAGGAAGCGTATGAAGCAGCCTACGATGTACTGTTCACCAGATTGGATCAGTTGGAAGAGCGTCTGGCCAACCAGCGCTATCTGTTCGGCAGCACCATCACCGATTCGGATATCCGGTTGTATGTCACCCTGGTGCGCTTCGATGCCGCTTATTATACCGCCTTCCGCACAAACCGCAACCGCCTGGTGGACTTCCCCAATCTGTCCGCCTACGCCAGAGACCTGTACCAAACACCAGGTTTCGGGGATACCACCGATTTTGACGCCATCAAGAAGGGCTACCATCTAGGCCAAATCGCCAACAATCCTTACCGGCTCCTGCCCAAAGGACCGGATCTGAGCTTCTGGAATACACCACACGGGAGGGAAACATTATGACCACTACACCCCATGTACGGGTAAGACCCAAGGAAATCGAGCAGGAGATTGACGAGAAGGGCTTTTTTATCCGGCAAAAGAACCATTTCACCACTCCCTTCGGAGAAGGGGAGGGTCAGCTTCCCGCAGAAGCGGGGCGTTACAGGCTGATCTGGGCCAAGGGCTGCCATTGGTCCAACCGGGCCTCCATCGTGCGGGAGCTGCTGGGTCTGGAGGATGCCATCGGCATCAACCTGGTGGGACGGGGCAAACATGAGCAGGACCTGGGCTGGGAATTTGTCTTCGACGAGGACGGCAAGGACCCGGTGCTGGGCATCCAGTTTCTGAGCGAGGCCTATTACAAGGCTGATCCCGATTATACCGGCCGGCCTACCGTACCGGCTGTAGTCGATGTGACCACAGGCAAGGTGGTCAACAACGATTATGTGTGGCTGACCAATTACCTGGAGAATGAATTCGCCTCTCTCCACAAGCCGGGAGCGCCGGATCTGTACCCCGAACATCTGCGTGAGGAGATCAACGCGTATAACGACTTTCTTTTCGACAAAGTAAATAATGGTGTCTACAAGGGCATGTTCGCCCAGTCCATTGAAGCCTACAATGATGCCTTCACCCATCTGTACGCAGCGCTGGACGCTATCGAAGAGCGGCTCTCCACCCGGCGCTTCCTGTTTGGGGATTATGTTACCGACTCCGATGTGCGGCTGTTCGTGACTCTGGCTCGGTTTGACACCTATTACTTCAAGAACCTGGGCCCGCTGCGCAACCGGATTGTGGACTTCAAGAACATCTGGGGTTATGCCCGCGACCTGTATGAAATTCCGGCCTTCAAGAACAACACCTACCTGCGGGACCTGGCCAAGTCCAACGCCCGGGGCGACAAATCCGGCATCTTCATTGACTACAATACCCGCTTCTGGGATCAAATCGATTACGAGGGACTGTGGTCCCAGCCTCACGACCGGCAGACCAAAAGCTCCGATCCGCAGCAAAAATTTTATGTCAAGTAAAGGAGCGTAACCATCCATGAGCAAAACCGATATCCGCACAGCTCCGTTCCGTTTTGATGTGGTGGGAAGCTTCCTGCGGCCCGCAGAATTGAAGGAGGCCCGGGCGCAGCATGCTAAGGGCGAGCTTACAGCGGAAGCGCTGAAGGCGGTAGAAGATAAGGCTATTACCGAATTAGTGGAGAAGCAGCAGAAAGCCGGCCTACAGGTGGCTACAGACGGCGAATTCCGCCGGAGCTGGTGGCATCTGGATTTCTTTTGGGGCTTGCAGGGAGTGGAGAAGACTGTTTCCGATGCCACCAATGTATTCAAGGATGTGGAGAGCAGGGCGGAGTCCGCAGCCTTAACCGGAAGAATCAGCGGAGAAAATCATCCGTTCCTGGAGCATTTCAAGTTTGTGCAGAGCATCGCCGCTCCCGGTGTAGTGGTCCGCCAAACCATCCCTTCTCCAACCCAGTTCTTGCTGCACCTGGTTTCTCCCAAGAATATTGAAAACACCAGCCAGTTCTATCCCAACAAGGAGGAGCTGATCCAGGACATTGTCCGGGCTTACAAATCCGTCATAGCGGACCTGTATCAATTAGGCTGCCGGAATGTCCAACTGGATGACTGCTCCTGGGGGCAATTTTTTGAAGGGCGCTCCAAGGCGTTTAATCCGGACCGCAGCAGTGACGAGGAGCGGAAGGAGGAGAAGCTGCGGGTGAACAACCTGGTGCTGGACGGACGTCCGGAGGACCTGGTGATCACCACCCATGTGTGCCGGGGGAATTTCCGCTCCACCTGGGCCACCTTCGGCGGTTATGAGCCGGTGTCGGAGGCGTTGTTTGCCCGGGAGCATGTAGATGCCCTCTATTTGGAGTATGACTCCGACCGGGCAGGCGGCTTCGAGCCCTTGCGCTTTGTGAGCAAAGACAAGAAGGTGGTGCTGGGCCTGGTTACCTCCAAATCACCGGAGCTGGAGAGCAAGGAGGACATCATCCGGCGGATTCATGAAGCAGCTCAATATGTGGACCTGGACCGCCTTCATCTCAGCCCGCAATGCGGCTTTGCCTCTACAGAGGAGGGCAACATTCTGACGGAGGAGGAGCAGTGGGCGAAGCTCCAGCTGATCCGGGAGATTGCGGAAGAAGTTTGGGGAAGCCGCTGACTGATTGACCCGGCAGACTATTAATAAGCTTTATATTTAATGACATCATTCATAGACGACAAGGAGACGAAGGACATGAAGCGTACAGCATCCCGGATTTTAACATTGGCAACCGTCATAACAGCCTCGATGGCATTGGTGCTGGCAGGCTGCGGCGCCAAGGAAAGCAATGGGGCAGGCGAAGCCTCCTCAACAGCTCCCGCCGGAACAACGGCAGCTGCGGCAAGCACGGCACCTACTGCTCCTGCAACCAAAACCAAAATTAAAGTGGCCACCGGCGGCTCTCCCCGGCCCTTCTCTTATGTAAACGACAAGAACGAGCTGGAGGGCTACGACATTGAAGTGGTTAAGGCGATCTTCAAGGAGCTGCCCCAGTATGAGATTTCCTTCGAGAAGACCGAGTTTACCTCCATCTTCGCCGGACTTGACTCTGACCGCTACCAGATCGGCGCCAATAACTTCGCCATGAATGAAGCGCGCAAGCAAAAATACGTGTATACCAACGCTATTTTTAAGAACCAATATGTCATTGCCCAGGCTTCAAGCCGTACGGATCTGAACGTCTTCAAGGATCTGCAGGGCAAAACCACTGAGGTAAACGCAGGTGTCAACTACACCACCGCCATTGAGAACTACAACAAGACCCACACGGACAATCCAGTGAAGCTGAAATACACAGAAGCCGACATGCTGGCCACGCTGCAAAATGTGGAAAGCGGAAAAGCCGATTTTCAGCTCATCGATGCGGCGATTCTGCAGAAATACGTGACCGACTACAAGCTGAAGCTGAAGGCTGTTCCCCTGTCTGAGGAGGAAACCAAGCTCATCGGTGCGCCATTCAGCTATCTGATCCTCAGCAAGGGAAAATACACCGAGCAGCTGGAGAAGGACATCAACGGAGCGTTGGATAAGCTGGTCAAGGACGGCACCGTTGGCAAAATCAGCACCAAATACTTCGGCGGGGACTTCTCCCCGAAATGAGTGTGAGGTAAGCCATGCCCAACATATTCGACTTCAAGCTGGTATTGGAGCTGATTCCCAGACTGCTGGTTTATCTGCCTGTCACGTTGGAAATCACCGTATTGTCCATGTTTTTCGGATTGGTGCTGGGTCTGCTGCTGGCGATTATCAAGATCAAGCGCATCCCGGTGCTGTACCGGCTGACGGTCTTATTCGTCTCCTTCATGAGGGGCACGCCGATTCTGATCCAGCTGTACATTACCTACTACGGTATTCCCATTGCCCTGAAATACTTCAACTACTATAACGGCACGGACTACACCGTGAATAATATTCCGGCTATGCTGTTTGTGCTGCTGGCCTTCACCATGAATGAGGCGGCGTACACCTCCGAAAGCATCCGGGCAGCCATCCAATCCATCGACAAGGGTCAGCTGGAGGCGGCCAACTCTCTCGGGATGACCTACTTCCAGACCCTGCGGAGGATTATTATACCCGAAGCCTTCGAGGTGGCGCTGCCCACCCTGGGCAACACCCTCATCGGGCTGATGAAGGGAACCTCCTTGGCCTTTGTCTGCTCCGTGGTGGAAATGACCGCCCAGGGGAAGATTATCGCCGGCAACAACTACCGGTATTTCGAGGTATACGTGGCGCTGTCCATTATTTATTGGGCGCTGACCATCGTCATTGAGCAGGGCATCAAGCGGATTGAGAAGAAGATGAGCATCAACGATGTGAAAATAGTCAGGAGAAGTGGGCTGCATGATCGAAGTACGGAATCTGTATAAACGGTTTCGGGAAAACGTCGTATTGGACCATATTGACCTGGATATCCAAAAGGGTGAGGTTGTAGCTGTGATTGGACCCTCCGGTGCAGGCAAGTCCACCTTCCTGCGCTGCCTCAATTTCCTGGAGGAGCCGGAGGCGGGAAGCATCCGGATCAATGATTTTCATTTCGACGTGCAAAAGCGGAGCAGGGAGCAGATTCGCACGCTGCGCCAGTATACAGCGATGGTTTTCCAGCAGTACAACCTATTCCGCCGGAAAACTGCGCTGGAGAATGTGGCGGAGGGGCTGGCGGTGGTCAAGAAGCTTCCCAAGCGGGAGGCGGAGCAAATCGCCTATGAGCATCTGAAAAAGGTGGGGCTGGCGGATAAAATCAACCACTATCCCCGCCAGCTGTCAGGAGGACAGCAGCAGCGTGTGGGCATTGCCCGTGCGTTGGCCATGGAGCCCAGCATCCTGCTGTTCGACGAGCCAACCTCGGCGCTGGACCCCGAGTTGGTGGGTGAGGTGCTGGATACCATCCGGACGGCAGCCCAAGAGGGGAACACGATGATCATCGTTTCCCATGAGCTGAATTTCGTCCAGCGTGTGGCCAACCGGGTGCTGTTTTTGGCCGATGGTAAAATTATTGCCGACGGTACGCCCAAGGAGGTCTTCGAGCATCCGAAGAATGACCGGATCAAGGACTTCCTGGGCAAGTTCTACCAGTACCAGGAGACGGAGTATACGATTTAAGACGCGGAGAGATAGCGGGCGGCCGGTCACGCATGAGGCAGGCCGCCTTCTTCGCGGTTGGGAGCTGCCGGGAAATTAGAGGTGCTTTATTTCGTGGCAATCTCTTAGTTCGGCATCTGCCTCCTGGGATGCGGGAAAAAGCCGCAAATATTTCTTGGGCGTTTCCGCTCCGAATTCCTTGAACTCCTTAATAAAGTGGTTCTGGTCAAAATAACCCAGGTCCAGAATCGTCCCGAGGGAGGCGTCCTCCCCATAATGGCTCAGCTCCTCCAAGGCGTACTGGAAGCGGATGATCCGGCTGAACAGCTTGGGAGGCATACCCAAATAACGCTGGAACAGATTCAGCAGATAGCGGGAGGAATAGCCCGTGTCCGCTGCCAGTTCCCCGATTGGAGCCGCACCGCGGGTTTGAATAATCCGGCCTGCCGCATACCGGACCAAATCTGGAATATTGAACTCCCGGGGGTAATACCGCAGATAGAACTCCATGAAGGCATTGACCCGCCCGTCAAAGGTAGGTGCTGCTGCAACTGCTTCCAGAAGCTCATCCGCATGGGGAAGCACCGTCTGGACAGGCGTCTCAAATTCGGTGAATTCATTGGCGGGCTGCTTGAAGAAGGGCTCCACGTAGCCCGGAAGAAAGCGGATGGAGAAATATTCACAGTCGGACCGGACAAAAAAGCCCTGTTTGCGGTGGATCAGGCTGCCGCAGATATTGGCGGACGGCTTGGGAGGATAGCAGCAAATCACCAGGTAGAGGCAGCCGTCGGGAAAGACGAACATTTTATCCGCGTTGTCGGTATTCAGGCGGAAGCCCGTAAATTGGATGCCGCCGCCGAACAGGTCGGAAGCAGCATGGCCTCCTTCCACATAAGCAGGCAGCAGCTTCTGGAGAAACGGCTGGCGGGGCCGGTAGGTTTCTATGCTTGGAGGTATCCGTTTCACTGTCCATCGCTCCTTTTCTACGGGGGAAATGATATGCCTTCAATTATACTATTAATCATATATAATTACTTGGTTTATTTTTGGTGAAAAGATCGGAGGTCTGTTGTTGTCCATGGCCATTACCATTCAAAATGATTGCCGGTACGGGAACTGGGAGCGGATTGCCGCTCTTTTGTCCCATTTCGGCATTTCCCAGGCGCAGCCGGAGCATCACCGGAAGGCCTTCGAAAACAGCTACTCCGTCACCTTCCTGTATGACGGGGACCGGTTCATCGGCTTCGGGCGCAGCATCTCCGACGGGGTAGCCCAAGCGGCGTTGTTCAACATCGCCGTGGACCCGGACTACCACGGCCAAGGGCTGGGACGGCTGATTATCGATGATCTGTTGAAGGCGGTGGGCCACTGCAATGTGGTGCTGTACACCCATCCCGACACGGTCAGCTTCTACCGGCATCTGGGCTTCCGGCGGATGAAAACAGGCATGGCCCGGTACCAGTCGGTAGAGAAGATGGAAGAGATGGATTTTATCGAATGAGGGGATGAGGGGATGAGCGTTACGGGCAAAGTGAAGCTACAGGGTGGGTTATCCGGTAACCTGGGGGATGCTGACAGACCGGGTATCGAGCAGACCCCCGGCAGCGCAGGCCAACACCCTGTGTTCCGGCGGGAGCTTGCCGCAGACGGTACTTTTACGCCGCAGGACAACCTGTTTACGGTGCCCTTCGGCTATGGGCCTGGCGAACACCGGCCGGAGGCGGGGCGGTACCGGCTTCTGTGGATGAAAGCCTGCCCCTATGCCCACCGGGCGGTGATTGTGCGGCGGCTGCTGGGCCTGGAGGAGGCCATCAGCTTAGGTACGGCCAGCCATTTCCGGACGGAGCACGGCTGGGAGTTCTCCTTGGACGAAGGCGGCGTGGACCCGGTGCTGGGTATCCGTTATATCAAGGAGATCTATGACGCCGAGGACCCGGCTTGGCCAGGCAGGCCTACAGTGCCTATCGTGGTGGATGTGCAGACCGGCCGCGGAGTGAACAGTGATTATTTCCGGCTGACCAACTATCTGGAGACGGTTTGGGCGCCGTTCCATAAGGAGGGGGCGCCGGATTTGTACCCCGAAGGGCTGCGCGAAGAGATTGACGCCTTGAACGCGGTTATCTTCACCGACATTAACAGCGGTGTCTACAAGGCTGGCTTCGCCCATTCCCAGGGAGCGTATGAGCGGGCGTACCATACGCTGTTCGCCCGGCTGGACTGGCTGGAGGAGCGGCTGACCGGGAGCCGGTATCTATTCGGGGACGCCATTACCGATTCGGATGTGCGGCTTTACACCACCTTGGTCCGGTTCGATGCGGCGTATTATCCGGTATTCAACACCAACCGTAATCGGCTGGTAGACTTCCCCAATCTGTGGAGCTACGCCCGGGATCTGTACCAAATCCCCGGCTTCGGGGATACCACGGACCTGGCCGCCATCCGCAGCAGCTATCACGCCTCACCCCATCTGCGGGGTTTTGCCCGCAATCCCTTCGGCATCCGCCCCAAGGGACAGGACGAGGCCATCTGGTTAACCCCCCACGGGCGGGAAAAATGGAGCAAAGGATGAGTGGAAGTTATGGCGGAGGAGATTAAGACTGAACAAACCGGTGCTACAGCGGATGTGCCGGTGAGGACTCAAACTTCGGCGGAAGCAGGACGGAAGCAGACAGCTGCGGCAGGCCGGGAAGGTGTAAGTGGAGTTGCTGAGACGGGGGTGGAGAGCGGAGTTGGCGAAGGAGCAGAAGCGGAGACGGGGGTGAAGAGCGAAGTTGGCGAAGGAGCAGATGCGGATACCGCGGTGGAGCAGCCTTTGGCTCCGGCGGAAATTGCCGGCAACGGTGCTTTCGTGCGCCAGCCTAACCGCTTCAGTTCCTCCTTCGGCTCAGCCCCGGGTGAACTGCCGGTGGAAGCTGGGCGCTACCGGCTCTTATGGTGCGCGGCTTGCCCTTGGGCCCACCGGGCGGTGATCGTCCGCCGCCTGCTGGGGCTGGAGGAGGTGATCAGCCTGGGCACGGTAGACCCGATACGGCCCACTCTGCCGCATGCCGATTGGGCATTTACCCTGGACGAAGGGGAGGTTGATCCGGTGCTGGGCATCCGGTATGTAAGTGACGCTTACCGGGCTGCCAATCCGGATTACCAGGGCAGACCTACTGTTCCGGCACTGGTGGATATCCCATCCCGCAAGGTTGTGCAGAACGACTACTTCCGGCTGACTAATCACCTGGAGACAGCATGGGCTTCCTACCATACACCCGGCGCACCGGATCTGTACCCGGAGCATCTGCGCGACGAAATTGATGCGCTGAACGAGGTTATCTTCCACGAGGTCAACAACGGGGTGTATAAAGCGGGCTTCGCCCGCTCCCAGGAGGCCTATGAGCAGGCCTTCGATATCCTGTTTGCCCGGTTGGACCGGCTGGAGGAACGGCTGGGAAGCAGCCGTTATCTGTTCGGGGATGCCATCACCGATTCCGATGTGCGACTTTATACTACGCTGGCCCGATTCGACGCGGCGTATTTCACGGCGTTCCGGGCGAACCGCCAGCGGCTGGCAGATTATACCCACCTGTGGGGCTATGCCCGGGACCTCTACCAGACCCGCGGCTTTGGAGATACCACCGATTTTGATGCCATCAAGCGGCACTACCATCTGTCCGGTCATCTCAGCGGCCAGGGGAATAGCCCTTACGGCATCGTTCCCCTTGGGCCTGACGCGGCAAGCTGGCTGCTGCCCCATGGGCGGGATGGGCGATAAAAGAAGAGAGCCGCAATCTACCCAGACAGATACATCCAGCCCAGGTGGATGCTGACTACCCATGCGCATGCCAACTACCCAGACGGGTACCAACTCGCCATTCGGGCATCAATTTGCCAGACGAGCACCAACAGAACGGATGGCACCAACAAACCGGTCGAGTACCAATCACCAGATAGATGCCAGCACACCAGTCGAGGCACCAAACACACCAGTTGAGCACCAACCACCAATCGAGCACCAGTCCACCAGACGACACCAACATACCAGACGGCACTAACACACCAGATGGACGCCAACTCACCCAGTCGAGCCCACCCTGCCCCGTTGGACACTCACTAACGGACACAGGAGGCGCTATTTGGGACAAAATGGGTCTTTTTCAATTCAAACGGACACACGATCCGTTATTTGCCCCAAAACATCCACTCGGAGTGGTTTTAGGTGGCAATAACGTACCGTGTGTACGCGAAATCGGCAGAAGGGCCTATTTGGTTAAAATAACGGCACCTGAGTCCGATAACCGCGTAGCCGGTAGTCCAGCGCCAATGGAGTCCGGATTCGTCGCACCAACAATCAGGCAACATCCAATAAAGCAACTTTCAAAAACAACCGCCAGGCGTTCAGCCGTGACGGTTTATTGGTTTCGAGCAGAAGGGGATTTCCTGCGGCTGATGGTTAGGGAGCGTAACGGAACTATCAGACGCTTAGAAGTTGTTTTTGCGTGTTTCAAAAGTTTAACGGAACTTAGCAACCGTTAGCGGTGGATTTGTTGTGTGTTGGGTGCTTTATAGCTGGTTAAGAGCGTCTGAGTTCCGTTAGCGCTGGGAAAACATCAATTTTAGCCTGTAAGAGCCGCTGAGTTCCGTTAGCCTGTCTCCGATGGTCAGTCTCCGATGGTCGGTCGCCAATAGTCGGTCGCAATGGTCGGTCGCAATGGTCGGTCGCAATGGTCGGTCGCCAAGGGTCAGTCGCCAAGGGTCGGTCACCAGTGGTCAGTCGCTAATGGCGTTGCACTCTCACGGCCAGCCCCTTGCCACATCCACAGTTGCCCCTGCAAGCTAGCCCCCTTTGGTTGGCTACTACGTCTGTGCCTACGGCCGGCCCCAATACGCCACCGTTTCATTAGGCTGCATGTAAACCCCGTCTCTGGCGTGGCGGTCGAATAGCTCCTCCAGCGCTGCCACATACTCCGCATACCGGGCATCACCGGCCTGCAGGGAATAGGAGCCGGACAGGTTCCGCGCGATAAAGCCGGCTTTATCGAAGGCCAGATCATTAGGGAAGGTTTCCACCATAAATTCCCCGTGGAAAAAACTCGCGATCCTGTCATCCAGGTACTCGATCCCGCCGCTGAAGCCGGTGAACGCGGGGCAAAACTCCCGCATGATGGCTTCATTCTCCCGGACGGAATCCCGGTCGTGGATCCGGGAATTCCATACCAATACCACCTGGCCACCAGGCCGGAGAATCCGCCGGCATTCCCGGCCGAACGCCTCCGCATCAAACCAGTGGAAGGCCTGGGCTACGGTCACAGCGTCCACGCTCCCTCCCGGGAGGGTGGTGTCCTCCGCCGTACCCGCCACCGGGGTAAAACGGGTGTCAGCAGCCAGGCTCCGCTCCGCCACCCCCCGCATATCGGCGTTAGGCTCCACGCCGTAAATCCGGCAGCCGCAGCTGAGCAGCAGCGCCTTGGAGAAAATCCCCGTACCCGCGCCGATATCGGCTACCTCCGCCCCAGCTCCAATCCCCGCAGCTTGTGCGATGCGGTCCAGCATAGCTTGCGGATAACCCGGCCTCGCCTTGGCGTAAACCTCGGCTTTGCCGGTAAATTTACCTGTATTGTCCATGGGAAATCCCTCCCGTCTTTTGCATGTATAGGGCAAGTGTCTGTCTGCACCGCTCTTTAATAATCATAGGGGTGGTGCTTGTCTGCACCAGCCTTGAACAACTGGCTAACACCCTCTACAAAACCCGGGCGTGGATATGGAAGTGGCAGCCTTTTTTGCCCAGGAAGGAATGGTCCTCCACATGCCGGAATTGCAGCATCTCGAAGCCGGAGAACAGCTCGGCCGCCTCATGGGCGTTCACGTAGCAGTGGGGCGTCCCTACCTCCCCGTCCTTCACATATTGAAGCGTCCGGACATCCAGCCGCCGGTATTCCGGTCCGGCCTTGGTATAGTTGGGGCTGAGCGTAGAATTCAGGGTCAGGAACACCTCCCCGCCGGGGCGGGTAACTCGGGCGATTTCCCGGACGGCCTGCTTCAATCCCTTCAGATCCGTGTGGTAGATGCAATGGTAGGACAGAAGACAGTCGAAGGTATTGTCGGCAAAAGGCAGCTCCTGTACATCCCCTCTCACCAGCTCCACGGGCAGCTCCCGGTCCGCTGCGGTTGCGGCCAGGGCATCCAGCCCTGATTGGGACAGGTCAAAGGCCGTAACCGCATATCCCGCCTGGGCAAACTGCAGCGCATGGCGTCCCAGACCGCAGCCCAGATCCAGAAACCGGCGGAGACCCAGCTCCTTCCAGCGTGAAACGTAATAATAGCATTCCTGTGCAGGTGTTTCCCAAACCGGGTCCCTGCTTTTGATCCAGTCCCATTCCTGTGGCAGCACTGTCATTCCTCATTTCGCATAGAATTTCCAGCTGTAATCCGTTCTCCTATTGTGCCATACTCAGCGGGAAAAGGTAAGGGGATGCGGGGATGGGCTGGGGGAGAAGAGTTAAGCGGGCCTTAAGCGGGGAATGTGTCGAGAATGCTTACCCAAAAAGCAAAAAGAGCCTGCACAGTTACAGCAGACTCTTCTAAAATGGAGATCCGGTCTAACGCCCGGTAAGGCGTCCGGCTCTGATTTGCTTCACCCAGAAATAGAGCGTGCACCCCACACAATAGCCCAACAGGGCTGCCTCTGCCGCACCCAGCAGCATCACAGCGAATACATAACCTGCCGTGGTCCACCCCAGCAGCAGACTTACCAGGGAAAGGCTGAGGAACGCCACCGCCAGGGAGTTGTTGAACCGCAGCAGCTCGGCAGCTTGGGTTTCCTTGCCCTTGGGAGTGAGGAATCGCCGTCCCAAAGCGGCAAACAGATTCCAGCGCCCGCCGGTGGAAAGTCCGATCACCTGGATCAGCCATAATGCGGCAATGATCCACGGCTGGCCCGACATGAGAAAGACGATAACCGACAGAACAATGCCAGTTTGGTTGGCTTTGACATATTCGATGGGGATTTCCTTCATGAGGATTCGCCTCCGTTAAATCTCATTAAATTCATTGGATTAATTATGATTATTGTAACAAGGAATAGGACTGTCCGTCAATGTGGGATTGGGGTACAATTGGATATATTTCACAACGAATCAGAACCATATGGAGGGAAGAAACATGCTGTCAGAGGATAAAGTGCAACGTCAGATTCAGGACAACCGCAGGTTTATGAAGAGTATCTTCGGGAAGGATCAGTATGAATCCGATCAAAGCAAAAAGCTGCCCCAACCGCCCTTATCCCATCCCGCTAAAGGAGCAACGGTCATTCCGCTGACCAAGGAATTTGCCGGAGTGGTGAAGGAAGCGGACTATCTGGCCTTGCTTCATGCCCGCAAAAGCATCAGAGTGTACAAGCAGGAGCAGATCACCCTGGAACAGCTGGCGTTCCTGCTATGGTCCACCCAAGGGGTTACCGGCACCCGCGGCAACGGCTATGCAGTCCTGCGCCCCGTGCCATCGGCAGGAGCCCGGCATCCCTTTGAGACCTATCTGGCTGTATTCCAGGTGGAGGGTTTGGAGAAGGGCATCTATTATTATCTGCCGATGGAGCATGCCTTGGAGTTTGTGGGAGCGGTGGACAATCTGGAGGATGAGGTGTCGGTGAGTCTGTGTGGGCAAGGCTGGGCGGCTAAAGGAGCGGTCACCTTTTTTTATACGGCGGTGGCGTACCGCAGTGAATGGAGATACTCCATCGCGTCCCACCGGGTGATGCTCATGGATGTGGGCCATGTGATGCAGAATCTCTACCTGTCGGCTCACGCCATCGGCTGCGGGACCTGTGCTATTGCTGCGTTTGAGCAGGAGGTGGCGGACCGCCTGCTTCAGGTGGACGGCGAGGAAGAGTTTGTGGTGTATGCGGCGCCGGTGGGAGTTCAGCTGTAGGTGGGGGAGGGGAATGATAGCGCACATCAAATGTATGCTATTGGCATAAAGCGGGGGAATAGTGCGAAGCAGGGGCAGGTTTATTACTGTGATCTGAACCATCTGGAGAAGGACCGCAAGCTGCGTCCCTCCTACATTAGGTTAGTGGCTGGCAGCTTTAAGGAATTTTATAATGGTTTGTTCAAAAGCGAGTGATTTTCCAGCTCCTGATGTGAGTATGACAGGACAGCCGATGGGCTGTCCTTTTTTGATGGATCAACATCCGGAGATTAGCATCGGTGTTTCGCCCGCTCGAAATCTGTCGGTGTGCGGCTTCGGTCCGCATGAGGTTATCCAACGCTGATGGGGGCGTGGAGAAAATGATAGCGCACATCAAATGTATGCTATTGGCAAAAAATGAATGGAAATGGCCAAATAGCGATCAACAAATGTATGCTAATGCCGCTTAAGCTCCGCCAAATCGGCAAAATTGAGCGAATAAGATACATTTTATGATCGCTATTCGAAAAAATGAGGGGCAAATAGCCGGATAGCATACATTTTATGGCGCTTACATCAATCGCTGCGCGGCGGATCAGTTGCCTGTGCGTGCCTGCGTGCCTCTCAATGCGCGTGCTTGCCTGCGTGCCTGTCGGTATGCGTGCTTGCCTGCGTGCCTGTCTATGTGTCTGCCTGTGTTTACCTATGGAACGGCGAGCTGCCGCTCAACCGGGATAGCTGCGCAGACTGTCCCCCGGAACCAGCCGTCCCTGCAGGCGCAGATGCTCCAGCGGCTCCCCCGGATTGGCGATTCGCCAGATCATCCGGTCCGCGGCACGGGCTCCGGTTTCCCGTACCGGAAGGTAGAAGTAGCAGAGGCCGGGAGCAGGCGGCTCTGCCGTCACATCCAGACTGACCAGAGAGCAGTCCGCCGGAATAGAGAGGCCGGACTGGCTGCATAAATAATAGATCCACGGCAGATGCCCTTCTACGGCATTGAGCAAAGCGGTCGGCTTCTCAGCAGCCATTAACCTCAGAAACTCCTTCTGCCAAGCGGCCCCTTCCGCCAGGGATATGGTCAGATGCCGGGATCGGTCGGCCTCCAGCCCCACCTCAGCCATAGCCTCGGCGAAGGCGGACCACCGGAGCCTGTAGCCCCGGGAGGAATGAGTGTCGCCGATATACAGAATCCGGCGGTGGCCATGGTCCGCCAGAAGCTGGACCGCCTGCCGCACGGATTCATACACATCCCATACCACACTGTCCGCCGTCGCTCCCGTAGGCGGGAAGTTCAGCAGAATCCGCGGCAGTGGCAGGTCCAACAGGCGTTTTTCCAGTTCCGGGGGAGTCATGGGCGGAATGAAAATCCCATCCGCATACGCCAGGCCACACCCCTCCGACCATTCCCGCCACGCCACGTCGGAATGGGAAGCACCAGAAGGGGCGAACAGTGGCGCTACGGAGGAATGGGAACCGTGAAAGCGCTGGTTCAGCCCCTTCAGCAGCTCCAGATGGATATGCGAAGGAGTGGTGGCGCTCTCCTGGAGCACCATATAGAACCGCCTCGGCTGGAGCGCCTGAAGAGAGGTATGCTCAAACAGAGAGCTTTCCTTTTGCTCCCGGGTCAAATACCCCTTATCCTCGGCCAGGCGGAGAATTTCCCGGCGGGTTTCCAGAGACATACCCGGCAAGCCGCGCAGCGCTTTGGAGACGGTCAGGCGGCTCACCCCTAGCTCGCGGGCCAGATCGTCCATCGTTATTTTTTTGCGGGACATGGCATAATTCTCCTTTATGTAAACAAAATGATAACTAAACGGAAGCTTATCTTTATTATACACTGAAAGTAAATAGAGGCGTACCCAATACGCTTCAAAACATTCCTACAGGAGGTTCGGAGGATATGAGCGAAGGATATCGGGTGGCGGCAAAAGAGCTGCCGATTGCGGCAGAAACGGATGTGTTGGTAGTAGGAGGCGGCCCTGCCGGAGTGGCGGCGGCATTGGCAGCGGCGCGGAACGGTGCAAGGGTGCTGCTGCTGGAGCAGCGCGGATTTCTCGGCGGTATGGGAACACTGGCGCTGGTTCCGGCATTTTGCCCATACACAGATAAGGAAAAACCGGTTATTCGGGGGATCGGACTGGAGCTTCTGGAGAGCATGAAGGCGGCCAGCCCGGCGGTGTTCCGGGAGCGTTATGGCGAAGAGCTGGATTGGGTACCCATTGATGCCGAGGTGCTGAAGCTGGTTTATGATGCTGCGGTGACGGAGGCAGGGGTCCAGGTGCTATTCCACACCTTCGTGGCGGATGTGCTGATGGCGGAGGATGGCAGCCGGCTGGAGGGTGTTATTTTGGCCAATAAAGCCGGGCTATCTGTGGTAAAAAGCACATATTTCATCGATGCCACCGGAGACGGCGACCTTGCAGCACGTGCAGGCGCACCTTTCCAGAAGGGCGGGGAGGATGGCGAACTCCAGCCCGGCACTATGTGCTACGTGCTGGCCCGTGCGGATCAGAAGCGGTTTATGCAATATTTGGAGGAAAGCGGGGACGGCGGCCAAATTCCTCAGGCTGTTCAGAAAGCCATGGACAACGGCGATCTTCCCGAGGGCCGGAAGAAGGTATCCGGTTTTGCCTGGTTGGCGGATGATCTGGTCAGCGTGAACTTCGGGCATGTGTTCGGAATCGACGGCACCAAACCCGAGGATCTGACCCGCGGGGCCATGGAGGGCCGCAAGCTGGTGCAGGTGCAGGTGAACTTCCTGCGCAAGTATGTGCCGGGCTTCGAGCAAGTCCATGTGGTAGCCACCGGCGAGCAGCTGGGCATCCGGGAAACCCGCCGGATTGAAGGGGATTATGTGCTGGTCACCGAGGACTTTATGGAGCTGCGGAGCTTTCCTGATGATATTGCCCGCAATTCGTATTTTATTGATGTCCACATGGCCAACAGCAAGGGGAAAACTCAGATTCACCGCCTGAATCCCGGCGAATCCCATGGTGTGCCTTACCGCTGTCTGCTGCCCAAGGGGCTGGACAATCTGTGGGTGCCGGGCCGGGCTGCCTCCTCGGACCGGGTGGTTCAGGGCTCGCTGCGAGTGATGCCCAACTGCTTCGCTATGGGCGAGGCATCCGGAACAGCCGCTGCTCTGGCGGTACAGGCCGGAGGCGTCACCTCTCGACAGGTGAATGTGAGTAAGCTTCAGCACAAGCTTGTGGCCCAGGGTGCGTGGCTGGGGGAAGAGCTGGCTGTTCAAGGCGCTTCTGCGTCCGTCAAGGAATAGACATGAATGACGAAAGGGAATGCCCCTCCGTTGTCGAACAATTCTGATAACCGGTTATCAAGCGAGCCTGAAGACAGGCGTGCACCGGATTATCCCCGGAGGGTGTGATTCCTATGAAAAACGAGATCAGGAGCATTCTGCTCACCGCATTGGAGAAGCGGGAGCCGAACACGGATTATATTCAGGGGGAATACGCCTTGAGTCATCATCCGGAGAGCTTTGAGCTGCACGTATCCGGTGTGCTGATCGCCAGATACACATTTGCCAGCAAGGTGCTGTTTACGGCGGATTGGAATTACAAGAAGGAAAACCGCTATCTGGGTTATCTGCTGGAGCAGCACGGCTTTGAGGTACATGCAGACCCGTTTTTGCTGCAATAAACCAATATTGCCTCATCCAAAGTAAACCGCCGGATCATGGTCCCGGCGGTTTTTTCTGTTGAAGCACGCGAGCTTCCGGCAATATGTCCCGGCAACCAAACCCCGGCAACCAAACCTCTAACGAATCTCAGCGGCGTTATTTGACCAATTCGGCTCCTGCCACGGTTCTAACGAATCTGTAGAAGCTTATTTCACAGAAACAAGCTGAAAGCAGCCCCGCGAGCAGGAAATAAGGTGGCTCATATTCGTTACATTCTCAAACCGGCTATTTTGGCGAAAATAAGCCTTGTCAGATTCGTTAGCATTGGCGACCTGACGCGACTCGACCGACGAGACGCCGCGGCAGCGGCTTATTGCACGGCCAGCGCCTGCTTCACGGCGGCACGCAGCGCCCCGATGTCCGGGGACGCGGCAACAGGCGTGTCCGCCAGCTGATGCGAGGCCTTCAAGGCCAGCACCCGCGCGACGCTTTCGTCTACCCGGGCCCAGGTCAGCCTGCCGTCGGCCAACGCCTCCTTAAGACCCTGCGCCGCCTCCTGGACCTGGCTGTAGCCGTGGGCGACCAAAACCAGGTCGCAGCCCGCCAATACAGCCCGGACGGCGGCGTCCTTTAAGGGATAATGCTTGGCGATGGCGCCCATGGTCATGTCATCGGTAATGACAACGCCGCTGTAGCCGATTTTCTCCCGGAGCAGCCCGGTAATTATAGCCGGCGATAAGGTGGCCGGATAATCCGGATCCAGCCGGGGCAGCAGAATATGCGCCGCCATGATGGCGTCTGCCCCGGCTTCCGCGGCGGCCCGGAAAGGCTGCAGCTCCAGCTTCTCCAGCTCCGCCAGAGACTTGTTCACCACCGGCAGTTCCAGGTGGGAATCGGTGGAAGTATCCCCATGCCCGGGGAAATGCTTGACCACGGGAATCACTCCGCCGTCCCGCAGGCCCTGCATGGCCGCCAGTCCGTAAAGCTTGACGATTTTGGCGTCGGAGCCATAGGAGCGGGGGCCGATCACCGGGTTGGCAGGATTGCTGTTAATATCCAGCACCGGGGCATAGTTCAGATTAAAGCCGAAGGCCTTAAGCTCCTGCCCCACGGCCTTGGCCAGCGCTCTAGCCCGGTCCGGCGTGCCTCCGGCAGCAAGGTCCCGGTTGGCAGGCAGCTCGATATCGACGGGCAGCCGGCTTACCTTCCCGCCTTCTTGATCCACACTGAGCAGCAGCGGAATTCCGGAGGGGCGGTTAAATTCCTTCAGCCGGTTCAACAGGGTGACCGTTTGCCCCGCATCCGTCATGTTGGGTTTATACAGAATGAAGCCGCCCACATGGGTATGCGTCACTAAATGCTGGGCCTCCTCTCCGGCCTCCGTGCCGTCCAGCCCGGCAATTAAGAGCTGCCCCAGCTTCTCCTCGGGGGTCATGCTCTTCAGCCTGTCTTGAAGGGCGGCGCTGCTTGAGCTATTTGCAGGAGCAGCCGGAGTCCCCGGTTTGACTGGGGATGGGGTTGCCCGTATCACAGACGAAGCCGAGGGGCCAGGCGTTACGGCGGACATGGAAGCGGTGGCAATAGGAGGCGGAGCGACAGGGGAGGGGCCGGCCTTATCCTTGCCGCAGCCTGTGACCAGCACCGGCAGCAGAAAACAGGCAGCCAGCGCCAACGGGAGTGTCCGGTTGCTCTTTCGGTTCTGCATGGCAATTTCCTCCTTCAAGGTTTGTTCCTATTACCCACTATCCCCCGGCAGCTGCAGGGAGATACCTCTTATTTCTTTACCCGAAAACCAAACACCCGCCCGAGTTTTCTCGGACGGGTGGAAAAAGGGGCATCAACATGCCGTTTGTATACGAGAATTAAGCCAAGGTTTTGTCGCCGGGCTTCCAGTTGGCCGGGCACAGTCCGCCGGCTTGCAGAGCCTGGAGCACACGCAGAGTTTCGTCTACGCTGCGGCCCACGTTCAGGTCAGTGACCACTTGGTAGCGCAGGATGCCCTCCGGATCGATGATGAACAGACCGCGGTTGGCGGCGCCCAACTCCTCATCCAAGACGCCGTAAGCGCGGGCGGTTACCTTGGTGAAGTCCGCAGCCAGCGGGTACTTGATGTCGCCGATGCCCTTGGCGTCCCGGGGAGTGTTGATCCAGGCGCGGTGGGTGTGGACGCTGTCGGTGGAGATGCCGACGATGTCGCAGTCCAGATCCAGGAACTCTTCGTAAGCATCGCTCAGGGAGATGATTTCAGTCGGACAAACGAAGGTGAAGTCGAAGGGCCAGAAGAACACAACCAGCCATTTACCCTTATAGTCTTCCAGAGCTACGCGCTCCTCCAGGGTTTCCAGGTTTTTGGTGGACAGCAGGTTAAAGGAAGGGGCCGGTTTGCCCACTTTCACTACGGCGGTTTCTACAACTTGACTCATGAATGATTTCCTCCTCGAAATGTTGATTTTGATTTTCTGTTTTATACAGGGGGCAGTTTAGGCCAAAGCGGCAAGGGCTTTTTTGATCCGGGTCGGGTTGAGGCCCAAAATGGTAGTTTCTCCGATCACAGTTACAGGCACGGAGCTCATGCCCAGGTCCTGCAGCTCCTTGGCAAAAACCTCGCTTTCGTCGATATTGCGCTCCTCGAATTCCACATTTTGTTCATTCAGATAAGTTTTAAGCTGCTTGCAGAAAGTACAGTGGGTGCTGGAATAAACTACGGCTTTAGCGGACATATCGAATCTCTCCTTATAGGGTTATTTGTATTGGGGAATCAGACTGGCACGGCGGTTGATGAACTTATCCACAGCCATGGCGGCAATGGCGCCGTCGGCGGCGGCCACTACGGCCTGCTTCACGGGAGTGCGGCGGACCTCGCCGGCTCCGAATACGCCGGGAACAGGAGATTGCATCGAGGCGTCCAGCTCCATGAAGCCTGCTTCATCCAGAGGCACCTGGCCTAACAGGAAGTCGGTGCCGGGTTTGCTGCCGGACAAGAAGACGAACACGCCGTCCACCTCAAGCAGTTGCTCTTCGCCGGAGGCGGTTTTGAGCTTTACGCCGCTGACCTTGCCCTCGCCGAGGATTTCCATGGGGCGGGTTTTGGGCATATATACGGTGTTCTCCAGCTCGGGGAACCCGTCCACACCCTGAAGGTCCGGCCGTGGCACGATGAAGTGGATTTTGGAGGCAAATTTGGTCAACGCCATCGCTTCCTCCACTGCTTCCTCGGAATCCCCGATCACCGCTACCTCCTTGCCCCGGAAAAAAGCTCCATCGCAGGTCGCACAGGTGCTTACACCGCGTCCCAGAAGCTTTTCCTCACCGGGAAGCATCCGGTTGCGGCCTTTGGAGCCGGTGGCTACAATGACAGCTTTGGACTGATACATACCCTCGGCTGTAAAAATGGTTTTGGTTTCACCCTCCAGATCCACGGCGGTAATCGAGGTGGTTTCGAAGGTGGCGCCGAAGCTTTTGGCCTGATCCCGAATGGTATCCAAAAGCTCCTTCCCGCTTATTTCGCCCGTTACACCGGGATAGTTGGCAATTTTGTGGGTCAGCGCCAGGGCGCCTGCTCCGGGAGCTTTATCCAGCACCAGAGTGGAAAGATTAGCGCGGGCGGTGTAGATGGCCGCTGTTGCTCCGGCAGGACCGCCGCCGATGATAATCACGTCATACATACGATTCAAGCCTCCTTGTAAGATCCGCCAGATAATATTTATTTCTAAGTAATAATTAGACTAAATATAACTTATGGATACATTTTAACAAGCCTATCCGGAATCTGCATGAAGGTTTGATGAAGAAAAAGTGAACAAATGATGACACAGATTTTAGAAGGTTTCCTCCACAGCCCGGTAGCCAATGCCGCGGACAGTTCCTACGTAGGAGGGCTTCTTGGGGTCGTCGCCCAGCTTCTGACGCAGGGAACGGACATGGACATCCACAATATTGCTCCCGCCGAAATATCCCTCTCCCCATACCCGGTCCAACAGCTCCTGGCGGGACAGCACCTTGCCGCAGCCCTCCAGAATAACCCGCAGCAGGTCAAATTCCGTCCGGGTCAGCTCTACCCTGTGAGTGCCGCGTTGCACGATATACCGGTTCAGGTCCAGCAGCAGATCCTTTAATAGAAGAACACCGTTCTGTTGAAGGGGCGGGGCTGTTTTGGACACTTTCGGCGCTTGCGCCATTTGGGCTTTGATTGCGGACAAGGCTCCCCCTAACGAAGAGGGCCATGCCAAGGAAGCGGCCGAAACCAGCCTGAGCGATGCTCCGGAAACCGGGGGAACCAGCTGCAGCAGTCTGGTGCCGTACAGCTCCAGGTTGGCAATACCTTCAAGGGCCGGAGCATGGTCCTGCCGGGTGAAATCCAGGATCAGGAGATCCGGCTTCAACTGGACAAGCAGAGAATAGTCGGCATGGTGGAATACCATCACATCGTAACAGGCCGCCGCCAGCTCCCGTACCAGCTCATGAAGCGTTCCCGGGACCGGGCTGACGATAACAATCCGGTTGGTCACGCTGCAATAGGCCTCCTCCGGGTCCACACCCGGCGGGAGAAACCGTCTGATTTCGTCCTTTTCCTCCGCTGTCAGCTTGTTTGTGCCCTGCATGAGGCGCACACTCCTTTCAGCAATAACTGGTCCTGATCCAGGAGATAACCGGTTTCCCTGGCTACCTCCTCGGCCCATTCCTTGGGAATGGGAGCGAACACCTCGTCCACCTTTCCGCATACGGTGCATTGGATATGGTGGTGGTGCTCCGTCCGGGCATCGTAGCGGCAGGCTTCCCCAACACGCAGCTCCTGGATCTGGCCGGTTTCAGTCAAATATTTGAGTGTATTGTATACCGTTCCGTAAGCGAATTGGCAGCCTCTCTCCCGCAGACGATCCATGATCTCTGCGGCAGTGGGATGGTCTGATGAGGCACATATGACATCCAGAATGGCTTTTCGCTGTGGCGTTAAGAGACCCTTTGGTTTCACGGCACAGACCCCCTGGCATTTATTAATTAGAATAAGTCTAATTATAAAACTTCTACAAGGAATCTGCAACTTTCTGTACATACCCATGCAAGGATACCCGCGCAACGGAAACAAGCTGCTATCCTTTATTATCCTATAAGTGCGTAAACCCTTCAAATAAATGAAAGTGACAAACCGCATACATAGTGTATAAGTGAATCGCTCGTATAAGGGGGTAGAAGGTTAGCCAAAACATCCGTTTCACTC
Source organism: Bacillota bacterium (assembly GCA_023388055.1). Classification (GTDB taxonomy): domain Bacteria; phylum Bacillota; class Bacilli; order Paenibacillales; family NBRC-103111; genus Paenibacillus_AR. The sequence goes on along the minus strand of JAEWGW010000035.1, from coordinate 383 downwards.
CAGTGTTCATGGTCCGAAGTCTGCAGCTGCCTGTCATTAGGTGATGTACAACCTGAGGTTTCTGGGCGACTGGGATTTTATCCGGACTGAGGATCCGCTATTTTGCCATTAGGCGGCCGTTTTGATTTCTTGCGGACTCACGATCCGTTATTTCTCCTTATCGGAGTCAAAACCGGGTGTTTGGTGTCAAATAAGGGCCGCTCAGTCCGCTAGTCAGCAAGAAGTCCCATTTTGAGCTAAATAACGAATCCTGTGTCTAAGCTTTACCCACATCACTGGGAATGAATTACAGTAGATATCTGTAGTTGTCAAAGATTGTGCGGAAGGCTTGAATGCCTCTCCAGAGCACTTTGACACCGGGCTCCCCATCACCTTTACGTCCC
>JAEWGW010000024.1 GCA_023388055.1 Bacillota bacterium | reverse complement strand
GGGACGTAAAGGTGATGGGGAGCCCGGTGTCAAAGTGCTCTGGAGAGGCATTCAAGCCTTCCGCACAATCTTTGACAACTACAGATATCTACTGTAATTCATTCCCAGTGATGTGGGTAAAGCTTAGTCCTCAGGTTCGTTAGAATGGGGACAGGAGCCTGATCGGCAACATAACGTGGCTGAGATTCGTTAGAGCTGCAAGGAAAGGCAGAGGCCCCAGTAAGGGGGGGCATACCTCGCTTTTGAAATAAAAAATGCCGCAGCGGAACCTGATCAAGGTTCACGCCGCGGCATTTACTTTTTTATTCCGTCAGGCCAGACAGCTTCAGCAGCTTCTGCACAATGGTCGCAACCTCCGCCCGGGTCATCAGGGCGTCAGGCGCAATCTCCGTGCTGCTTCTGCCGGAAACCAGCCCGGCTTTTACACTTGCGGCAATGGCGGTTTTTGCATAGTCCGCAATGCCGTCCGCATCCCCGAAGGAAGCGAGAAGACTCTTCACTTCTTCATCGGTGGCATCCACAGGAAGACCTGTCAGAGCCATCGCTCTGGCCAGGATGGCCATTGCCTGCTGGCGGCTGATTTCTTCCTGAGCCCGCGCAGTACCATCTTCGAAGCCGGAGATCAGGCCGAATTCATACGCGCTGGCCAGATAACCCGCATACCAGTCGGCTGCACTCACATCCTGGAAGGGCAATGCTGTGGTGCCGGTGCCCTCCAGTCCCAGTGCCTTCACCGCAATAGCGGCAAATTCCGCACGGGTGATGGAACGGTCCGGTTCAAACATACCCGGCGCAGATCCGCCGACCATTCTTCTGGCCGCCAGATCGCCGATAGAGGTTTGGGCCCAATGGCCTTGCGCATCATCGAAATCCCAGGCAGCGGAGGAAACAACGGCAAAGGTTCCCGAACCGGCTACGCTGTTCAGTGCAATGGCCTGCTTCCCTTCGTAATTGACTACGCGGGAAGGAACAGGACTGATGCTGTCGTTTGTTTGAAGCATAACGCCTGCGGGTGTTTTAGAAGCTGCCACTCCATTGGGGAGAAGCAGAATCCGTTCCGCATACCCTGCAAGCTTATTCAGCTCCTTCAATTGAGTACCTTCCACCTTGGTGATTCTGAAGGTTACCGGTGCGATCTGAATTTCATAACCGTTGGCCTTTGCAGTATCCTGCATTCGTTTTACTTCCGCATTGGTCAGCTGTGCTACCGTAAACCGGAGACTTTCGCCTTCGGCGCCTGCTTGCGCCAATACATCTGCCGGCACCCGGTAGACGGCTCCCTGATTCTTCACCAGGAGAACAGCGTCATGCGAAGCCATTTCCTTGACCAATTCTGCCTTCAGCTCGGCTGTGGCTGCTTGGATGCCCTCACCGAACACAACGGCTACTTCTGTTCCCTTCTGGCCGTTCTTCAGCAGAGACTTCACAGCTTCATCCTTCAGCACCACAACCGTTTCTGTGCCGCTGGCGGATTGGCTTACCGTGGAGGTAATATCCTTGCCCCCTACGGATGCTGTTACATTGCCGGGTGCTCCACCGCCACCGCCGCCACCGCCGCCCGGTACGATCTTTTTGAATTCGCCGGTGAATACAGCACTGTTGTTTTTGCCATCCACGACTGCGATTGCTTTGATGGTGGTTGCAACGCTAACTTCGATGGGCTGCGTATACACGGCTGACAATTCTGTCGGTTGTGCACCGTTTGTCGTGTAGTAGATAACCGCCCCAGCTTCGGTTGTTTCCAATACAATGCTGGCTTTATCCTTGAACTGCTTCTCGGTAGAACTTGTCGGTGCCGCCGCTGTAAATTCATAGGCCAGCGGGGTTCTGTTAATGGCCACCGCACGGCTTGCACCACCCTTGGAGGCGGTAAGCACCGTCAGCCCTCCCGATTGGGAGGTGGTCCATGTAATGGAGGCATTGCCTGCTGTGCGGTACGCGCCTGTCACGCTGAATGCCGTATCATCTGCTGCCAGAACAACTGCGGCAGTGGACACACCGCTTTCCGCTGTTCCCGCAAAACGGGACAGCTGCGGATAAAAGCCTTGTTGTGCAGTCCACACAGAAGCGCTCAGACCCGCGGGCAGCACACTCTCCACAAGCTTGGCTGTAGACAGCCCTTCGGCTTGACCGGCTTCCGTTCTGATCTTGCTGCCCGTTTGTGTATAATAGGCAACCGGGAATTGGACCATTTGCATATCATAGATGTTACCGGTCAACGCGGCTCCTTCAGCCAATTGTCCCGCTACACCGCCGGCAAAGGTTTTGCCCTTCACCAGAATGCCGCCGACGCTGGCGGATGCTTGACCTCCGTTGACATTGCCGGTTAATGCTCCCGCTGTATATCCGGCCACACCTCCGGCCCGGGCAGTATCTATACCCTTGGCCAAGATGCTTCCGGTATTGTAGCTATCTGCAATTGTGCCTTTGTTTACACCGGCCAGTCCTCCGGCATTAGCAGTTACCCCTTCTGCGGTTACATCCGCATAAGAGAAGCTTCCACTGATAGAACCTTCGACACCTTGCTCTCCGGCTATCCCGCCTGCTACACTTCCACCTTCCGCTTGGACTGCCGTTACCCGGCCGCTTGCGTGGGAGGTTTCGATGCTGCCCTTGTTGGTTCCGGCAATACCGCCTGCCGATTCACCAGCGGTAACACTTATGCTCTGTACCGCCACATCCTGCAGCTGGCTGCGGTTTTCGCCTGCGATGCCTCCCGCTGCGTTGCCGGCGGTCACACTGCCGCCCTTTACCGTCACATGGCTGATCAAGCCTTCAACGCCATTCACGCCGGCCACTGCACCGGTATAAGCTGCGCCGTCCAGCTGCGGCTGGAGGAGCGTCAGGTTAGTGATAACCCCGCGGTTCTCCGATACGAATCCAAGCTTGTTTCCTTCAAAAAGGCTCAGCTTCAGCCCTGTAATGATATGGCCTCCGCCGTCCAGTTCTCCGCGGAACACTGCGATAGGCGCCCACAGCTTTCCTGCCAGAGCCATATCTGCTGTCAACGTCAGCTTCGACACTGCCGGAACGGTAGTGGCCGCCCGGTTGTACAGTCTGTAGAAAGCCGCGCCTTCATCCTGCAGAAGAGCAAACCCTGCCAATTGCTCCGGTGTTGCCACCTCAAAAGCAGCTGTGTCCTTGGCGGATACGGTCATAAACCCTAAATCAGGGGCAAACCGCCATTCGGACAGCTCAGCCAGTTCAGGCACAACCGAATCTTCGCTTCCGGCAAACACCCATACCGGCGAATCTCCGGTAAAGCTCCAGTTGGCGAACGGCTGTCCGTCTCCCGGCAGCGGCTTCACATTGGAGCTTTGTCCGCTGCTGGTGTCATACATGATGGCGGCCAGGGTTCCGGTGGAGTAGGAATCCGCCACCCGGCCGTCCCGGTAGTTGTAGCCGATGAGGGAGCCCATATAGGAATTGGCTCCTCCGGCTAATGAGGTGATGCGGGCAGCCTTGGCGTACACCCGGCTCAGGTTTCCGTCATTATGTCCGGCAAAGCCGCCCGCATAAGCACGGGTAGCAACACCGGTTCCTGCTACATACACCTCATCCTGTATGGCATACGCATCGGCAATGGTGCCGCCGAGATAGATAATCCCGGCAAAGCCGCCGCCTCTGGCATCAAAAGAGGAGGTTTTCACATTACCTGTGGCATAAGCCTGGGTAATCTCATATGCATTCACCACGCCGGCGAAGCCGCCGGCATAAGCACCCGCCTTGCCTTCCAGGGTGACGGAGCCCTTGGCATAAGCCCCGTCAATGGCTCCATGCTCCGAATCGCCCAGAATACCGGCAAAACCGCCCGCCGAAATGGTGGCGTAAGGATTGGCAATGGTTGCTTCAACATTCATATCCGCAGAAGCGTTCTTGATGGTTGTGGCATCCGCTTGTCCCACGAACCCGCCGATCCGGGCATAGGTCGCCTGGCGGTTGGCCGCTACGCTTTCACCGATAACAATCGGCTTATCGTTTACGGCAGCGCTGCGGGAATAAGAGATTTCACTATGATCCGCTTGTCCCACCAGTCCGCCTGCGCTGTAGTTGGAGCTGCTGCCTGCGTCAAGCTGGCTTTGGGCCGTAATATGAACCGCCGCACTGCCGGACAATAGACCAGCCGCCCCGCCCATAACTGCATGGGAGGCCCCTGTTACGTTTACAGATGCAGAGGAAACGGAGTTATACAGGGAAGCGGAAAGGAGCTTGCCCGCAAGTCCGCCTGCGTACAGATCCAGGGTTTGTCCCGAACCTGTCATGACAATGCTGCCTTCAGTTACTTTCGCATCATAAATCCCCGGGTAAAACGGTGTATAATACCCGAAATCCAATGCAGCATTCCGTTGTTCGCTGCTTGCTTCCATCACACCGGCGATGCCGCCTGCGGCATTCGACCGTGTTTCCGTGGCCATCGGAGCGAGGAAGGGGAAACCTTCTACTGCTGCGGCGGACAGCTCCATTTGGGGAGCCGCCTCCGTCAGATAAAGAATGGAGTTGTAGGCAGCGCCGGCAATGCCCCCGGCCTTCACATCATTTTGGGATGCCGTCAGACTTCCCTGGAAAACAGCTTCCTTCACAGCAGTGTCCGCCAGCTTGCCGGCGATGCCGCCAAGTGCGCTTCCTCCTGCCGTAACGGCAAGGGAGACTCCCTTCACCTCTACCTTTTCGAGTTCAAACACATTGGTGCCCAAACCTGCTTTATCTCCGGCAATACCGCCGGCAGCCGCTGCCGCGGCAATCTCTCCGCCAGTGCCGCCGATGCCTGTGACTCCGGCATTCTTCACGGTTTGTCCGGCGGCGGAACGGCCGATCATACCGCCTGCGATTGAGCCTGCACCGTCTGCACGGATGCTTCCGCCTGTGAAGGCAACCGTAACATCGGCAGCTGCTCCCGAAACATACAACCCAACCAAACCGCCGGCCAAATTGCCTTCACCGCTGGCGTGGATCGTGCCTCCGGCATCAATAACAGCCTTGGAGGTTTGAATATCGCCTGTTTGCTTACCGGCCAGACCGCCAACTACAGCTGCTTCGCCGGAGGCTTCGATAGCGCCGCCTGCCAGCACAACACTGGATGCGGAGATCGCCGACTGATTGTCGCCCACCAGTCCGCCTACTGCCGCATTAGCCGCAGCGCTCTTCACTTTGCCACCATCTTTGGCGGTAAACGTCAAGCCGGTAACGGTTCCTGTGTTTTGTCCGATGATACCGCCCGTGTAGCTGCCGCCGTTCACTTGAGCCTGGCTGGTCAAGACTACGCTGATCTCGGACACCTTGCCCTGATTAAGACCGGCCAATGCGCCTACCCATTGGGTACCGGTCACGCTCACCGGCTCCTGGGCAACCTGGCGTACAGTGGCAAAGCTTCCGATCACACCGAACAATCCGGTATAATCGCCTCCGGATACCTTCAAGCCGCTGATCAAATTCCCGTTGCCCACAAAATGCCCTTGGAACGCATGGGCCGTATCGGCGCCGATAGGATCCCACTGGGTGGATTGAATGTGGACCGGAGCGGTCAATTGGATCGTTCTTCCTTTAAAATCAAACTTGCTTACACCGGTTACCGTGCCGTTGACGATGGCGGCCAAACCCGCCAGATCTGCCTCTGTCTGCAAGGTAAACGTAAGTGCGTTGGTATTCCGGGTGTACCAGTTAATATTCATGCTGACGGGTGTGCCCCCGCCGCCGTTATTTCCTCCTCCGTTGTTAGCGCTGAGGTTCAGCTCCGGATACCGGTATTCGGCATTCTCCGAGCCGTAGCGCCATGCTGTATCGCTGAAGGTCCAGCCCGACAGAGCCGGGAAGGCATTGCGGTCAGCCAGCGTAGTGGAGAGAATCGGGCTCAAGCGGGAATATTGGTTGAGCTCATAATAGGTGCCGCCGCCAAAATCCAGCAGCCCGCTGTTAATGGATTTGCTTTCATCCTTCACGTAGTAGGTATTATCGATGAGTTCCTTGCTGGCATTTTTGTAAAAGCCTGCAAAACCGCCGGCATAAGCGCCGTTATCACCGGTAACCTGGCCGCCGGAGTAGCTGCCTCCTACTGTTCCGGTGGTCATACGGCCGATCAGACCGCCGACGAAGGAGCCTGTGCCATGGGCCGTTACGTTCTTGGCCGCATAGGAATTGGCGACCGAGCCGCTATGATCACCCACCAAACCGCCGGTGAAGGTATACGCACCGTGGGAGGTAACCACTGCCGAGGTGAAGCTGTTTCGGATCTCGCCTGTATTTTTACCGACGAGACCGCCCAGCGCCGCATATTCGCCGCTGGTTCCGACAGCATTGCCTGTAAGATCTGTCTCTGTGTACGAAGCAATAACATGGCCTGCATTCGATCCGGCCAGTCCACCGATGACGGTGGATTCACCGCTGGCGGTTACGATGGCATTGGAGTACGAATAGTACACCGTACCCGTACCGGAGTTTTGGCCGATGAGTCCGCCTACCGTGCCGTTATTGCCGTCAGACAACACCGGAAGCTTCTCGGCAATGCTGTTGTTGGCGACAATACTGCGGTTTTCGCCGATCAAACCGCCGGTAACCGAACGCGGTCCATGTACGGTGACGCTGCCAGTGTAACGGCTGCTTCCGATGGAGCTTACTGCCGAAGCAATATTGACTTCAGCATCCTCATCGGTCCGTTCATCATTGATGCCGACTAAACCGCCGGTTGTGGAGGAAGCGGCAGTAGCGGCCAAAACGGTGGTCAGGTTCTCCATGTAGTTCCCACGGATTACCTGGGCATGTCCTTCCACCCCGTATCCGGCCAAACCACGGTTATACCCTGCCAATCCGCCAACGGTGGACTCAGGCCCTTTGACCGTCAGCTTTACCTGCTGCCCAATCAGATTGTTCAGGCTTCCATCTGTCAAGTGGCCAACAACGCCGCCTGCTGTCAGGCGTGCGGCAGTATCAGCGCCGTTCATAATCAGATTTTCCACATTGGTTTGGGTCGAGTCTCCTGTAAAGGCACTGTTCTCTGCTTTACCGGCAGCACCGCCCACCATGCTGTCCGCACCGTGAAGATTGAATACGGCATATTCAGGCAGAATGCCCCTAACTGCGGAATTCGTAATGTTGGCGCCGGTTATTTCACCCGTTAAACCGCCTACCGACGAATTCGCGCCCTTCGCTGTCACAATTGGGCTTTCCGCAATTACATCCGTCATCGGGGAAGCATCGCTTGTACCGATAATACCGCCAATGCGGGCTCCGCTTGCTGCTGTCTCCGTATTGACCACAAGCCCTGCAGAACTGCTGGCAGTTCCATCGCCGGTAACGGAGGTGTTCTTGGCAACCCCGGCTACACCGCCTGCGGAAGCTCCCGCTCCTTGCAGGGTTAAGGTAAGCCCTGTTTCGCCTGCATACACCAGAGGGCGAATAACGGCTGCGTCCGTGTATCCGGCAAGACCGCCCACCTGGTTGTCCGCACCGCCGGAAACAATTTCAATACCCGTGGCTTCCAAGTCCGTAAGCACACCGCTATTGGAGCCGATAATGCCGCCCAATATGGAGCGGTTGCCTTGGGCCTGGATGGAAATCTCAAATACCTGCTTCAAGCGCTCCCTATCAAGCGGAGTTTCATTACGTCCGATTACCCCGCCCACCGCGTTTTCATTACCGGCCGCATCAGCCTTAATGTGATGAACACTGACGGGTGTTTCCTGTGTACCTACCATGGCTTGGGCTGAAGTAATACCGGCAAGACCGCCCAGCTTCACCCGAGCTGCAGTCGCACTGGATTCCAGGCTGATGCCAGAGGCCGTGATGGTCTCCAAACGGAGGTTGCCGCTGTCCTTGCCGATTACACCGCCGGCAGCAACTTCGGAAGCTTCTGCTGCAATGCTTATCTTGTAGGAATCATCCTCAGGCGCTGCATTCCCAACGGATGCTGCCGAGATGCGGCCTTGGGCCAACCCGGCGATGCCGCCTGCTGTACCGCCCACTCCTGTGGCTTCAATCCGGAGGTGGTGAATGGCGGCCTGGGTAATTTCACCATTGGCATAACCCGCAACACCGCCGGTATTCCCGTCGGAGCGGAGGAGCCCCTGGGCTTCAGCACTGCCCACTGTTGCTCCGGTGATCGTACCGCTGCTCATATATCCGGCAATGCCTCCGGTATAGAGGCCCCCGGTTGCCGTGATGCTGCCGGAGAAGGAGGTGTTGGCAATGGTGCTGTTGAAAACGTAGTGCCCAACGATGCCACCCGTGTACACATCACGCGTCTCATCCGCAGGCACCGTGGAGGTTACCTGAATGGTTGAGGCGAAGGCTTCGCCGGCAATGGCCGTATCCGGACCGGTCACCTTACCGAAATAACCGCCTGTGTACAAACGCTGGGCGCCTGTAACGGCAATGGCACCCGTGCTGGCCACATTATTGACCGCTTTGGTGTATGCCTTGTTGGCGATAATACCGCCGGTGTATACATCAGAAGCAGTGCCCGTGACTGTAATGGCCCCGCTGCTGCTGTAAGCAGCTGCCGTATTGTCCTGGAGGATCAAACGGTTGCCTGCGTACCCAACCAGACCGCCTGTATAGACATGGTCACCGGAGGCGTCCGCTTGAACCGCGCCTTGATTGGCTGCCGCCTTGGTGAAGGTTAGTGTATCTCCCGCCTTACCGAATAGACCTCCGGTATAAAGCTCCGATACACCTTGCACAGCAATAGCTGCCGTACCGGAGTACGGCTTTTCCCATTCTACATTCCCGGCCACACTGCCGGCGATTCCGCCGGTGTACACCCGTACGCCCCCGTTATGGACGATTTCCCCCGTTTGGGCAAACTCGGCATGGGATCTCGTCAACAGGGGAGTTTCCAAGGAACCGATCAAGCCGCCAGCATAGGTATCCGCCGCAAAAGAGCCGGCATTAAGCTGAACTCTCCCGGAGTTGGAGGTTTGGGCGGAGAATTCCACAGCTGCCGCCGGACCCGCCTTACCCACAATTCCCCCCAGAGAGCCGCCGGCCGTATCCGTTACGGTCAGCGCACCGCTGTTGCGGATGAAGGTATCCTCCTCATCCATATCCAGCTTTGCCTGAGCAAAGCCGATAACCCCGCCCGCTTCAGAGCGGTATACACTTCCGGTTACCGTTACGGCACCGCTGTTCTGGTTTTTCTTCAGCTCCAGATCACCGTTGGAGGCACCGGCGATACCGCCTGCCAACACCTCGCCTACGCTGTTTACTGTAATGCTGCCCCGGTTTTCCACATTGGACAGCACACCTGAGCTGCTGCCCACGATGCCGCCGGCATGGAGCTGGCCGTTGGAGGCGCCTGTTACCTGAATAGTTACATTACTGACCATATCCAGAATGGTGCTTTTCTGATCCATAAAACCTGCCACTGAACCGGCGTACACATTACGCCCGGAGGTATTCAGACTGATTTCGCCCGCCAGGGTAAACCGTCCCACCGTGGCTCCGCTCATATACCCCACTAAACCGGCATAATCACCGGCGTTTACCGTAAGCCCAGTCACGGCCGGATTCAATCCGATCCGTCCCATCAGGATACCGCGGAACGGATGCTCCGGTGTGCCGATGGGCCGCCATTCATGCTCCGATAAATCCAGGCTGGTGACAATCTCCAGCGTTTTCCCGCTGAAATCGATCCCGCCATATACCAGCTCCGATACACCGGCCAGCATTTGAGGCGTCTCAATTGTAAACGTCGTATAGTTGGCATCATACCAGCTTGTTTCCGCATAGCTTGACCAGCTGCCGCTTGCCGCCTTTGCCCCCAAACCTGCGGGGACAAAGGAGACCAGCAGCAGAAGGCAGCAGACAAGCTTGATCCACTTTTGTCTGAAAAGCATAAGACACCTTCCTGCTCTCATAGTCGGACTGCTCTTGATTTATTACAGCTTGCCTGCAGGCACCTTCTGATTCAACCGGGCTGCAATTGCCGCAGCTTGGGCGCGGGTAAGCGCTCCGTCCGGAAGCAGGGCCTGATCCTGGCCGTCAATAATGCCTTCACGGATACAGAGAGCAACAGCCTCTCTGGCCCATTCCGGAATTACGGCCCCATCGGTAAATTCACCCAGGATAGCGTCAGCGGAAGCCGTATCTACTGCGGTGTTTCCTCCCAGCAGCGCAAGCCCCCGGCCTGCCATCACCATAGCCTCCAACCGGGACAGCTCACCCTGCGGACGGAAGGTTCCGTCCTCGAAGCCGTTCACCAGACCATTAGCCGAAGCAATGGCCACACTGCGGCTGAACCAGTCCTCCGCGGATACATCACTGAAGCCTGCTGTAGCTTGCTGGCTCATCAGACCCAGCACACGAAGCAGCACGGTAGGATATTCCGCCCGGGTAATCCGGCTGTCCGGAGCAAATTCATCGGCCCCGCGGCCCAGCATAAACAGCTTGCCGCTGGCTGCTGCAATCACATCCTTCGCCCAGCTGTCGGGAGCCACATCGGCAAAGGAAGGTTTATTCTTGATGAAGGCAATGCTGCCGTCATCTGTCAGAGTCAGGTTTACATAGGCTTTGTTGTTGTCGATATCCAATGCCCACGGAACCGTGGTCCAATTGCCGTTTTTGCTTCTCAGCACCACGCCGGTAATATCCTTGGCGGCAATGCTGTCGGGAATCGCTACTCTTGCGGCAATGGAGCGTCCGGCATAAATCCCGCTTTGGCCAATATCGAAGGTAACCCCTTCTCCGCCACCCAGCAATTCCGCCTGGAGGGATCCGGCAATAGCTTCCAGCTCCGCCTTTTCGGAAGCCGTGTTCTTCTCCAGCACCAGCTTCAGATCCTTGCCGGATTCAGCTGCAAGATGTGCCGGAATAGCCAGATCAGCGAAGGGCAGCGCCAAACGCAGGGTTTGTCCGTTCTTGGCAGCCTGGGCCAGCAGGCCGGAGCCGATTTCGAACTCGTAGCCGTTCACCAGCGCATTGCTGCCTTCGATCAATACCTGCTTCGGATTAACGGTGCTGGTACCCGCCTTGTCGATGCGGGCTGCCAACCGGTCATTGCGCAATTCGGTTGTAACCGTATCGCCATTGGCCTTTATATCCGAATTTCCTCCGCCCATGAATCCGCCGCCACCGCCACCAGGTGTTGGCTGGCTCCAAACCTTCGCTTCCATCAGCGTGGAAACCGCCGCAGCCAGCTTGCCTCCTACAGCGCGTTTGGCTACTGCCACCTTGTTTCCTGCCGCAGCGGCAACTACACCGTCTGCAGGGAGGAGCGACCAGCCGCTTACATCATCCTTGTAGCGGGGAGCCGGTGTTCCGCCAGCCACAGGATGTACCTTATAAACCAGCTCGGCATCCGTCATGTCGCCGGCAGACACCACATTGACTTTGGTGGCACCAGCCCTTTTGTCGATGGCTGCGGTGTAAGCACTCACCTCAGTGGATACATCCACCACCGTCATGCCTGTAAGCGCCACATCCTCGGTAAGCCGGTACTCCGCCTTCACAATAGCGGAACCTTCGGAGACAGCTTGAACCGTGCCATTATTGGATACGCTGGCAGCTTCTCCGGTATAGATGGAGTAGGTAAGCTTACCCAAATCCGCAGCGGGTACGGGCACTTCCTTGAATAAGGGCTTTTTATCCTCATCCACGCCGTTGGAATAGCGCAGGAAGGCCTCTACCTTCTTTTGGTCCGCTACATGGAGGTTAGGAAGCTTCCGCAGAACCAAGGCCACAGGCACTTGATAGCTGCCGTTGGTCACCTTCACCGTTGTACCGTTTCTGTTGCCTGCACGGTCAACCGCATCAAACACAAGATCCAGCTTCGGCTCCGTTCCGGAAACCGAGATCTGGCCGGAGAAACGTCCATCCTGGCCAACATTCAGGCGCTGTCCGTTTACCCGCAACTCCGCATCATTGCTGGTTTGCCCTGCCACCAGGATTTTGCCGCCGGCAGTACGCTCACCGGAGAGCGGAGTATCCAAGTAGAGAATAGGAGCCATGGTATCCACAGTCAGGTAAAGCATCGTAATGGAGAAATCTCCGGTTTGTTTATTCGTAGACCGCAGTTCAACCCCATACGTGCCGTCAGTTGTAAAATTGGAGAGATCCAATGTCCCCGAGCTGCCGGATGCTTTATTCGTAAGGGTGGTTTTGGCGATGGACTTGCCGTCGTACAGCGCCTCCACCTCCACATTTTGCTGATCGGAGCCAAGCTGAATCCGCTGCTGCGTCACACTGCTCAGCACATCCGCATATGCGGTTGTCGTTTCGGCTACCTTCACGGTATCCGTAGGCTGGATACTCATCACCGGTTTGGCCGGAACAGGCAGAAGTGTATTCGCCGTATCCATCCGGTTTGCAAAATGCAGGTTTTCATTCTTGTCGGCTTCCTTATCGGGACGGACTGCCGCCGATACACCCACCACATACTTCTGGCCTACCTGCAGGCCTTGATAGGTAAAGTCATCATTCGCGATAGGCTTGCTGTCCAGCCCGGATTGATCCACCACGCTGGAGCGGGAGGCCTTGGTCCAGCCGCCCAGGCGGATGCCTTCATACTTGCCGCTTTGGGCATTCCAGTACGGAGCCAATTCCTCTTCCGTGAATAACAGGGAGGCGAAGTTGTCGTATTCGCTCAAGGCGCCGTTTTGTTCCTGCATCACTTCGATGGTGTAGCTGTGCTCAAATTCGGCTTGTGCCGGCTTTTTGCCTGCCGGTCGGAAGGACAGGTTGAAATATCCGTTCCCGGCGGGCTTCACAGCCACATCCTGTACCTCATGGGGGGCCAGCGGATCGATAACCGTAAACTTCTGCTCACTGGTTTTCGTACCGAAGGTGTTGGAGGACTTCAGCTCCGCACGCAGATAATAATTGCCCTGCGGCAGCAGTCCCCGGATATCCTCCGTAGCACCCAACAGGGATACCTGGGACACATCGATATTCACACTGCCTATTGCGGTAGTGCCGGACATATTGCCTCCGGCCGTAACCTCCAGATCCTTGGCTACGAGCAGTCCCGCCGAACCCGGCTGGGCCGCCTCTTCACCTGCAGCAGCAGGAGGTTGGACCGCATCCTTGGTCAAATAGAGATTTACGGTATCTCCGGGTTTGGCATTCGCCACCTTCCAGGAGGCCGTAAAGGTATTCGGGTTTTGATCCGGCTTGGTCAGCCGCACTTCATCCAGCTTGGAAACCACGGGAATGTTAAGCAGTCTGGAATCCACCTGCTGATCAGCGTACAGCTTCCAGGTTCCGCCGGCTTTATTAGCCGGTACGGCAATGTAGACCTTTTTCACAGCACCGTTCTGTCCATTCACTTCCTGAGTAAAGGCATTGGCTAAGGGATCATTGATATTCGCCACGTCATAAACAAGGGGATAATCCTGACCGTTGTTATCCTTCATAATCAGGTTGGGAACGGTGCTGCCGTAATACTCGACCTCCAACAGTGCATCACCGGAAACGGAGCTCATGGGGATCTCATGAAGCCGCCCTTCCTCTGCTACCTTGATGCCGCCGATCCCCACTCCGAAGGAGCCGTTATCCAGCAGATCCACACCACTGGCGACGCTGTGGTACTCAATTTCATGCAGCGTATCTTCCTTGGTTACCCAAGAGGTAGCCAAGGTTTCCACACCTTGACCCAATACAATCAGCTTGGGGCCGTTCTCCGGATCCTGAATCCGCAGATACGCCAACCCTTCGGGAAGCTTCTCGCCGGAGGTGCCGAACTCAATACCTCCGTTAAAGTAGTAGGTGATGCCCAAGGTGAGGAAAAGTAGGGTGTAGCTTCCCCACATCTTGTCGTTGTTTACACCCAGGGAAACCCCTGCCAGCGGCTTGCCGCCTACGATAGGAACATCCTCGGGAATCTGGATCTTGGCACTCACGAAACCCTCGAAATCAATGCGGTTTTTGATCAGGTTCTGGCCCACGAACAGCGAGGCCTTGCCGATAATAATATTCCAGCCCAGCACATCCAGCTCCGCAGAGGCTGCGACGAACCAGGGTTTTACCCATTGGGCGGCAATTTTAGCTTCTGTAATCATCTTTATCTTTTCGGATGTGGGGGTTGGCTTATAGTCCAGCTTGCCCAGAATCTTAAAGCCGGTTTTCTTCAGGGTGAGATCGATGCTGCCATAGAATATGGCGGGCGGAACCCCGAAGTTAATATCCGCGCCGGCCTCAAGGGTCAGCGGCACATCTCCTTCACCGGCAATGGTATCGGCCAGCTCGCGGATTGCACCACGGATGCCTTGCAGATAGGTAGCGGCAAAAATCGCTACGCCGGGATCACCCAGCCTTGCCTCAAAACCAATCACATCCGGCAGAACCCGTTTGTCCGGGACCTGCTTGAAGGCCAGCTCCACACCAACGCCAAAATCGTTGATGATTGCTTTAAATTTAATGCCGTAGCTGTTGGAGATGCCCTCGACAGGCTGCACATAATGCACAATGTGAATTTCGCCGGCGATGTCCTTGTCGTCATCCTTTTTCGGAGAATCCTTGCCGGAGCCTCCCTTGTTGTCATCTTTCTTCTTATCCTTTTTCTTCGTGACGCCAATCAGGCCAATGTCTTGATTCAGATCAAAGCTCAGCGAGGCATCAATGCCCACAAAGCCCTTTTCATTAAACACCACATCATTGATTTCCGACTCCACAATCTTGAAGCCGATGGTACCGCCGAAGGAAATACCACCCGCCCGCAAAATGTAGTCATTGAACTTCATGCCGAAGCCGCTGATGGTGAAGCTGGGAGCGGCGAACAGGCTGTGGCGGTTAAAATAAACATCCTCAATGGACAATTGGCGCAGCGGATTCACCCGATCCGCCAGATTGCCTGCGGCCCAAGCCAGAGAGCCGTTTAAGGATTCATCCTCTCCGCCCGGTTCATCATCCTTCTTGTCGTCATCGTCCTTCTTCTCCAGCAGGGTTTTGCTGAAGCCGTTGTAGAAATCCAGCGTCCATTCACCCTTATGAAAAACAAAGCCGCTGTTTGCTACAGAAAGCGTGCCGTCACCCTTAACGGACAAGGTGCGCAGGAAGGGGGATTGGGCAGCGCCTCTAATCAGGCCGATGTCCATTACATCCAGCTGTCCCTTGGCAAATACCATATCCTTACCGCGGTAAGCAACGGCTTTGTTGATAATGGCAGGCTCGCTGGTGGTATCCACCACATATTGCAGGTCCTTGCCGCTGCCGATCCGGTTGATCATGCCGCGGATTTCCACCAGAACCTCATCCTCGCCCTTTTTCCGGTCATCCAGATCGTCCTTGAGATCCTTCAGCTCCTGCTCGCTTTCGAAGGCCTGCAGGCGGTAGGTAGATGTTTTTTGCTGCTCTTTTTGGTATTCCCCGCCGAAGCCGGGATCCACTAGCTGGCCGACCCGGGACATTTTATCCAGGGCGGTGGTCAGAGTGACCTTCATCGCCTGAATATCGTCTCTGGATGGGGCAGCCGCTTCCGGGAAAGCCTCCATATAATCGGGTTTTACTTTTGCTTCAAAATCACCGTTTAACGTCACTGTATTCTTAATGACAGCCAGGATATTGGCCTTCTTAACCCGGGCTGCTTCATTCTCGGTGACCACAAAGCGTTGAGCCGTCTTCAGGTCATACAAGCCGCCTGTATCAGCCGTATCCTTATAATCCACTTCCACCTGATATTCGCCTAAGGGCAATGCGGGACCCAAGTCTGCCTTCAACACCTTGCCGGTGGCATCCACAAGATCGCCGGTACGGTATGTAATCCGCATATCGCCCATTTGTCCGTCATTGGCAGGCTGCATAATAACGGATTGCTTCACTGGTACCTTATAGCGGTTGCCGGTTGCGGTTTCCTTCAGATACAGGTCAAAATTCGGGTCGGAGGAGGCATTGCCCGGATTATACGCCTCCACGTTCGACAAGTTCAGCGTGAGGTATTTGACATCCGAGGCAAAAGCCTCTTCCGGTGTCATCGCATACACAAAGGTTTGTGCAGCAACCCCTACCGGGGGAAGGAACACAAAATTGGCCTTGCTGGATTCATATTGGGCCTTGACGGATTCGTCTTCAATTCCATCCAGTTTTTCGCCCATTTCCTTGCTCGTAACGGTAAGCAAATATTCAGGGGTCGTCGGCCAAGGTCGACCTTTGGCCTGCACCAGGAAGGTAGCGGTTACCATGTCACCGGGCTTAAATTTGGGCTGAATGCCCGCCTCGGCTTCGGCAGGTGTCGCTGGTTTTATGAACACCGCTGACTGGGTATTGCCGGGCAGCGTCTTCACCTTGCCATCTGAGCCTCTAACGATTTTCCCGTTCTCATCCATCTCCACAAACTTAAGTGCATTATCCAATTGCATGTTGGCGACGATGTTGGAATGCTCCATCTTAAAGGATTCCATATTTTCGATTTCGGCCGTAATCTGGAATACGCCCTCATCCACATACCCGCTGCCATCCTCCAAGGCTGCCAATTGATTTACCGGATCAATGTAACGGATAGAGAACACCTTGTCCGGAGAGATAATTTCGCCCAAACCATAAACTGTCTCGAAGGTACGGGCTGATCCTGCCGGAATCCGGTCCGGATTCCAATACAAGGCGACAGCCGAATCCGCCGAGCCAAAATCATTGGTGTCCGTGGTGAAATCGAGGTTTTCATTAATTTCATAATCCCACTTGGTATTGGCCATTCTGGCCCAATGTCCAACAACCATTTCATCCACAATATTGATGTCATTCTCGGAAAAGTTATTGAAGCCGTAAGCCGTCACATTGGTAGCCAACGGATTGGTGCTGTCATACTTGTCCTTCATAACCCAATAAGCCGGCAGCGTACGAAGAGTTCGATCCAGACCTGTGTACGCTGAATCCACCTTATCCTCATCCACCAGCCTGCGCTCTACTTGAAGGGGATGATCAGAAACGGCCCCTACTTGAAAGGCAGGACCGTCATTGCTGCCCACCATGGTGTCCAGCAGAATCCGCGAACCCACCTGCACGTCCGCCTGGGTAGGGTTGTTGACGATGTAGCCTACGTTGACATTGCCGGCATTCATGATGTCGGATGTATCGGTGTAGAGCTTCAAAACTTGTGTAATTTGGACTCTCTTGATGCTCCAGGTTGTCTCAATCTGCTTGGTGCCGTCGGAATTCTCCACGATCCGCGGTGTAGAAATTTCCGAAAAGAAATCGGCTCCGAATTTGTAAGGATTGCCGAAAATATAATCCGTTCCGTCAATCCGGAAGGTGGTAAAGGAGGTTTCCGGATCATCTCCCTGGAACATCATGTTGACGTTCTGGTCATTCTTGCGGACGGGTTGTCCGTCCAGGGTCCGGATCGCAAACCGGCCCGTATGATTATTGACCGTTACCTTCACGAAGCTGTTGCTGACCACCGTCACGTCTTCCTTGCCAACCTCATTGGCAAAGGCCGAAACGGGAAGCCCCAAGGCCAGAATGGCGGCCAATACAATGGCGATTGCCTGTTTAAACCCTCTCATCCGCTGTTGACTCCTTCATTCTAGAGATTACCCGGTTATTCCGCCGGTTGTTATCCAAAGAAAGCCCCCGGAACAGGCAGTGCCCATTCCGGGTTTCCCCACTATCTGGCCCATCGCAGACTTTGGCTCGGACCATGTTATTTCAGGGTAGCGGCTTAATCCTTGTTGCCCACAAAGAAGGAAGCAAACTCCCTTTCTCTCTCTTGCGTTCTGACAATAATGGTGTACCAGCCTGTTTTCGGGAAGGTAACCTGGAATTGCTGAGCCGTCAGTGCTTCGTAGGATATTTCCTCGGCAATATATTTCATTTGCCCTTCCCGGTACAGCCCGGAATGATAGAGAATGCTGAAGGTTGCCCGTTCATTGGTTGCCTTCGTTCCCTCCACCATCATTTCGTCATACCCTTGGACACGGAAGGTAATGTTGTTGGTATCGAACAGAACGGCCTCTTCCAGGCTAGAGGAAATCACTTCCCCATTGCCCGTAATCATCAGTCCGGAATCCGGCAACACAACCACGGATTGAGTGACGGCTGCGCTGTTGCCAAGCTCGTCCGTTGCGGTGTACGTCACCGATTTTTTGCCCGTTGCCGTCAGATCCAGGTCGCTGATGGTGACCGTCACATGGTCCGCAGCAGACAGATTATCGGAAACGGTATAACCTCCCAGATCCGTGTAAGGATTAAATCCTTCCTGGTTCCGGATAACGGAGATTACAGGGCGGTTAAGCTTGAGCTCCGGAGCCGTGTTATCCAGTCCGGTCACTTCAATTGATGAGATAATCCTTTGCCCCAAAAGATCGGAAATCGCGATTTTGGTAAAACCATTTGTGCTGTAGATGGCAGAATGGCTGTAACGTCCATCCGCTCCGCTAATCTGATTGAGGTAGTTTCCATTATCCTTGTCAATTGATGGCCCTGTGCCCAAAAAGATCTTGTTGGGAGCACTGACCTCTCCGTTCAGCGTGACCTTCACCTTACCCTTGGCATAGGTTTTGCCGTCAATGGTGACAGTTTTGTCCGGAGACAGCGGCTGACCATTTTCATCCACAAACTCGTAGACAATTTCCGGTGTTTCCAAAGCCGGGGCAATGTAGGAGATCTCCTTTTCCACAACGGTGGTATTGCCGTTTTGATCCCGTACGGTAAACTCCACCTTGCCGTTGTCCAGCATTGTAACCGGATTTTGGCCTTGAATAACCGTGATATCCTTGGTACTATTGGCAGCTTTGACTACACTCAGCACAACACCCTCGGCCAGAATCACGTTACCCTGGCTGTCCTTGATGGTCTTAAAGGTTTTGGAGCCGTTGGCCCCATACTTATCTGTCGCCACAATTTCAACAGAGGGAGGGGTTTTGTCGATGTTGCCCACTGTTGCCGTTGCCGTATTTTTATTGCCTGCCTCATCCTCAAACTCGAAGACGAAGGTGCCGTTTTCCTTAAAGCTATGGCGTCTGCTGCCCTCATTATTCAACACCCGGACAGGCTCCGAGGTTTGCAGCTCAGCCGTAACATTGGAGGAGGTTGGTCCGGTAATGTTGTAGGCAATCACTCCATCAGGGGCAGTGTCATCAATATTATTGACGACGGCCAACAGCCTGGCTTTCCGGTCAGATGCAGTAAGGTCTGTCAGGTCAAAGGTGTAAATCCCGTTCTGCGGAATGCTGTACGTATTGCCCTTGACATGAACCGGTGCCGCCAAATTGTCGGTAGCGGAAGGCTTCACCTTGATTCCTGCCGGAACCGAGATGGTGAGGGACACCGCGCCGCTGCCAACGGACTTCGTGGTACTGTAGGAAGCAATGCCGTAAAGATTATTGGCAGCGGGATTGAAGGCTTTGGTATCCACATCCGCCGGGCTGCTTTCCCCGCCGCCGGGAGAACGGAACTTCACCTTCAGCTGAAGCTGGGCAGGTGTTGTTGCATCAACAGGTGTGCGGACAAAGTTGGTGTACGGCATCCAGTTGGTCCAATTGATCCCGTTATCCTTGGAGATGGCATATTCGAAGCCATGCTTCGTGGTATTCTGCAGCTCCAGCTGAAGTACTGCCTTATATCCGTCTGTTTCGTTGCCTTCGAAGGCAATCAGATCGGATTGGAGCACCTGCACCGGGCTGTTATCTTCCCGCGACAACCGGAAAGTGCCTGTGTGGGTAATGGCTTCATTTCCCGCTCCATCCATTGCATAAACATACAGTATGAAGTTGGCTGTTTCTCCTGCGGCAAGTACGGAGTTATCCAAGACAACCTTCCCGCCTTCGGGAAGCATCTGCCAGCCCGCGGTTGCTGCATCAGGGGCAGGAGCATCCTCCCGCACCCATTGATAGTTCACCTTCATGTTATCGGGCCGCTGCAGTTCAGTAGCCGTTACGGTAACTGCATGACTTGGTTTGGCGTAATTCACACCGTTGATGCTGAAGGTAACAGCAGGTGCCGTATTGTCAAACTTGTACAACTGATTGAAATAATAGCTTTGTGCTCCCGCTTCCTGGACACGGATATGCAGGTATTGATCACCGTTCAGTGTAGGATCGGCGGGAACCCAGACGGTAGTTGGCTGCTCATAAACCGCCGAGGTGACCGTGTTGGCCGCATAAACAGAGCTCGTTACAGAGGGTGCCGCTGCGTTGTCCGCACCCGGAACGTTTGGTACAGAGCTACTGCCATAAACAGCCGCCAGGACCGTCGGTGTAAATTGACTGTCCGCCGGACGAACCGGGGAGCTGCTGTAAGCATATGCGACGGCTTCCACTTGAACCTTTTTAATCGTGAGCTCCACATTTTGGCTCTTCATAAAAACAGTGGAGGTAGGTGAAAAGGAAACCTCAATTTTATCGGACGAATTCACGATTGCTGAAGCCGCCTTTTGGGCAGCCACTATATTGCCCGCATGATCCGCACCCTGCAGGTACAGGTCATAGGTGCCATCTTCAAAAACATGGCCTTGTGTAGAGACAGTGTAATCCGTAGGAACGGTGTTCCATCCAATTGAGCTTGGCGCTTCATGCTCCTTCACCCACTGGTACTGCACATTAGCCGCATCAATGCCACTGTGATCATCCGTTGCGGTAATCAATGCTTTTACCTCAGGCAGCTTATCCCCAATGATTTTTGCCGAAAGCACAGGGGCTTGGTTGTCCAACAGCAGAGTGGCCTTGTCGTATATCCAGTTGGAATCATCATGTTTATAATCCGCTGGTGTCCACATGGCCAGATTCTCATATTCGCCAACCGCCACCAGCGCCTTGCCAGAGGCATAGAACTCTGCGTCTGCAACGGAAGCGCCCGGGTGGGTCGCCAGATATTCATTCTTCCAAGCGGTATATTGAGCCGCGTTAGTTGTTTCGAAGACCTTCTTCTTCTCGTACTGCATTAATTCCCGGGCTGTGTCCCACGTCATATCCGCTGTCCAGGTATGCAGGTACCAGGGTCCGCTTGCGCCAGAGGCGAAGGCTTCCGACGGCGGGGACAGCAGATTGGTTTTGTTGTTGGCAACCATGAAGTTCAACTCTTCCAGGCCGCTCGGATATAAACCGTCGCGTGGCTGCAGTCCCGTCAGCGAATACCGCTTCACTGCAGCATAATGGTCCGTTTCCTTGCCTGCCAACGGATTGTTGGAATCCTGACTCCAATAATAGAAGACCAGCCCCACTCCTGGAGAATTCCCTCCTGTACCGCCTGTCATATTCAAAGGCCGGTAAATGCCCCGGCTCGGCCGCACAAATCCGGCTTCATCCGGGTCAAGGGGGGGAGCCGTCACCGAAGGATCATTGGCATCGACAGTGATTTTCCCCTTTTTGCCATACACCGCCTCGGTTGCACCATCATGGTCATAGATATAGCTGAACGAAGGGTCCTGGTTATCGATGGACAGCTTGGCCCAGTCGATCTTGGTATTCGGGATTTGCTGGGAGGGGTCAGTGGGCACAGGCTCGGCGGATTTGTTGGTATGCGCCGCATCCATCAGCAGGTTGCCGGCGTAATCCTGGATCACACCTTTGTCGGCGTAGCCTGGTGCCCGGCTTTCGTGGGTGAGGGCGATTACCTTGAGCAATGCCACATCTACATCCTGATCAGTTACTTTGGCCCGGAATATCCATGTGTCCGAGTTTTCTCCACTTACATAGTGAGCTTTCATTCCATTATTAAAATGAAGAATCAGATCTCCAACATTCAATCCCGCTTTGACAATGGTATCCTCCGTAAGCTGCACCTTAAAATCAATGACGTCTCCGCCGTTTAAGGTACTGCCTGTGACGATTTCCGGTTGGATACCATTGGCCGCAAAGGTGTATTTGGGCGGAACCGCGTCCACGATAACCCGGTAGCCGTCGTTGTTGGATATTACATTGCCTGGATCAACAGTTTCGTCAAAGGGATTAACTATTTTACCACTCAGAAAGGATGAGCCCGCCGTACTAGAAGCTCTTTGACCAAAATTGCTAATTATAAGCGGGTTTCCCGCAGCATCATGAAAATCAGCTTCCTTAATTTTTTCAAAAAGTGCTTTTTGGTTCAGTCCACCCTCTGCAGGGATCGACATTAGCTCTCCGCCATTCTTGATGGGCAAATTGCCTGAATGATGAAGGGGAGTTGGTGAGTATGAGTAAGCCAGCTTGTCTGTGAACTGGCTCCAATTTGTCGAAGCTGGAAGCCTCATTCCTTGATTCTGCCCGGCTCCGGGCAAACCCGTTCCGGCAGGATTAGTGAATAAATAGTGGGCGTTCAGATCAGCGGCATCTATTTGAGAGCTTGGTTTAACCGGCTCGCTGAATGGATAAGTAAGTTCCATCCGTTCGCCGGCCTTCAGGAACAATTCCTTTTCACCAATCTTAAGATTGTCCCGTTCTGTACCGGTAGAAGAAAATTGGTAGTCCTCTATCTTAGGTGGAGTAATATCTCGGAAATACAGATGAACTCCATCGATAGCAGCGGTTCCATCGCGATTCAATGTAATGGTAATCACGTCATTGGGATCAAGCTTCTGCCAACCTGTGTCAACATTATCATTCCGGTCAGGATGACTCCCGCCATGCTCTTCCTCGTACTTGTGGTAGCCTGATCTGTCCGTTTCGATTTCCATGCTTACAAAGTCGTCATCAGATTCCCACATCGTATTGATGAAGAAGCGGAACTCTCCTTGCCCACCGGCGGCCAGTGCCTGCAAACCGGGTATATCCGCTACACGGATGGTTCCCTTAAAATCCATTGCAGATTGTGTACCTTTAAGGTACTCTCCTCCATACTCAATATGTACACCCGGTAACCCTGCTCCGGCATGCTGCCTGGGGAACCACATCCATGCCTCATATTCCATACTGCTCTCGCCATTTATTTGAGGAACAGCGGGGTTTTTACTAATCGTGCTGGCATTATAAATCAGGGTACCATTTACAAGCACATCCTCATACTGCCCTGTCGCCGCCTTTACTTCACCGCTGCCAACAGGCACAAACATGGCCGCCAACAGGCTGGCAGCAAGGGTGGCCGAAGTCCACTTTTTTAACCCTTTTAGCATTATGTATCCTCCCAAAGCAACCTTATATAAATAAAAGCCTTTACTTCACAACCCCCGCCGCATCCTCAGCGCTCACGGCCAAATGAATGCCGCTCATGGTGCGCAGGGAACCGGACAGAATGCCTGCTGCATAACCTTGCTCATCCAATAACGGGCCGCCGGACATGCCGTTGACCAGCTCCGCCGAAACCAGCAGCCGATCCCTTCCGTTGATGGAGGCGCGGGGTGTATTGACGATTCCTTCTGTGATGATCTTCGTTCCTTTCATCGGAAACCCGATGGCAAACACCTTCCCGCCAGGCTTCATCTGCCCCGTGCGCAGCGGGATGAACGGATATGTACGCTGGACTCCGGCATTGTCCGCCGGCTGCTCCAGCTTCAATACCGCCGTATCGGCGGCTTCGTTCCGGGCGATTACCCGGCCTATGACGGTAGACTGATCACTCATTACACATTCCACCTGAACCGCTTCCTCCACCACATGGTGGGCAGTCAGTGCCGTACCGTCCGGGCGGATGAGGAATCCGGTGCCTACATCCTTCAGCGTTCCGTCCTCACGGAGCACCCTTACATAAAAAACAGCCTCCTCTACATGAGAATAGAGCTCCTCCGCATTGTAACGAGGAGGGGAATCCGCTTGAGAAACGGAAAAGCCGTTTATCGCCACCAACAGGGCCATAAGTATTGCAAATAGCAGGCCGCCCTTTCGCCACACTTCGTCACCACTCTCCGTTCTGCGACTTTTGTCGCAATTAGTAGTTATTATTATAGAGTAGGCTTCTCTCAAAATTCTCTCAAAAGTCCGATACCCGCTAGCGGCTAGTTCTTGCGGCTTACACCCGATTATTAGGAAAAAACCCGCGAGAACGGCTATTAAATGCCAAAAACACCCTGCAGCATTGAGGCTGCAAGGTGCTTTTTGGGCTATTAATTTTTTTGGGGGGGCTGGGAAATTTTCGACAATTCCATGTACATCTTGGCTTTTTTGCTGATCTCCGCGGGGACCTCCATCCCCATCTCCTTGCGGTACTGCATCTCGAACAGGTTGAAATGCCGGGTGATCCGCTCCCGTTTGCCTGCGGCTGCATATACCTCCAGAAGAAGCAGGTGGAGCTCCTCCTCCAACGGATAAAAGGAGAGGCATGCCAGAAGGCGCTGCTCGGCCTTGCTCCATTCCCCTTGGGCCATGTACCGCTCAGCCAGCCGGCAGCCAAGGGCCCTGTATTGTTTGCCGCAGCTTTCCTCCAGCTGGACCTTCCACATATAATCCTTGTGCCCCAGCAGCGGACCGCGGTACAGGGCAAACAAGGCCTCCAGCCGCTCCGGCTCTGCCTGCTTCTTATGGCCCTGACCGGTCAAATCCTGCAGAAACTCCAGCAGATCATAGCGGATATCCTGGGTTTTCAGCAGATAACCGTCTCCGGTTTTGACCACATCCATCCCAATGTCCTGCTCCTTGATCAGCTTTTTCAGCCGGTACACGGTGTTGTGCAGATTGTGGATGGCCCGTTCCTCATTCATTTCGGGCCACAGGAGATCCATCAGCTTCCACTTGCTGATATCCTGATCGGGCCAGCACAGCAGATAGGCGAACAGCTCCTCCGTTTTCCGGGTAGGCCAGCGCACCAGCTCACCCTTGGGACTGCGTACCTCGAAGCTGCCGAGGCAATGGATGGAGGCTTGAGAGACAGGCTCGGGAGGCGCTGATCCACCCACACCTCCCGTCCGGTCTGCCTCCTTCAGCAGGCGGGTGGTAATCCGGTCAATGGCACTGGTCATCACCGGCTTCAATATATAATCGAAGGCGAAGACCCGAAACGCCTCCAGAGCGTATTCCTTATAAGCGGTGGTGAAGACGATGTGTGTGCCCTCACAGCATTCGTTCAGCCTCTGGGCCAGCTCAATCCCGGACAGCTTGGGCATCTCCACATCCAGAAAGGCGATGTCCGGCCTGAGCTCCGGCAGCTTCTCCAACGCCTCCAGCGGATTGTTGAAGGCGCCGATAATCCGGCAGTGCGGGTTGCGGCCCACAACCACCTTCATCAGCTCCAGAATGGGCTTTTCGTCCTCCACAATAACTACAGTGAACATTCCCTTCTCCCCCTCTCCCACGTTTTATTCCTCCTCATCCCGCGGCAGCCGCATGACGATCCTGGTACCTCTGCCCGGCTCGGAGGCAATCTGCAGGGAGGCGCCGGGAATGGATTCCAAACGGCGCCGGATATTGAGAATCCCGATGCCGACACCGGTGCCTGGTCGGTCTGCTCCCGTAATCCGGACAAGAACCTCCTGCGGAATGCCTGTGCCGTCGTCCTCAACGGTTATGCGTACACCATCCTTATCCTTCTCCACCAGCAAGCTTACGGTCCCCCTGCCTTCCTGGTCGAAGAAGCCGTGCCGGATGGCATTCTCCACGAATGGCTGAATACAAAGGGACGGAATCGGAAATTCCTCCAGCTCTTTTTCTACATGGCTGACAAACTCAAACCGGTCGTCGAAGCGGGCGCGCTCAATGTCCACATAGGCTTCGATCAGCTCCAGCTCCCGGCTTAGCGGCACTAGCAGCTCATGGCTGTCCACATCCAGGATATAGCGGAGATACTGGCTAAGACGGGAGAGCAGATAAGCCGCCCTTTCCCCGTCGGTATAACAGAATGAGATCACACTGCTTAACGCGTTGTACAAAAAATGCGGCTTGATCTGCGCCTGGTGGAACGCCAGTTCATTGCGGATGGCCTCCTGGAAGGAGGATTTCATAGCCAGCAGCGTCTGAATCCGGGCCAGCATGGTTTCCCCCTCGAAGGGTTTGGTCACATAATCGTTGGCACCTGCAGCGAAGCCCAACGCAACATCCTGGGAGCGGTCCTTGGCCGTTGCGAACAGAATGGGCAGCGAAAGGATCGAATGCTGCTCCCGGAGCAACCGGCACAGCTCGAAGCCGGACATCTCCGGCATCATCACGTCCATAATAATCAGGTCAATGTTGGGATGCCGCGCGATCTGGGCCAAGGCCTCCTTGGCGGACAAGGCAGACAGCAGATTGTAGGGATGGCGGCGCAGAATGTTCAGCAGGGTATAAATATTAGAGGGTTCATCGTCCACGATCAGAATGGTTTCTTTGTGCTCCCCAAGAACCTCCAAGGGCTCCAGGATAGCAAGAGAATGGCGGCGCGGGAACTCCATGCTTCCGTCCTCTGCGGAAGCAGCCGCAGCCTGATCCACCGGCAGGCCAACCTTCATCCGTGTGCCCTTGCCCGGCTCGGACCAGTCGATATCCAGAGAGCCGTTCATCCCTTCGGCCAGCTTGCGGCAGATGTACAGGCCCACTCCCATTCCGGAATACCCCTCGGCAGGCAGCTCATAACCGAAGGGATCCTCTTTCTTCAGCAGCCTCCGCTGTTTGTCCGGCGCCATTCCCACCCCCGTATCCTCTACGGCGATCAGGGCTGCATCTTCTGCAATCGCGCTGCTCAGCGTGATGCTCCCGGCCTCGGTATACTTAATGGCATTATGCACCAGGTTGTACAGCACCTGACGGAGGCGGTTCTCATCCGCCTGCACCCAAAGCGCAGCGGGGATTTCATTTTGCAGCAGCACTTTTTTGCCGGCCAGCTCGAATTGCAGAATATCCAGTACCAGCTTGGCCACCGACCTGACGTTAACGGAGGTGATCTGCATCTTCATCTCCCCGTGACGCAGCCGTGTAACGTCAATCAAGTCCTCCATCAGCATCGACAGCTTGACGGAGGTATCCCGGACCAGCCACAGGTCCTGCTGCTGCTTGGCGGAGAGCCCCCCCTCCCCATCATCCAGAAGATGAGAGGTAATATTCATAATGGCGTTGAGCGGCGTGCGGATTTCATGGGAGGTCATAATCAGGAATTCATCCTTGGCCTGATTGGATGCCTCCAGCTGACCCGTCAGCTTCTTGGTTTCCTCCATGTTCCGGGCAAAGCGGAATGCCAGCAGAATATTCATTAGAATGGTGAAGATAAGCGCCCCCAGCTTGCCGATAAAATCCGAGGACATCATACTTTCCTTGGCCAGCGAATCCGCCACCAGATAAATCAAGAGACATACCACGGCAGCAATAAACAGCAGCAGCTCCTTGCTTTCATAACTCCCCTTCTGCCGCTGGGCGTACAGCCTGGCCATGCCCACCACCATACACAGCTCCACAAACGCCAGGTAAAACATCACATAAAGTTTGATATCATTAAAAACGTAGTATGGAATAACCGGTATGACAGCAACGCATATCACCAATGGAACAATCAGAAAAGTCTGGAGCCGTTTGGACATCATCCTGCTGTTCAGAGAGCTGAAGAGCAGCACCGCCACCAGGGAGGAAAGGATAATCGTGATGTCCAGAAATTTATATATGAAGTCAAATGGGAATTGGGGCAAAAGCCGCTGGGCGATCTTCTCGTCCTGCATAGTCTGCCCAATGGCGATCAGCACCAGGAACAGCCCGCAATACAGGTAGCTCCGGTCCTCCCGCCGGGGCAGATATTGCAGAAGCTGGTGAATGCCCACCAACGTGAAGATCAGCACGCAGGCCAGGTCCCCTCCAAGACTCAGTGCCGTCTGGATCATCACATCCTTTTGGGCACCAAGCTGAATCGGTCTGGCAATACCCCCATTGAAAAAAACATGGTTGGAAACCTGAATTACAATCTCAATTTCACCTGTATCCGATGGAAAAAAAACCGTATACGGCGTATTCCCCGGACGATGCTCCTCCCTCGTATAGGCAGGAGTTCCGCTTTCACCCTCCAGCTTTCCGTTTATGTAGAGCTTATGGGCCATCCGGATGTTGGTTATTTTAATGCCGTAGATGGCCTCCTCTCCGGGAACCAGCACCTTGAGCCGGTAGGTGCCCGAACCCTTGGCATGGACACCGCCATTGGCATGTTTGCCCCGCCAGGTCCAGGGGGTCTCCAGATAGATGGTTTCCCCCGGCTGGCCCAGTTCTGGGTCTCCCGGCTCCAGAAGCTTATCCGGAACAAACTCCCATTCCCCGCTCAGCTGTGCCATTCCCCGTTCCGGCAGGCCGATTCCCCGCAGGTCCAGAACACCCTGCTGCGCCGGCGGCGAACCGTTGTTCTCCACCAAGCCTGTATATAACAACGTAACCAGCAGCATAAACGCCACCGCAACTGAAGTGATTCCAATCCATTTGCCTACCGCTTTCATGATGCCGCTCCTCTATTGAATAAAAAATCCGTCCGATTATATCATACGATAGCAAGCTCACAAAAAACTCACAAGGGCAATATCTAACAATTTTCGACTTTCACAAAATAGACGGTAGTTCACGGGACACATTCATAAAGCCGAAGCACAGGACCATAGGAGGGTGTGCCGGAAGTTTGGCGTATTGTAGGGACGGGAAACGGAGGATTTCCGGCAGGTTCGACAAGATCCGGTTGGAAATTCCTGGATTTTTTGTCCGTTCAGTGAACTTTCCGGAACATCTGAAGAAATTCTTATCTTTTTTTAAAGAGGAGGGGAGGAATTTGACTCTGCGGGGAGAATACTTAGACTTGGAAAAAATAACATGCCGAATTCCCGTTTACGGGAAACGGGGGAACCACTCTGGGTGAATTGGTCTCGATATACAGGGACCATAGGGAACCTTCAACCGAACCCTCCAGCTAACCTCGCAGGCACCAGGAAGGGGTTTACCTGTTGTTTTCATTCTTTAAAAAGTCTGTTGTCGCACTCGTCGCTGCCGTCATGCTGCTCAGTTTCTCGGCGGGCACCGCCTCGGCTGCCACCCCGCTGAATGAGCAAATCGACGCCCTTATTGGAACCCCTTACAAATCCGGGGGAACCTCCACGAAGGGATTCGATTGTTCGGGCTTCACCCAGTACCTGTTCGCCCAATTCGATTTTGAATTGTCCCGCAGCTCCGTTTCCCAGAATGAAGAAGGCTACTGGATCCCTAAATCCGACCTTCGTCCCGGGGATTTGGTGTTCTTTAACACCAGCGGTAAAGGCATTTCGCATGTGGGTGTCTACATCGGCGACGGAATGTTTGCCCATTCCGCCAGTGATGAGGGCGTAACCAAGAGCAGCCTGGATGAGTCCTACTACAAGAAACGCTATGTTTCGGCCCGTCGCGTGCTGTGGGAAGAGCTCTATACCCAGATGACCTCTGAACCCGCAGCGTAACGTTGATTACCTCACACCTTCTAGCAAACCCTGCCGTGATTCATCTCCGGCGGGGTTTGTTTTCTTTTTACCCCTAAAGCAAGAAAATGAAACACCTCGTTTTAGTACCTGGTCTTGAAAAACCTCCGCTTAACATATATGATGAAGAACAAGGAATACCACATGATTTCAGGGAGGAACTCCTGCCATATGATCATTAAACCGAAAATACGCGGCTTTATCTGCACCACTGCCCATCCGGAAGGCTGCGCCGAAAGCGTGCGGCGTCAAATCGCTGCCGTACAGGCCAGGAAACCTGTGGCGGGGGCCAAAAAAGTGCTGGTTATCGGAGCATCCACCGGTTATGGTCTGGCATCACGGATCGCCGCCGCCTTCGGCATGGGCGCCCATACCATCGGGCTTTTCTTCGAACGACCGGCAACGGACGACCGGACGGCTACCGCCGGCTGGTATAACACGGCTGCCTTCGAGAAGGCGGCACGGGAAGCGGGTCTGGTGGCGGAGAGCTTGAACGGAGATGCCTTCACCCAGGCCATAAAGGAAGAGACTGTACGGCTTGTCCGGGAGAAGCTGGGCAAGGTGGATATGGTAGTGTACAGTGTAGCGGCACCGCGCAGAACGGATCCGGTCACCGGCGAGGTGTATACCTCCGTGCTGAAGCCGGTCGGACAGTCATTCTCCAACAAATCGGTGAATGTGCAGAACGGCACCGTCACCGAGGTTACGATAGAGCCTGCCAACGACGAGGAAGTACGGCAAACCGTTAAGGTGATGGGCGGTGAGGATTGGACCCTGTGGATGCAGCTGCTGGCCCAAGAAGGCCTCTTGGCCGACAACGTCGTCACCCTCGCATATTCTTATATCGGACCGGAGGTTACCCACCCTATTTATAAGGAAGGGACCATCGGCCAGGCTAAGGAGGATCTCGAGGTTACTGCCCGCCAGCTCACAGCAGAGCTTGCCCCTTATCACGGGCGGGCCTTTGTTTCCGTGAACAAAGCGCTGGTAACCCAGGCCAGCTCGGCTATCCCCGTTGTACCTCTGTACATCTCCCTTCTGTACAAACAAATGAAGGCCAAGGGCACCCATGAGGGCTGCATCGAACAGATGGCCCGGATGATGGAGCGGATTTATGGAGCGGAGGGGGAGGTTCCCACCGATGCACAGGGACGCATCCGCATGGATGATTGGGAAATGGACGAGAGCATCCAGTCCGAAGTGAACCAGGCATGGTCTGCCATCTCTACGGAAACCTTGCCGGAGCTGGGCGATCTTGAGGGATACCGTCAGGACTTCCTGCAGCTCTTCGGCTTCGGCTTCGACAACGTGGATTATGAGGCGGATGTCAATCCGAATGTACAGCTGTAAGGCCGGCTAACCGCATAGCAATAAGGCCGCAACGCCCCCGCTTGTCCTTTCGAGGCCAGGCGCGGGGCGTTTTTGGGCATTTCAAAAAATCCCCCGGGCGAATTCTTTTCCCTTATGCCGGCACATAAGTATGTGGGGAGTTTGCATATGACGAAAAGGGTGAGAACATGCCGTTCCCGAGCAATGTCCAATTTACTCCCATTACTGTAGGCGGGAAGCCGCCCACAGCCGATGTGGACACCGCTTTTCCTGCCAGTCTGGATATCGTGGGCAACATCCAATTTCCTCCAGCATATTTCGCCTACGACGGAAGGAATGTCTATTTCCGCTTCCGTTTACGAGGCGATCCCCGCTCCCGCACCGGGTTTTTGAACCAAACCTGGGGGGTACTGCTGGATTTGAACAACAACCCGTCCAGCTACGAATGGATGTTCACGCTGAACGGCGGCACCAGCCAGATTAATCTGATCCAGAATACGTCAGTAGGCAGCAATCCGCTGACGGACCCCGCAGAACGGAACAACTTCTCCCGGCCTGTGAACAATTTTGACCTGGCCCGGGCTACCCCCACCCAGGACGGCTCCAATTTTGGCGGTCAGGAAAATTATTTCCTGGATTACTTCGTAGATCAGGGCACCTTCTTCAGCCAGCTTGTCATCAACGCTAATACCGTGCTGCGCTTCCTCTTCTTCACCTCGACGCTGGCTAATCAGGTGAACCGGGACTCTCTGCCGTTCTCCGATCCCGTCACCCTGAATCAGGCCAATGTGCGGGCCCAGCTGGCCGTCTCTCAATCCCTTGTGAATCCTCCGTCCGTCATTCCTTCCGGCAGCATCGCCAGTTTAAACGGAAGATTCACCGTCTCGAATACGGGGTCCAGCGCCGCTTCCTCGGTATTCGCTACCGTACCTTTCCTGCCGGACAGGGTGGACTCCTTCCGGATTACCTCCGTCAACATCGGCAACGCCAACTTCAATGCGCTGACCTCCACATTAAGCTGGAATATCGGGACGCTAGCCAGCGGCGCCACAGTGGAGCTGACCTACAATCTGGGAGCGGTATTTAACCAGGCGGGGACCCGGCCCTTCAACTCCTTTACCGTAACCGGCATCGACCAATTCACAGGTAACATGCTGCCCAATATTACTGGCTCGCTGGAGGTCACCGTCCAGGCAGGAGGCAGCCTTTCCGGCATCGTCCAGAACACCAACGGGTTGCCCCAGCCGGATGTCGCTGTGACACTGACCACCCAGGGCGGCACGGCTCCCGCCGCGTCCACAGCCACCAACAATGACGGCGTATACAGTCTTACCAATGTGCCGCCCGGCAATTATATCCTCTCCCTCACCAATCCGCTGTTTTTGCCCCAAACCATAGCCGTATCCATTGCCGCCAACACGGGATCTGTGCTGAACGTGCTGCTGCAGCCCCTGCCTGCCACCCTGCAGGGCACGGTAACCTCATCCTTGGATGGAGCTCCCGTCCCGGGTGCCGTGCTGAATGTATCCAATCAGAGCAATGTGCGGATTGCTACGGTAACGACAGACGCCAATGGACAATACAGCCTCGGCAATCTGCCTTCCAGCGTCACCCTTACAGTTTCTGTCGCCGCTCCCAACTTCCAATTGCAGAATACGGACTTTTTCCTGGAGCCGGGTGTGACCCGGGTATTCAACCCGGTGCTTGCCCCCAGCCCCGCCAGTGTGTCCGGCACCATCTCCGGTGCAAACGGGCTGCCCATTGCCGGAGCTACCGTAACCGTTCTTGACCGGAACAGCAATGTGCAGGCCGAAACAATAACCAATGCAGCCGGCCAGTATACCATCAACTCCCTTGTACCGGGAGCAGCCTATCAGATCCGGGCCACTGCCCCCAGCTTCCAAACCTCCCTTACCGGACTGCAGACCGCTCCGGGAGAGGCGGCCACCTTAAACTTTACACTGCAGCCTTCTCCGGGGAGCATAACGGGCATCGTCACAGAGGAGGGCACAGGACTGCCTCTGGAGGGCATTTCCGTGCGGGTGTATGACAGCCGTGATGTAACGGTGAGCACCACCCTGAGCGATGCCGGGGGCCAATATGCTATTGCCTCTCTCCCCCCTGGTTCGTATACGCTGCTGTTCTCCTCCTCCGCCTTTGCCGCCCGGACCATCGGTGCAACGGTACGGCCGGGGGAAACGACGGTTGTTAATGTCCGGCTGGTGCGGCTGACCGGTTCATTGGAGGGCTTCGTCCGGACAACAGGCGGGCTGCCCCTTGCTGGCGCAAGCCTTTCCGTGATCGACAACGGAACTGTAGTGGCCCGGGATACGACGGATGCCGAAGGCGAGTTTATGATATTCGGTCTTTTCCCCAAGAGCTATACCGTCAATGCTGCGGCAGAAGGCTTTGCCACGAAAACACTGGGGGTCTTCATTCGCCCGTTGGAAACCTCTATTCTGGAATTTGCGCTTGAATCTACCACAGGCATCATCCGCGGTATCGTGACCGATTCCGCCGGGGCTCCTCTGGCTGGCGCCCTTATCGGCCTTAACAGCAATTTACTGGGCATCTCTATGCTGCGGGAGCGCACCCTTACCGACAACCAGGGGATCTTTCTCCTGCGGGACATCGCTCCCGGGGATTATGTGCTGAGCATCATGCTGCGGGGCTTCCAGAACGCCATTATCAGCACAACGGTACGGGCGGACATTCTTACAGGCCTTTCCATTCCCCTCCTCCCTAACCCGGGCTCCATCCAAGGAAGCGTAGTGGATGATGAAGGAGCTCCCATTGCCCCAGCAGTACCCGTCAATGTCCGGATTAACGACATCAACGGCGGGCTGGCCGCTACACCGCCGGTGGATTCGGCCAGTCAGTTCCGGGTAGACGACCTGGCTCCCGGGACCTATTCGGTATTTGCTTCGGCAACGGGTTACCGGACGGAAAGCGCAACCGTCACCGTCCTCTCAGGGCAGGAGACGGCGACTACAATTGTGCTGGCTCCCCTTCCCGGCTTCATCCAGGGTACCATTGCCGACAGGCAAACCCGGCTGCCCATAGGGGGGGCTTTGGTGAAGGCGGTAACCCAAAACGGCATCATCCTGGGCATAGCCATGACCGACCAGAACGGTTTTTATCATATCGACGGCCTCCGGCCAGGGAGCTATGTGGTGCTTACCCAGGCTCAAAACTACAATATTGCGCAGACCGGCGCCATCATCAAACCGGATACGGTTACCCAGACGGATATTCTGCTGGATCAGCTGCCGGGAAGCATCGAGGGCAGGGTGGAGCCGCCCGTTCCCCGCATTCTGGTTCAGCTGTTCACCCTGCAGAATACGCCTGTCAGCTCCGTCTATTCCCAAGAGGACGGCACCTTCCGCTTTACCAACCTGGCGGCCTCCCAATACATTCTCAATGCCAATGCTGTGGCTTACTCCTCGGGACCTGTGGGTGCTCTGGTCGCTCCGGGGCAAACGGCCAATTGCATCATCCAGCTGTTTGCCAACCCGGGAACTGTATCCGGCACCATCACCGCCGCCGACGGCCGCCCCCTTCCCAATGCCGTAGTCCTGGTTCTCGACCGGAATGAATCGCCCCGCGGGAGAGCGCAGACCGACAGCGCCGGACGATACTTCATCGGAGAGCTGCCCGCAGGCATACTCAGTCTGGTTACCTCCGCTCCCGGCTTTGCATCGGAATCGCTTGCCGTCCAGCTTCAGCCGGGACTGGAGCTGGCGGGTATCGACTTCCTCCTTTCCCCGAATCCCGGCGGGATCAGCGGCCTTGTCACCGACCTGGCCACCAATCTGCCCATTAACGGAGCCGAGGTAAACATACGCTTCTCCGAAGCCTCCGGCTTGAGTGTGGCGGCGGTCACCACCAGCCAGTTCGGAGAATTCCTCGTGACGGATCTGGCTCCTTCCTCTTATGCGCTGACGGTATTTGCCTCCGGTTATCAAACCGGCTTTATCGGCGCTATTGTGGAGAGTGACCAGATTACCAATGCCTCGGTTATGCTGGCGGCTCAGCCGGGTACCATCCGGGGCCAGGTGTTGACCGTTGACGATGCGGAATTGACCAGCAACAATACCTATATCAAGCTGTTCACCTCAAGCGGCACGCTGATCCAGACCTTGTTTGCCGACAGCAACGGACGTTTTGTCATCGAGGATCTGGCCCCGGATATCTACAGCCTCAGCGCTACGGCCGAGGATCATGCTACAGACTCCCAGACGGTCCTGTTGGGTCCCGGGGAATTGAAATTGGTGGTATTCCGCCTGGTGCCCGTCCTGTCCGTCGTCAGCGGCATAGTCACCGATGCCATCACCCGGCTTCCCATCGTAGGCGCCCTGGTCACGGTAAACAGCCGGACGACGCTGCCCATCGACACTACCTTTACCGATCAAATGGGGCAATTTATGTTTGATTCCATTTCCGCGGGCAGACGGGTATTAACGGTTACGGCTGACGGCTACGGAACATTTACCAGCGGGATTCTGGCGGGAGCCGGGTTCGCCGCAACCTTCCTGAGGGTGCAGCTGGAGCCGCTGCCCGGAGCTGTCTTCGGGTTTGTCACCAATATCGAGGACGGATCAGCCATTGCCGGAGCGGAGGTTACCCTGCTGACCGATGCCCAGGAGACCTTCGCCACCATCATCAGCGACATCTCCGGCAGCTATGCGTTCCGCCTCCTGTCTCCGGGACGGTATCTCAGCTTCGCCACCGCCCAGGGTTTCGCTTTGCAGAACGGCACCTTCACCGTTGGCCCGGGTGAATCTACCAAAGCCAGCTTCACCCTGCAGCCCCTGCCGGGTTCGTTCACTGGACGTATTACCGACAAGGCAACGGGTGCGCCGTTGAACAGCATCGGCATCTTCGTCCGCCACCTCAACAATTTTGCCCAGGTAGCGGGGCTTGGCTCCACGGATGCGGAGGGAGTTTTCCTGATTGATAACCTGCCTGCGGGCAATTATGTGGTCAATATTTCGGAAATCGGATTCGTCGCCACCCAGTCCTCCTTTTTTGTCGGACGGGGCGAAACAGTACGCCGGGACTTCCCCTTGGCCCGTACCACCAGCATCATTATCGGCGATGTCACCAATGAGAACGGAACCAAGCTGCCCGGTTCGCTGGTGGTTGCCACCGATCCGAACGGGGTGATTGTGGGGCAGGGAGCGGCTGACAACGAAGGGCGGTATTCCGTGGGCACCGGAACCGGGACTCCCGGCGAGCTGCTTCATGTGGTTGGTGTGGCGGACGGTCAACAGTATCAATTGGTGGATGTTGCTGTCCCCAATGAAGGCACCCTGCGGGTGGACCTGACGCTCCCGGCCAACAGGTCCGCTGTCATCGGGCAGGTGCAGAACCAGCAAACCGGGGCGCCGGTATCCAACATGATTATTACCGCCTTTACCGAGTCGCGGGTTTATCTTGTATCCGTAGTCAGCGATGCTGAGGGAATGTACACCATCGATAATCTGTCCCAAGGCACTTACATCATCTCGGTTTCGGGCCAATCCTATGGTTCTACGGCTGCAGTCATAGCTGTGCCTGCCAGCGGGGCTATCCGGTTGAACCTGCAGGTTCCCACCGCCTTCGGCACCTTGATGGGACGGATCTTCGACCAGAGCGGCCGGATGCTGTATGAGGCCCTGTCCGAGATATTCCTGCCCAATGAAGCCAGGCAGACAGCCCAGGTGCAGGCGTTCCGTCCGCAGCCCTCCTCCGGCAACGGTAACGGAGGATTGCGGGAGGCCTTTATCTTCATGCGTTCCGTTATCAGCAATGAAAGCGGGCAGTACAGCCTGTCCAATCTGCCTGCGGGCACCTTGGGAGCCTTGTTCTCCTTCCCGGGCAAGCAGTCCAAGCGGGTTGGGTTCATTATTACTAACAATCAGACGACCTACTTGGATGTGGTGCTGCTGGATGAGGAGGAGGCAGAGGAATAGCAATGGATCTGCCTTCGGTTCCGCTTGTGGGAAGAACTGCCGGATAATCCGGCGGTTCTTTTTTATGGGTGTCGGCTATATAAGTAATGGGCACTTCCAGCCTAGCTTGTCGCCGTATGTGGAGGAATTTGGGGCAAGGCGGGCCGCCTGGAAGCATTGACATCCCCCAGGGAGCGAAGTAGACTAGGGTGTGTTTGAAAACTCCAAGGGGAGCAATAAGATGCCCTCATGCGAGTTTACATACACGCCCTAAGGCTTGTATAATCCTGGGGCCATGTTTGACCTTTGTTTAATTTCACGGAATTCTTGGGGATTCTGTACTGAATAGGAGTATAACCGGGCATGAATCCGCTACGCCGCAATCCAAAAGAATTGAATGTGTTCCTGATCGCCAGCCTCATTAACACCACCGGCGGCGCCCTGATGTGGCCGCTGGTTTCCATGTATGTGTTCGACGAGCTGGGCCGCAGCCTGGCTGATGCAGGTCTCGCCATATTGGTCCAGTCACTGGGCGGCATCATCGGGCAGCTGTTGGGGGGCGCCCTGTATCACCGGGTTGGTGTCAAACGGCTGGTTACCGGCTCCTTGGCGCTGAATGCCTCCGTCCTGCTGGTCCTGCCTCTGCTAAGCGGCAACTGGCAGCTTTTTATCGGGGCCATGTGGCTGATCGGCCTGTTTAATTCCATGTCGCTGCCGGCTATCCAATCGTATATCGGCTTCCGCTTTACCGACCGTCGGGCAGAAATTTTCAACATTATCTATGTGGCCAATAATATCGGGGTGGCTCTGGGTACGGCGTTAAGCGGTTTTCTGGCAGACTTTTCCTACCATCTCAGCTTTATCGCCAATGGGGCGACATCCGCCTTCTTCGCCGTGTTCTTCCTGTTTTATCTGAAATCTACGGATGTAGCCCAGGGCACGGGAGCCTCCGCGACATCCTCCCATAACAAGGCGGGAAGCCCGGGGACATGGGCGCTCCTGGGAAATGTCCGGCTGTATCTTCTCCTGGCCAGCGGCGCTCTCCTGCTTCATATCGGCAATTCCATCTGGAATACCGGGGTGTCTCCGTTTATTGTGGGTGAGGGTATGCCCAAAAGATATTACGGGTTTCTGTGGACACTGAACGGGGTGCTGATTTTCGTAGCTCAACCGTTGCTGGGGCTTATCAAACGCTACCTGACCCGCACCGTCTCCGCCCAGATGACTGCCAGCAGTCTGTTTTATGCGGCCGGATATGCGTGTATCCTGCTGATGCAAAGCTACCCCGGCATGGTGCTGGGCATGATACTCGCCACCTTGGGGGAAATGCTTATTTCCCCGGCAATACCTGCTTACTTATCGGAGCATGGCGGCGCCCACGCCCCCTTTTACATCGGCCTGGCCGGCGGCATTGGCTCGGGCGGCCGGGTAATCGGCCCCTATGTGATGGGCAGCCTGTATGACGCAGGCGGGCTGCCGCCGGTAACGTGGCTTGCTCTGGCAGCAGCGCTGGTCTCCGCCGGCGCCTATTGGGCCCATTCCGCCTGGAACCGCCAGGCGTCAAGGCGAAGCCTGTCCGCGGCAATGGGCGGACAAGGCCTGTCGGGCTGATATTTAATGACTTCGGCTTATGCCGAATGATGCTGCTGCTGGTGGCTGATGCCGGATGATGCTAGCTGATGCGGGATAACTCCGGTTGATGCCTGCTGATGCTGCAATCACCGCACATGCGCTAACCGGACGTGCCACACCGAACATGCGCAAGCACCCGCTCGCTCCATCACCGGACATGGTCTAACGGACCCTGGTTCCGTTAATAAGCCGAAAATGGGCCTTTTGACAAACTAACGGACTCACGTTCCCTTATTAGGCAAGAAAACAGCTGTCGGGAAGCTGAAGTGACCAAATAGCGTCCCCTGTGTCCGCGAAAATGCGGATAAAGGCATTTCGAGGGAAATAACGGATCGTCGGTCCGTTAGGCGCAGAGGCGGGACGGGGCTTAAACCTAAGATCCGTCGGATGCATCGACAGAGGGTGGTTTAGCCTAGAATCCGTTAAGCGCATAGGCAGACGGTGGGGCTTAAGCCTACGGTCCGTCGGATGCACCCACAGAGGGACGGATTAACCCCAGAATCCGTTGCGCACAACGGCGGGGAAGCTATTCACCAAGCCCAGCAAAACGAGTATAGTCTGCAGCATCACAAAGAAGGACCTGCGCCATTCCCGCGGCACAGGTCCTTCTATATTTACGCCAGCGCTGCTGGCGTTTCCATCCATGCCTTGACCCGCGTGAGCTGTGCCTCTGCGTCCCTGTACCCCAGCTCATACAGCTCCGTCAGCTTGGCCGCATCCTTGGTCATCCGCCCCACCTCAATATGGGCCGAAGGCCGGATGAGGATGGCTTTACCCTGGTGCTCCAGCTCCTCCGCCAGCTCCATAGATTGGTTGTAAACCTGGTACCTATTCTCCAGCGCCTCCACCAGCCCGGGGTACTTGCGGTACATCCGGCGGGCCAGCCAGCCGTGTTTGAAGGGGGTTTTCCGGTAGCCGGCAGGTTTTGTAGAGATAATGATATGCAGGCCGTTCCCGTCGGCAATGGACTTGCCTACCGGAATCGGATCGCTAATCCCTCCATCGAACAGCACCCGGTCCCCGGCCAGCACCGGCGGGGATACGAAGGGCAGGCTGCTGGAGGCCCGGATAATATCGAGAATATTCCCCGCCTGCTCCGTCTCCCGCTTTTCCATATAGAAGGGCTGCCCCGAGACTGCATCCGTCATTCCCACCCACAGGCTGCCCGGTTCTCTGTAGAAGGACTCATAATCGAAGGGCACCAGCTTGTTGGGCAGCTCGTCAAAAATCAGGCTCCAGCCGAAGATACTTTTCTCCCGGAACAGATTGCGGACGCCCACGTAACGGGGATGGGACACATAATCAATGGTTACCGTTTTGTTTCGCCCTTTTTGGCCGGAGATATAAGACGCTGCGTTGCAGGCTCCAGCCGAAACACCGATGATATACGGCACCCGGATGCCGTGCTCCAGAAAGCATTCCAATGCGCCTCCCGTATACACGCCACGCATGCCTCCGCCTTCCAGCACCAACCCTACCCGTTCCAAAGCAATCCCTTCTTTCTGCAAGGTTCAGACACATGACACATGCTTCTATTATTTCACAAGATGAAGGCCAATGCATCCTTAGGAGCTGCGAGGAAATTAGCGGCGGACAGCCAGCCCTTACTGCTCCGGTCCGTCTTCCTCCCGGGCATAGCGCGAGGCCACATATTCGCCAGCCTGGCGGAAATGCCCCAGCTCCACTGCCGCACCGCCCTCCTTCAGGCATAACGCGGAGGCGTACAGCACCATATCCTTGATATCCGCTCCCGTCATATGGTCAAAAGCCGCAGCCAGCACCGCAGGACTAACCCCCGCACCCAACGGCAGCCTGCTGGGCAAATGGGTCTCCCAAATTCCCGCTCGCTCCGACTCATCGGGGTAACGGAAGGCGATCTGGGCCAATATCCGGCGGCGGAAGGCATCGTCATAATTTTGCAGCAGATTGGTGGTGAACACCACTACCCCATCGAAGTGCTCCAGCTCCAACAGCATCACGCTGCGGCTGATATTAACGCCGTAATCGGAGGATTGCTGGACATGGGTCAGACGTTTGCCCAGGAAGGAATCCGCTTCGTCGAACACCAGCACCGCTCCCGCTCCGGATGCGGCGGCAAATACCGATTTGATATTCTTCGGCGTTTCCCCCACAAACTTGGATTCCAGCTCCGCATAATTCACCAGCAGCACCTGACGCCCCAGAGTGCCCGCCAGCGCCTCGGCAGTCATACTTTTGCCCGTGCCCGGAGGTCCATAGAAGTTCAACACCACCGCCCGCCCGTCAAAATGGGACTCCTCCAGCCCCCATTCCCCGAACAGCTTCTCCCGGTGTTGGATCATAACCAAAGCAGCGTCCAGATGGCTTCTGGCCTCCGGATTCAGGCTGACCTCGTCCAGCGTCCAGCGGGGCACACAGGCGGACCATAAACCGGAGGAAGCTTGTAGAGAATGGGCCGCGTCCGCAGGCTGCCGCTTCTGCTCACCGCCGGAGGCTGCCGGACCGGCAGCGCCTTCCCCGGCAGGCAACCCGGACTCTCCTTCGGCAGGTCCGTGGGAGATGACAATCCGCTGTGGCACAGGGTTATACGGAGAGGCATTATGGGCCACAGCCGCGGCAATCCCCCTTAGCATCTGGGCCACCAGGGGTTCATCTGCAAGCCGGAGCTCCTCCCCTTCCGCCGCCGGCGCATACAAAGCGTCCTCCACTTCCACGGTTACCTGCCTGTTCCGGATCTCCAGAGTCTTCCGGTATGTCTTGCGTATCATCAGGGACGGATCAATCAACCGGGGTTTGCCGATCACGGTCATTCCTCCTTATGTGCGTCCAACAGCCGTTCCATTTTATTAAAATGGTAACACAAACCAGCCGGATAGAAAACCTCAACCGGCGCCAGCCTCTCTCATAATCTGCATCCGCAGCGCAAAAAAAGCATGCTCCGTCACCGGAAACATGCTTCCTCCATATCGGATCACGCGTTATCCTTCCCTGGGCGTGTTTGCATACCGCCCTAAGACACCCGGATTCCCAGCTCCCGAAAGCGGGCCCGGAATTGTCCGACCAGCCTCTGCTTGGCCTCCTTCTCCAGGAAGGCCGCCTGAACGCCGTTCATAATCAGGGCCGCCACCTCCTCCTTGCCGAAGCCGAAGCGTTCCGTCAGCACGGCATACTCCCGCTGGAGACAGGTACCCGATACCGTAGGATTATCCGTGTTGATAGTCAGCACAAGCCCCTGGTCAAAATAGTCCCGGACCGGATAATGCTCCCATCCGGAAACCGCCTTGGTCTGAATATTGCTGACCGGACATAGCTCCAGAGGGATTCCCCCGTCCCGGACCAGCTTCAGCACATCCGGATTCTCCCTGGCGCGCACGCCGTGACCGATACGGGCAGCACCCAGCCGGTTAACAGCCGTTTCAATATTCTCCGCCCCTGCGGCCTCCCCGGCATGAATGGTCACCGGAAGCCCATAGTGCCCGGCACGGCGGAATACCTCCTCATGGAGCTGCGGCGGATAATGGGCTTCATCCCCGGCCAGATCCACCGCCACCAGACCCCGCTTCCGGTAATCCGCTGCGGCATCCACCACCTGCAGATTATCCCCTTGCCCATGGTGGCGCATGCAGATGGCGATCCCCCGAGCGGCCACTCCCAGCTCCCGCTCCCCCCGCTTCAATCCGGCCAGAACATGGGCGATCACCTCATCCGCCTTCAATCCCTCCCGGGTATGCAGCATGGGGGCAAAACGAACCTCCAGATAACGTCCGTTTTGTCGTGCTGATTGCACCACCGTCTCATAGGCCACCCGTTCCAGAGCGGAAGCCGTCTGAAGGTACGGCAGCACAAAATCAAACTTGCCCAGATATTCCACCAGACTGGCACAGCCCTCGTCAATTCGCATCAGCTGGAGCAGCCGGGCATCACATTCGCCGGATAAGGGTTTGCCCTGCTCCCGGGCCAGCTCCCGCAGCGTTTGCGGCCGGACGGAGCCATCCAGATGTACATGAAGATCCACCATGGGAAGCTCGGACAGCCAATCATGCTTATTTTCTGTTTCCATCATCCCTTCCGCCTCCTCCAACCTGGGCTCTGTGAACAAGCAGAATTCTTGCAGACGACAGCTATGTGTGAGATTATTGTTATATAAGGTAACATAATTTTAAGGCTGGCGCTACTTTTTTTGAGACAGGGACAGGCCCATTTTTTCCAGAGATGGGGTATATATAAGGGAGGACTTAAGG
Organism: Bacillota bacterium; assembly: GCA_023388055.1. Taxonomy (GTDB): domain Bacteria; phylum Bacillota; class Bacilli; order Paenibacillales; family NBRC-103111; genus Paenibacillus_AR. The sequence goes on along the minus strand of JAEWGW010000024.1, from coordinate 80,246 downwards.
AGGCTGCTGCGGGAATGAAATTATGGATCAAAATCGTCTCTTTCGCTCTCATCGCCGCTCTCCTGCTTGTGGTTTGGCGTTCGGATCTGGTGACGGGCATATTGTCGGGCGATCCGGAGGCCGGACAGGAGGTTTCGGAAAGCAGTCGGTATCTGTTTCTGGGTTTGATGCTGCTTTTGATGGTCATCCAGAACTTATTTACGGTCATCCCGTTTATTCTGCTGATTACCATGAATGTCAGCATTCTGGGCTTTGCCGGCGGGTACCTCTGGAGCTGGGCCACCAGCATCCTGGCAGGCGTGATTTCCTTTTGGGCGGCACGGTATTGGCTGCAGGATTCCTTCGCCCGGTGGCTCAAGCCCGCACTACGGGACCGCATCGAGGACAACGCCTTCTGGGTGGTGTTTATCGGGAGGGTTTTTCCTTTTATTCCTACCAGCGTGGTTAATGTGGCGGCGGGGTTAAGCTCCGTCAGCATGCGGCCGTTCCTTTACGCCACCTTGCTGGGCAACATGATCTATATTTTTGTGCTGGCGTTGGTTCCCTTGGGAATCATGTCGGTGAGGTTCGAGCCGTATATGTATGTCATTATGCTCCTTCTGGCCGGAGCTTCGGCTGCAGGATGGCGGGTGCGGAGAAGCAGGCGCAAGCGGAAAGCAGCAGAAGAGCGCGCCAGCGCCATTGCCGACGAACCGTCCGTCATCCATTAGGAGGGCCACTCGCACTATTGCGGGCAGGCAGACGCTAGAGCAGAAAGCGTCCGGGTAACAAACCGCTACCCTGAAATAACATGGTCCCTGCCGCAGGCTGGATGTGTTATGGAAGCCTCGAAATCGGCAAAGCCGGATTGAGGGCCTTCACTGACATTTCATCGGTCTTCGATGCAGCGGGAACCGCAGCATGAGTGGCTATTACGTTCTGATTTATACGAAAGTGCCGCGTCTGCCCCGGCATTTTCATCCCTGGCGATTGTCGCTGGGCCGTGGGCGATTCTAACGGCGGTGAAAGCCTTTATTCCCCTAAAAACACCGTCTCAAAAAATCTAACGGCGGCCACAGCCGCTATTTGGCCCTGTTGCCCTGCAGCAGGGCCTTTTTTGGGCCAATAGCGTCTCCTGCTTCCGTTAGTTTTCCCACCCCCTCCTTTTCGAGACGAATAGCGTCTCTCCCCGCCATTAGAAAAACCCACATGCGTACATAATTTCCCTGAATAAGGGAATTTTAACTTCTGGTCAATACGGAAGGGAGGATGAACATGCAAACACCTACAGCCAAAGAACTGGAGTACATCGTAGACTCCATGTCCAACGAGGAACTGATGCTCAAGCAATGTGCCGCCGTGGCCTCCATCACCACGAACCCGTCAGTTCGCAGCCTGTGTCAGGCCCATGTGCAAACCCATGAGCAGCACCTGCACACCCTGATGAACACTCTTCATCAAGGGCTGAACAGCGCCAACGGCCAATTTGCCGCTAACCAGCAGCAATTTCCCGGTATGATGCAGCAACACTAATGGAAGGAGGAGAGCATATGCATCAGCAAAACCAATACGGTCAATACAACAACCAGGATCATTTCATGCAGCAACAACAGCAGCAACAGCAACAACAGCAGCAACAAGCCGTCCAGAATCTTCTGCCCGAAAAGGACTGGCTCTATACCGTCCTCTGCGACCTGAAGCGCACCTCCCGTGAATATGCTACTGCCGTCACGGAAGCCAGCGACGATTCCCTGCGCAAAATCTTCACTGATCTCTTGAACAGCACCCTGACCATGCAAGGGCAGGTTTATACGCTGATGAAGCAGAACAATATGTACAACGCTTCCTCTCCGGCTCAGGGCCAGGAGATCCAGAAGCAAATCCAAACCTACCAAAAGTCCGGCCAGGAGGCCTTCCAGTTCGCCAAGCAGAAGCTCGGCCAACAAAACCAGCAGGCCACCGGCAGCTCCCAGCAGCAGGTTTTCATGTAAGATGCTGTGAGGCCCAAGCCCCGACTGCGGCTTCGGGCATTACAGACATACAAAGAGCGGGACTCCCTCGGGAGTCCCGCTTTCTTATACACCCTCCAGCAATTCCCTGAGCGTAAGGGAGGGCTCCAGCCCCAGCTCCCCCATATACTTCTCCCGCATCTGCTTGTACAGCTCCTCCATAGCCGCGGAGCTTCCTTGCTCCCGGAGGTGAAGGAGCAGGTCCCGGTAATGGGAGTCGTTATACGGCTCCAGCTCAATGCGCTTGCGCAGCACCGCCTCTCTGCGGCCACCCTTAACCTGCCCGGCCGTATGATGCAGATATTCCAGGAAGGAGGCGCGGAGCTTGTACCGCCTGGTTTCCGCCCAGCCGTAGCTTTCCTCCTCCAGATAGTCTCCCCGGTACAGCGCCAGCGCCTCGGCAGCACGGATCCCGCTCCGGTCTGCAGCCAGCAGCTGCTCCAGCTCATCTGCATCGCAGCGCAGGTCCTCATGATTCATCATATAGCGTTCATCGGCAAAGGAAACCATCTGGCTGCAGCCGCCCTGCTTCAAGGTATGGCGCAGCTGGTAGAGGGAGGTATGGAATAAGGTCTGGGCCTTCTCCAGATCATGCTCCGGCCACAGGCTGTCCAATACCCGGTCCCGGTAAACAGGCCCCTTCTGATGCAGGAGAAACGCAAACAGCTCCCGGGTTTTTTTGGTCCGCCATGCCAGCAGGCTTCCCGACTCCCCATACACCTCCAGGCTGCCCAGCACCTTTACCTTCAGTCCGGGCTCTTCAGACAACCCAGCAGCCGCTGCGGAAGCTCCCGGCCCCCGCCGTGCTTTGTATCGCTCCACAGTACGCGCCAGACGCTCCCGGGAGACAGGCTTCAGGAGATAATCCATCGCCGAAAGATCGAAGGCCGTCACCGCATACTGCTGGTATGCCGTAACAAACACAATCTCGGCCTCCGGGCAAAGCTCCCGGAACCGTTCGAACGCAGCCAGGCCGCTCATCCCCGGCATCTCAATATCCAGGAAGATCAGATCCGGCTGCTGCGACGCCGCTGTGTCCAAGGCCTCCTTCACCTGGGCACACTTGCCCACCAGCGCCACATCTTCAATTTCCCCCAACAGAATCTCCAAAATATCCAAAGCAATCCACTCATCATCCACTACCAGGATCTTGATCATGAGATATACGGCTCCTCCGGAAGCTGGAATGTGAAAACAGTTCCTTCATGCTGCACGCTTTCGATCCACAGGCGCTCCCCGTAGAGCATTTGCAGCCGGCGGGACACATTGCGAATGCCTACTCCCGACGCTTGGCCAAGCTTGATGGTTTCCAGCCGCTCAAGGGACATCCCGGCGCCATTGTCCGAAACGGTGAAGCTTGTACCGCCGCCCCGCCGTTTTACCCGGATTTCGACCCTGCCGCCCTCAGGCTTCTGGCCGATGCCATGGCGGACCGCATTCTCCACCAGAGGCTGAAGTAATAGCGGCGGCATCATACAATCCGTGTCCGGATCAATCTCGATGGACACCTGAAGCCTTGGTCCGAACCGCAGCTGCTCGATGGCCAGATAAGCCCGGACCACCTCCAGCTCCTCCTGGAGGGGAACCCGCTCCTGCTGGAAGCTGTAGGTGAATTTGGCGCGCAGATAGGTCGTCAGCTGGTAGATGGTTTCCCGGAGCTTGTCCGGATCCTTGTAGCTTAAGCCGATCAGGGAATTCAGGCTGTTGTACAGAAAATGGGGCGTAATCTGCGCCTGCAGGTATTCCATCTCATTTTGGACGGCATGCCGGGAGGCACGCTTCATGGCCAGCAGCGACTCGGCCCGGGCCCGGAGCTCCGCCAGCTCGAAGGGCTTCTGCAGGATATCGTTAGTGCCCGCCTCGAACGCCGCCACCACATCCTCCTGCCGTCCGGAGGCGGTCAGCATCAGCACGGGGAGCTCCGCATGGCTGTACCGCTTGCGAATTTCCCGGCAGATATCCAGCCCGGAGATAACGGGCATCATCAGATCCAGCAGCACCAGCTCCGGCCTGCCCGCCCCCTCCAGCCAAACCAGGGCGTCAGCGCCTCCGGTGAAGGCCTTGTAGCCCCAGCCCATGGAGGCGGCAACCTCCATAAGCACATTCAGATTCGCCTCCTCATCGTCCACCAGGAGAACCAGCCCCTCCTTGCCCGCAGCCTCAAACGAACGCACCGTCCGCGGTCGGGCCGGATGCTCAGCCTCCGGCAGCTCCGTTTCCCCGGCACCGAGGGTGCGGGCATACGACAGGGCGGAACGGGCTATGGGCAGCATGAAGGTGAAGCAGCTCCCTATGCCAGGCTCCGAACGGACGGTGATGGTCCCGTCCTGCAGCTCCACCAGCTGGCGGGTAATACTCAAGCCCAGTCCTACACCGGGATTCCAGCCCACCCCCTCCGCCTGCTGGAAGGGCTGGAAGATCCGGTCCAACGCTTTGGCGTGAATCCCGCAGCCGGTATCCTCTACCGATATGGCCATCATGCCGTCTACCACACGGGCGGAGATGCGCACATAGCCTTGCTCCGTAAACTTGAGGGCATTCTCCGCCAGGTTGTGCAGAATCTGCTTCAGCCGGTTCTCATCCGCATACAGAAGAGGCAGATCGTCGGCCAGCTCATTTTTCAGCTCCACATTCTTTTTGACCATGGAGACCGCCAGCATATCCAGCACCAGCCGCACCGCCAGCCCCAAATCCACCGCAGTCCGGCGGATGCGGATTTCGCCCGTGCGAATCAGGTTCAAATCCATAATATCCTGCACCAGATCAGCCAGACGCCTGCCGGACAGATTCAGCATACGGAGCTGCTCCCGGTGCGCCGCCGACAGAGGCTCCTTCCGGTCGTCCAGCAAAATTTGGGACAGATTGATCATCCCGTGCAGCGGCGTCCGCAGCTCATGGGAGGTCCGGGCGAGAAACTCGTCCTTCTGCTTGTCATACTCCAGAAGCTGCTCCGACAGCCGGCGGCTCCGGTCCATAATCTGCTGGGCCCGGAAGTTGGCCAAGAGCGCCTGGGAGAACACCAGCAGGAGCGGGCTCAGGATGGCAATAGTGGCATTGTCCCGGGCCATCTGGTAACGGAATTGGGCGGAGACGGCCGTAACGGCCATAAACACCGCCACCATAGCCAAATACCAGGCCACCGGAGAGCTGCGGGCGAAGCCACGGTACAGCAGATAGAAAATCGCCAGAAAAGCAATACCCTGGAATACCAGATTGGGCCAAAAGGTCATCCGCAGCGCTTCATTGGGCAGGAGAACCACCATCCCGATATATGCCGCCAGAATCCAGGGCAGCCCCCGCCTGATGATCCCCACCCTTTCCTGCAGAAAGCTCGACATGTACAGGATAAAGAAGTAAAAGGACAATACAGCCAGAATAAACAGCAGCTTATGCAGCCAGATAAACGGCAATTGCGGCACCACAAGCGACGCCAGGATCTCATTGTCTATACTGAAGAAGAGTCCCGTCGACAAACAAAACAGACTGAGATACATATAATGGCGCTCTTCCCGCCATTGTCTGAACATCCCGGCGAAGTAAAAGCCGAATACCAGCATAGCGGTCACCAGAGCCATATCTTCCAGTCTGGACCGGTCCCGGTTGTTCATCACCTGCTCGGCATAGCCGAATTCCGGTGCCTGACTCATTCCGTTCTTGGTCATCAGAATGTAGTTGGATACCTGAACCAGCAGCTCCGCGGTGCCTGCCTCGCTCCGGCCCACCCCATAAAACGGGAGATTGCTGGGCACAAAATTCCGCTCATTATCCGTCGTTTTCCCGGTGCCGCCCAGATATTCCCCGTTCAAAAAAACCTTGCTGGACAACCTCACCTTTTTCATCCGCAGCCCGTACATACCCGAGTCCCGGAGCTTGATTTCCAGCCGGTAGGTGCCCGCGCCTATTCCACTCACACCATTCTCGGCCATGTAGCTGTCCCAGCTCCCCGGAAGCCGGACCCGCATCCCCTGCCCGGCGAGCTCGGGATTGCGGCGGAAGTCCTCCGGAGTCAGCAGACCCGGATAGAACATCCATTCACCTGACAAGGGAATCGGCCCTTCTTCGGCAAAATCCCAGCTCCCCGCATCCAGCACCCCGTTCGCCGCCTGCGGACGGTCATGGGGTGCCGTAATGGCCTGGTACGCATACAGCAGGAGTCCCGCCAGAAAAAGGACACCTATCAGCTTCAGCATTGCGAACTGGCTCTGACGGAGGTGCCCTCCTTTCGCACGGGTTCCCGCTGCCTGCTCTGTCATGCCTTTACCTCCAGCACCAGCCCTACGGGACAGTGGTCGCTGCCCATAACCTCAGGGCAGATGAAGGCCTCCTTCACCTTGGGGGACAGCCGCTCAGACACCAGGAAATAGTCGATCCGCCAGCCCACATTGCGCCCCCTGACCTTCGGCATGTAGGACCACCAGGAATAGGCGTCCTGCTTGTCCGGATGAAGCAGCCGGAAGGTGTCCACAAAGCCGGACTCCAGGAGCAGCGTCATCTTCTCCCGCTCTTCATCCGTAAACCCCGAATTGCCCCGGTTAGACCTGGCATTCTTAATGTCGATCTCCTGATGGGCCACGTTCATGTCCCCGCACACCACAACAGGCTTATGCTTGTCCAACTGCATGAGATACGCACGGAACCGGTCCTCCCACTCCATACGGAAGGGCAGCCGGGAGAGATCCCTGCGGGCGTTGGGCGTATATACATTCACCAGGTAAAAGGCTTCGAATTCAAGCGTCAGTACCCGGCCCTCCGGCTCCTCATCCGCCTCCAGCCCGTACCGGATGGTAAGCGGCCGGACACGGGTAAATACAGCCGTCCCGGAATAGCCTTTCTTCACCGCATAATTCCAGTATTGCCCGTACGCCTCCCCATGGTCCAGCTCAATCTGCCCCTCTTGGAGCTTGGTTTCCTGCAGGCAATAAATATCCGCATCCGCCTCCTGGAACCGGTCCATAAACCCTTTATTCATACAAGCCCGCAGGCCGTTCACATTCCATGACATCAGCTTCATAGACTCTGGCTCCTTTGTTGTCATTCCTCTGTGGATTCCTGCCGTCCGCCCATAAACCGTTTGCGGAAACGCAGAAGCTTGGCCAGCGCCGCATCAACCGGTCCCTCGCCGATCTGGGCATCGATGCCCATTTGCTTCAGCAAATTGACCGCACCCGGTCCGATATGGCTGACGAGAACCAGACCGCAATCCTCAATCAAGGCTGCGGTCCGGCGCAGACGGTCCTCCTGATGCTGCCCCATCACCCCGTCCGTCTCATTACGCCGCGCCTCCAGCCGGGTAATGGCGCCATCCCCGGAAATTTCATACACCACAAATTGTCTGCTGCTTCCAAAATGCTGGTCAATCTCCACTTCGTCGCTTGTGCCGACGGCGATCCGGTAGGCCATGGTTCTCTCTCCTTTTTTGGGGAAGACACAGTTCTCTCTTAATCTGTATCTATTATAAAGGAGAAGGCCAGAACGTGGCTATCCCGAAGAATCTGCCACCGGTTGGCTGCCGGGAATCTGCAGCTCCTGCCCGTCCAGCTTCATCTGCTCCATCATGGTCTTCAACTGCCCTTCATCGGCCAAGGAGGTCAACCCAATATTCAACGTGCCGGTCAGCTCATTCACATGCAGCTCCTGCACCTTGTACGTAATGTTGCCGTATTGAACAGGCTTCACCGCCTCCACCTGCTCCTTCAGAAGCCGGTTGGCCTCCTCTAGCTGCCGCAGCCGCTCCTCCATCCGCAAAAAGCGGGCCTCCAGCTCCGACTGGCGTTTCTCCAGCCATTCGTTGCGCTGCATCAGGCCATGCGCCCATTGCTGCCAGGCCAGCTGCTCCCCCTGCGGGGCACCATACGCTGCATACATACACTCACCTCCAAGCCGGGGGTTCACCGGCGGATACCCCATAATTCTGCTGTCCGCTGTCCGGCGTATAGGAAGAGCCCTGAGTCTGGACGAAGCCGCCCGGGGACTCCTCCTCCACTTCGCCGCCATGGCTGTCATCCTCCGCCGCTCCTATGGCGCCTCCGGCTGCAATCGGCTCCAAGGCACCTGCTGACTGAGTGCCGCCGGCCTGCTGGTCATCCCCGCTGGTCTGGGTGATGACCGTGGATTGGTTCCGGGTGAGAATGGTGTTGCCAATATTCAGCGACCCGATGCTGGCGATGGAATTCACTTTAATGTTATGGATGTAGAAGTTCATGGTTGCCGCCTCCTGGGAGCTTTTCTGCTGCCGGGAAAAGCATGCTTTTCAAGCATGCGCTAAATATTATCGATCACGCCATTGTTCATGGCATTGGTGGGCTGATCCTCGCCGTCCGGATCGTTAACCAGGTTATTGTCCACATTCAGAGACGGGCTGGCATCGCCCATGATGGTGTTGCCCCCTACCGCCTTCTGGTTGGCGGCATTGTTGCTGAACAGATTGTCGCCAAAATTGACAGCCCCGCCGTTGGACACATTATTGATGCGGATGTTAAAAATGTTGTACACATTCGGGCACAAGGTTCCACCTTCTGTCTTTCGGGCAGCAGCCTGGAACTGCCTGCCGGAGTATTCATGCCGTAGTGTATGCGGCCGTCTGGGCGGATGTTCCGGTTGGCAAGCCTTTGCAAATTCACCGTTGACAACGGTAGTACTACGTGATACTTTATAGTGGTAGTAAGTGATACTTGATACCAGTAATACAGAATAGCAAGGAGTGGATGACGCTGGAGAACCTGACGGAAATGCTCAAGGGTGTGCTGGAGGGCTGTATCCTTGAAATTATAAGCCGCCAAGAAACCTACGGATACGAAATTACACGGCAGCTGAACGCCCTCGGTTTTACCGATGTGGTGGAGGGCACGGTATACACTATTTTGATCCGGCTGGAAAAAAGCAAGCTGGTGGAGGTCGCCAAAAAACCCTCGGACATGGGTCCGCCGCGGAAGTTCTTCTCGCTTAATGAAGCGGGACGTGAGGAGCTTCAGAAGTTCTGGGAAAAGTGGGAGTTCGTCGCATCAAAAATCAAGCAGCTAAAGGAGGGGCCGTGACATGCTGGATTCCATTATTAAATTGCTCATCGGCGATTTGGAGGAAAAGCGGGCCTACAAGCAGCTCATGAAGCGGGTGAATGCCCTGCCCGAGGATTACCGGTTTGCGTTCCGCAAGATCCGGCATTATATGTTTTCCGTTGGTTCTCCCAGCGGAGATATGACGGTATTCACTGACTTGACCATGTTTACTGACTTAGTAGAGTTATTGGAAGCAAGCGCGGCGGAGGGCAAGCCGGTGCTTGAGGTTACAGGCAGCGATGTGGGCCGCTTCAGCGATGAGTTTATGCGTGCGGCCAGTTCCCATAAGGCAGCGCCGCGGGAGAAGCTGAATCAAGAGATTATGGACAAATTGAATAAAAACGGGGAGTGGCGCTGATGCTGGAGCTTATCAAAAAATTAATGGGTGAAAAAAGAGAATATAAGGAGCAAATGGCCCGGGCGGAAACTCTGCCGGAGGATTACCGGTTCGTGTTCAAAAAAATTCATGATTACATGTGGAATCTCGCCGGAGGGGACGGCTCCCACATGCTGAAGGCGCAGCTTGAATTGATCGAGCTGTTTGAAGCCGGCGCAGCGGAGGGCAGACATGTACTCGAACTGACGGGCGAGGATGTGGTCGGGTTCTGCGATGAGTTTCTGCGCGATACCACCAAATGGACCGACGGCCTCCGCCACAAGCTGAACCAGGACATGATGAGCAAATTCGGAAAGGAGGACGGCGCCAAATGACCGACATCGCCATTCAGGTAAAGGGGTTAAAAAAATCCTACAAAACCACGGAGGTTCTGAAGGATGTTGATTTCCAGGTGGGGCGGGGCGATATTTTTGCCCTGCTGGGCTCCAACGGCGCGGGCAAAACGACGGTGATCAAAATCTTGAGCACGCTGCTGAAGCAGGACGGCGGCACCGCCGTTGTCAACGGCTTTGACGTCGCGTCAAAGCCCGACCAAGTCCGGCAGTCCATCAGCCTGACGGGACAGTTCGCCGCCGTGGACGAAATATTAACGGGCCGGGAGAACCTGATTATGATTGCCAAGCTGCGGCATGTGGAGAAGCCCCGGCAGGTTGCGGAGGAGCTGCTGGTCCGCTTCGGCTTGACCGCTGCTGCCGACCGCAGAGCCTCCACCTATTCCGGCGGCATGCGCCGCAGGCTGGATATCGCCATGAGCCTGATCGGAAAACCGCAGCTCATTTTCCTCGACGAACCGACTACCGGGCTGGACCCTGAGGCGCGTTTAGAGACCTGGAGGCTGGTGAAGGAGCTGGCCGACGGAGGCACGACGGTCTTCCTGACCACGCAGTATTTGGAGGAGGCGGAGCAGCTGGCCAACCGGATCGCCATCCTGCATGAGGGCCGGATTATTGCCAATGGCACCCTGGAGGAGCTGAAAAAGCGGTTTCCCCCGGCCAAGACGGAGTACGTGGAGAAGCAGCCCACACTTGAGGAAATTTTCCTCGCCATCACCGGCAAAAAGGAGGTTATGACACGATGAACGAGTATTTTCTAAGCGATATGGGCGTTATGCTCGGGCGCTCCATGCGCCATATTATGCGGAGTGTGGACACCATCTTCACGGTTTGCATTACGCCGATTGCCATGATGCTGCTGTTCGTGTATGTTCTGGGCGGCGCCATCCAAAGCGGGGCGGACAACTATGTGAATTACCTGCTGCCCGGTATTCTGCTGATTGCCATAGCAAGCGGCATCTCTTATACGTCTTACCGCCTGTTTCAGGATAAGCAGCGGGGCATCATCGAACGTTTCCACTCCATGCCGGTTGCCCGCTCCTCCGTGCTGTGGGGGCATGTACTGACCTCGGTGGTATCCAACGTCATATCCGTTGCCGTCATCATTCTTGTAGCGCTCATTATGGGCTTCCGTTCATCCGCCGGGATATTGTCCTGGCTTGCTGTCGCCGGCATCCTGGTGCTGTTTACACTGGCGTTGACTTGGGTCGCTGCCATCGCCGGATTATCCGCCAACTCCATGGAGGGCGCCACCGCATTTTCCTACCCGTTAATCTTCCTCCCGTTTATCAGCTCGGCCTTTGTGCCGACGGATACGATGCCGTCAGCTGTTCGCGCCTTCGCCGAAAACCAGCCGGTCACCTCTATTGTCGAAACCATTCGCGCCTTATTAGCGGACCAACCCGTTGGCCATGATATCTGGGCGGCTCTGGCCTGGAGCCTGGGGATCCTGATCGTCGCTTATGTGTTTGCCGTGCGCACCTACAAATCCCAGTCCAGCCGCAGGTAAAGACGAGGGAGTCCTTTTTATAGACTTCGTATTACACGTGAACATGAAATTTCGCATATAAAATGGGCAAATTAGGCTTGAGGCAGTGGTTAAACACGATTTTTCAGCTATAAATTCGGGTACAGTAGGGGAATGAGCAAATTAGATATGAAAAACCGAGTTTAATGAGTTATTTTAGGTGAATCAGGAAATTTATAGTTGATTTTCGAGTTCAGCTTCGCTGTTCATGAGGGGCAAGGAGCGTAGGCCATCAAAATGCGGCAGGCATCTGACTGATGCCAAGGCGGGCCATACAGACAAACCGAAAAAACGGAGCAGAAAACGAAAGTTTTCTGCTCCATTACATTATTTCATTACCCAGTTCTTACAGCCGGGCCATCGGCTCGATGCGGTACAGGCTGCCACCCTCTGCAGCGCCTGCTGCCGTGACGGTCCAGCCATAAGAGATAGCGGACAACAGGCCGCTGTGCTGCTCCGGCGTGAGCGTCACCAGGATGGCCTCCTGGCCCGGCTCCGCCACAACCTCAGGCTCCGCCTTCAGCGCCAGCCGCATCCAGTTGGACAACCCCCGCAGGGTGTTGAACTTGATCCGGTAACCCTGGCGGACCGCAGCCTCCACAGTGGCAAAATCCGCGGCCGCGGTGTCCAGGAGATTCTGGTAGTTAAACTTGAAATCGCTGGTATCCTCAGGCACATCCCCCTCCCGGACCCGGCGCAGCAGCTCCTCGTCGGACCAGCCGTAGCCCTTCAGGGATTCCAGCAGCAGCGCATCCCATTGGGACAGCTTGACCAAGTCCTGTGTATGGCTATTTGATGATGACATAGATGATCGCTCCTTTTTTTGACGGACATAACGGATTGGTCTATTCATGGAAAAGGGGACTGCCCGGTTCCGGCTAACCGGCCGCGCAGCCCCATTGCAGATGGATTGGCTTATTTGCTTGCTTTATACTTGGCCAGGAAGTCCTTTACCTTGGCAGGGTCGGCCTTCACTTCGAGGCCGGTTTTCACCAGCGGGCTCACTGTGGATACGGCCTTGATCTTGTTGTTCTTGTAGTAAGCCAGGAACTCATCCTGATTGATGGAGTACAGTACAGCCTTCCGCAGATCGGCGCTCTTGGCTACTTCACGGTTCTTGGTGTTGAACAGCAGGTAGGAAACCGCGTTGCTGGGAATGGTTTGCAGAGCAAGCTTGGTGTCGCCCTTCACCACATCATACTTGTTTTCCGGCACGCTGTAGAACAGGTGGATTTCGCCGCTGCGCAGTGCGGACAGGGTGCTGTCCATATCCTTGATGAAACGGACCTTGATGTTGTTGACCTTCGGTTCATTGGCAGTGCCCTTCATGTAACCCGGATTCTTGTAGAAGTTGGCTTCATAGTCGGTTTTGGAGGACAGGATGTATGGGCCGCTGGTGTACAGGGTGTTGTTGTACTTGGCGCCCTCTGTCACTGTATTCTGATCGCCGTACGGGATATCCTTGTTGGGATCGAATTTGGCTACATCATAGGTATTGATAGCCTCCACCTGCTTCTTGGACACGATGCCTGCAGATTGGTGGGCCAGATAGTTCAGCACTTGCGGGAAAGGCTTGGTGGAGGTCAGCTTGACGACCTGGTATTTGCCATCCTTATTGCTGGATTCCTTCTTGTCGGAGACAAGTGCTCCGATCTTCGCCGGAAGTCCCTTTTCCAGGACAGACTTGACGGTATCGCCGCTGCCGGAAATCTTGACAGCTTCCAGAGCTGCTGCATCGGTTACCAGCTCCACCTTGGAAATATGCTCGTGCAGGGTATAGGTGCGGTGGTTGGGAACAGAATTCTTGTCCTTGGCCCGCAGCAGGGAGAAGATTACGTCGTCTGCACCTACACGCTCGCCGGTATCCACAGCCAGCTTATCCTTGATGGCAGCGAAGTTGATATCGTCGCGGAGAATGAAGTAATATTCGGAATTGCCTTCAGCAATAGCGAAGTTGTAGGACAAGGAACCTTCCGCTGTCAGCTTGTCGTCATCGGTCAGGTTCAACAGGCGGACATATTGGTTGGTGTTGATAATATTGATGGAGCCGTCATTACCCTTGATGGGGTCCAGGGAGGTCAAAGTCGGCATGGTGGATTGCAGAATGATCGGGTCCTTGGCCCGTTTGGCGGTATCCTTAAAATCCAGCGCTTCCCAAGGCAGGGAGCGGGACTTGGACAGGCGGACGGTATCCTTGTTCAGCACCTCCTGATTGAGGGCCTGAGACTTCAGGGAGATGTACAAGGGCGCAATGTAGGCTTTATCGAATACCAGCTTTTGCTCCAGCTGCTTATAGGTTTCGGCATATTGCTCCGGCGTTTGGGTAGAGGCGGTTTCGATCAGGGTATCGATTTCCGGATCGGACATAATGCTGTAGTCGCCGCCGGTTTTGAAGAGGGAGCGGACAGCATAGTCAGGGTTGCCTGTGACCGTAGTCCAACCGGAGATGGCAATGTCGAAATTGCCGGCGTCCTGCTGCGCCTTGAAGGTTCCGTAATCCGGCTGAAGGTTAAGCTTGACGTTAAAGCCGTTTTTGGCCAACTGGTCGCGGATGATGTTGACGTCCGCTTCGTTGGAGTTTTGGGCCAGCAGTTCAATATCCACCGGAGTGGTATCCGCCGGTGCTCCGGAAGGAGCTGCCGACTGTTCGGCCGACTTGTCTTTGGTGCTTAAGGTGCAGGCACTGGCAACAAGCGATAAGCTGAGTGCTGCGGCGATAGCCAGGTTTCCCTTTTTCATGATTTGGTTCCCTCCTGATTGAAATATGTTTTTGTAAAAAAATCTTATCTATGAACGCACATTCGCTTCTGATGCAAGGAATGCGGATTCCGGTGGTTAAAGGACCATTAGTCCAGCTTCGGGTCCAAGGCGTCCCGCAGTCCGTCTCCCAGGAAGTTGAAGGAGAGCACCAGCAGGATAATGGCCAGGCCAGGGTAAATCGCGGTAAAGGAATGGGTCTCCAGGTAGGCGCTGCCCACCTTTAATATATTGCCCCATTCGGGGATATGCGGCTCCACGCCTAACCCCAGGAAGCTTAAGCTGCTGGTGGAAATGACGGCGGTGCCGATGGTGAGTGTGGCTTTGACAATCATCGGCGCCATGGAGTTGGGTACGATGTGCTTGAACAGAATGGCTCCATCGCCGGAGCCGAAGGCCCGGGCAGCCTGGACATACTCCAGGGTGGACACCATCATCACGTTGGCCCGCATGGTCCGGGCGTAGGTGGGAATGGCTCCCACAGACAAGGCCAGAATCAGATTGCCGGTACTGGCTCCGAAGGCGGCAATAATGGCAATCGCCAGCAGGATGCCGGGGATGGCATACAGAATATCCAGCGCCCGCATGATCAGATTATCGGTGGTACGGCCGTAATAGCCGGAAATGGCACCAAGGGTGCCGCCTATAACAAACGGAATGAGGGTGGACAGGATACCGACGGTAAGGGAAATCCGTGCCCCGAAGACGATCCGCGAGAACAGATCCCGTCCGAAATTATCCGTCCCCATGGGATAAACCAAGGACGGGACATGCAGAATATTGCTGTAATTATTTTCAATGGCCATGCTGTAGTCGAAGGTCAGATAGCTGCACACGGCCAGGGACGTCAGAAACCCTACGAAGAACAAACCCAGCATGGAGGTGGAGCTGCGGGACAGCTTGGCGACAATATCGCTCAGCTTGGATCCCGAGGTATACCCTTTGTCCCGAAGCCGCGACATCAGGAGCAGCGCCAGAAAAAGAGCGAACAGGTTGCCGGTGGCCGCCGTTGCCAGCAGCAGCGCGGCAATCCCCCACATCCAGGCCGGCAGCCGGCTGTCATCATCATGCCGGGCGATAACCAGCAGTGCGATCAATTGAAGCACCGCGGCTATAATCAGAACTCCCATTCCCAGGAGGAAGGTGTCCGCCACATACGGCTTGAACATATTGAGCGTGGAAACGGCGAATACAAACAGGGTGGTCAGCAGGGTATACCCCGCCAGGATGTAAGCCGGGCTTTTGCGCCGCTTCACCAGCTGGTACGCGGCAATAGCGACAAACAAATTTCCGGTGAGCACGCTGAGCATCAGCCCCCAGCCCAGACGCCGGGTGGAGGACCGGATGGTGCCTTCAGCCAGAAGATCCCGGCGGATAAGCCGCAGCACAGCCAACTGAAGCAGACCAAACAGCAGGAACAGCAGGGAGATCGTGGTCCAGACCGGCTTCAGTGCTCCGGCGGCCCAGTCAATACCGCTTATGAAGAACACGGCCGCCAAGGCCAGGGAAACAATACCGGCGAAGCTGGCCTGGGCATATTCCGGTGCAGAGGCAAGGCGGAAGTGGATTTCCTGATTGGTTAGTGGGGAAGCTGGTTTTTTGGTCATGGGGTTCACCTGCCTTTAGTATTGCCTCATTTTGGAGCGGATCCGCGGATCGGCCAAAGCGTAGAAAATATCAATGATCATGTTGACCAAGGAAATGGCGATGGCGGTGTAGACAACGCCGCCCATAATTCCGGGGATATCGGGGACAAATTGTTTATCCACAATGTAGCTGCCGATCCCGTTGATGTTGAATACCTTCTCGGTTACCGCCGCGCCGCCCAGCATCCCCCCGAACTGCAGGCCCACCACTGTAACAATGGGGATCAGCGCATTACCCATGGCATGGCGCCACAGCACCTGCCGGCTGGAGAGACCCTTGGCCCTTGCGGTAATGATATAGTCCTCATGGATAACCTCCAGTATGGACGAACGGGTCATCCGCGCCACTGCAGCAGTCAACCCTGTGCCAAGCACCACCACCGGCATAATCATGGACAGCCAGTTAGCCGGATTGAAGGTGGCGGGAAGCCAATGCAGCTTGATGGCGAAGGTCAGGATAAAAATCAGGCCCTGCCAGAAGTTCGGGATCGACAACCCCAGAAGCGCAATGAACATCAGCGTATAATCCAGAAAAGAGTTGGACTTGGTGGCGGAGATAATCCCCACAGGCAGTGCGATGAGCACGGATACCAGCGTGGCGATAGCCGTCAGTGTCATGGTCACCGGGAACTTGTTGGCAATGGCCACCGTCACCTCTTCATTGCCCTGGAAGGATCTGCCCAGATCGAAGGTCAGGATTCCCTTGATGGTGTCCCACAGCTGTACCAGATAAGGCTGATCCAGCCCGTACAGCTTGTTGAAGGCGGCAATCTGCTCTGCCGTTGCCGTTTCACCAATAATGTTGGCGGCGGGGTTCATTGGGGAAATATAGAGGATGGTGAAAACCAGAAAGGCCACACCGAAGATAACAAATACCGTCATCAGAAGGCGTTCGGCGATATATTTGAGATAAGGATTACTGTAAATGGCCATCAAAAGATACATCAGGATTCCGGGAATCAGGGATAACCCGAGGAACAGCGGATTGGCTGCCAGCTCCCCGAAGGTGCTTGCATAGGTGATGCCGCCTCTGCCGCCCTGCTGCCGCTCCAGCTCCCGTCCGATCCGGTCCTGCAGCCGCTCTCGGGCAATCTGTCCGGCTTCTCGCTCCAGCTTCTCGGGACTTGCCGTCTGACCGAAGAACCGGTGCTTCCGGAGCAGCTGTCCGCGCCCCTCCTCCAGCAGCCGTTCGTACTCTCCGGTCTCCTGCAGCTGGCGCTCCAGCTCCCGGCGCCGCCCGCTCTGTCCGCTAAGCTTGCGGCGGTACAGATATATGAAAAACACCACCGCATTCACCGGCGCTCCCAACAGGAGCAGCAGATAGCGGTAGGCGGGATGGAGCAGCATTTTCGAATAAATTTCCGCCAGCCGTCCGGCGGAGCGGGTACCCGTTGCAGTGATGTCTCCGGACATGTTCAGCGCCTCGATTCTTCTCCGAAATGTAGATTACCAAGTATTCTAATAAATCCCATAGAGTTACAAGGTTTTATGTTTGGCTCCCCTCGCTGTCAATACGGGTGCACGGACATTTTTGAAGAATTGCAAAACTTTTATTTCATCATTTTATAATATCCGTGATACAATTACCAATATAATTTTGGGTTGTTCAAAAATTTTTCTGAAAAATCCCTAGTAGATGCGTAGGTGAAAGCATGGATACGTTGTTAAAGGTGAATCATTTGTCCGTTTCGTTCTTTACCCGGGACAAGGAAGTGGAAGCAGTTCGGAACGTCAGCTTTGAGGTAGGCCGGGGGGAAACCCTGGGTATTGTCGGCGAATCGGGCAGCGGCAAAAGTGTAACGGCACGCACCATTATGCGTCTCCTGCCGTCTCCTCCCTCCATGGTCAAAGCAGGCGAGGTCCTGTTCCAGGGCCAGAACCTGGCTGATAAATCCTCTCATGAGATGGAAGCCATCCGCGGCCGGGACATCGGCATGATCTTCCAGGACCCCATGTCCTCTCTGAATCCGACTATGCGGATCGGCCGCCAAATTGAGGAAAGCCTCATCAAACACCGCGGCTTGTCCGCCCAAGAGGCAAGGCGCGAGGGGCTGGAAATGCTCCGTATGGTTGGTATTCCCAACAGCGACACCCGCTATATGCAGTATCCCCATGAATTCTCAGGCGGTATGCGCCAGCGTGTGATGATTGCCATCGCCCTGGCCTGCCGGCCTTCTCTGCTTATTGCCGATGAACCCACTACGGCTCTGGACGTAACCATTCAGGCCCAAATTCTCCATCAGATGAAGGAGCTGCAGCGCCAGTTGGGCACCTCGATTATTCTGATTACCCATGACCTGAGCGTCGTGGCCGGCATGTGTGACCGGGTGGTGGTGATGAAGGAAGGGGAGATTGTGGAGGAGGGGACCACGGAGGAGATATTCGCCGCCCCCCAACATCCCTACACCCGGAATCTGCTGAATGCCCTGCCCCGTCTGGACGAGAAAAAACGGCCCAAACCCGCCCCTGCCATTATCCGGTCGGAGGACGGCCAGCCGCTTCTGGAGGTCCGCTCCCTCCGGCAATATTTCGACATGGGCAAGGGCCAGATTGTGAAGGCGGTCAATGACATCAGCTTCGATATCCGGGCCGGCGAAACCCTGGGTGTGGTCGGAGAATCCGGCAGCGGCAAGTCCACCACCGGACGGGCCATTCTCCGGCTGAACGAACCCAGCGGCGGTGAGGTGCTGTTTAAGGGCATCCCCTTAAACCGGCTGAACCGCAAGGAAATGAAAATCATGCGCCGCCACATGCAGATGATTTTCCAGGACCCCTATGCTTCGCTGAACCCCAGGCTGCGTGTGGAGGACATTATCGGTGAGGCGCTGGATGTCCACGGCATGACCAGCGGCAAACAAGCCCGCCAGAAGCGGGTGGAGGAGCTCCTGGAGATGGTGGGTTTGAGCGCTTCCCATGCGCCGCGGTATCCCCACGAGTTCTCCGGCGGACAGCGGCAGCGGATTGGCATCGCCCGGACGCTTGCGGTAGAGCCCGAGTTTATCGTCTGCGACGAACCCCTGTCGGCCTTGGATGTGTCCATCCAGGCCCAGATCGTCAAGCTCCTGGAGGAGCTGCAGCAGCGGCTGGGTCTAACCTACCTGTTCATCGCCCATGATCTGTCCATGGTCAAGCATATCAGCGACCGGGTGGCGGTGATGTACAAGGGCAAAATCGTGGAGCTGGCGGAAAGCGAGGAGCTGTACACCAATCCCCTGCATCCGTACACCAAGTCCCTGCTGGCGGCTATCCCCGTTCCCGATCCGGCCATCGAGAAGAAAAAAACCTTCACGGTGCCAACGGAATCCGCCAAGGCCGATCCGTACAGCCTGGAGCATTCCCGCTTCGTAGAGGCCCATCCCGGCCATTGGGTGGCCGTGGCTTCGGGGGAGTAAGGTCCGGCTTAGAGGAGTAGGCCTGGCATCGGGAGAGCAGGGTCGGGCATCAGGGGAAGTAGGGTCTGGCATCGGAGGAGTAAGGTAATGGACAGGCTGGAAGGCGCCCCTCCGGGCCTAACGGAACTGTGCAGCACTTAGAGGCCGGAATCCGCTCCTTCCGCCCAACACTCGGACATATTCATATCTGCAAGGTCAAACCGCCGTTTCCGGCGGTTTTTTTGTTGTGTCCGTGATGATGGCACCACCTCCCTCTCATTCTTCCGGGAAGTTTTGTTTTACCGTTTGTTGCCCCGGCAACTGAAAATGATTCTCATTTACTGTTAATATCTTCTCCAAGCACTGTAAACCAATCGCTTCGTAAAGAAAGGGTGAATGTATTGCGTACATGGTTTGGATCTCTCGCCGCGGCACTTATTCTGGCCGTAGGATTAAGCGCCTGCGGCGCATCGAATCAGGGAGCAGGCTCCACAGCCGCCCCTACTGAAAAACCGGCCAACAGCCAGGCCGCCGCACCTTCTCCCGCTTCCGCCGCAAGATCGGTCGTGGACCAGGCTGGAGACACGGTCGTTATCCCCCCCAATGTGCAGAGGGTGGTCATTACCTTCCAGCCCTTCGGGTCCATCTACCCGCTCTTCGTAGGGTCAGCCAAAACGGTAGTCGGCATGCTTCCCGGTTCGATGTTTGCCGCGAAGTATTCCCTGCTCAAGTCGGCTTATCCGGAAATTCTGAAGGTCGACACCAGCTTTTATCAGAACAACGAGGTTAATCTGGAATCTGTTCTGAATCTCAAGCCGGACCTGGTTCTGTATACAGCGGGGGATGACAAGCAGAAGGAGTTTTACCGCAAAATGGGCATTCCCGCTTTGGGCTTCAGTGTTAATGCCGCCGAATTTGACACCGTAAAAACGTATATCAGTTGGGTCAACATTCTGGGACAAGCCTTCGGAATGGAAGAAAAGGCCGCAGCCATCATCGAATACAACCAGAAGAATTATGATGAGATTCAAAAGCGGCTGTCCACATTAAAAGAAAGTGACAAGAAGAAAATCCTGGTGCTAAACGGATATGATGCCACCTCCATGGGCACCTCCGGCGGCAAGCAGTTTCCCGATTATTGGGCCAGAGGCTCCGGCGGGATCAATGCGGCGGCTGGCGCTTTTACCGGAAACAAGCAGATTACCATAGAGCAAGTGTACGAGTGGGACCCGGATATTATTTACCTGGCCGACTTCAGTCCTTATTCCGCAGAGGAGCTGATTCAGAGTAAGGCCCGGAAGGGGCATGACTGGAGCACGGTGAGGGCAGCCAAAAACGGCATGATTTATAAATTCCCGTTAGGCATGTTCCGCTGGTATCCGCCCAATTCCGAATCGATCCTTTCCTTGTGGTGGATGTCCAAAACCAATTACCCCGAGCTGTTCGCCGACATTGATGTGAACCAGAAAATCAGAGAATATTATTCCACCTTCTACGGCTACAAGCTGACCGATGAAGAGCTGGAGAGCATCTACCATCCGGCCAGCGAGGCATCCGGGGCGAGTAAATAATGAACAATAAAGTCAGGCGAACGGTAACCATCCTGATTGTTCTACTTCCGGTCGTTATCTCCCTGCTATGTATTGGCGCCGGGCGCTACTCCGTGAGTGTAGGGGAATCCATCCAGGTGCTGCTGCAAGCTCTGACAGGAGGACGGGATTCTGCCGATCCGCAGGCGTATTCCGTCATTGTTCATGTGCGGCTTCCGCGTATTTTGCTGGCGCTGTTATGCGGCATGGGTCTGAGCTTGGCGGGAACGGCGCTGCAGGCGCTGTTCTCCAACCCCTTGGCTTCTCCGGACATTCTGGGAGTATCCGCAGGCGCCGGCTTTGGTGCTGCGCTTGCCCTGCTGTGGAGTCTCAATCTGGTGTTTGTGCAGATATTCGCGCTGGCTTTTGGCCTGGCGGCAGTGGCTATCGCTATTTTTATCGGGCGCTCCAAGGCCGGGTCCTCGATTATTCTGATGGTTCTCGGCGGTGTTGTCGTCAGCTACATGTTCCAGGCCTTCGTGTCCCTGATCAAGTATGTGGCGGATACGGAGAGCAAGCTGCCGGCTATCACCTATTGGCTGATGGGAAGCCTGACGGGAGCCACGTATTCCGGGCTGCTCATCGGCGCTCCCTTTATCCTGACCGGCTGCATCATCCTGTACGCTCTGCGCTGGCGGCTGAATATCCTGTCTTTGGGGGAGGAGGAAGCCAAGTCTATGGGCATTAACGTCAAGCGGCTCCGCCTTTATGTGATTGTCGCCTCCACCATGATTACGGCAGCCTGCGTATCCATGTGCGGTCTGGTGGGATGGGTGGGACTCCTGATGCCTCACATCGCCCGTATGATGTTTGGCAGCAACAACAGCAAGGTAGTCCCGATCAGCATGTGTCTGGGCGCCTCCTTCCTGGTGGTGGTGGACACCTTTGCCCGTGCGGCTACTGCAGCCGAAATCCCCATTTCCATATTGACTGCTGTCATTGGCGCTCCCTTTTTTATCGTATTGCTTAAACGGACAGGAGGGGCCTGGCGATAATGCTGGAAGTGAAGAATGCCTCCTTTGGCTATAAAAGTAACCGTCTGATTCTAAAAAACATCAACCTGGAGCTATCCGGAGGACAGGTGCTGGCCGTGCTGGGGCCCAACGGGGTGGGCAAAACCACCCTGCTGAAATGCATGATGAATATCCAGACCTGGACAGGCGGGGAATGTCTGTTAAACAAGGTGCAGGTCAGCCGGATTCCCGTTTCGCAGCTGTGGAGGACCATTGCCTACGTCCCGCAGGCCAAGAATGCCGCCTTCTCCTACACCTCCGAGGAAATGATTCTCATGGGCCGCAGCGCCCATATCGGCTTATTCTCCCAGCCCGGCAAGAAGGAGCTGGCTATGGCCGAGGAGAATATGGAATTGCTGGGAATCCAGTATTTGCGCGGCAAGCTCTGCAACCAGATGAGCGGCGGCGAACTGCAAATGGTACTGATCGGAAGAGCGCTGATCGCCAACCCGCAAATCCTGATTCTGGACGAGCCGGAATCCAATCTGGATTTCAAGAACCAACTGGTTGTGCTGGAAACCATCCGGGATTTGGCCCGCAACAAGGGTATTGCCTGTTTATTTAATACCCACTATCCCAGCCACGCGCTTAAGATCTCCACCCACGCGCTTATTCTGGACAGAACGGGACACAGTATATACGGGGAATCACAAGCGGTTATCACGGAGCAAAATCTGCGCCGTTCCTTCGATGTAGCGGTTCATATTCATGAGGTGGCGGTTGGAGCGGAGCGTTACCAGTCCGTCATCCCGCTGGAGATTGTGCAGCCTTCCTCCCCACGATCGTAATGAGTGAATTTGTGCCAACAAAACAATCCCCCAAAAGTGACGAGATGCTTCGAAGCAAATTCCGGGTACTTTTGGGGGAGCCCCCGAATGAAAATGCTACCATAATGCATTTTCGTAAAAAAAACCGCCGATTGGGCGGTTTTTTGTTTTGCACGTGCAGCTGCGGTGCGGTGTATGATCGGAATATTAGAGCCTTCTGAAGCCTGACGGCAGATTGCCGGAGGAACGGATTGCCCGGATTTGAGCCAGGGTGAGAAACCGGTTGGACGAAATCAGCGATTCCGGCTCATCATCGCCTCCGATGATATCATCCAAGTCCCGGAGACTGACGTTGCCGCGGAATACCCGGAAGCTGCCGCGGAAGTTGGTCCGCGAGAACAGAACTAACGTAGCATTCCTGCTGGTCGAAAAAAAGGTGAGGCTCTCCACATCGTCGAATCTACGCTCCAGGTTGGCAATGCCCACATTCCCGCGCACGGTGCGCCGGATGCCCCGGAAGTTCTCCTCCGAATAAAGCCGCAGACGGGGGTAAACCTGTGCGATTGCTGCTTTTTCCATATCGATGGCCACCTCCTCTCTCATTCTTCAGCATATGCATGAGAGAGTAAGAGGTATGGACGAATGGGATGCGGCGGTTTGCCTGTTTTAGAAAGTGAGGGGGAGGGGGCAAAATAGCGCGCCTGTAGCTGAATTATGCTTTCCAGTCATTGTCGCTGGGGCCTCAGACGATACTGGAGGATAAGACGATGCTAGAAGTTACTAGGAATACTAGACGGTGCCAGAGATACTAGTCGATACTGGGGATACTAGGGATACTAGGGATACTAGGGATACTAGACGATTCTAACGGCGGTGAGAGCCGCTATTTGTCCCGAACAGGCACTCTCCATTTTCTAACGGAAGCCACAGCCGTTATATCCGCCCAACACGCCCGTTCGAGGACCATTTTGACCAAATAACGGCGCTCTCTTCCGTTAGATTTTCAAAAGCCTGTTTTTTCGCCAAATAAGGGCTGTGGCTTCCGTTAGCTGGCTCGGGGGCCATCATCGGCGTAAGCAGCCGCACCGAATTGTAACCCACGATGTATATGCGCCATGCGGTTATAGGCCCCTCCTATAGATTTCATTTGTTTTATATATTTCTCAAATGAGCTCCATGGATATACGGTTAAGGTAATCGTACGGTCAAAAAAAGGAGGATGCTGCAGATGGATCACAAGTGGAATACCGGTATGTATGATGGGGATATGGCGTTTGTCTCCCGGTTTGGGGAGTCCCTCCTGGAGCTGCTCCAACCGCAGGAGGGGCAATTCATTCTGGATTGGGGCTGCGGAACCGGCGACTTAACCGCTGCCATCGCCCGGTCCGGCGCCCGGGTAGCGGGCATCGACGCTTCCCCCGAGATGCTGGCAGCCGCCAGGGCCAAACATCCGGAGCTGGAGCTTGTGCTGGCGGACGGCCAGTCCTACCGAAGCCCTGTGCCGGCCGACGCCGTCTTCAGCAATGCGGCGCTGCATTGGCTCACCAACGCCGAAGGGGCCGCCGCTTCCATTGCCGGAAGCCTGCGGCCCGGAGGGCGGCTGGTGGCCGAATTCGGCACCCATGGCAACATCGCCTCCATTGTCCGGGGGCTGCCATGGGCGTTTGAGGCTGTTGGAGCCGCCGGGAAGCTCCAGCTGCCTTGGTATTTCCCGACTGTAGGAGAATACGCGACTCTGCTGGAAAAGCACGGTCTTGAGGTGGAGCTGGCTTTTTGCTTCCACCGGCCCACGCCTCTGGAGGACGGGGAGGCGGGCTTCCGCAAGTGGGTCAACACCTTCGCCAACGGGGTGCTCAGTATGCTGGATGATGCCAGCCGCCAGGCGGTGCTGGAGCATCTGGAAAAGCAGCTGGCGCCAGCATTGTTCCGGGACGGACGCTGGGTAATGGACTACCGGCGGCTGCGGGTGGTAGCCCGCAAGCAGGGATAATGCCCGGAGTGCCAGGGAACCGGCAACCGCAAACAAGACGCGGAGCACCTGGCGGATTGGCGAAATCAGCAAGAGCAGTATTCTTCGGTAGACCAAAGTCTGCACCGGAGGTGATCGCGCCGAAGCAAACGAGCGCTGCAGCAGCACCGCTTCCGCCTGGAGCGCGGTTGAGCACGCCCCAGCGCTTGCCGCTGCCCGCTACCGGTACCACTGCTCCTGGGCGGTGTACAACCGGGCATATTCCCCGCCTGCCGCCAGCAGCTCCTGGTGGGTGCCGCTTTCGGCAACCCGTCCGCCCTTCATGACCACGATCCGGTCCACCAGCTTGCACAGCCCCACCCGGTGGGAGATGATCACCGCCGTTTTATCCTGGGCGGCATGGATAAAGGAACGGAGAATATCCGTTTCCACCAGCGGGTCCAGGGCGGCGGTGGGTTCATCCAGCAGAATCAGGCTGCTTGGCCGGAACAGCCCCCGGCCAATGGCCAGCTTCTGCCATTGGCCGCCGGACAGCTCCCGGCCCCCGAATTCTCGGCCCATGGACTCGTCGAGGCCGCCTACCCCCTCCAGCCCCGCCTGCCGCAGGGCCTCCATAATATCGCCGTCGGCATGGAGCCGGCCCGTATCCGACAGCGCCACATTTTCTCTCAGGCTGAGATTGTAGACGGCGAACTGCTGGGCCACGGCCGACGCTTGGCGGCGGAAGCCGGTCTGGTCATAATGCCCCACCGGCACACCATCGAAGAAAACCTCCCCCTCCTCCGGCGGATAAAAACCCAGCAGCAGCTTGCCCAGAGTGGTTTTGCCGCTGCCGTTCTCCCCAAGCACGGCTATCTTCTCTCCTTTGCGGATCACCAGATCCAGATCATTCAAGGCATAACCCGTCTGGCCGGGATAACGGAAGCCTACACCCTCCAGGCGGATATCCTGCTGCAGCCCCGGATAAGCGGCACTGCCGTTCTCCTCCTCCTTTTGGTTCAGAAATGCGTAATAGTCCTTGGCGTAGCCCAGCTGCTCGGGAATCCGCCCCAGGAATTGAAGAAATACCTTCATGGTCATCTGCATACTGAGGAACGCTGTAACGGAGGCGCCGAACACCCCCATTGTCACCTGCCCCCGCAGCGCCAGCATCAGCACCAGTCCGATGGAGGCGCCGTATCCCAGGATACGGAACAGATCGCAGAAAAGCAGGCTGACGGCATCCTTCCTCCCTACCGCCCACAGCTCCTCATTGACCTTGTCCCGGGTGGCGGCCCACTTCCCGGTGAGGTAACCGTCGAAGCCCGCCACCCGCATTTCCTTGGCTGTCTGGCGGGTATGGAACAGGCTCCACAAATAGGCAAGCCGGCGGGTTTCGGGCGCCTGGGCCCGTTTAACGTGGAAGAATTCCTTGCCGCGTATCAGACGGGCGACCAAATACGGCAGCACCGAGAGCAGCGACAGGGGCAACAGCCACACGCTGTACCGGGCCAACACAGCTGCAAGGGCAACTGCGGTTAATGGAGCCCGCAAAAACACCAGGGTGCCGTTGAACAGCGCGGAGAGGGATTCGTCCTGAACCGCCTTATCCGCCCGTTCCTTACGGTTTAACACCTCCGGGTCCTCCAGAGCAAGGAGAGGCAGCTTGGCCACCTTTTCATAAAGGGCCATGCGGAAATACGCGGTGCCCTTCTCGTAAATTCCTGCATTTACCGCGATGCTGAAGATATATTCCAGAACGTCGTTAATCAGATAGATGATCAAATAAAGGGCTGCATACAGATACAGCTTGCTGCTATCCGCCTGCCCGTTGATGGCTTTGGCCGCATGGTCGAACAGCCCGGCCGATACCACCGTCACAGCCGCCGGCACCAAAGCGCCCAGCAGCTGCTGGAGCACAGTGGCGACTGCCGAAGCAGGCGCCCATTTGAATATACTGGCATAAATCCGCCGCAGACTGCTCACGATACCACCGCCTCCTTCCCGTACCAGGACCGCTGGCTCTCATACATCCGGGCATAAATGCCCCCGTTCTGCATCAAGGTCCGGTGGTTCCCGTTTTCCGCCACAATCCCGTTGGCCAGCACGATGATGTTGTCCGCCATCCGGGCGCTGGCCAGACGATGGGAGATCAGAATGCAGCCCCGGTTGGCCAGAACCCTGGCGAAGCTTTCATACATCCGGCTTTCCGCCAAGGGGTCCAGAGCGGCAGCAGGTTCATCCAGGATCACGAAGGCACTGTGCGGCAGACACGCCCGGGCAAGAGCCACCCGCTGCCACTGGCCGCCGGACAGATCTCTCCCTGTTGGGTCCAGCTTGCCCAGGGGCATATCCAGATCGCCGGCCATCTCCTCGGCCATGCCCATCCGTAACGCGGCTCGAAGCGCCTCATCATCCTCCAGCCGGGATAAATCGCCTAAGGCCACATTTTCCCGCAGGGACAGCTCATACCGCTGGTAATCCTGGAAGATCACCGAAAACACCCGGGCAAGCTCACTGCGCCGCAGCTCCCGGATGGGAATCCCGTTGACGAGAATACGTCCGCTATCCGGCTCATACAGGCGGCACAGCAGCTTGATGATCGTGGACTTGCCCGCGCCGTTCTCCCCCACCAGAGAGGCCCGCTCCCCGGGGCCCACTGTAAAGCTCACTCCATTCAGCACAGGAACGGACGTCTTGGGATAGGAAAACACCACCCGGTCGAACTCCACCGTTAGCGGCCCCTCTCCCAGTGTCCGGTTCCCGTACACCACCTCCGGAAGGGCCAGGAAGGCATAATAATGATCCATCAGCAAATAACGGGAGCGCAGGCGCTGCAGGGTGTGGGAAAGCAGCTCCGCATTGCTGAGCACTGCACCGGTGGAGGCGATGAGCGCGGTAAATAGACCGATGGTCATATCTCCCCGCAGCGCCCCGGCAACCAGGCTGAGGACAATAAAGGCCGCCCAAACCTTGAACAAAAGCAGACTTACCAGATAATAACGCTGGGCGTGGAAGGTGGTTTTGATCCGCGTGCGGAGCACCTGATGGGCCAAGCCCCGCCATTTTCCCATAATAAATTCCGTAGCGCCAAACAGCTTCAGCTCGAACAGAGCCGCCTTGCCGGCCACCAGATTCCCCAGATCACGCATCCGGCGCTCATCCGTGGACTGGCTGTTGAACATGGTGTTCATCATATCCGCCGCCTTGAAGTCCAGCCATACTACCGGGACCAGCAAGGCCAGAAATCCGGCCATAAACCACCATCCCACCTGGGCGAATACCAGGGCAGAGCCGGCCATCGCCATCATGCAGGTCAATACCCCGGTCACGCTTAAAAACAGCTGGAATACCTTCTCCTGAGGATCGCTGGACATACGTTGGAGGGTATCCTGCACGTCCTTGTCCTCAAAGCAGGCATATTCCATCCGTTTGAACTTGTCTACAATATTCGGTGTCATGCCGCTGTTCAGCCTTCGTTTGATGGCAATGCCGAGAATCCCGTCCAGGAAGCCCCCCTCCGTCGAGTTGAACAGCAGCGCCCCCAGCAGGCAAACGCACCAGACAGCCAGGGCCTTCCAGCCTGCCCCTTGGGCTACCACACCCGAAGCAGCGTCAATCACCCGTTGGATAAAGTAAATGGATAACGGCGCCATCACGCCGGTCAGCCCCAACTGCACCAGCTTGATCACCGTCAGCCCCGGTGCGTACCGGAACAAAATACGAATCGTCTGCAATGATTTTCGAAACATGTTATCCTCCTATCGTCTTGCTTTATGTATTCACGCTTATCACCAATAGACATCCAGGCTGAGGCGGACCGTGTTATTTCTGGGTAGCGCCAGTATACGCTTCAGCCATTGTCAAAACCAGGGAAAATTCAGTTACATCCAAACCCTCCCGGCCCATAACAAAAGCCGCCAGGCGGTTAACCCTGCGGCTTGGTGATTTACTTACTGTGAAGTTGGGCTTGCTGTATAGTCAGTTTACTGTATAGTCAGCTTACTTTATAGTCAGCTACTGTCTTACTGGAATGATCATACGCCTGCGGCAGCTTCCCCTTAATCGTCCTCCTGCCCCTGCTGGCCCGGATAAACATAGGGCTGCCCATAGGAGGGAGGATATCCCTGGACGTAACTCTGAGCGTACCCCTGAACAGGTGTGTGCCCATAATACGGGTGGTTGTAATAGCCGCCGTAGGTGCCACGTGCATTCTGTGCCGGCTGCTGCACGGCTCCTTGGGCATGGATCATCGCCTCAGGCTGCTGCTGTACAGGCTGGTGGTATTGGGCGCAATCCGCTGGAGGCCCGATCACCGTTGTGGCGGTAATGGGAGCCAATGCCTGCGTAATAGCCGCCTGATCCAGACAATAGGTATGGGCCAGTATATTGCGGGGCACCAGCCTCAGGAAATCTGATATCCCGATAAACTCCGGCACCGGCGCATCGAATACCGCCAGCAGATGGGTGCCGTCCTCCGTTGCCACCTCCCAGTGGATCCAGCCTTGAGGCACATTGGCCACCTGCCCGGGCGTAATGGCGTACTGCTGCACCTGCTTGGTAAAGGGGTTCAGCATGGACACCACTGCCGCCCCCGAAATGGCATAAACCAGTTCCGACGCATTCTGGTGGATATGCGGCTCGACCACGTTGCCTTTGGTCAGATAAATATCCAGCAGGGAAACATTCCCCAAGGTATTCAGCTGCTGCACACCCAGCGCATAGATGACATTGCCGCTGTCCTTGGCGAATATCCGGTTATTGCGCAGATCGTAGGTATACTGCGCATTCGGCGATGTGAAGTCCATATACGAAACCGCCACAAGCAATCCACTCCCCGGGGGTAAATGTTGGAAACCATCCACCCGTTAAGTATATTCCACCCGGGAAAAGCTAGAACCGCAGCCCGTGAGCAGGCAGGCGGAGGCGGACTTACCGTTCCAGACCATACAGGAGCACCGCCTGCTGAACCTCCAGGAGATGCCGCTTAAAGCTGTAGCCCACAAAATACGGGGAGTCGATGACGGAGCCGCTGACCTCCTCATCCACACGGAAGGGCGGGCAGGGATTAAGCAGGGCACCCGGTCTGGCCAATGCCATACGCTCCGGCGTGATCCGGTAATCCCGGTAATAGCCCTCTTCACGGAACATAGACGGCAGCGAGTCCGTGAGTACCACATCACTCTCCCGGAGGGCTTCCTCCAGGGAGTTGGTAAACCGGTAATAGCGGCCCTCCTCCGCCATCTGCTGACCGGGCCGGCAGACATGGATAAACACCAGTCCCATCAGCTGCGCCATGTGCATCCAGGTACGGCCGATGTTGCCCGGCGGCCCCACAAAGGTATACGTCAGCTCCCGGTAATCCGGCCGCCGGAGACGCAGGGCATACAGATCCGCAAGGATTTCGCAGGGATGATTGTAGGTGGTCATGGCATTGATAACCGGAATATGGGCATGGGCCGCCAGCTCCCGGAGCTTGTCCAGGTCCGGGTGCCGGATGATGGCCGCATCCGCCCAATTCTCCAGATACCCCATTACATCCCGGAGCCGTTCCGGCTTGTCCAGCGCCTCCGGCGGGAACAGAATGCTACTGCCGCCCAACAGCTGGATCCCCTTCTCGAAGGTAACACGTGTGCGGATGCTGGACTCGGGAAAGAAGATCACGCAGGTTTTCCCCGACAGAGGAGATCCCTCCCGCTTCAACCGAAGGCTGTCCGCCCGCTCATAAATATCCCGAATATCGGATTCGTCCAGCTCTTCAATGTCCAGCAAGTGCAATCCCATCATCCCCTGCGTTTATTCAGTCCAGCAGCAGTCCGCCGCTGTAATGAAGCTCATAGACGGACTCCCCGTCCAGCAGGATGGATTCCGATCCGCGGAAGCTCTCCAGCCCGCCCTGCCAGGTATTGCGGTACTCCCAGTCACCCTCCCGCCAGCGCTCCGGCCCCCGGTAAAGCTGATGGGCGTTAACCTGCATAAGGGCCTCCCTCAGGAACCTGTATACGGCCGCCGTCCGCTCCCGGCTTGCCGGGGACATGGTAACCCCGCCGGAGTAAACCATCGTCCATACCGGACGCTTCGCCAGCTCCACAACCTCCTGCCCGGCAAAAAAATCCATACCGTAATAAATATCCCGGTACAGCCAGTCCCCGTCCGCATACTCCAGCTGCTTGGAGCCTGCCAGAACAGGCGGCACAGAAGCCCGATCCCCTTGAGCGGCATATGTATGGCGCTTGGCGGCCACCAAAAACCGGACCAGTCCTTCTCTGTCTAAAAGCATATCATATTTCCCCGTTTCCATCCGTTTTTTATCTCTGCAAACATATGTTCCCTCATGCCAGTATACAGCTTTATGTCCAATTGAGCAAGATTCTACAATCTTTCGGATTGCGCCTTGTGGTATTCTTACAGGAAAGCATTACCGCGACGGAGGACAGGGAGTATGGCGAAGGAAAATAGGACGGTTTGTTATGATGCGGCGCTGGGAATCGAAGCCTACCGGTTCGAAGGGATCATGCAGAAATTCCCCAACCATTTCCACGACTATTATGTCATCGGATTTATCGAGGCGGGACGGCGGCTCCTGGTTTGCAAAAATGAGGAATCCATCATTACCCCCGGGGACATTACGGTGTTCAATCCCGGAGATGTCCATTCCTGCGAGCAGCTGGACGGCAGAGCGCTGGACTACCGTTGTCTCAACATCCAGGAGGATGCCATGAAGCGGATGGTGCGGGAGATTACGGGCCAGACCTATCTGCCCCGCTTCAAACGCCCGGTCCTGGCCCAAAGCGAGCTGGCCGCTTCCCTGTGCGAGCTGCACGGGATGATAGCCGCCGGGGAACAGGAGATGGACAAGGAGGAGCTGGCGCTGCTGTTTATCGGCCAGTTTTTGCAGGAGGAGGCGGATCTGCCTTCGGAGACGGCTGGTCAGGAGCCGGAGGACGGGATGAGGGAGGTTTGCGCTTATCTGGAGGCCAACTACCAGCAGGCCGTGTCCTTGGACGGGATCAGCAGCCTGGCGGGCATGAGCAAATATCATTTTCTCCGTTCGTTCACCCGGTCCATGGGCATTACGCCGCATTGCTATCTCCAGGCCATCCGGATCGGACGGGCCAAGCAGCTGCTGGAGCAGGGGCTGTCCCCGGCGGTAACGGCGCAGCGGACAGGCTTTAGCGACCAGCCCCATTTTACCCATACCTTCAAAAAATTGATCGGACTGACACCACGGCAGTATATGCGGATATTCTCCGGCGAGCCGGTGCGGCAGCCCCACCTTCAAGGAGGCAGACATGTTTAAAGCACGGGCAAGAGCGGCAGGCCATGCAGCCGCCATCTTCACCATTTTTGTCTGGGGCACCACCTTCATCTCCACCAAGGTGCTCTTGGGGGACTTCTCCCCTTTTGAAATCCTGTTTTTCCGGTTTACGCTGGGCTATCTGGCCCTTCTGGCAGTCCATCCCCGCTTCGTCAAAACCTCCGGCCTCCGGGAGGAGCTGCTGTTTGCAGGCGCCGGGCTTTGCGGCGTAACGTTGTATTTTCTATTGGAAAACATCGCGCTCACCCTGACCCTTACGTCCAATGTTGGCATCATTGTATCGGTGGCACCGTTTTTCACCGCTGTAGCGGCCCACTTCTTCCTGAAGGGGGAAGGGCTGCGCCCGCCCTTTTTCGTCGGCTTCGCAGTAGCCATGCTGGGGATTGTACTGATTACGCTAAACGGCAGCTACGCCCTGGAGCTGAATCCCGTCGGGGACATCATGGCCGTGCTGGCCTGTGTGTTTTGGGCCTTCTATTCCGTGCTCATGCGCAAAATCAGCGTGCTGGGGCACAGCAACATCGCCAGCACCCGGCGGGTGTTCTTCTACGGGCTCGTGTTTATGCTTCCGGCGCTGGGCTTTATGGATTTGCAGCTGGCTCCGGAGCGGTTCTCCGATCCGGTGAATCTGCTGAATCTGCTGTTCCTGAGCTTCTTCGCCTCCGCCCTGTGCTTCGCCTCGTGGAACTGGTGCGTAGGAGTGCTGGGCGCTGTCAAAACCAGCGTGTACATCTATCTGGTGCCTGTGGTGACCATTGCCGCCTCCTGGCTGATTCTGCATGAGCGGCTGACCGGCACCGCCATGGTGGGGGCTCTACTGACCCTGGCAGGGCTGGTGATTTCGGAGCGGAAGCCGAAGCTAACGCAAACCCCCGCCTACGGAGAAGCGGAGGCGGGGGTAAAAGGATGAACAGGGTGAGGTGACGCTCTGATGCAGACGGCGGGATAGCCCGGTGCCGGAGTCTGCCGTGAAAGTCGGGTCAGCCTCTTTGTTTCACCGGGAACCACAGCTCTATGTAGCCTTCTGCATCTGTCCCGCCGTAGATCTCCAGATCCACTCCCTCCATCAGCTCATAGCCGGAGGCAGGCAGCCATTCGCTGTACACCCGCTTATAGAGATTTTCGATAACATCGCCGATGTTGTCCCAGTTTCCCTTCTCCGAGGGGAAAATCACCCAGGTATACGCCGGAATGTCCACGACGGTGTATCCTTCGGTTTTGCTGGCGGGGCCAACGAACGCCCCTAACATATACGGAAAGGTGTCCTCCTCCGTCTTCCGGTAGCCGCAGGCCCCATGGAGCCTGCACAGCTCCGGGCTGACATAGGACGGCAGGCCGCCCGCATTGTGAAACAGCCTCTCATATTCCCCGTTGGCCTGGCTTTGCACCCACAGGTCATGGGGGGTGCGGGGGGCGTTTTCGTTTTCCTTGTCGGGGTGGAACACACCCTCCAGTCCGAACATTTGGAACGCTTCCTTGGTTTCAATCCGGTAATTCATGGGCTGCACTCCTTTGATGGTGACTTGGAAGGAGATGCGCGGATACGCCTTCAGGGTAACCCCGGCACCGCGGGCTTGGGTGGGAGTTATCCCGTGAACCGTCTGGAACGCGCGGGAAAATGCCACGCCGGAATCGTAGCCGTACTTGACCGCCAGGTCCAACACCTTGATGCTGCTGTTCTGCAGCTCAATGCCTGCTTGGGTCAGGCGCCTGCGGCGGACATATTCTGCAAGGGACGTGCCCGTAATAAACGAGAACATCCGCTGGAAGTTGAAGCTGGAGCAGCAGGCCTTCCTTGCGGCCACCGCATAGTCTACCTCCCCCGTGAGATTTTCCTCGATATAGTCCAGGGCACTGTTCATTTTGGCTAACCAATCCATTCGCATCTCTTCCTTTCGCAACCGATCATATCCCTTCGCAGCCGGCGCTGCGCAACTTCTTCTGCACAATTCTGTCAGTTGAATCTGAAAATAACGCGGCCCGAGCCGCACGGACATCCATTTTGTGGCATACTAGGGTGTGTGTGAAAACTCCGAGGGGAGCAAATTGTAGCGAGTTTTCAGACACGCCCTACAACTATAGCATGGGTGGATATGAAAAAAGGAGTGACTCTATGGTTTACGTTGCACTGCTGCGGGGCATCAATGTCGGCGGCAATAACAAGGTGGATATGAAGCGGCTGAAGCTGGCCTTTGAACTGGCCGGCATGCAGCAGGTGGTCACATATATCAATTCCGGCAACATTGTGTTCTCTTGGAAGGACACGGAGGCAGCGGAAGCAACAGCGGCCGAAAGCCGGTCCCCGGAGCAGAAGCAGGAACGGAAGCACAAGCTGGCCGGGATCCTGGAGGACGTGATTCTCCGGGAATTCAACCTGCCCATCCGGGTGGTGATCCGCAGCCTGGAGGATATCCGCGGGGTGATCCGTCACTTGCCGGAGACCTGGACCAACGATGACACTATGCGCAGCGATGTGTTATTCCTTTGGGCTGAGGCAGATGCACCGGAGGTGCTGGACGAGCTCAAGTTCAAGCCGGAGATCGACCGTGTGCTCTACGCGCCGGACGCTGTGCTCTGGTCGGTGGACCGGACCAACGCCACCCGCAGCGGTATGCAGAAGCTGATCGGCACCAAGCTGTACGCCCTCATGACCGTGCGCAATGTCAACACCACCCGCAAAATCCACCAGTTGATGGAGGAAGCGGCAGCGATGGCGGAAGCAGAGGGTGGCGGATGAGGTGCCGGCTGTTCTCCTAAAGCGGTGGCAGCAGCAGTGTCGGACTCTTACGCGGCTTATCTTACGTTGGCGGCCCGGCATATGCTCGCGGCTTATACCGCTTGGGCGGTCCTCAGCGCAAATGTGTGCGGCCTATCTCCATTGGCGCTGCTTACCTGCGTACTATATCGGCTCTAACGGCGGTGAAAGCCTTTATTTCCGCGAAAACGCCGCTCCAAACATTCTAACGGCGGCCAGCGCCGCTATTCGGACCAAATAACCCGCCGCAAGCCCGGTTTTGGCCAAATAGCGTCTTCTGCTTCCGTTAGATTTGGCAAAGCGCTATTTCAGGGCAAATAGCGGCTCTCACCGCCGTTAGAATCGCACGCGGCTCCCAGCCCACACCATCTCAACGCTTCCATCTCCCATCCGGCCTCCGGCACGGACCGGGGGATTACAGGGGGGATTTTCACGATGTTCAACATATTGCTCATTGAAGATGATGCCGCCTTGTTCGGCGAGATCCGGCAGCGGCTTGCCCAGTGGTCCTACCAGGTCCACGCCATAACCGACTTCGGCCGGGTGCTGGAGGAATTCGCAGCGCTGAAGCCCGAGCTGGTCATTATCGATATCCAGCTGCCGCAGTATGACGGCTTCCACTGGTGCCGCACCATCCGGGCCCATTCCAAGGTCCCGATCCTGATGCTCTCCTCCCGGGACCATCCCAGCGACATGGTCATGTCCATGACCCTGGGAGCGGATGATTACGTCCAGAAGCCCTTCCACTTCGAGGTGCTGGTGGCCAAAATCCAGGCTATTCTGCGCCGGGTCTACAACTATACCAGCGACCGGCCCGAGCTGCGCACCTGGCGGGGGGCTACCGTGGAGCCGGTCAAAAACACCGTCTCCAGCCCCCAGGGCACCGTGCTCCTCACCAAAAACGAAATGTTTCTATTAAACCTGCTGGTAGAGCATAAGGGGCAGATTGTCAGCCGGGAGGCGATGATTCAGGCTCTCTGGGACAATGAGGACTTTGTCAGCGACAATACCCTGACGGTGAACGTAAACCGGCTGCGCAAGAAGCTGGAGCCCCTGGGGCTGGACGCCTGCATCGAAACCCGGGTGGGCCAAGGCTACATCGCCACGGAAGAGGGAACCCTATGATCCGCCGCTACCTGAAGGAGCGCCGCAGCTGGCTTCTGCTCCTCTTGACGCTGGAGCTGCTGCTGCTGTTCGTGGCCTATGTAGATCCGTCTATTGCCCTCCTGCCCGCCCTTTATCTGGCCGGGCTGAATGCAGTCCTGAGCGCCGCCTTCCTCTGCTGGCGGTACTTCCGGGAAACCCGCTTTTACCGGAACCTGGAGGCCGGGGAGCATATGTATGACCCGCAGGCCCTCCCGGAAGCAGCCAGTCCCTTCCAGGCCATCGTCCGGGAGGCGATTCTGGACCAGACCGAAGGCAGCCGCCGGGAGTCTGCATCCAACACCCATCTTCTGGAGCAGGAGAAGAATGACCTGCTCTCCTGGATTCACGAGGTGAAGACCCCCCTCTCCGCCATGCATCTGATGCTGGGCCGGGTAACCGATGAACCTCTGAAGAACCAGCTCCAGCAGGAATGGCTTCGGATCCACCTGCTGCTGGACCAGGAGCTGCACCGCAAGCGTCTGCCCTTTCTGAAGAACGACCTGTACATTGAATCGGTCCAGCTGGGGCCGGTGCTGAACAAGGAAATCCGCGATCTCCGATCCTGGTGCATTCCCAAGGGTATCGGCTTCGACCTGAACCTAGCCGCCGAAGAGACCCTGACCGATGCCAAGTGGCTAGGCTTCATTCTCCGGCAGCTGCTCAGCAACGCAGTGAAATACAGCGGCCCCGCCACGGACATTTCCATCACCAGCGAAAAGCAGGCTGACCATGTGCTCCTGACCGTTCGAGACCGCGGCCGGGGAATCGAACCCAAGGATCTGCCGCGGATCTTCGATAAGGGCTTCACCTCCACCCGCAACCGGCAGGATGGGAGCAGCGCCACCGGCATGGGGCTTTATCTGGCCCAACAGGCGGCACAATCTCTTGGCATCGTCATCAAGGCGGAATCCGTGCCCGGCGAAGGCAGCGCCTTCACGTTGGTGTTCCCCCGGGAGAACGATTTGGTCCGTCTTGCGGGCATGTGACAATAATGTCACATGCTCCTTTCTTTTGTTCGGCGAAACGCAGGAAAAAGCCCGGGCCCCTGACTTATGATGGAGGTATCAAAGGAGTGAAGCAAAAATGACGATTCTGGAAGCCTCCAATATTTACAAAACCTACGGCAATAAGTTTAACCGCCAGGAGGTGCTCAAGGGCATCGACCTGAAGGTGCGCAAGGGTGAATTTGTGGGCATTATGGGCCCTTCAGGCTCAGGGAAAACAACTCTGCTGAATGTCCTGTCCTCCATCGACCGGGTGAGCCAGGGGACTATCGATATCGAAGGGCAAACCTTCACCAGCATGAAGGAAAAAGCCCTTGCCGAATTCCGCAAGCGCCATCTGGGCTTTATTTTTCAGGACTATAATCTGCTGGACACCCTCACGGTAAAGGAAAATGTGCTGCTGCCCTTATCCATTACGGACATCAGCCGCCGCGAAGCTCATCTCCGGTTTGAGGAGGTGGCCCGGGAGCTGGGCATCTACGAGCTGAAGGATAAATACCCGTCGGAAATCTCCGGCGGGCAGAAGCAGCGGACCTCCGCGGCCAGAGCCTTCATCCATCAGCCGGGGATTATTTTTGCCGATGAGCCTACGGGTGCCTTGGATTCCAAGTCTGCCTCCGACCTGCTGAACAAACTCTCTGAGATGAACCAGAAGCGCCAGGCCACCATCGTCATGGTCACCCATGATCCCATGGCCGCCAGCTTCTGCAGCCGGTTGGTGTTTATCCGGGACGGGCAAATCTACACCCAGCTGGAGAAGGGCACAGAAACCCGGCAGTCCTTCCTGGGGGATATAATCAAGACCCAAGGAGTGCTGGGCGGGGTGCAGCCATGAGCATCCACTTTATCATCCTGCGCAACCTGAAGAAGAACATCCGCAACTACTATCTTTACGTGTTCGCGTTGATCTTCAGCGTGGCCCTCTACTTTTCCTTCGTGACCCTGCGGTATGACCCGGCCATGGACGAAGCGGAGGGAAGCATCAAGGGAGCGGCAGCCATCGGCGCCTCCTCCATCCTGCTGGTGGCCATCGTAGCTATTTTTCTGCTGTACGCCAACACCATTTTTATCAAACGCCGCAGCCGTGAAATCGGGTTGTTCCAATTAATCGGCCTCACCAAAGGAAAAATCTTCCGGCTGCTCAGCGCCGAGAACCTGATTCTCTATTTCGGCTCCATGCTCCTGGGGATCGGTGCAGGGTTTGCCGTATCCCGGCTGATCCTCATGATCCTGTTCAAGATTATCGGCGTGGACGAAATGGCCCGGCTTCAATTTTCGCCGCAGGCGCTGCTGCAGACGGTCCTTGTTTTCGCCACCGTGTACCTGCTGATCATGCTCATGAATTACCTGTTTATTAAAGGCCAGACCATTCTGTCCTTGTTCCGGGTGACATCCACCGCTCAGGAGCGGGTCAAACGCCTCTCCAT
Organism: Bacillota bacterium; assembly: GCA_023388055.1. Classification (GTDB taxonomy): domain Bacteria; phylum Bacillota; class Bacilli; order Paenibacillales; family NBRC-103111; genus Paenibacillus_AR. Next base: position 42,205 of record JAEWGW010000024.1, on the reverse strand, counting down.
ATGGGACATCATTATGGGACTGCTGGGTCTGGGCTTCATCGGGGGAGGCTACTCCCTGTCCGCCCGGCTGTTCGGGGGAGCCTTCAACGATATGGCACAGCTGATGACGGCCATGATCGTCATTCTGGCTTCTGTCATCGCCGGCACCTACCTGTTCTATAAAGGCTCCGTACGCTTTCTGTTCAATCTGATCCGCAAAAGCAAAAACGGCTACCTGTCCGTAAACGAGGTGCTGTCGCTGTCCTCCATTATGTTCCGGATGCGCTCCAACGCGCTTTTGTTAACGGTCATTACCACCGTATCGGCACTGGCTATCGGGCTGCTGTCCTTAAGCTACATCTCGTACACCTCCACGGAAACCACCGCCAGAGATGTTTCTCCGCATCATTTCGGCTTTGTTAATGAGCAGGACAAGGACCGGTTTGCAGAGGCGCTTCATGCAAGCAGCATCAGCTTCCGGGAGATACGTATTCCCTCGGTTCAACTGGAGATTGAGGCCGCGAATTTCGTTGATGCTTCCGCTATGGCCATGGCAGATTTATCGGGTCTGGCCGTGAACATGGTGGCGGATACTGCAGTAGACATGGACGTGAAGCCAGGGGAAGCCCATTTCAGCGCCGGCTCCTCCCTGTTTAATATGCTGTCTCCGCGCAGCAATGCCAAAATCGGGATTGAGCTCGGGGGCAAAACCATTCCGCTGACCGTCACCTCCGTCTCCAAGATTTCCGTTATGCCCATGTACTACGGCCAAGCGCTGGTGGTGGATGAAGCGGATTACCGGACCATCTCCGCGGCAGCGGCGGTTACCCCGCCCAAACGTTATAAGATACCAAAGGTATATTACGGAATCAATCTTGACGATTCCAGCCAAATTGCAGCGGCTAATGAGATTTTTCTAGCCCATGAGGGAGAAACCTCCGGCAGCTTCTCACAGTACCAGACCAAGGTGGACCAGCGCACCAATATGGGCCTGATTATGTTTATTGTGGCCTTCCTGGGACTCACCTTCCTGATCACCTCCGGCTGTATCCTGTACTTCAAGCAGATGGATGAAAGCGAGGAGGAAAAGAGCGGCTACACGATCCTGCGGAAGCTGGGCTTTACCCCCGGGAACCTGCTCGCCGGCATCCGCTTCAAGCAGCTGTTCAACTTCGGCATCCCACTGGTGGTGGGCTTGAGCCACAGTTATTTTGCCGTAAAATCCGGCTGGTTCTTCTTCGGCACCGAGATGCTGTCGCCCACGATTCTGGTAATGCTGCTGTATACCGGACTTTATTCCATCTTCGGCGTGCTGTCCGTGCTCTATTACAAACGGGTCATCGGCGAATCGCTGTAAACACGGCCGCATCTGCAAAACAACAAAACGGGGATCCTCCGGCTTTACGCCTGAAGAATCCCCGCTTTTTGCGCGCCAGCCGATTAATGGCCTGCTGTTTTGACTTGCTCGCCGTTGAATACATTCAGACCCAGCGGTGCGGCCAAAAACTCCTTCGCCTTGGCCCCGAAGGCCTGGAAGTGGCTGCTTTTGTTATGGACATCCACGGCCTCGGGACTTTTCCAAACCTCGACCATCATGTAGGAGTGCTCCTTGCCGGCCTCCTGGAAGAGATCATAGGAGACATTGCCCTCTTCGGCTCTGGAAGCGGCAAGCAGTCCCTCAACCTCCTGCAGGAACTCTTCATTTTTGGCCGGATTAATGCGGAGGGACGCGTGAATAATGATCATGGTGGGTTCATCCTTTTCGTCTTTTATAGGTGTTTGAAGCAAATGGGTTATTTCCAGTCAGCGATTTTTTCTACCGGAAGCCGTACGGACGCATAGCCGCTTTCGGCTGCTTTGCCGAGAGAGATCAGCATCACGGGCAGGTAACGCTGGGCGTCCAGTCCGAAGACCTCGGCAATGTGCTCCTTATCGAAGCCGCCGATGGGATTGGTGTCATAACCGTGGGCCCGGGCAACCAGCATCAGCTGCATGGATACCAGACCACAATCGATAAGGGCGGTATCGCGGAGCAGCTCAGGGGCTGCAGTGGCATAATGCTGGGAGATAAAGGCCATTTGTTTAGCCTTGACGTCCTCGGGCATCAGCCCCTGCTCTACCGCGCTGCTGTAGATCGCCTCCAGATTCTCCACACTGTTCAAATCCGCGAATACAGCGATGACGGCAGAGGAGGTTTCCACCTGCTTCTTGTTGAAGCTGGCCAGCTGGGCCAGCTTTTCCTTGCCCTCCGGGCTTTGGATCACCAGGAAGTGCCAAGGCTGCATATTCACCGAGGAAGGAGCCAGGGTGGTTTTCCGGAGAATTTCCTTCATTTCCTCCTCGCTGATCACAACGGACGGGTCATATTGCCGGATGGAACGGCGTCCGCTGACGATGGTTTCGAAATCATTTGTTACCGTTTGGATGCTCATTTAAGTTTCCTCTCCTTTGTATATGGTAATGTTGGCTTGCAGGCGGGTAAGCATTCCAGCAAGCTGCTGCTGTTCCTCTTGGTTGAATCCCTGGAGCATGTGGTCCAGAAACCGGACCTTCTCCTCCAGGTGGTGGATAATCCTCTTGCGGCCCAGCTCGGATAGCTGGACCAGTGTAATCCGGTTGTCCTCCGGATTGGTCCGCCGCGTGATAATGCCCTCCGCCTCCAACTGCTTCAACTGGCGGGTAATGGCGGCGCTGTCGATCTGCAGCTCCTTCTGGAGAGCGGTCTGGCTGATCTCTTCATGATGGTACAGCTGCTGCAGCAGCCGCAGCCGGGAGGGGCTGATTCCCGTACAATGTCCCATTGCAGTGTTCATCTGGCTGTATAAGTGGTGTAGCTGGTCCAAGATGGACGGTTCCCCGAAGCAGGTCAAGCGATGCCTCCCTTGCCCCGCAGGATAATCCTGCGGACATTTATTTGACATAGTCAATCATTGACTTGGTCAATCATATATCATCCCAGTCTGGTTGTCAAAAATAGTTTAAGCTGTGCTTTCAAACAACACCCGGCACCCCTATCCGCCGTATCAGCGAACACCGCCAGGAATCCAGCCCCGATTCGTTCAGCCTGGCTGTGGCAGGCTCTATATCAATCCCGTGATACGGGCTTTCAAGAATCCTCTTCCGTAAAAGACCCGAAGTCCGTGATTTCCACCTTATACTGAAAGGTAATTTCCGCAGTGCTGAAAACCCCATCCCAATTTTCCTTCAGTCTTTTCCAGACGGCGGGCTGATTGACAGCAAGCTTGTCCCCAAAACCCGCCACATCCGTCTTATATTCAATCTGGAGCTTCCGCATCAGTGTCTTCATCATCTGCTCCAGCCTTTTTTCCACAAATCCGCTCATTTCTTCAGCAAATTCCTGCGTGGAAGGGGTGGCTTCCTCGCTCCAGGTTTCCATAAGCCGCCCTTCAGTGGCAAGCTCCACCCGGAAAGCGATATTGTCACCCTTTATAACGGGAACGATTTTGCTTTTCACCGATTTGATTTCATAGGTCAGCGCCTCCTTGTTCTTATCCTCTGTTTTGATGATCCCCGCCTTGCCCTCCCCCCTCAGCCAAACCAGACATTGCGTATCCTCCTGGCTCAAGGCGCCTATCCAATGGCCGGTGGAGCCTTTGATAATGCCGCCCCCAGACACCTCGGTTTCCCCGTTTGCAGTCACCAGATTTTGCAGCACAAAGCTTTTTTTGGCATGTGTCCATCCATCCAATCTGGATAACGTCACCTGCGGCAGCACCTTGCTGGTTCTCGCCTGGTTGCGGAGTATCCCCCGGATGTGGAAGGCCGGAACCTCATTCGCCTGGGAGGAAACCAGGGTATCCTTGGCCGGCCCTTCACTGACATACACCATCGTGCTGGGACGAATATCATTATCCCGCAGGGTAAAATCCAACAGCTGCCTGATGTTCTGTTTCCTTAACACATCGGTGGAAATGACAATCACCTTCAGATGGTGCCCGATAACCGGGCGGTCCAGACGGATAGAAAACTGCCGGAAGATTTCCAGAAGGGAATCTCCGCTTCCCGACACATTGGTGTAGGGCATTTGGGCTTCATGCTCCTTCTTGTCCTTCGTGCCCACAGACTTGGTTGGGACCACCTGGATGGTGGCCATGATCTTATTGCGTTTCGCATAACGGGCGCCTTTTGCCTCGAAGCCCTTCTCAACGGGAGCCGGCTGCCCGCTGTCCAGGGCCAAACCCGCATACAGCGCCAGATCCTCGATTTCCCTGCTACTCCAGCACCCTGACAGCATAAGCATAAGGGCTGCGCACAGGATCAAACACTTCCTCCGGTCAGGCATGCTGCTTCCCTCCTTTGCGGCGGATGAGGGCGAGGATCAAAAGGGGGACTGGCAGCAGGAAAAATAGCACAGCTCCGGCATATCCGATGATATCCCCAAGAGTGAACACATCCTGCAGGCTTTTGGGCATCATGGTAGCCAGGAAGATAACCGGAACAAGACCGAAGATAACAGGACGGACAGAAACCCGGAATATTTGGGAAATCCCCAAGGAGGCTTGGAAAAAAAAGCTGCAGAAATTGCAGAACATCTGCATTAGCCATACCACCATAAGCGGAAACTCCAGCCGCTCCACAAAAAAACCGGTCACCTCAAAGCTGCGGATGAGATCAAAGGTCGGCCAGGTGCTGGTGATGACACAATCCATGGATAAGCCGCCGATCACCATAATGACGGTCAGGAGATACAGTCCCAACGGAATGGCAATGCCTCCAAGCATGGCCTTCACCGCATGGCGGGGATACTGCATAAAGGCAACCAGCGTCATCACCACCTCACAGCCGGAGTAGACAAGAATGGATGACTTTAAGCCGCGCAACACGGGCGGAATACCGTTTCCCAGCACCGGACGGAGATGGTTGATGTCGAACAGGCGCAAGCTGACGGCATAGGAAACCAGCAGAACCAGGATCGTGATGGGCAGCACCACCTGATAAACCCTGGCGATGGAGTTGATGCCGCCGCAAACCAGATAGGTCCCCGTCCAAATAAACGGGATCACCACCGCCCACATCGGAGTCCCCTCCAGCAGGAAAAACAGCGTCACCTCCGCCAAGGAACGGATTTCAAAACCGGCGATTACAAGATAATAAACGATTAATACCAGGCACAGCGCCCCTCCCGGAACTCTGCCGGCAATGGTCCCTGCGAATTGGAAGACGGTCTGTCCGGGAAACCGCTGACAGAGCTTCACCATCAGCAGAATGACCAGCATGATGATGGCGCCGCCTAACAGAATGGTCAGCCAGACATCCGGGGTCTGGACTGCTTGGGTGAGGCTTCTGGGCATGGTCAGGATTCCGGCGCCAAGCACGGTATTGGTCAGGAAAACCGCTGCCTGGGAGGTGGTAATTTTATCATCGGTGCGGGTGAACAAGATGAGTCCTCCTTCCAACAGGGATTAAAGACATATCCTAGGATCTGCGCTTGCTGTTTTTGGTCTTCAGCATCGCCGGCCGCTGCTTCATCAGAGACAGCGGCGCTCGCAGGAACAAGTCCTTCCAGTCCCGCAGCCTGTAGGGGGAAACCGGCGAGAGATAAGGAACACCGAAGCTTTTCAGCTTGGTCAGATGACTGCACAGCAGCAGGAAGAACAGAATGGTGCCGAACATACCCAGAAAGGCGGCGAACAGCATACCCACAAAGCGGAGGGCCCGGAGGGTAATACCGGCGCTGTAGCTCGGAATGGAGAAGGAGGAGATGGCGGTTACAGCAACCACAATCACCAGAAAAGGACTGACAATCCCCGCCTGAACGGCTGCATCACCAATAATCAGACCGCCGACGATACCCATGGCCGGACCGATGGGCTTAGGCAAGCGGATGCCGGCCTCCCGCAGGATTTCGATGGAGATCTCCAGGATCATGACCTCGATCAGGGAGGGGAAGGGAACCCCCTGGCGCGTCTCTATGATGGATATGGCCAGCTCGGTGGGAATGAGGCCCGGATGGAAGGAAATAAAGGAGATGTACAGAGATGGTGCCATAAGGGCCAGGAAAGCGGCCAGAAACCGCAGCATCCGGAGCAGGGAGGCCGGCAGCCAGCGTTCGTAATAATCCTCCGGCGACTGCAGCAGCATGCTGAAGGTGGCCGGCACAATCAGAGCGAAGGGGGTTCCGTCCAGGAGAATGGCAACCCGCCCCTCCAGCAAGGCGCTGATGACTCTGTCCGGCCGTTCCGTATTCTGGGCCTGCTGGAACAGGCTGAACGGGTTGTCCTCGATCAATTGCTCCACACTGCCCGACTCTGCTGCAAAATCCGTTTCCATCCGGCTGATCCGTGCCTCAACCTCCTGCAGCAAATCCGAATTGACGATATCCTTAAAGTAAGCAAGGACCAGGTCCTTCTGCAGCCGCGTGCCCACCCGGAGGGATTTCATTTCCAGCTGATCGCTGAAGCCCTGCCGCCGCAGCATGGACGTATTCTCACTGAGCACCTCGGAGAAGCCCAGCCGGGGCCCGCGCAGCAGGGCTTCCGATACCGGCTCCATAATAGCGCGGTTAGCCCCGTCCGGACATTCAATGAGCAGACCGACAGGAAACCCCTCAACAATCAGTCCCGGATGGCCAAAAAGAACGGATCTGCCGAAGCTGTCCAGATCAGCGGCGCGGGTGAGGCTTCGGAAGGGAAAGATGGCATCGGGATTGGCCGGCTCCGCCAAGGACTCCGCTGTAGCCTCAAACATCAGAAACTCCATCACCTTCATGTTGAGCAGCCGGTCGTTTTGCATGCCGTCCACAAAGAATAATGTCCCCCTGGTGTTCATCTTCGCCATCAGAAATTCCCGGCTGCGCACATCGCTGTTACCACCAATAGCTGTCCGGATAATTTCCAGATCCGCTTCATAATCTCCGCGGAACGGGGTGTCGGCAGGGACAGGGGATTTGTGCTTCCCGGAGGTCTCCCCACCACCCCCAGTCCGGGTGAAGGCATATATGTTTTGGGACAAGCGGTAGGCTAGGACAGGAGCCACAAAGGCAATGAGCGCCTGCCCCAGCACAGTCCACTCCGGAATATACGCGATGATGGATGACAAGACAGGCACCTCCCCATTGGATGCGTAGAATGACTGTTTGAAGTTTTCCAAGGTTTGCTTGATTTTAGTCAAAACTCCGTAAAAATCCGGAAAGCAAAACACGCCCCTTCCCCTGAAGGGAAAGAGCGTGCTTTGGTTATTTGAGGCAATTGCTTATACGGATCTAACTTTATTATCCCAGCTTCTGGCCACATTGGGGACAGAAATTGGCACCCTCATTTTTCGCCCCGCAATTAGGACAGAAATTAGGCTTTTTCCCGCCTTCTCCTTGGGCTTCCTGGGCTGTTCCTTGGCCGGAGCTGCCTTGCTGGCCGCTCTGGGGATCCATGTTTTTCATCATGTCCTTGGCGATGTTCATGCCCATCATCATTCCCGCCATATCCGCCGCGGCGCCGCCGCCCTTCACGTTGCCGGAGGCCATGCCGTCAGTCATGGAAATCTGCTGGTACTTGCCCACGTTGCCGATCATTTCGTGGGAGGCGGTTTTGTTGATCATATCCTGAATCTGCTGCGGATAATTGAAGCTCATCACCTGGAAGCCGGTTATGGTCAGGCCCGTGCTCAGCACCTGCATATCCAGATCCTCCCGGATGCCGCGGGCGATGTCGAAGGCATTGGCCTGGAGATTGAACATATCCTTGCCTTCCTTGCTGATCCACTTCATCAGCAGCTGATCCAGCACGGAGGTGATCCGCAGCTTGACCTCCTCCACCAGATAGCTGTCCTTCACACCGGCAATCCGGTCAATCAGCGCCACATAGTCATTTACCTTGAAGTTGAAGGTTCCGTTGGCACGGACGGGCATTCCGCCCGGAAGATTGGGGGCGGGCAGCAGCACCGGGTTCTGGGTGCCCCAACGCACGGTGAATTCCTTGGTGTTGACGAACAGGACCTCTATGCGCATACCGCTGTTGAAGCCGAATTTGAACCCCTTCAGGGTAGACAGGAAGGGAATAATCTGCGACTCGATATTGTACTCGCCTTCGTTCTGGAAGATCCCCTCAATCTTGCCGTTGTGGAAGAAAATCGCATCCTGGCCGGGGCGGATGATCAGCTTGCTGCCCTTCTTGATCTCCTTGTTGCTCCATTTCCAGAAGATCATATCCTCCCGGAACTCCTCCCACTCCACCACATTGGCAAACTGGCCGCGGAAAAATGACATATCTGAACCACTCCTTCATCTCAAAATATATTTTATGTCGTGTTTGCAAATACGGCCCCGCTAAAAAGATCCTCTGCTGCCGCTGTGGGAATGGCCTCCCCGGCTGATTCCCCCGCCACCGCCGCCCCCTCCTCCACCGCCTCCGGTGTTCTTGGGGATTTTGGTTCGGGTGACGGTGGTGCGGATGTACTGGTCCTGGCGTTCGAGAATCCCCGACGATGCGGCGTCCTCGTACGTCTCCCGGCCCACTGTTACCCGCCCGCCGGAATGATAAGCCATGGTGCCGACAACAATCGCGCCCAGACCCAGGGAAACCGCTAGCTGGAACCACAGCTGAAACAGGATATTATCCGGATTCACCCCCGGACGGTAGCCCATGTACCGGTTGGCGGTATCCAGGTACACCTCGAAGGCCTTGCGGTAATCTCCCGCGCTCAGGTAAGGGGTGAGCTTGGTGCGGATTTTGTCCATCCGCTGGTTATCCAGATAGTCCTCGCCCTTGTAGAAGCCGGCCAGATACACCTCGCGGTTGCGCATGTCCATGGTGAGAATAGCCGCGTTGCCATGGGGTTTATCATAACCGGGGGCCTTGCTGTCATAGAAATCCTCAGTCATTTGCACAATGTCAGCGTTGGCCGTATTTTTCGAAGTGTAAATCAGGAAATCCGTCTGCCGGTTGGCTCCGTATTGGATGGCCAGCTCCGTCAGCGCCGCCTCGTCCGCGGGGGTTAGCAAATCCGCCTCGTCATAAATGTAACGTTTCTCCGCCCCTGCAATAGCTGTAGATCCCAATGGAGCCAATACCGCCCCCATGAGAAGCAGGGTGAAGAGAAGAATAACCGGCATCATGCGTGTACGAAGCCCGATCACCATAAACCGCCTCCCATCAAAAGGGCGATGAGCTTAAGAGACAGGAAGGTTACGCCCGAGATCCCCGCGAACCAAGCCGCCACCTTGCCGTAGCTGATGGGCGGTTTGCCCACCACCTTGCCGGTCTGACCGTTCATGGCAAAGGTATGCTCCAGCTTGTCGTAATCGTAATGGACTACCCATACGGGAATCAGCACATAATCCGCCTGGGCCATCCGGGTGTCCACATCCTTTTGGGTATAGCTGACGGTGGTATAACCCGCCATGGCCGACTGGATGTAGGCTTCCACATAAGGCCGGATTTTCTCCTTCACCCGCGGCAGCATTTCTTCGCCGGTGTAGCTGTATTTGTCTGCCTTGTACCCCGCCAGGTATGGGGTTTTGAAGTCTTTGATCTGATGGTAGGGGAACGGCTCCAGGCGGTCCATAAGCTGGTCGCTCATTTTCTCCGAGGCATCCAGGGGCACTCTGCTGTAATTCAGCCGGATTCTGCGGTATACGCTGAAATGCTGGGTTTCCGTAATCCGGTAATCTCCCTGCACATAGGTTCTTACCTTGGTAGCCTGGGCCCGTGCTTCGATATGGTTATTGAGCGCATACAGCCAAAACGGCACATAGGTGCCGGTAATGCTCTTGATCCGGTCTGCCGTCATAAAGCCCTTGGGGGTCAGTCGCCCATTGCGGCACCATTTCTTGAAGGCCCGTACCGCCTCATCCTTGCCGATGGCAAAAGGCAGCACCTGGGCCGGACGGAGCCCGCCTGTCAGCCTGTCCCCCAGGATGGCGCTTGCGCCGCAGAAGCTGCATACAGTGGCCGTGGTTTTCCCGTCCGCTTCAATAACGCCGCCGCAGCTGGCACAATGGTACTCCTTGTCGGGCGCTGCGGCAGCCGGAGGCTTCAGGGCCTCCACCGGGTCCGGCAATCCTTCGATGGCGTCCGTCCGGCCGCAGCTGGAACAGGCCAAGGCCGTTTTGCCGCTGTCAAAGATCATGCTGCTGCCGCAATTGCCGCATTTGAAATCTATAACCTGCATCGCTTCACCTCACCTTGCAAATTCGCTGTAATTCCCTCGGTTCCAGGTGTTACACCGGCTGCTCTCAGGCTTTCCCATCTCCTTCGGGCCGCCGGGCGGATCTGTCCAGCTCAGCCAGCTCCCGTTCCAGCTTCTTCTTCGGGTCTTCCCGGAGCTCCGCCAGCGCCTTGGCTTCGTAATAAGCGCTGTTGATCTTATCCTCCGCCGCCTGAATGGCGGATATTCCCCCTTGCCCGGGAGCCTCCAGGGCATTGAGCTTCTGCTGCGCCTTGGCGGCCGCCAAGCGCTCCTTCAGCTCCGCCTGGCGCGACTCCAGACGGCTTATGTCGGACGACAGCTTCTCCTCCAGCTCCTTCAGGCAGGCTGCCTGCCCGGCCGCTTCCGTGTAACGTGCCTCCAGCTCCGTTTCCTTGGGGAGCAGGGCGTCCCTTTTATCCTGGAACAGCCCGGCATCCGCCGTGTTGCCCATCGCTTGGGACTTCTCCGCATAAGCAGCCAGCTTACGGATCTCCGCCCGGCATTCCTCCAAGGCCCGCTTGGCGCGCTGCTCCTCCGCTTGCAAGGCTGCCGCTTCCGCGCGGACCGTGCCTATATCCAGCCGCAGTCCCCGCATTAGCTCTTCCACGGTTGTTTCCGGGTCCTCCGCTTTATCCAGCATTGCATTCACATTGCTGGCCATAATCGTTTTGAATCTGGACAATATTCCCATGGTACCCCTCCTCACAATGGACGAAAGACAAGCGCCTCTCGTTTTATCATACTTCATAATACTTGGAATTAGGCAGAAAGGATTCAAAATCCCGCAAATCCGTTAATTTTGCTGTTGCGTCCCCGGCATGGTTGTGGGAGACTTGTACTAGATATTTAACCAATTTAGCGGCAAAGCATGCCCGTCTCCTTCCCCTATGGAAGAGGCGGGCTTTTTGTTTTGGACTATGGAGGAGGCGTATGTATGGAGATAGGTATGAGCTTTGAGAAGGAGCACATGAGATGGCTGGAGCACCATATGGATGCACGAAAAGGGGAACGTCTGGACGCACTGAAACGGGGACATGGGTTCGGGAACCGCTTATTTGCGGAGCAGGTCTGGTGGCCGCTGGCCGGCAGCTTCCAGGGACTTCATCCGGAATATGAGGTGAAGGACTGGCGCGGGAGATCCTATTTTGTTGATTTTATGTGGATGGCCGGGACCAAACGGGTGGCGTTGGAGGTGATGGATTATGGCTCCCACGGTATGGACCGGACCAAGTACCGAATGGATTTGAACCGGGGGCTGTTCCTCCAGACCCAGGATTGTCTGGTGTATTACATTTCCCTGGATGAGCTGAAGGAGAATCCGTCCTTTGTTCTGTATGCGCTGCGCACCAGCCTGGCTCCGTATTTGTCGGCGATGGGCAGCGGCGACAGGCGGATGACGGACAACGGGTTTTCCCGGGTGGAGCGGGAGCTGATGCGGCTGGCCATCCGTCACAACCGCCTGATCCGTCCGGTACAAGCAGCACGGGAGCTGGAGCTCCACAACATGACCGTCATCAAGTATTGCCGGAGACTGGTGGAGAAGGGCAAGTTTCAACCTGTCGCAAAAGGACCGTCCGGGCGGGTAGTGTATTACCAGTATGTGGGCTCCCTGCAGAGCCCCGATTTGGTTTAGTTTGAGGGATGGGCGAGTTGGGAGGACTGGTAGGAGGCTGGGGGAGGTAGCTGGGGGCCACGAACTCGAAAAATCATATATAATTTTGTGAAAACTGCCAAATGGATCCATTGTATATGAAAAAGCGACCATAATTGGCCCCCAACCGTCTCATGTCAGGTATTAAACTCGAAAAACCGACCATAATGCGTTTTTCCGAGGCCAAACGGGGAATTATACTCGAAATTTCATATACGTATGAGGCGAGAGCCTGGGGGACGCATGAGGCGGGTACTGGAGCGGCGTATCGGATAGTTACTGGGGTATGCATGAGGTGAGTACGAGAGCGGCGCATCAGATAGTTACTGGGGTATGCATGAGGTGAGTACGAGAGCGGCGCATCGGATAGGTGCCGGGGCTAATACCGAGTGGCGCACGAGGCAGTAGCCCCCAGCGCCCCCGGCAACTCCCTCTCTCCCCGGCTCCCCTCACCGACACGCCCAGACCATCACACTAAACTAATGCCCCGCCTCTTCATTCCCAATACGGTGTGCCGTCATGTAGAAACGGCTCCCCCGCCGCATAACGGGCGAACTCTCTTGCCGCCAGCCTCGCCAAATGACCCGGCAGCCATTCGCCGTGGTCCGGCAGCCCCAGCCAAAAGTTCATGGTCTCCAGCTGCGCCGCTACAAAGAACCCCTCCAGCAGCTCCACATGCCCCTCCGGCAGCCAAAACTCCGCGGCATACGCCTCCAGCAGCTGCTTCCTGAAGGAGGGATGGATGTAGGAGCAGGTCCATCCCAAATCAAACAGGTAATACCCGAACCCGCATGCCCCAAAATCAATCAAGCGGCATTCCCCCTCAGCAAACAGCAGGTTGCTGGGAATCGCATCCCCATGAATCAACCCCCAATAGTCCGGCGTCCGCTCCAGGCTGCTCATCATGGCAGCAGCCCGCTGTCCTGCCGCCTGCAGCACCACAGCATCTTCCGCTGCGACTTGCCCGGCTTCAGCCAGCTTGTTCAGCTTCGTCATGGCTTGCCCAATACGCTCCCCGTCAAAAGCCGGCCTCACAAACGACTCCGGCTGCACCCATCCGGATGCATACCGGTGAAGCATTCCCAGCATTCTGCCGATCTGCGCCGCATCAGCCGCATGGGGTATAAAAGGCTTTTGCTCCCCATCCACCCATTCCAGCAGAGTGGCGGCCAGACCATCAGGCATCGTGACCCATTCCCCGTCTCCATTCTTCACCGGTACCGGGACAACCAGCCCCGCCGCCTCAGCAGCTAATGCATTCAGCCACATCATTTCCGAACGGAGAGCAGACAGGTCCGTCCAGCAGTCCTCCAAACCTTCACTTTTGGAATGATGAAGCCGAAGGCTGTACTTTTTCTGCTCCATATCCGTTACCTTGAACACCGTATTGGCGCTTTGCCCCACCAGTTCTACGGTTTGCACCCGAACCGGATAAAAGGACAATAACTGCCGCGCGGATAATTCCAATGCATCGCTCATGCTCAAACCCTCCCGGTAATTTGCTAGTCGTTTCCATTTTTTTAATGCACGGCCCCTGTTTATCTGCTACACTAGCTCTGCTGGAACCTGACGAATTGGCTACCTTTTTGTCGAATCTCCAGACAACATACAAAAAGGAGTTTGCGATCTTGAAAAAGCTTCTGTTAACCTTTACCGCCTTCGCCCTTTTGTCGGCTGCCTGGATGTCACCCGCTTTGGCCGGGTTTTCCGACGTGGATACCAACCCCCAGTATGCCTGGGCCAAACCCTCCATTGACGAAATGAACCGTAAAGGCATTCTTACGGGATTTCCCGACGGCACCTTTCAACCGGGGCAGCCGGTGACCAAAGCCCAGTTTACTGTGATGGTGTACCGCCTGTTCCCCCTGCTCCGCAACCCCAAACCCGAAACCATTCCCGGCGTGCCGGAGAACCATTGGGCCTTTAAGGAATTTGCCGAGCTGTACAGCACCATTTACCCGGAGTATGCAGCTGATGTGCAGAATGACGACGACACCTACAGCTACCAGCCGGAAAAACAAATGTCCCGGTGGGATGTGCTGATCGTTCTGGACGCTCTGTTCAGCGGCATGGACGGCCCCGAATCCGGTACGACAGCCGATACCGCCAAGGAGCTTGGCCGGATCAAGGATATCCCCCAGCGCCAATTTGCTTCGTACGACGAATATGAAAAGAGCAATCCCCGCTACTCCTCCCTGGTGCCGGAGCTGCTTCTCGTGAACGACCCCGCTTATGGGCTAGGTTGGGCCGGAGACTTCGATTATGTAAAGGCTGAGGCGCTGTACCGTTTCACCCGGTTAGGCATTATGACCGCAGATGAAGCCGGGCTGTTCCGGCCGCAGGCACCGGTTACCCGGGCCGAAATGGTCACCATCCTGAACCGTTTGGCCAAGGCGGCTGGAGAGGATTACGCTTATGTAGAGCCGGAAGAATACATATCCGGGGCGCACCTGACGCCTGGAGGCTCCACCGGCTTCGGGACCAATCTGTACTACTCGCTTCCCGAAGAGACGATTGTGCTGAGTGAATCCCCCTCCTGGGCCCACAACCCGGGAACACGCCTGACCAAGGCTGCACTCCGAATCGAGTCGCGGCAGATCCTGGATGTATACGTCACCATTAACGGCCATACCGTCAAATACAACCATGAGCAGCTGGTAAACGGGTCGGGCAAGGTCATTTTGGATGTATCCGGTGCAGATTCATTCGATGTCAGAGGCGAAGCCCGTCATCCGGAGCGGCTTACAGAGGATGGGGACAATGAGGTTATGATCTATATCTCGGACCCCGAGTACCACGAGCCGGAGGAATAAGCAAGCAAGAAGAGCGCTGCCCGCAGAGGGTGGCGCTTTTTTGTCCAACGGATGACTTATGCCCGGTTCCAGTTCATCTCATATTCCCGGTGGCCTGTTTCCTCGTTCACCATTTCCCCCGATTGCACAAACCCGTTCTTCCGGTAGAATTGGACCGCTTTTTCGTTCTCGGTGTATACATGCAGGCCCAGCGCGGGATAACGCGCCTTGCCATGCTCCAACAGAGCCTTGCCGATTCCGGAGGATTGGCGGTTTACCGCAACAAAAAGCCCTGCCACAAACCCGCCCTCCACGATTCCGATAAAACCGCCGATTGCCCCTGCCGTCTCCTCCACCCAAACCTCCGCCTGCGGCAGCAGCTCCCGCACCAGCGGAACGTTATCCACCCAATACGAATCGGATATAAACGGATGCCCCTGCCGGTTCGCTTCCAGCCATATTTCCATAACCCGGTCCAAATCGGCCATTTCCATACTTCTTATCATCTCTGTCTACCTCCCTTCGAAATAAATGATTCCTTGTTCCTTGTTACTTGCCATCCCACTCCAAGTGAAATTGCTCCAGATACTGCTCCGTGAACCGGTGCCGCCCTTCCGCAATAGGCTTGACCGAGACCGTATTGATCAGCCCCTTCAGCTTAAGCAGCTTCTCGGGGAAATAATTGATGGCCGTGCTTTTTTCCTGACGGTATGACTTGGGGCTCATGGAATCACGGGGTGCAATTTGCGGATCATAGATGGGATGTCCGATCCAGCCCGCATACAGGAAGGTCCGGGCAATGGCAATAGCCCCGATGGCATCCAGCCGGTCCGCATCCTGGACCACCTTTCCCTCAATCGTCCGCATGGGTGGATTGGCGCCCGCATTATATGACATAGTCGAGATAATCTCCATAATGTGCTGCCGTTCCTCTTCCTCCATCAACTGCCGGTCCAGCCAACTGCTGACCTTATGAAGACCGGCCTCCTTGGATTCATTCAGCTTCTCATCGGCCACATCATGCAGCAGTGCTGCTACCACGCATATAAAAAGATCCGCCCCCTCACTTTTGGCAAGCCTGCGGGCCATTTGGTCAACCCGATGGACATGCCACCAATCGTGGCCTGTAGGATCCTGCTCCAATTCGGATTTAATAAACTGCTCAGCCGCAATCATAATGCTCTCTTGAACTTCGGTAGGTTTCATCGGGATATAACCGCCTTTCTCCTTCCTTATTTTACCTGATTGTGCTACAATAACAATAGACCTATATTGATTTAAGTAACCTAATTCAAAGTGGTGA
Source organism: Bacillota bacterium (assembly GCA_023388055.1). Lineage (GTDB taxonomy): Bacteria > Bacillota > Bacilli > Paenibacillales > NBRC-103111 > Paenibacillus_AR. The sequence goes on along the minus strand of JAEWGW010000024.1, from coordinate 26,337 downwards.
AGAGAATGGACAATGAAGAAATAAAGCTTGGAACCCCCCGGAAAGACGGTCAGCTCAGCATGATTTTCAATAAGGGAGGTGCGCGGGAGGGGGCGGGAAAGAAGCGGCTGGGCATCACCAAGAAGGTATCCCTGACATTGCCGGAGGAGCTGTGGGAAACGCTTCAAGCCGTATGTACGGAGAACAACACCTCCCAATCGGAAGTGCTGAGATCTATCATATCTTCTTATTTCACAAAAAAATAAAGGCGGAGGTTTTTTATGGCTGAACAGACTGCAATCATTCATTCTTTGCTGGAGCAGGGGATTCCCAATACAAGCAAAACCAAATTCAGAATCGGCTCCGTCACCAAATCCTTTACAGCAGCAGCCGTACTTTTATTGGTTGCCCAATTATACCGATAGTCCGCATATGAAAGAATTGGTACAGCATGCTTCATCGCCTGAGGAAGTGGCCGCCAGATTCTGCTTCAAGGAGTTGGACTTTGAACCGGGCACACACTTTAATTACTGCAACTCCGGTTACGTTCTGCTTGGACTGCTTATGGAAAAACTAACCGGCAAGTCGTATTCCGAGATCATCGGGGATCATCTGCTGAAGCCCTTGGGCATGAAAAGCACAGAGGTAGAAGTCTCTTATAAAGAAGACTCACTGTTTGCAACCGGATACGAATATGACGGAGCCTACACGCAAATGAAGGCCCCGTTCTTCCACGCTTCCAACGCCTATGCTGCCGGCTCCATCATCTCCACTGTGGAGGACTTGGCACTGTGGGATTGTGGACTAGAAGCCAACGCCATCCTAAGCAAAACCCTAACAGAACAGATGTTTACAGCAGGAGGGCCGTCAATCCCATACGGATTGGGTTGCCCTCTTCCTCTCGTGTCCACCTCCCGCTGTAACGCCCATGGGCGGTTGTGCATATGCTGTCTGCGTATGCTAAATCCAGTGAGTAGGGGCTGTTAAGATGAGTATTCAAAAGACCAAAGGGAAATCCCGGCCGATTCCCGTAAAAAGGCGTTCCGCCCAATCTGCCGCAGCGCGGTCATCCTCTGTGTTGAGCGTGGATAAACCCTCCATCTCCAGCCTTCCTTCCGGTTCGAGACCGGTGGGGGAAGCTGGATCCGCCCACTTGTCCGAATACGTGGACCGGGCATTCCGGATTCCGATTTTTTTGAGCACCACCAACTCCCTTAACAGCCTGCAGCAGCAATTTTTGAACCGTCTTATCGAGGAGATCGAGGAAGCGCTGCTGTTTCCCCGCACTCTGCCTGAAAGTGAGCAATATCCGGAAACCATCCTGACCAGCATCCGGCGTCTGGTGATGTCCAGCTACGGGCTTCTGGCTATTAACTTCCAGCGCTTCTACGCCCAGTTCATCAAGAGTAATGTAGGTCCGGCGCCGACCACGACGCCCTTCTGGGAAGGCTCCGTATATCTGCAGATCGAACCCTCCATGGCCTTCCAGTTCGGTATCCCCATTCTGCTGGTCCGGGAAAGGGGCACCGATGTGGGAAACGGAATTTGGGCAGGCGGAATTACCCCACTCAACATCTTCGTAGAGTGGGATTCCGATAACCAGTCGGTAGAGGATTTCTTCAGCAGCGTCCAATGGCGGGAGGTTCTGGCCAACTGGGCGGCCGAGGTACGGACCAATTATTATTTGAGAACAGAGCCGACCTTCGGACCATTTAACTAAGAAGGTTGCATCATTTGGCCTTGGACCTTAATTCCGGAAGCTTAATATGCAACTCCCCATCTGAGTCAGGAGTCTCCTCCCTTCGAAAAATCCCTTCCTGCCATTTCTGGTACCCATAGATCACGACAGATTGAACCGTTGCCAAAAGGAATGTCTGGAACGGGGTAATATTGCCCTGTTCCACAATTCCCCAGGCCACAAAGGTCCAACGGATCAGAAAAAACCATTGAAACGCATTAACCAGAATGTTTACCGTAAGGTACAGCCAAAATCTGCGATAGGTAAAGTAGAAAATCCAGATGGTCAGGACGGAGAATAAGCCGTATACAAACGACGGATTGGTAATGTTCCCCCACGGGACGACGGCATCCGTATACTTCCACCACGAGTAGGTATAGGCCATTTCTGATGTGATTGTTGCCATTAATGCGGTAAACACCGTTACGGGCATGTACCGCTTGATCGCATCCTTTTTCATAAAAAACAAGGTCAGCCATGGACCCACAAATGAACTCCATAAGATGATTTTATTCAACACCGTCACCACTCCCACTTGGAATAGAGTTAAGGATAATTTCCCCTCCCGCTGATAATTTATCCAAGACCCGTAGGACGGGCCTTCCAATTACGGTCTGGTCAAGTCATTATGTTCATGCTATGATGTGAATGAATATTTTTGTATTCATTCATTTTCTTGGAGGCTGAATTGAAGGATTACAAGGAGGACAACGACTATGAAGCGAAAGGGGAGGCGCAAATTGCTGATTGCAGGCATTGTCATTTTGGTGATTGCGGGAGGATTGGGAGGGGCGCTGCTTTTTACGGAGGGGGAACGGCGGGAGGCACGGAATGTTCCAATCAAAGCCATCAGCTTCAAAAGTCTTCGTGACGGCACCTATACCGGTGGATACCAAGGCGGCAAATACAAGTGGCGGGCCAACAAAATTCAGGTCACGGTGTCCTCCGGGAAAGTGACAGACATTCAGGTTCTGGAGCAAACCGAGAATAAACCTCCCGAATTCACGGAGGAATTATTCGGCAGGGTCATCCAGGCCCAAACCCTGCAGGTGGATGCCATCAGCGGCGCAACTCTGACCTCCAAAGCCTTTCTAAAGGGGGTAGAGGGTGCGCTTGAGAGTAAGGTGAAATAAGTCCCTCGCAAGTCAGGAGGATTGCTTTTCGCTGGGAGCCTTGGGAGGCCAGACAAAGTAGGACGCGGCAATAACCAGGTCAATACCCAACACAACCGACCACAGGCGGATGATCTGATCGAGAGCCTCCGTACGCGAGCTATCCTGCACCATATAGACCATGGCCAGCAGCAGACCACAGCCGATGGCATAAGCAAGCATATGGAGCACCCACCCCTTCAAATAATTGCGGGAATAAGCATACCCGTACAATCTGGAGGGTTTTTCCCCCTGTTTAGCCACGTAATAGCGGAAGCGTTCATCTGCCCAGGTGATCATTCTTTTGCCGAATGCGATGGAAACCCCTATATATACCGCGGCAATTCCATGTGCTGTGGTCGCATGGGCCCCATGATACAAGTCCCATCCCGTAACCGCCAGCAGAATCAAATCGATCAGCGGCGTCATTGCCAACAGTACCATGCCAAGGGAAGATAAGCGCAGCAGATACCTGGCCGTAAGACCCAAGGCAATGACCACCCAAAACGCAACTTCACAAACCACAATGACCCAGGCGACACCGTTCATCGTATCGTATAGCCCCTTCCCCTAAGAGATTTGCTGATGTGACATCAACAAAAGTATATCACCCGTTTTTAAATAATACAATTGTACTAAATAAAGGTGTTATACAGCCATCGGATTTGCTACAATAACAGTATGCCAAAAATAGTCGATCATTCCCAAAGAAAGCTGAAGATTGCCGAAGCCACCTGGCGGGTTGTCAAGCAGAAGGGCATCAAGGGGGTTAGTGTGCGGAATATTGCCCAGGAAACAGGCTTGTCCCCTGGCGCGCTGCGCCATTATTTTCCCGATCAGGATCAATTGCTGGTATTTGTAATGCAAGTTGTGAAGGACCGTGTAACCGCCCGCATCCAGCAGGTGTATCAGATGGAGCTGCCCCCTGTCCGGAAGGTGCTGGGCGTTCTGTTGGAGATGATTCCGACTGATGAGGAGCGGCGTACCGAAATGGAGGTATGGTTTGAGTTTACCTTCCATATGAAAAAAGCCAACCCGGATGCCTTCGATGCCCAGCATGACGGGATTTACGAAGGAGTGGGCCGGCTGCTGGCCTATCTGGAGAGGGAAGGAAAGCTGCGGGAGAAGCTGAACCTGGACCTGGAGGCAGAGCGGCTGTACGCCGTGCTTGACGGTCTGGCGCTCCATATGCTCCTGGACGGGGCCCGGCTGGACAGCCGGCGTGCCCGGCAGGTGCTGGAGCAGCATCTGGCGTCTATATGCCGGTAAAGTTACTGCTCCTTATTTCATCACCTTCTGGAATTTGAAAAAACCGTCCATACCCGGCAGCTGAATTTCTTCTTTCTCTTCGGTGTGGTGCATACGCGGGTCAGGATGATGCTCGTTGTAGAACTCCACAATGTGGAAGCCGCATTTGTTCACGTAGAAGTGGATGTTCCGCTTCTCAAAATAGGGCGTGGCCGTTTCCCAAAGCACAGTATCCGGATACTGTGCTTCTATGGCTTTCCAAGCGGACAGGCCCAGCCCGCGGCTGTGATGCTTGGGGGAGACATAGAACAAATCCAGCGAGTTATGCCGGGTTTCGCTGTTAATGCGCACCACCGCACCACCTGCCCTTTCGCCGTTGTGAACAATATGATACACCGCTGCCCCGGGGGCATCGAAGGACTCCTGTACATCCTCATCCGACGGAATCGGGCCATAATCCGACTCCCCGAAGGTACCCACTACGGCAATGCGGAACGCCTCCTGCAGCTCCCGACGGAATTTCGGAAGATCGGCTTCCGCCGCCCGTTCCAAAGTAACCATTGTGCCCTGTTCCACTTTTATATTCATGGCTGCTCACTCCTTCATTCGTTGAAATTCCCCGTCCAGCCGTTCTGTGAAGCCTTCAAGCTGCTCCACCAGGCCCTGTTCCAAAAAAGGCTCCATCGCCCTTTCCTCCGCGGCAAAAATCGGCGTCAGAATTGAATCCGCAAACGTCTTGCCGCTGTCTGTCAGCACAATTTCCTTCTCCTTATTGCCTCGGGCCACAAGCCGGATGTATCCTGCCTGCACACACTCATTCACCACGGTATTCAATGTGGTCCGCGGGATCAGCCACTCGTCACAGATTTGCTTCTGGGTGTGTGACCTCCCATCAGAAATGGCATACAGCAGCACGAAGGTGTTGTCCTTCACGCTGAGGGTGCGCAGCAATCGGTAATAAAGCTCATCAATACGGTTCACGGCAATCATCAGCCGGTGGATTTTGGTTCGGCTATCCGGCATAACACCCCTCCCTCCAATCAATAAATCCGAATTCGGATTGATTATGTATTCGTATTATAATCCCAATTCGGATTGAGTTCAAGGAGATGGTGAAAATCATTGGTTGCTACTCCAACATTTCCAGCCGCCAAAACGTTATATTCATGAAGGGGGTGCAAGATGGACCTAGACGACCAACTGCGCTGGGTAGCGAAAGGAGAAATCGCCGCACTGCATGAGATTTATAAAGAAATGAGGGTGCCTGTTTTTGCTGTGGCATTGGCAATAGTAAGAAACCGGCCCCTGGCCGAAGACGTCCAACAAGAGACCTTCCTCAAGCTTTATGAAAGGGCCAATCAGTACCAAACGGGAACCAACCCCAAAGCATGGATTCTATCCATCGCAAGAAATTTGGCCTACGACAGGCTTAGGCAGACCATAAGGCAAAGCTACACAGAGATTGAAGATTCAACAAAAGCGGACCCGGATCCTACACTTTTGCAGTTTGAACTCATGGATGCACTGGGGCAACTGGAAGAAACGGACCGTCTGATTATCATCCTGCATGTCATCTCTGGCTTTAAGCATCACGAGATCAGCAAGGAGCTTGGACTTCCCCCCGGTACGGTGCGGTGGAGGTATCGGCGCAGTCTATCAAAGCTGGCCAATAGTTTGGGAGGTGAAGCACATGCTGCAAAATCAGCTGCCATTCCTGCTAAAAAGTGAGCTTGAACGCCAATGTCCCGACAACTGGAATGCCATATATCAAACCTTGGCCCGGAGGCTTGCCGATTACCTTCTGCAGGAGTTGGATGGACTTCCGTCACCGGAAGGAAGGCTTTTTGGAGAACTTCGGGATGAGGCCGTAAACGCAAGTATCCAAACAAAGGGGGCATGACGGATGAGTAAGCCATTTCCGTTAAAATGGGAGCGGGATGAGAAATACTTGCTGGTGGAGCAATTGGAGCAGCACTATGACGACTCATTATGTGAAAAAGTTACGAAGCTATATGAGGAAGCATTGGCCGAACACCCGGATAACCCCGAATATCTCTACTGGTACGGATTCATCCTGGGCATGAAGGCACGTAAACTGCTGAGAAAATCAGCCGAACAATATGAGAAAGCGCTGCATAGCCCGCAGCTTGCAACATATAACTGGCTGGAGGGAATGCTTCATGGCAACTTGATCCACGTAAGAGCAGGTTTATTGGAGAATCGTAAGTCGATTGAATTCTACAAGAAAAGACTCCAAACTGACCCTGCTGACCCCAAAAGCTATTCATTCCTGATTAATTGTTATCTTAAAGCGGATCAAACGAAAGAAGCTCACTTAACCGCAGAAACTGCGCTGAAGCTTTTCCCCAACAAAGCTGTCTTGCATTATTATTCCGGAGAAGTGCTAGCCCGTCAGGGGAAGGTGAAAGAGGCTCTGGAAGCTTGGGAGCTGTCCAATGAATTGGATGCCAATCTCATCGATGGCCGATTCAGCCGGGCTTTCCTGTTGAAGCGGGAGGGCAGGCTTGGGGAGGCAAAGGAGGAGTGGAAGAAAATCATATTATTTCTGAAGGAGCATGATTTCGACGACGTCCGGCCGAAAGAGGAGCTGGAGAAGCTGGAGGCGGAGATTAGAAAAGCATAAACGAGCTTTTACCCGCCTATCTTTAAGGCGGGTTTAGCTGTTGTCTATTTCACGCGAAACGTGCGATGCCCATACCTGCGTACCAAAACAATTGCGAGGAGCAGGTAAACCACTGTCACTGTGAAAATCACCGCTGTCAGGCGGGAGCTGGGCACCCGCAAAACAAGGCTGAGTCCGCACGCGGACGAGACGGCCATGTTTAACAGGTAATACAGTGGATTCTTCACATTCAGCTCCGTAGAATACGGTTGGAAAATATAATACATAAATAAGTGATGTACCGTGAAAAAAACAGACAGGGAAACCACACATATCCACAGCAGAAGCAAATCGCGGCTAAACCACTCCCCTCCTGCTGAAGCCGCGATAGCGGTCAGTGACGCTCCAAGAGCGGCCGCAATCGACAGGTTCATACCCAGCATTTTTCCGAACCGGATACGAAAATGTGCATAAGCTGCGTGCCGGTAATAGCTGTACCGCAGCAGGCTGAGATCGCAATTGTAGAACATCGTCTTGCATATTTTTTCGCCTACGGCCATGAAATACATGACCAAAGCCAAAAAAGGGAAAACCCGTTCCATCCCCCATCCAAATTGTTGAACTTGCTCCCGAAACAGAAGCATGAGGATCACGCCAACCACTGCCGCAGCACCGATGAGGGTTAACCGTTTATTCACAGGGCCCCTGATCAGACTACGGTGCCGAACGAAGAAAAGAGCGTTTAGATAGGCATAGCCTTTCTTCGACTCCAGCTTGTTCTGCTGCCCACTTTCCACCTTATAATCGCTATCCTTAACCCTGACGCTTTTCTTCTCCGCCTCCGACATCATTTTGCCCAGGTTCAGCAGGGGGTCATCCCGTTTTGTTGCGGCATCCACCGCTTCTCTGTATTTGGAATAACGGGCCAGCCTTACCGCCGCCCACAATCCCCCCGCCGCAATGACGAGGCAAGTTGGCCAGCTCAGCAGAACCGTTTCCGTTGGCGGTGCCCATTGGAACAGCAGCGGCACATACGCAGCAGCATAACCAAGCGCAATGACGCTCCATACGATAGCATTATGCGTAACCAGCACCAAACCTGTTTTTTCGAAAAGCTTCAGATGCGCATACTCCGCTACAATCCGCCACAGTGTGATCAAGGCTGCAAGCAGGACGGCCTGTGCAGCAGTGCCCCCCACACGCGTTGAGAACAGGAGCAGGACAGGCAGCAGATAGATGAAGAAGGTCACATAACGATACCCCAGCGAAGCCTTCATATACCTCGTGGGTGACAATCTCATGAGCTTCACCGCTACATACTTTTCCCGCTTCGGCTCAAGAACCGTCACACTGCTAACGCTGGCCACCAATACGCTGATCATAGCCAAAATATGAACAAACTGCCGCAGGGTCTGGTCCTCTGTCACCCCTGCCCCTAAACTGACCACAGGCAAGTAAACAAGGATCCCTACATAAGCCAACCTGGTCATAAATCCCCACAACAGGGTAAGCAGAACCGCGATGACGGAAATTGTTTTTTTGAGCTTCAAATTTGCGTAGGCGCTTTCCTTGATCAGCTTGCCCATCAGGGGCAGCTTCTGAATGTAATAAAAGAGCAGATTAACCGTGGTGGAGGTGCGGATAGAGAGCAGCGTGTTAACCGTTCTAAACATGGCTTTCGTCCTTCAGCAGCTGAATGACGGATTGCTCGAACTCAGGGCTCTTCAGCAGTTCAGACGGTACGCCGGACAATTTCCCGTTGTTCAATAGAACTAGTTCATCGCACAGGTCCGAAGCTAATTGGAGGATATGCGTGGAGAAGATCAGAATGTGCTCGTGCTTCATCTCCCGCAGCATGTTCTTCATCTCCAGGGCCACAATCACATCGAAGGAGGTAAGGGGCTCATCCAGCAGAATCACTGGCGGCTTCGTCAGCAGGAACAACAGCATCTGCAGCTTATTCTTCATCCCGTGGGAGTAGTTTTTAATCAGCCGGTGCCGGTCCTCGGTGGTCATGCTCATCATCTCAAAATAATGGTCAATCCCCTGCTCCCCCTGCAGCTTATCCCGGTTAATATCCATGAAGAATCGGACAAATTCATAACCCGTCAGAAATTCCGGGAGAATCGGAAGGGAGTACACATACCCGACATCCTGCTCACGCAGCTTCCGCATCTGGCCATTCTCCTCCAGAAGCACCTGTCCGCCATCCGTAGCCATCTCTTGGCTTAAGCAGTTGAACAGCGTTGTCTTCCCCGCTCCATTGCGGCCCAGCAGACCATAAATTTTCCCTTTCTCAAAGGTAAATCCCGCCTCCCGGAGCACCTGCTTATCATCAAAGCGTTTCACGATATCCTCTATGATCAAACGCAACTGCAACACCTCCGTATGGTCACAAGAAACACCTTGTTCTATTTACGGCATAAGGAGCGGCAGAGTTTCATCCACTAGATTCATTTAACTCAAACTATCCCTTGATACAATTGGAAATGTATTGAACAATAAGGTAGAAAAGTTACATCAAACGAAAATTATGTGTCCGGCTAAGTCGGATTGGTCGGCATACTGAGCATGATCGAAACTTGGAGGTGAAACATGGCCCTTACCTTTGGTTATGTACTTGGCGCGCTCCATGCAAGGTCTGTCAAACAGACGGCGAAACTTGCATGGAGCATAAGATAATTTCGCCGTAATCGTTTGTCGGCCTTGCATCCTTAAAGAACATTTTAAGGAGCGGGTAATATGACAAACAAATTCAAATCGTATAAAAAGGAATTGGAGATTTCCTACACGTCCGGAGCTTATGCGACGTTTGAGTTATTGAAAAAACGGACAAGCGATGCCAAGTGCGTATACATCCACTCGGATTACCGGGACGACGATGGCCTTAGCGAACTGTGCAATGCGCTAAACGTACCTCTAGTGCAGTCTGACAAGGCATTTAGCATTGTTAACCAAAAGGAAAACAGCTATGTACTCGGTGTATTTCGTAAATATGCGGACACGCTTGCGGTGGATGAGCCGCATATTGTGCTGGTAAATCCGTCTGATATGGGAAACCTCGGTACAATCATCCGCACAATGGCAGGACTGAACCTTAGAAATCTTGCGATAATTGAACCGGCGGCGGATGTGTGGAATCCCAAAACCGTACGTGCCAGTATGGGCGCGTTGTTTCACATACACCAATGCGTGTATTCGAGCTTTGACGAGTACAAGACGCAATATCCGCTCCACACCCTGTTTCCGTTCATGCTTACGGGCTCGATTGTGCCAGAGGACGCACAACCTTGTCCACTCTTTACACTGATTTTCGGAAACGAGGCAAGCGGACTAAACGAAGCGTTTGCCTATGTGGGTCAAAGCGTCAAAATTCCGTTGTCTACCGATGTGGACTCGTTCAACCTTTCCGTCGCCGCGGGGATAGGAATGTATGCGTTCGCACGGAACAACAATCTGGTGTAAGTGTAAGGATCATCACCAAAACTCTCGGCAGTCACTTGAGCGTCCCTTGCTCCGGTTGACTGCCTCTTATTGTTAGCATGAGGCCCAAAAAGTGCCGCAGCCCCCTCCCGCAGCCTGCACAGCCCTCCAACCCTGCACAGCCCATTATCTGCAAGCTGTACAATTTCATCCCATTATGGGTAAAGGGTTGATAAAAGGAGGGATGGAGCATGCAGGCATGGCACATCATTCTCATTATAAGCGGCGGATTTCTGTTTTTGGGAGCGGTGTTTCTAACCATCGGTCTTATGCGCAGGTCACAGGGGAAGCATTGGTCAGTTACGGAAGGGGTTATTGTCAAAAAAGGAATACTTCTGCCCGGTTTTCCCGACCGGTACCCCACCGTCCGGTACCGCGTTGGCGAAACGGAGTATGAGAGTACCTCCTCGGTTTACCAAACCCCCGGCTTTCCCCCGGGCCGACACGTCACTGTACGCTATAATGCAGACCGGCCTGAGCAGGCGATGATCGACAGCTTCGCCCAGAACGGAACCGTATTTGTGGTTGTCGGCTTTATTCTGATGGGCATCAGCCTCATGATTGCGTTTGTCGCTCTTCCGGTTTTCTGGTTCGAAACTTCCTGAGAGAGCAGCAAAAAACTTGGGCAGGCCTGTAATGACTCCCGGTCCAGGAGCGGCAATCAACGAATGACTTGCAGGGCGTACAACCTGCTGATTGAATACACCGCCACCAGGCCGAAGCCCGGGGCGGTGTTTTTGTTGTAGAGCTTTCGACCCTTCAGCCCCGCTAAAAACGCTCGAAGCAATCATAGTTCCTTTGTCTATAGATTTTGCCATCCTTGAAGTCGAAGAGGCAGCAGAAAAACGCTTTTAGCTGCTGCCCAGTTTTAAACACACCAACATCCGCTCCGACCTCGGCCGTCCAAATTACTTCTGTGATCAGGGTCTCTCCGGCTTCGTAAACCCGCTGAATCGTACTTCTGTTCTTTCAAAAGCTTTTTTCCATTAGGTATTCGCTGCATGAGTACTTCAAAGTTGCTTACCACCACACCGGGAGTAATCAAATTCGGGAATTCGGTTTGTTCGATTTCTGGATGAAGTAAAGGCTTGAAGTCAGATTCGGAGATACTGAAAGTTTCAATTAACTCAAAAAAATGCTTCACTGCCTCCAGCTTCATGCGGGCACCTTCTTTAACTTTTTTTCATCCCCAATATTTAGTATATCATTTCATCCACATCAGGTTTAGAACAGAAGTATGAACTTTGATCTCTTGTTTGCAAGCTGTTGAACGAGAACGCCAAAAAGGGCTGCAACAGCCTGCCTCCCGGCAACCTGTCATAGCCCTCAAACACGCGTCCCGCAAGGCTTCGTGGCGTTTACTCTTCCCCTGTTGCCACCGGGTTCTCCCCGTGGGAGATCCAGTCGCTCCAGCTGCCCAGATACAGCTTCGCATCCTCCCGTCCTGCCTCGGCCAAGGCCAGCAGATTGGGGCAGGCAGTGACACCGGAGCCGCAGTACACGATAATCTCCTGGTCCGGATAAATGCCGTCGAACCGGTCCTTTAGCTCCTCGGGAGACAGCCACAGGCCGTCCGTTCCCAGGTTATCCTTCCAGAAGCGGTTCTGTGCTCCTGGTATATGACCCGCCTTCTTGTCGATGGCCTCCTCCTCGCCACGGTACCGCTTCGGTTCTCTGGAGTCGATGAGCACCGTCCCCGGCCACTCCAACCGCTCCCGCACATCCTCCATTACGACCAGCATCCCGTTCTGCACCCGGGGGCCGAACACCTTGGGCTCTGCCGGTTCGGCAGGCTCCGTTGAAACCGGCAGCCCGGCTTGTACCCAACCGCTGTAACCGCCGTCCAGGAGGTATACCTTCTCGTGACCCAGAAACCGCAGCAGCCACCAGAACCTCGCCGCCATCGCTCCTCCTTGGTCATCATAGGCAATCACCGTTGTATCCCGGTCAATGCCCTTCTCCCCCAGCTTCAGCACCAGCACACCCAGGTCAGGCATGGGATGCCGCCCCCCATGCTCTCCCACCGGACCGGAAAGCTCCTTCTCCAGGTCAAAATAAACAGCTCCCGGTAAATGTCCCGCCGCATAAGCCTCCTGCCCGGAATGAGACTGCCCCAGTTGGAACCGGCAGTCCGCCAGCATCACAGGCTCCTTCACCTCCAGCTTCTCCATCACTTGCTCCCTGCTTACAATATACCGGTGTTGCTTGGCCATAAACTCCACTCCCCGCTTGACGCGTCAATGTACTGCCATTATACCAAAATCTGCTTCCAACCGCCGCAGTCGTCTGCAAGAAGAATCAAACGGCGTTTATATGACTGAGCCATCCCATTCTCCTGCCAAATAATTTGTCAGAATTTTTAAAGTTTATATCTCCAACAAACGGTTTAAAGAAAGAGTGTAAAGAGAAAAACCAACCAATCTACCACAATAGAATGTTGGAGAGGAGAATGTAAAATGGGTTTCATTTGGTCCTTGATTATCGGTGGTGTTATCGGCTGGCTGGCCGGTGTTATTCTGGGGCGCGACATTCCCGGAGGCGTCATCGGCAACATTATCGCTGGTTTCATTGGAGCCTGGTTAGGTAGCCTGATTATGGGGAACTTCGGTCCGGTAATCGGTGGTTTCTACTTCGTACCGGCTCTAATCGGCGCAGTCGTGGTGGTCTTCCTGACCAGCCTCATTCTGCGCAATACCAGCCGCAGACACAGCTGATGCAGGCAGCGGACAGCGAGGCGTCCGCATTCACAATTGGGAACCGGGACATCCGTCACCGGTTCTTTTTGCGTTTGCCCGGCCGGGTCGCATGTGCGTGGGATGGGATTAAATGCGGCACGAAGAGGCCGACGGGGCCCCTGCGGGCTCTGCCACGCTCCATCCGCATGTCATCATGGGCACCACCCGCGGACCCATCTGTTTGCTAACTGCGAACCCTCACAATGTCGTCCATGTGCTACCTCCGCAGGCTCTCCGGTGTGCCAACGTGTCCCATGTGCTACCCTCGCAGGCTCTCCGGTGTACCATCTGTGTCCCATGTGCTACCTCCGCAGGCTCTCCGGTGTGCCAACTGTGTCCCATCCAAGTACCATCCTGCAAAAGTGCAGTTATTTTGAACAGGGATCCCCCTTTCCCGTGTCCATCCTGCAAAAGTGCATCTATTTTACTCTAAAACCATCAGCCAGGTGCTATTCACGGGAAATACCTGCACTTTTGCATTTGAGCCCCCCGGTTCAGCGGTTAAGCCACACAATAAATGCACTTTTGCATTTGAGTCAGGCAGTCAGCTCCCCTCCCTCCAAAAATGCACTTTTGCATTTGAGTCAGGCAGTCAGCTCCCCCCTCTCCAAAGTGGAAGCCCCTGATAATCGCTGCTGCTGCTCAACCGTGTAAAACCGCAGGTGCTCCCCATCGACAGGGCCCATGGGGAGTTGTACAATGAAGGGATGACGCAATACAACGGGAGCGGGTAAAAATGTGTAAGAACGTGCAGGGCTTCACCTTTCAGGCGGTGCCCATGAATATCAGACATTGCCAGGACATCTGCACCTGGAGCTATGAACCGCCTTACGACATCTACCAGTGGAGCTCCTGGGCTCAGATGGAAGCGGAGGCCGAGGAGTTCGGCGATGCGCAAATCCGCGAGACCCAGTACATCTCCATTTTGGATGCGGAAAACGGATATTTGGTGGGGTATGCCCAGCTCTTCCCCATCACTGGTGTAACCCGGCTGGGGCTGGGGATGCGGCCGGAGCTGTGCGGCCTGCGAATTGGTCCGGACTTCGTGCGTTTCCTGGCCGAGGAGGCGAAACGGCGCAGACCCGACGATATCATCGACCTGGAGGTGCTGGTGTGGAATATCCGCGCCCAGAAGGCATACCGCAAGGCGGGGTTTGTCATCACTGACCGGTATGAACGGCCGACACCCAAGGGGAATATGGACTTTTATTGCATGGTGTATCAGGAGGAGCCGCCACTGAATTAAAGGCTGCGCCCAAACTCCGCCTCCGCAAAAAAGGGATAGGCAGTTTTACCAAAATGAGGTTATGGAGAGGCAAATTATGCTACAATAGTAGGATGCAGTCCATGCGGCGATGACACCATACAAGGAAAAGGAGGTGCAGGAATGCTGAAGCTCAAGCTGCCCAAAAACCGGATTGAATTTTTGGCTGCCGGAGCCGAACGCCGGATGAAGCTGGCCGTGCTGGAACGGGGCTGGGAATATTACCACCGGAACCTGGTGCAAAACGTAAATCTGGTGCAGGGTTATATCCTTCAGGCGGATGTCCGGGGCAAGGAGATGTTCCAGGTCAGACTGGATCTGGAGCAGTTCGAACGAAGCGAATGCACCTGCTCCTTCGACGGATATTGCCAGCATATGGCGGGTTTGATCTTCTGGGCATATTCCGCCCACGGCAGGCCGGAGCTGCTTCTGATGCAGCTGAAGCAGGCCATTAACGCCCGGCGGCGGGCGAAGGCGGGGCTGAAGGCCGACAAGGCGGGGGAAGCGGCGGCGGCTACCTTGCTGCCAGAGCTGACACCCAAGGAATGGGCCCGCTACTTCGAGCAGAAGTTCCACGGGTATTCCCTCTCCAACCAGCATTCGGTGGAGCAGTTCCACCAGACAGTCTGGGATACTCTGGGCGGGACAGCGGAGGAATGGCCGTTGCCGTTATCCGCTCTGTACCGGCTGCACCTGTCCTTGTATGTGCTGGCCAAAATCGAACAGTTCCATCAGGACAATCAATCGTCTTATTTGTCCTATTATATAGAGAACGGCTGCAAGCTGGTGGCAGCCTCATGCTGGGATAAGCTGAAGGAGCTGGTGCAGGAGCGCCAGGCCATCCACCAGGCCGCCCTCCAGTTCCCCAAACACTGGAAGGAAACCCTGGAGGCCGTATCCTCCCGCCTACTCCATGCCCGGTCGGGACCGGTGTATTGGACAGATGTGTACCGGTTTTTGTGGTGGCAGCTTTTCTACGGGGCCGGCGCGGAGCCGGAGGCGGCAGCTGAACGGGAGCTGCACCGGCTATCGCTCTTGTCGGCACAGGAGAATATCCCGCGGGCCAAGGACGGCATTCTTCTGGCCATGTCCCTGTTCGATATTATCCGGGGCCAGGACGCCCAGGCCATAAAGCGGCTCGACCAGCTGCACACCCGGCAGTTCTCGGATTTTTATGTGGTGCTGGAGAAGCTCTCCGGCGGCGGAGAGTGGGAGCGGGTGCTCAGCTGGCTGCGCTGGCTCTTGCCGGTGCTCTCCAAGGCGAAGCAGGAGGAATTCAACCAGGGCTGTGCCTTCTGGGTGGAAGCGGTGAAGCATCAGCCCACCGATGAGGAATGGATCCGCGTGATGCTCTCCCTCTTGCCCCGCAGCTACTACTATTACACCGACTATCTGATGCAGACCGGCCGTTTCCGCCAATGGGTGGATCTGCAGCTGGCCACGGGAATCTCCCCGGCCAGTCTGTACACGGCGGAGCTGCATACCGTTGAGGCGCATGACCCGGCACTGCTGCTGCCCTTGTTCCACCAATCGGTGGAGAAGGCAGTGGCAGAGAAAAACCGGGATTCCTACAAGCTGGCCATCCGCCACCTAAAAAAATTGAACAGCCTTTACAGGCAGCTTGGCAAAGGCGAGCTTTGGGAGGATTATCTCGCCCGGCTCCACCTGAAATATGCCCGGCTGCGCGCATTCAAAGAAGAGCTGGCGAAAGGACAGTGGGCGACATGATTGTCACCGGCCCTTATACCGTTCATGCCTCGTGGATGCCGGCAGGCTCCCTGTTCCTCTGGGGAACCCGCCGCCAAGGCGGGTCCGTGGACGCCACCGAGCTGAAGCATCTGCTGTTTGCCTGGCATGCGGCCAGTTTTTACGGCACCTTTATTGAAACACTGGAGTTTACAGGGAAGGAAGGCGTGGTGCTGGAGTCCGAGGACGCCCTGCATTACTTCTGCGACCCGTCGGAGCTGCAGCATGCCTCCATCGAATGGTCCACTGAGGCTGCTCCGCTGAAGGCCGCGGCTCCCGCTATCCGGGAGGCGCTGGCTGCGGGCAGAGTGATGCCCGATTACGACAAGTGGCGGCAGGGGTCCTTGGGGTGGAAGCTGCAGCTGCCCGAGGAGCTCCGGGGGATGGAGTCCCCGCTCCTGAAGACATGGGCGGATACGCTTATCGAAGCGGAGGTCCGCCGCCGTCCCGAGCTGCAGGAGGCGCTCGCCAAGCTGACGGAGACGGTGCCGCGGATTCTGCGGGGAGACATCTCCGCCGATCTGTGGCTGGATGAGGAGGATTGGCTGGTATCCATCGGCTGGAAGCCGGATACCGCCCCCTTCCGTACCTGCCTCCAGCTGGTCGAGCCGGAGCATGACCGGATGTGGCAGCTGGCCATCCTGCTCCAGGACCGGCAGCTGGCGGAGCGGATTATCGCCTGCGACGCCGAAGGCACTCCCGCCCCCGGCGAGCCGGTGCCGGAGGAATGGCAGCCGGAGCTGCCCCGGGTCAGCCGGGATGTGGAGCGTTGGCTTCATATTATCCCGGAGCTCCGGGATGCCCATGAGCCAACCCGGTTGAAGCGGGAGCTCACCGCCGACGAGGCCTGGGAGTTTCTGGCTCAGGGCAGCCGGCAGCTGGTAGAGGCCGGCACGCCGGTATTCCTGCCGGCGTGGTGGGAGCGGCTGCGCCGCACCAAACCCCGCCTCCGGGCCAAGCTGCGCTCCTCTGTAGGCACAACGGGGTCAGCCGCTTTTGGATTGAACCAGCTGATGGAATTTGATTGGCGGCTGGCAATTGGCGATATGGAGCTGACCGAAGAGGAGTTCCGCACCCTCATGGAGGAGAAGCGGCGGCTGGTACGCTTCCGGGGACGCTGGATTCAGCTGGACCCCAAGCAGATGGAGGCCATCAGCCAGGTCATGAAGCAGGTCAAGAAGAAACGCGGCCTGTCCTTCCGGGATGTTCTCGAGCTGCACCTGGCCGGAGAAGAGGAAGACGGCGAGATTCCGGGCGGCCGGGAAGAGGACGATATCGATGTGAAGCTGGAGGTGGAATTGAACGACCATCTGCGCCAGCTCATCACCCGGCTCAAGGAGCATAAGGGTGTGCCCATGCAGGGGCCGCCCCCCGGCTTCCACGGCACATTGCGTCCTTATCAGGCGGAAGGGGTCTCCTGGCTCCTGTTCCTCCGTCAATTCGGATTAGGCGGCTGTCTGGCGGACGATATGGGTCTGGGCAAAACCATCCAGTGGATCAGCTACCTGCTGTCCGTCAAGGAGCAGGAGGGCCAGACCCGGCCTGGAGAAGACCAGGAGCCGCTGCCCCCGGGACTTCTCATATGTCCTACCTCTGTGCTGGGCAACTGGCAGAAGGAGCTGCAGCGTTTTGCCCCCGGCATGAAGGTGCTGCTTCACTACGGACCCCAGCGGCGGAAGGGCGAGGATTTCCGCAAGGAGGCGATGGAGGCGGATTTGGTCCTCTCCTCCTACACCCTGGCCCATCTGGACGAGAAGGAGTTCTCCTCCATCTATTGGAGCTCCATCTGTCTGGACGAGGCGCAGAATATCAAGAATGCCTATACCAAGCAGTCCGGCGCCGTCCGCCGGCTGGACGGGTACCACCGCATTGCCATGACGGGTACGCCCATCGAGAACAGGCTGACGGAGCTGTGGTCCATCTTCGACTTCCTGAACCCCGGGTACTTCGGCACCCTGCGGGAGTTCAGCCACCGGTTCGTCCAGCCGATCGAACGGATATCCGACCAGGCGCTCATCGGGCAGGTGCAGCGGATGATCCGGCCATTCCTGCTACGCCGTCTGAAGAAGGACCCGGCGATCCAGCTGGACCTGCCGGACAAGGACGAAAGCAAGGTCTTTATTTCCCTTACGGCGGAGCAGGCCTCCCTCTACGAGAATTACATCCGGGACCTGTTCGAACGCCTGGACCGGCTGGGCCCCATGGAGCGCCGCGGCCTGATCCTGTCGGCCCTTACGCGGCTGAAGCAGATCTGCAACCATCCCGAGCTGCTGCAGAAAAGCTTGCGTGGCGCGGCCATCCAGTGGCGGGAGCGCTCCAACAAGCTGGAGCGGCTTCTGGACATGGTGGCGGAGCTGCGGACCGAAGGGGACCGCTGTCTGATTTTCACCCAATTTGTGGAAACTGGCTATATGCTCCAGAATGTGCTGGAGAAGGAGCTGACAGAGCCGGTGCTGTTCCTCCATGGCGGCACCCCCAAGCATATGCGGGACGAAATGGTGGACCGCTTCCAAAATGAAAGCCTGCCCGAAGCGGAGCGGAACGGAGTGTTCCTCTTATCGCTTAAGGCAGGCGGGATCGGGCTGAACCTGACGGCGGCCAATCATGTGTTCCACTTCGACCGCTGGTGGAATCCTGCGGTAGAGAACCAGGCCACAGACCGGGCTTACCGGATCGGCCAGAGCCGGCATGTGCAGGTGCACAAGTTCGTGACGCTGGGCACCCTGGAGGAGCGGATCGACGACATGATTGAGCGCAAGCAGGATTTAAGCAGGCAGATTGTAGGCGGAGGCGAAGGCTGGATTACCGAGCTGTCCACCGAGGATCTGAAGGAGCTGTTCTCCCTGCGCCAGGAATGGATCAACGTATAAGCAAATCCACAAATAAGTATAGATCCGTGCCCACCGGACAGGAATAGGACTGGATGGGCTTGGTGGTAGTAAGGTCGGCGTATGCCTGGGACAGGATACCCGACCTTTGTTTTTGCATATGTATGATAGTCGGAATGAAATAGGGGCGCCACAGCCAATTGGAGCCTCGGAATTCCTCATTGCGGGTCCAGCTGCCGTCCTCATTCCGGTCGAAATTGCAGGATACCTGGATGCCGTCTCCCCGGCACAAATACACCCGGATCGCATTCTCCGGCACCTCGTGGATCAGCTCTCCCGCCAGATGGTCCGGCTCACGCACCACGGCCATAACGGCGGTCCGATCGGCCAGCTCCTTCAGCCGGTGCTCGGCATCCATCAGCTTCAGGTAGGAGGCATAGGATTCCCGTCCATACCGGCCCATCTGATCATTGAGCAGCGGGGCATATTCATATTCAGGCAAAAAATCCCGTTTGGCCTCCGAAAACAGGTAACCCTGCACATACCGTGCGCCTGCGGCCATGGCATTTTTCAGATCGAGAACATTCTCCACCCCCTCCACCAGGAGGGAACCCCCCATCTGCTCGGCGATAATGGAGAAGGAACGGAGAAGGGCCCGGTAGCCGTCGTGGGTGACGCTTTTGCGGAGGATCTTCAGGTCCATCTTGATAATATCCGGGCGGAACATGGCGATCCGGTCCAGACTGGAGAAGCCGCTGCCCACATCATCCACCGCAAGGAGGCAGCCGTGCTGCCGGTAGATATCCACGATCTCCAGGAGCTCCTTCAGCTTTCCCGAAAAGGATTCCTCGGTGATCTCCACCACCACCCGGTGAAAGGGCAGGCCATGCTCCTTGAGCATCTCCAGGGTGGGCAGCCTCCCGGTCTCATGGTAGGCTCGGAAAATCCAGCCGGGCTTCAGGTTCACGAACAAAAGACCGGCATATTCCTCTTGCACCGCCTTCTCAAAAGCCATGTTTCGGAGTCTCCGGTCCGTAGCGATCTGCATCGGCTCAGGAATGGCCGGATCATGAAAAAAAGCGCCCAGACTGCGCACTTCCCCGCCGATGATTTCTCGGCCCAAGGACTCATGACCAATGACGGACATGCTTTGCAGGGACACAATGGGCTGAAAGAAGGGGCAAATCTGCCCGGAAGGCAGGTATGTATTCTTGCTGTCGATCATTTGGAGGTCCGCCCTTTCCTTCTTCTACCTGGTATGTGCTCGCTCACCGGTTCTTTTCCATGATTGTACAGTAGGCCTTACAGGGATGCAAGCTTCCCGCACCTTCAATGTCATGTTCATGTCAGATAAAAATAAATAAAAAAAATATTGGCGTTCGACATGAACCTACATCATTTTAACACAGCTTGCGTTATAATGAAATATTGTAAACGAATGAGCAGGACCATTTGCCTATTATTTGCTCAGCTGCACATTCTTCTTATTTCAGGCCAGATTTGGCAGGCGGTGATGCGTATGAACAGACATGGAAAATGGTATGCAGCCGGCTTTACTGTTGTTTCCATTCTGCTCTCCCTCCAGCTGGAATTTTCCGTTTGGGACTTCCGCTACTCCCATCTTCTGATAGCGGGATCGAGTCTGACCGTCATCTGGCTCTTCGCCATTGCCTATGACCGGGCCATGAATCTGGCGGTTCGGGACGATCTGACCCGGGCGTACAACCGGAGGTTTCTTAACCATTCCATTCCCACCCTTTTGAACAAGGCGGCCAAAAAGGGAGAAACCCTGACGCTGACCATTCTGGACTGCGACGACTTCAAAAAAATCAATGACGAAAACGGGCATCATACCGGGGATACCGTACTCCAGGGTATCGCCAAGCTGATCATCAAGCATACCCGGAACGAGGATCTTCTGGTCCGCCTGGGCGGAGATGAATTCGTGCTGGTGACCCGGCATTCCACCTACGACTCCACCTTGACGGTGATCGACCGGCTTCGCCAGGAGCTGGATATTCTCGCCAAAGAGATGAATTTGACCCTGTCCGTGTCCGCCGGTACAGCGGTGTTCCCCGATGAAGGGCACCGGCTGGAGGACCTGATCCGGATGGCCGACTTCCGGATGTACCAGTCCAAGCTGATGCGCAAGGAGGCTTCGGCCTACGCCGCATTGGGATTGTCAGTGGATGAGCAGCAGCATATGAAGCAGGCTTAGCTTTTTTGGGACAAGCCCGGCCCTCCGGACGGATCAATTCCGTTCCGGGAGGCCGTTTTTTGCTGTGCCGGCTGCCCTACCCGTTAATGATACAAGCCTGACAGATGTGCATCTGACCCGGAGAGAATCTTGGATAGCAGCACAATCTGCCCCGTATGGTAGCCGTAATGGGCCGGTATCCGGACCAGCAGCGTCCGGATCAGCCGCCTGTCCCCCGCTTCCTCCTCCGCCGGCGCCCCCGGCTTCATCCGCTGCCAATCCTCCTCTTGATACGGCACGAATACCTCCCGGGACAGATCCTCCTCCGTGAGAGTCCCCAGAACCGCGGTGGATTCCTGCCGCACCTCCTTAAGCAGATTCAGCACCTCCTCCCGCGTGAGTCCCCCTGCCGCAGTGAACTCGCGGGAGCGTTGGCGGATCAGCGGCCTGCCGCCCACCGCCGTGACAAAATGCTGGTATTCATTGCCCGCCAGATGCAGGCAATAGTTGCCGGGACTGTTCAAATCCGGCCCCGGCTTAGCCCAAAGCTTTTCCTCCGGCAGCAGATTCAGGCTTTTTTCGATGAGCTCCAGTTGGTTGTTCATGTAGGTCAACGCATCTTGGACAAGGCCATGCATAGCAACCGCTCCTTTAGATGAATATCGCCTTCTTATGAAAAAAAGCCCCGCCGCCTCAGCCTTCAGGGAAGGGAAGAAGCAAAACGGAAGCTTTCAGGCACTGCATATTATTTTTTGAAAATCCCGAAGGGTTTGCCTACGGGCAGGAACGTCCGGCCAAAGTGGGTATTCAGCACGTTAGCTCCGCAGCCATAGAGGGATACCAGCGCGATCAGAAACTCGGATACGGCGGCCACATCATGGAAGAAACCCTCGGCAATGCCCAATGTGGAGAGGGACAGTCCGATAAACAGGAAGTCGATCAGAACGAAGATAATGAAGAGCACCTTGTTGGTTTCCATGGCCCCAATGGTCATGAACAGGGTAAAAATCAGATAACCCACAAACGCGGCACCCAGTTGGTGGGTATCCACAGCGCCTGCAAGCTTCTCGCCGAAAACGCCCATATTAATCATCCACGTCGAGGCTACACCCAGCCAGAAAAAGCCGTAAGCACCGAAGGCCGTGGTTCCGAAGGTATTGCCATGTTTGGAATCCTGCACAGCGGCGAACAGCTGGGCGAAGGCTCCCAGGAAAATAGCCCAGGGAATCACATCCGAAAGGCCGTGGGTCCATTCCAGCTTTTGGGTGGATGCCACCAATGTTACGATGGCCAGGCCGAATAACCCGATTGCCGACGGGTCGGCGGTGGTAATTTTGACGTGCTGAGAGCTGTTCATAGTCTTGCTTTTCCTCCTACGCGCTTCATAGTAATGGTCCTCGACACCGATGTAAGAATCCGTCCGTAATTGTCGGGTCACAAGGATTTTAACGGATTCCGGCCCAAAAGACAATTGAAATTTCCTGAAATTTGGACTTTACAAGTTGACCCAAGGTTGATAATATTAATTACTATCAAGTCCCTGTAACATGATTTGTGAAGTTACAATTTCATAATAGCAACGATATTCCTTCACCGGAATACTTCTTATCAAGAGTGGCTGAGGGTAAAGGCCCTATGAAGCCCGGCAACCGGTCCATCCGTCAACGGACGACAAGATTGAATCGCATCCTTTTTTCCTGCGTTTCTATCGCTTGTTCTCTCCAGCGGACAGACGTCTTGGTGCCAATTCCTTCGGAAATCCTCGGGTTTCCGGCAGATGAGAGGGGAATGAATCGTTTTTAGCGAAACTGCTGACGAGCCACCCTTTTTCTCTGCGAAAAAGGGTTTTTTATTTTTCCGAGAAAAGGTGGCATGGCAGGACTATGATTCGCTTGAACGAGATTACGAAGACCTATACCGTCGGCAAAAAAGCGGTGCCCGCTCTGCACGGCATCTCTCTGACCGTCGCGCAAGGCGAAATCTTCGGCGTCATTGGCCATTCCGGTGCCGGCAAGAGCACCCTGATCCGCTGCATCAATCTTCTGGAGCGCCCAACTGCGGGGCAGGTCCATGTGGACGGAGTGGAGCTGTCGGCCCTGTCTGATAAGCAGCTGCAGGAGGAGCGGAGGAAGATCGGCATGATCTTCCAGCACTTCAATCTGCTGTCCTCGGCAACGGTGGCCAAGAATGTAGCCTTCCCGCTGGAGCTGGCAGGGGTTCCCAAGGAAGCCATTGGCCAGAGGGTGAAGGAGCTTCTGGAGCTGGTGGGTTTGGAGGAGCATGCATCCAAGTATCCGGCTCAGCTATCCGGCGGCCAGAAGCAGCGGGTGGGAATCGCCCGGGCCTTGGCCAACAATCCCAAGGTGCTCCTGTGCGACGAAGCGACCTCCGCTTTGGACCCGCAGACCACCAATTCCATCCTGGCTCTCCTGTCCGATATCAACCGGAAGCTGGGGCTGACCATCATGCTGATCACTCACGAGATGCATGTGATCCGCACCATCTGCGACAAGGTGGCGGTGATCGACGGGGGACGTATTGTAGAGGATGGACCGGTAACGGAGGTATTCCTCACCCCTAAACACTCTACCACCCGGGAATTCGTTGAGCAGGTTTCCGACAGCCAGGAGCTGAAGGAAGCCATCCGCCACGGCAAGACCTCCGGCCAGCACCGGATCGTGCGTATTACGTATCTTGGTGAAACCACCTACGAGCCTGTGCTGTATGAGGTGACCCGGCAGACGGGCACCCCCTTCGCCATCCTTCAGGGGACCATCTCCCGGATGAAGGATACGCCTTACGGCCAGCTCACCGTCCAATTCGGCGGTACGGAAGCGGATGTAGCACGGACGCTGGACAGCCTGAAGGCGCGCGGATTTGATGTGGAGGTGCTCTAGTATGCTGGAATGGTTTAAGAATGTGGACCCGCAGGAAATCTGGCAGGCCAGCCAGGATACGCTGACCATGCTGGGGATGTCCGCCCTGTTCACGGTTTTGCTGGGTTTGCCGTTGGGCATTCTGCTGTTTATGACCTCCCGGGGACAGATTTTGCAGAACCGGTTTGTATATCTGATTTTATCCATTGTGGTGAATGTGCTGCGTTCCATCCCGTTTGTAATCCTGATGATTCTGGTCATGCCCTTCACGAAGATGCTGGTGGGCACAACTATTGAAGTAAAAGGCTCCATCCCGCCGCTGGTCATTGCCGCTGCCCCGTTCTTCGCCCGTCTGGTGGAAACCACCCTCCGGGAGGTGGACAAAGGTGTGGTGGAGGCTGCCAAGGCCATGGGCGCATCCAGCTGGCAGATCATCCGCAAGGTGCTGCTGCCCGAATCGATGCCCGGTCTGGTGGCCGGCATCACCATCACCACCGTCACCCTGGTATCGTATACCGCCATGTCGGGGATTATCGGAGGCGGCGGTCTGGGTGACCTGGCCATCCGCTACGGCTATCAGCGCTTTATGCCGGACGTGATGGTGGTAACGGTAGTTATCTTGATTCTGCTTGTCATTGTGCTGCAAACCCTGGGCGACCGTCTGGTCATCCGGTTCAGCCGCAAATAAAGGAAGGCAAGTCCGGCGGTATTCGCGCGCGGCGCATAGAGCAGATATGCGGGGACATTGCGGCCGGAAGGCTGTGTCTAGAGATTCTCGTGCACCGCGCGCGCAAACCGCAGGATTCACCCATATACGGGTCTCTTGCTACCAAGAAGCCCACTATTCCCATCATAATACTTATATTCTTGAGGAGGGTTTTATCTGATGAAGAAACAATGGCTTGTTGTCCTGTCCCTGGTTTTTGCACTTACCTTTGTCCTGTCCGCCTGCGGTGAAAAGAAGGATTCCGCCGCTTCCCCGGCTGCCAGCACTGCTGCCGGCGCGTCTGCCGCTGCTACGGCAAGTCCGGCAGCCAGCCCGTCCACCGCTCCCGTTACCCTGAAAATCGGCGCCAGCGCCGTACCCCACGCCGAGCTGCTGGAGCATGTGAAGCCTGCTTTGGCCAAGGAAGGCGTGAACCTGGAAATCAAGGTGTTCACCGATTATGTGCTGCCGAACACCCAAGTGGCGGAAAAGCAATTGGACGCCAACTTCTTCCAGCACGTACCGTACCTGGAGCAGCAAAACAAGGACCTCAACCTGAAGCTGGTGAAGGTAGCCGGCATTCACATCGAACCCTTCGGCATCTACTCCTCCAAGATCAAGAAGCTGGATGAGCTGAAGGACGGCGCCAAGGTGGCCATCCCCAATGACCCCTCCAATGGCGGCCGCGCTTTGGCCCTGCTGGAAAAAGCCGGTCTGATCAAGCTGAAGGACGGCGTCGGCATCAACGGTACCGTGAAGGATATTGCCGAAAACAAGAAAAACCTGAAGATCACCCAGCAGGAAGCCGCTATGCTGCCGCGTGTATTGGGTGAGGTGGACATTGCCACCATCAATACCAACTATGCGCTGGAAGCCAAGCTGGTGCCTACCAAGGACGCATTGTTCATCGAACAATCCGATTCCCCGTATGTGAACATTCTCGTTGCCCGTGAGGACAACAAGGACTCCGAAGCCCTGAAGAAGCTGGTGAAGGCTCTTCAAACCGAAGACGTGAAGAAGTTCATCACCGAGAAGTACCAAGGCGCCGTTGTACCTGCGTTCTAAGATTCGTTAAGCTCCTGCCGTCGCCCCCCGGGCGGCGGTTTTCTTGTTTGGGGAGTATAAGGGCAGGCTTCCTCCCCTCGGGTCCCCTGCTACTTACACGGACACAACCCCCTATGCTCCGCACCTCTGATCGCCTTATGGCCCAATCTCTGCCCGCTGCCTCCTGCCTACCTGCCTTCCGGATTGCCATCCGCCTCTTACGGAAAACCCCATGTGCCTCCACCTCATCGACAGAGCTCCCGCTTGCCTCCCTGCTGCCTTGCGGGATATGGCCTCGCTCCGTTCCTGCTGCCTTACGGACCGCTCCCGCTTATGCCCCTTCTTCCCATCTATGTAGCAGACAGATGGTTTCACCTCGATTCCATCCGGCTTACGGACAGCCCTCGCTTATGTAACCTTCCTCCCATCTGCCTAACAAACACGTGGCCTCCACTCGATCCCATCTACCTTACGGACAGGAGAGACGTTATTTAGCTAAAAAGTTGTATTTCCGGATTTCGCGGACTGGAGAGCCGTTATTTGGAGAATACGCAGGTTTTGGGGGGCTCAGAGGACGGAATAGCGCATCGTGTGCAGTGGACTTGCAAAGAAGTTAACATGGGGCAAAATGCCAAAAGAGTTGCACAGCAAAAAGAGGTTCCTGTATCGTTGAAGTTGAGACGACACCAACGAAAGGAGACCTCTTGACTACTAGCATA
>JAEWGW010000023.1 GCA_023388055.1 Bacillota bacterium | reverse complement strand
GGTTTGGTGACATTTCATTCCCTGCCTTCATTCGGTTTTCCTTTCATCATACCGGCTTCCACTGTACCTGAATACCCCCTTTTGAGTTATCCCTTTTTCTGTAAATGTTGTGGGTAAAGCTTAGATCTGAGCCACGCTATTTCGCATCCATGGGCCGCTTTAGCTCATTTTTGACAAAATAAGCTTCTTCAGATTCGTTAGACGATATATCAAAAAAAGCGGCCAAACGATTATCGTTGGCAAGCTTGTCCTCACTGTTGGTTCCGCCCTGTATACTCCCCCATAGCAGGTGCCGTCTTTATAATAGACGGTGCCATTTTCTGTTTGCCCCGCGTTAACCACACCTCCGGGAAAGAACAGCACCCGATTCAGGGCGGCAGGTGGAGATTTGCATCACCGGGAAAAATGAATCATCGCCCCGGAAGGGGGAAATTTGGTGCAGGGGGCGGATATCGGTTCTTTCAACGGCACCATGCCTCCCCTATAATAGGCCTCATCACCGGCATGATGGAAGGCCTACATCAGGACCGGGCTGAACAAGGAGGGGATTCCTATCCAACCACTGACTGCAGAAGAGATAACCTCCGCACGCCAGGTAAAACGCCGTTATGTGCGAAGCCGGATCAAACGGAGCCGGTTCCTGTATCTGATTTTCTTACTGCCCTTCTGCTACTATGTATTGTTCCATTAT
Source organism: Bacillota bacterium (assembly GCA_023388055.1). Classification (GTDB taxonomy): domain Bacteria; phylum Bacillota; class Bacilli; order Paenibacillales; family NBRC-103111; genus Paenibacillus_AR. The sequence goes on along the minus strand of JAEWGW010000023.1, from coordinate 160,446 downwards.
TGGCCCATGTACGGCATCATTATCGCCTTCAAGGATTACAACATTGCCAAGGGCATTACCAACAGTCCCTGGGCGGGCATCCACCACTTTCAGAAGTTCCTTTTTGATCCGTACTTTTGGAAGCTGGTGCGCAACACCATCATGATTAATGTGTATGAGCTGATTTTCGCTTTCCCGGCACCGATTATCCTGGCGCTGCTCCTAAACGAGCTGAAAAGCGTCAAGATGAAGAAGTTTACCCAAAGCGTCAGCTACCTGCCTCATTTTATCTCCACCGTGGTAGTCTGCGGCATTCTGGTGAACTTCCTGACCACGGACGGCTTGATCAACCAGATTATTGTCTGGTTCGGGGGCGAGCCCATCCAATTCCTCATGAAGCCGGAATGGTTCCGGACCATCTTCGTCGGGTCGGGCATCTGGCAGAGCATGGGCTGGGGCTCCATCATCTATCTGGCTGCCTTGACGGGGGTGGACGAGGAGCTGTATGACGCGGCCAAAATCGACGGGGCTAACCGGTGGCGGCAGCTGCTGGCGGTTACTCTTCCGGGCATTGCCCCCACGATCTCCATCATGCTGATCCTGAACATAGGGCGGCTGATGAACATCGGCTACGAGAAGATCATCCTGCTGTATAATGGCTCCACCTATGAAACCGCGGATGTCATCTCCACCTATGTCTACCGGCGCGGCCTTCTGGGCAGCGATTTCAGCTACGGCACCGCCGTGGAGCTGTTCCAGGCCCTCATTGGCTTGGTGCTCCTGGTGTCAGCCAACCTCCTGTCCCGAAAAATCAGCGAAACCGGCCTATGGTAGAAGGGAGAGGGCAATTGTGAAAACCTCATTAGGCTCCAAAGTGTTCGACACCATTAATGTGATTCTGCTGTGTTTGGTTATTTTCATTACCGTCTATCCTATGTATTACATCTTCATCGTCTCCATCAGCAACGGCAATCTGGTGACCCGCGGGCTGATCAATTTTTATCCCCGGGATATTACCTGGGACGCCTATATGATCGTGCTGAAGGACCCCAGCATCTGGAGGGCTTACGGCAATACGGTGCTCTATACCACAGTGGGGACTGTAATCAATGTAGCGATGACGGCGCTTTGCGCTTACCCGTTGTCCCGCAAGGATATGTACGGGCGCAATATACTGGTGATGATGGTGGCAGCCACCATGTTCATCAGCGGCGGTCTGATCCCGCTGTATCTGGTGGTGCAGAAGCTGGGCCTGATCAACAGCATGTGGGCTCTTGTGCTGCCGCCGGCGATAAGCGCTTTCAACATGATAATTATGAAAACCTACTTTGAGGGCATTCCCATGGCTCTACAGGAATCCGCTTATCTGGACGGAGCCAATGAAATCCAGGTGCTGTTTAAGGTGATCATTCCCTTATCTCTGCCTGTAATGGCTACCATGGTGCTGTTTTATGCGGTGCATCACTGGAACAGCTTCTTCCCGTCCCTGATCTATCTGAACAGCAGCGTCAAGTATCCGGTACAGGTGCTGCTGCGCAATATTGTCATCGCCGGGGAATTCGCCGACCAAACCGCCAGCATCGGCAGCTCCTCCAATAATTTCCGGGTGGTGGCCACCAACTACAAATTTGCCGTCATCATCATTACAGTGCTGCCCATTCTGGTGGTGTACCCGTACCTGCAGAAGTATTTCGTGAAAGGTGCTATGGTGGGGGCACTGAAGGGGTAGCTCAGCTCAGGTACAATAAAGGAAAACGACCGGCTTCAACAATCAAAGGGAGGTTGTACAAATGACGAAAAGATGGATGAAAACAGCTTCACTGGCCGTAGCGGCCGCAGTTCTGGCCACTGGCGCGGCAGCATGCTCGGGAGGCAAGGAGGCCGGGCAGTCCGCCGCACCCCAAGCCACGGCACCAACGGGAGGAGCCAGCGCCAACCCCGTTTCCGCCAAGGAGCGGGAGGTGACGGTAACCTTCCCGGAGCATCCTAACCAACCGGTGAAGAATCAGGCATCTGTGCAGCAGGAAATTCTGAAACAGACCAATATCAAGCTGAAGTTCGAGAACGTGCCCCAGAGCAACTACAGCGACAAGAAAAAGACCCTGCTCGCCACCAACAATCTGCCGGACATTATCCAGATTGATATGAACGATGTCAACAGCTTTGCCTCCTCCGGACTTTTCCTTCCCTTGAAGCAATATATGGACAAGGGGCTGCTCCCTAATTTCAAAAAATTCTGGGACCAATATCCCGACATGGCCAAGTTTACCGCCAACGGCGAGCTGTATGGCTTCCCGGCGGTAGGGCGCAACGAGCTGAAGAACGGTTTTGGCCCGGTTATCCGGACGGATCTGTTAGAGAAGCATAACCTGGCTGTCCCCAAAAGCTATGACGAGCTCCTCACCGTGCTCCAGGAGCTGAAGAAGCTGTATCCTGACTCTGTGCCGTTCTCCGTACGTAAGGGCAGCAGTTCCATGCATCAAATGTTCAAAACCATGTCCTATTCCCTGGGTTCCGGGGTAGGCGGAGGCGGCAACGGCATCTACTTCGACAAGGACAAAAACGGCGGCCAATATGTGTTTGGTCCGGCTACACCGGAGTTTAAGGAGGTGCTCACCTTCTTCAACAAGGCCTATTCCTCCGGCGTGCTGGATAAGGATTATGCTGTCGCTACCCAGCAGCAATGGACAGAGAAGCTGACCAGCGGCAAGTCCTTCTTTTTCTTCGATAACAGCGGCTTTGCCCTGGATTACACCAAACAGCTGAAGGCAGCGGTGCCCGCCGGCAAGTTCGAGCTGATTCCTGTTCCCACCAACAAAGCAGGCAAGGCAAGAGCCGAGTTTTATGCCACCACCTTGTCCTCGGACCGGATTTTTGCCATCAGCTCCAAAGCCAAGGATCCGGAAACACTAATCAGGATGTTCGACTGGATGTATACGGAGAAAGCCTCCAACCTCATGAGCTATGGAGTGGAAGGGGTTCACCACACGCTGGATGAGAAGGGCCAGCCTAAGCTCAAGGCCGATTATGTTTCCAAGTTTAAGGAAGGCCAGCCTACCTCCTTCTATGCTATGTATTCCGAGCTAGGTTCGGGCAAGCTGAGCTTTACCCCGTACTTCGCCAATATGGATCCGCAGGTACAGGTGGAGAAGCTTCTGGGCACCTGGAGTGACATCCACGAGAAATACTGGAAGACCATTGCCGACGACAAGGCCTATGTGGATCCGGTGATGGACCCGCCTCTGACCAAGGAGGAATCCAGCCGGGTGAAGGAGCTGCTGGCCCCCCTCAACACCATGCTGGAGCAGGAGTATGACAAGTTTGTCATGGGACTGAAGAAGATCGACGACTATGATGCTGTCATCAAGAAGGCCAAGGATTCCGGAGCAACAGAGATTGAGAAGATCTATAACGATGCCCTGGCCCGGCTGAAATAAAACCATAAACCGGCGGAGGACATTACAATGAATATTAGCCAAAAGTTGATTGCCCCGGGTGTTTACCCTACCATGATCACCCCCTTCACGGATTCAGGGGACGTGGACTACCACGCTCTGGAGCATCTGGTGGAGTGGTATATCGGGCATGGGGTGGCGGGTTTGTTCGCCGTGTGCCAGTCCAGCGAAATGTTCGCGCTGTCCTTGGAGGAGCGGGTGTCCATCGCCCGCTTTGTCCGGGAGCGGGCTGCGGGACGGATTCAGGTAGTGGCCTCCGGCCATATTTCCGATACGCTGGAGGACCAGATCACGGAGCTGCAGGCTATGGCAGCCACCGGTGTTCAGGCTATCGTGCTGGTCAGCAACCGGCTGGCCGCCATGGAGGAGCAGGATGAGGTATGGAAGGAGCGGGCCGCACTTCTGCTGGAGGCGGTGCCGGAAATTCCCTTCGGGGTTTATGAATGCCCGTATCCTTACAAACGTCTGCTGTCGCCGGAGCTCCTGGCCTGGTGCGAAGGCACAGGCAGATTCCAGTTCCTGAAGGATACAAGCTGCCACAGCGGCCAAATCGCCGATAAGCTGGCGGCGGTGCAGGGCGGCACGCTGAAGCTGTACAATGCCAATGCCGCCACCCTGCTGGAATCCCTCAAGCTGGGGGCACATGGCTATAGCGGGGTGATGGGTAATTTTCACCCGGATCTGTACGCCTGGCTGTACCGGCATTATGCGGACCGGCCGGAGCAGGCGCAGAATCTGCAATGGTTTCTGGGCTTGGCCTCTGTGATCGAAAGCCAGTATTACCCGGTGAATGCCAAGTATTATTTGAGCCTGGAGGGCCTTCCTATCGGCCTCCATACTCGCACGAAGGACTGCCGCCATTTAACCTATGCCAACCGGCTGGAGCTGGAGCAGCTTCATGCGCTGACGGCCTTGGTGCGGGAGCATTATAAGCTTGGAGATTAAAGGAGTGTAAACACATGAAGCTGAAGTCCCAACTGAAGGAGTTTCTGTTTACGGACGACCGTCCTTTCCATAACTGCCATGCCTCTACCGTTGTCGCTCTGCCAGGCGGAGATCTGCTGGTTGCTTACTTCGCCGGGTCCAAGGAGGGCAACCCGGATGTGGCCATCTGGTGCTCCCGCAGGATCGGAGGAGTCTGGTCCCCGCCAGAGCTGGTGGTTGACGAGGCGGAGCTGGTGCACTGGAACCCGGTGCTGTTCCGCCAGGACAGCGGCAGGATTGTGCTTCATTATAAGGTGGGCAAGCCTATTCCCCAATGGCGGACCCGGGTCACCGTATCGGATGATGACGGGCACACCTGGAGTACGCCGGAGGAGCTGGTACCCGGCGACCAGGGCGGACGGGGGCCGGTGAAGAACAAGCTCATTGCCCTTCAGGACGGCACCTGGCTGGCCCCAGCCTCCCTGGAGGGGGAGGTATGGGACAGCTTTGCCGATATCTCCACCGATGAGGGAAAAACCTGGACCCAAAGCGCCATTGTGCCTGTGCTTCATCCCCGGGACCAGCCTCTCGCGGAGGGGGAAACCCGGACGCTGGTGCCCGGTATGGGTCTGATCCAGCCCACCATTTGGGAGTCAGAACCCGGTCAGGTCCATATGCTCATGCGCAGCACAGGCGGCTTCATCTACCGCAGCGATTCCACCGACTCGGGCCGTACCTGGTCACCCGCCTACCGTACTTATCTGCCCAATAATAACAGCGGCATCGATCTGGCCCGGATGGAAGACGGCACGCTGGTGCTGGCTTACAATCCCATCGGCATGTACAGAGGGCCGCGGATGCCCCTATTGCTCAGCGCCTCCCGGGACAATGGGGACAATTGGGAGGAGCTGGTGGTGCTGGAGGGGGAATACCGTTCGTACACCATACCACTGGAATATGGGGAATTCTCTTATCCGGCGGTAATCGCCCAAGGCAGCACCGTCTACGTCACCTACACCTGGCGGCGGGAGCGGATTGTCTGCTGGACCCTGGAGCTGGAATAAAGAATGACTTGCACACCCTAGGGTGTGTTTGCAAACACGCCCTAAGAGCGGAGGGAAAATAAGTGACCCGTGAATCTGCGTTAAGCGGCCTGTTCCGCAAGCCTCCCGCCGAATACCGTTCCGTGCCCTTCTGGGCATGGAACGGCAAGCTCCGGCCCGAGGAGCTGGAGTGCCAAATCCGGGATATGCACAGCCAAGGGATGGGCGGCTTCTTCATGCACTCCCGGGATGGGTTGGAGACACCCTACCTGGGCAAGGAATGGATGGATGCGATCCGCCTTTCGGCTGACCTGGCCGGAGAGCTGGGCATGAAGGCATGGCTGTATGATGAGGACCGGTGGCCATCCGGTACGGCAGGCGGGGAGGTTCCCGCCATGGGCGACGACTACCGGTCCAAGGGACTGACGCTGGAGGTGCGGGCGGCCGGCTTCGGTTACCCGGTGGATAACAACGTGGCTGCTGTATTCCGCGCCCGGGTGCAGGAGCGTCAGCTGTACAGCTGCAATCGCCTAGAGGATGCCTCTGTCCAGCCTGCGGCGTTAGACCCGGAAGAGGTGCTGCTGATATTCCGGGTGGAGGTCTCCGCCAAAAGCGAGTGGTTTAACGGCGAAGCTCCTCCGGACAGCATGAACCCGGACACCGTGCGCCAGTTTATCCGGCTTACGTATGAGCGCTACAAGGAGGAGCTGGGCGAACGGTTCGCCCAGCTGGTGGCAGGGGTTTTCACCGACGAGCCGGGTGTCCATGACCGGCACTGCAAGTATACGCCGGGACGGGGCTGGCTGCCCTGGACCTACGGATTGCCCGCCTTTTTTATGGAACGCAGGGGCTATGATATGATGGATGTGCTCCCTTATTTGTTCTATGACGGGGAGCTGTCGCCTATGGCCCGCCATGACTATTGGCGGACCATCACCGAGAAGTTCAGCGAAGCCTTCTCCCGCCAGTTGGGCGAATGGTGCGGAGAAAACGGCATTGCCTTTACCGGGCACTATCTCTGGGAGAATGCTCTCGGCGTAGCCACCCGGGTGGGCGGTGCCGTCATGCCCCATTACCGATACCAGCAGGTGCCGGGCATCGATATGCTCTGCGAGCAGACGGAGGAGCATCTGACGGTCAAACAATGCACCAGCGTGGCCAACCAGTATGGCCGCAAGTTCGTCATCTCGGAAACCTACGGCTGCACCGGCTGGCACTTTACCTTCGAGGGGCAGAAGTGGATGGGTGACTGGCAGTATGTGCTGGGTGTCAACATGCGCTCCCAGCATCTGGCGCTATATTCCCTGAAGGGCTGCCGGAAGCGGGATTATCCCCCTGTTTTTAATTACCAGGCCTCCTGGTGGAAATATAACCGGCTTGTGGAGGACTACTTCGCCCGGATCGGCGCCGTGCTGTCCGAAGGACGGCCCATCCGCCGGCTGCTGGTGCTGCATCCCGCCTCCACCGCCTGGGCCATGCTGGGCACCACCCCCTATGAGAACAGCCGCCGGGGGCTGGATGCGGATATCCCGGTGGTGGACCGGTATGGGGATGACTTCAATGAGCTGCTGCGGCATCTGCTGGGCACCCATTATGATTTTGACCTGGGCGATGAGACGATTATGGCGGAAGCAGGCAGCATAGAGAACGGGGAGCTGCGGATCAACCTGGCCGCCTACAACACGATTGTTCTGCCGCCCATCCGCACCATGCTGGAGAGCACCCGCCGGCTGCTGGAGGAGTTCCTGGCGGCAGGCGGACGCATCACCGCCATGGCTCCGGGGGCAGCTATGATCGAAGGCCGCCCGTCAGCGGCGGCGGAAGAGCTGTACCGCCATCCCGGCGTTACGGTGGTCACTGGCTTTCAAGAGCTGACAGCTGCGCTGGAGCAGACACTTCCGCGTACGGTAAGCATCCGGGAGACCGTCGGCCATAAGGAAGCTTACGAGCTGCTTTATCTGCTAAAGGAGACGGAAGAAGGACATACTCTTTTTGTGGTAAATAATGACCGGAGCCGTTCCCTCCAGGTGACCATTGAGGCAGCGGTAGAAGGACAGGTGGAGGAGTGGGACCCCCTTACCGGAGAGAAGCGTGAAGTGGCGACGAAGGCAACGGCCGGGGGGCATATCCGGTTTGAGGCTTATTTTGGCCCAGCCGGCTCTAAGCTATATGTGATAACCGGTGAGGATGCCGCAGCAGATCGTGCTGAGCTCCCTCCGGCAGCTCAAACCCTCATTGCCGAGAAACGGACGGCAGCAAGTTTGGGTCCCGAATTTGCCTTCACCCGGACCATGCCCAACGTGCTGACTCTGGACAGCTGTTCGTACAGCATCGCAGGCGGAGCCTGGTCGGAGGAGCTGCAGGTGTGGCAGGCCCAACGGGATATCCGCCAAACCTTGGGGATGCGACAGGTGTATGCTAACGGCATTACCCAACGTTATAAATGGATCGGGCAGTACCATCCCGCTAACGGGACGGAGGTGGTGCTGCGGTTTGCCTTTACAGCAGAGGAGGTGCCTGATGCGGAGCTGCATCTGGTGCTGGAGGCGGCGGAGCGGTTCCGCTTCCGGCTGAACGGGCAGGAGGTGCCCGGAATACCCGAAGGATGGTTTGTGGACAGGGCCTTCACCAAAATCCGTTTGCCACGGCTTGTTCAAGGCCGGAATGTGCTGGAGCTCAGCTGTGCGTATCATACGGACATGGAGCTGGAGGACTGCTACTTAACCGGTGACTTCGCCGTGACTCCCGGCCGCAGCCTGGTCAAGGAGCCAGAAACCCTCACTCTGGGGGACTGGGGGCAGCAGGGGTATCTCCATTACAACGGCAGCATGATTTACCGGATGGAGTTTACGCATAGCCGCACCACCGGCGGCCAAACGGAGGAGAGAACGCTGCTGAAGCTGGGCCAATACGAGGCGGTTACTGTGGAGGTCCGGATGAACGGGCAGACTGCTGGACATGTGCCCTGGCGGGCGGCGGATGGAGTGGAGCTGACCGGATACCTCCGAGAAGGAGTCAATCACCTGGAGGTGGAGGTGATGGGCAGTCCGCGCAATATGTTTGGTCCGTTCCATCAGGCGGCGGGCGATCAGCCTACAACAAGCTGGGAGTCCTTCCGGACAGAAGGAGCGTCGTTTACACCGGAATACCGGACGGTGCCTTACGGATTAATGGAGCAGGTTCGCATCGTGAACATATAAGAGAGAATCGAAAGGGGCGCTAAGCATGGGGCAGCGGGGACGAGGGAGAAGGACAATACAGGGCAAATCCAACCGGCTCTTCCTGAAGATACTCGGGTGCTTCCTGTCCCTTTTGATTCCGATCATTATTATCGGAGTGGTGGAATACAGCTACTCGGCCCACTTGATGGAGCGGGAGTTTGCCAGCCGAATCACCACCAATTTGGAAACCGCCTCGGAAGCGATGGATTCGTATATCCAGACCTCCCAGATTACCGGGGTTAATTTTTTGAATGACGAAACCGTCCAGCGGCTGCTGATGCCCAAGGATAAGCAAACCCTGGAGAATAAAGCGGAGCTGTGGCGGCTTCCCCGGATTTTGCAGCGCCATGAGAATGTGGTCAGCAGCTTTGCCGACTCGACCTTTGTCTATGTGGATGACCAGGATGTGTATGTGAGCGGTGGAGCCAACTCCTTCGAGTCCTTCTTTAAACGGATGTACCGCTACGAGGAATATGACAGCGCTTACTGGTCGGGGTTGCTCCAGACGGACAAATTTATCGACCTTCTTCCGGCCACCACGGTCATCCAGGACGGCATCAACACCAAGCAGGTGGTGCCGCTGGTGCTGTTTAACCGGGTGGGCAACTATCAGGCGGTGATGGTGGTCAACCTGGCCGTATCCACGGTAGAGCGGGTGCTGGCCGGCAATGCGGTGTTTGATTCCACCACCTTCGTGGTGTTGGACGGCCAAGGCAGCAAGCTCTACGACCAGCGCGGCTATCTGGGCAATGTTCCGGAGACGGAGCTGGCGGAGGCCTTCAGCGACGGCAGCCCGACCCGGGAGATGAAGGTAGCGGGCAACAGGTATGCCGTTGCGCATATCAAGTCGGATTTGTACGGCTGGGACTATTATTCCTTCACTCCCTATTCGGAATTTAACCGTCATACCGGCAGCATTATGGAGATGACCCTGCTTTTGTGCCTGGTGCTGATTGTGATGGGGGTGGGCTTCTCTTTTGTATTCAGCCTCAACATCTATAATCCGATCCGCAACATCAGCCGGATGATCAGCCAGGAGCCGGAGGGACGCACAGACGGGCATGAGCGCGCCGCCAATGAATTCGATGTGATCCTGCAGGGAATCAACCGGCTCTCTGACAGCAACCGGCAGTTCAAAATGAAATACAGCAAACATACCAGCGAATATGTGGAATATTCCCTCTTATTTATATTACGGGGCCATACCCTCAATGAAGAGGCCATCCTGCGGGAGACCCTGCGGGTGGACTTTGGCTTCGAGCATGCCGGCTTTATTTGCTGCACGGTGCTGTTTGATTTCAAGGAGCCCTTCTATGCCGATATTCAGGATACGGAACGCCCGCAGATTATCGGGGGGATCAAGAAAATTGTCTGGAAGTTCCTGGTCGGGGCTTTTCCCGCTTATGTGGCGGAGTACCGGCCCAATCTCTTCGTCTGTCTGGTGAATGTAGCGGAGCCCGGTCAGGCAGCGCAGATTAAGGATGCGTTCCAGCAGATGCTGGGGGTGTTCGCCTATGATGTGCGTATGTATTATGACATTGCGGTGGGGATCGGCACCTATTACGAAGGGATCAATGATATCGGACTTTCCTTCAATGAAGCGATGACTGCCATCGGCAAACGGGACCGGGAGCAGCGCTTCGAGATCCTGTGCGGCAGCCGGTTATGCGACGGAAGCCGCAGCAGGTACGAATATTCCTTGTATGACGAGCAGCGGATTCTCAACAGTCTGAAGCTGGGGGAGGAGGAGGCACTGCGGGAAACTGTGGAGGCCATTCTGGACAGGAATGCGGGCGGGGGAATATCCTACGAGCAGCAGCTGGCCCTGCTGAAGGAAATGCACACTTCGGGGATCCGCTTTTTATCTGAAAAGGGGCTTCAAGCCGATATGGAGGACAAGGATGAATTCCGGCTGCTGCTGGAGGCTCCCTCCGGCCACATGCTCCGGGAGCCGGACGAGCTAAAGGAGCTGCTGCTGGAGTTTTACAGCCGGGTGCTGGAGATGACGCAGTCGCAGAAGGGGAGGAAACCGGGGAATCTGGTGTCCCTGATCGAGCAGTATATCCGGGACAACTATGTCCGGGATTTGGGGCTGGAGCAGATTGCCGCGGAAATGGGAGTGTCCGAAAAGTATGTGTCACGGGTGTTTGTGGAAAAAACGGGCTTGTACGTCACCGACTACATTAATCTGGTGCGGGTCCGCAAGGCCTGCGAGCTGCTGGAATCCAGCGATCTGAAGGTTCATGAAATTGCCAGCCAGGTGGGGATCTTAAGCCGGACCACCTTCCTGCGGGTATTCAAAAAGGTGGAGGGCATCACCCCCAATGAATACCGGGCGCTCCATAGGCGGCAATAAGCGGGCATAAGCAAAGGCCCTGCAGGTAAAGAAGCGTCAGCCTGCGGGGCCTTGTGGACCGTTACGATATGAGCCAATTGATCCCCCTTCTTGCATAATCAATATGTCCGCTCATAATCCCAAATCCACCTCTTCATATGGAAAACCCCCGCCATGACGGGGGTTTTTGGCTTGAGTACGCTAGTGATTATGTCCGTTACCGCCTCTATGGGCTTTAATGATGGCAGGGCCTTAGACTGCTTTAAGGAAAGCCCGCTACCCAACAGGAGGAGAGGACATGAAAACGAGATTCATCCGGTTTATCTGTCTGGCGCTGGTGTTTACGTGTATGTTCACGTACCAGACGCTGAATGTACAAGCTGAGACAGGAGGGGTAACCATTACGGCCAAAAACGGCAAGCAGCTGGAGCTGGGTGCCAAGTCCTTGTATGTGAACGGTACACTTACGGCCAGCAATCCGGGGGCCTTTCAATTCAAAACCCTTCATGAAGCGGTAGCTGCTGCCGTGGACGGCACACAGGCCAAGCCTATGACCATTTATATCGAACCAGATGTGTACCAAATGAACGGGACTCTGCACGACCGGGGTTTGTATGTGGATAAGGACTGGGTCAGCCTGATCGGCCTGGCTGAAGATGCCCGCGATGTGGTGCTGGCGGATAACCGGGGTCATACCATCGGTGCGGAGAGCGCCAGCGGCTCCTCCCCGGCTGAGACCATCTTCATTACCGGAACCGGCTTCCATGCGGAAAATCTGACCATCGGCAACTATTGCAATGTGGATCTGGTCTATCCCCGCGATCCCTCTAAAAACCAGGAGAAGCGCTCCTCCACTATCACTCAGGCATATGTTATTGGAGCGGCCAACAAGGAAAAGAAGCTGGACCATTATTCCTTCAACAACGTTCGTTTTGTCAGTATGCTGGACACCCTTGCCCTAGGCGAAGTGGATCGGGTATACTACGAAAATTCCTATGTACAAGGTACGGATGACTACATGGGCGGCGGTGTGATTCAGGTAATGAAGAACACTACCCTCCACAACTTCACCAACAAGCCGATTTACGCCGCCGGCAAGGAGGGTATGGCCTTTATCGATTGTGTATGGGAGATTGATTTTGCCGACCGCCAAGATTTGTTCCTGGCCAAAAATTCTTCCACGCTGTATCTGATCAACAACAGCTTCAAGGATCTGAACGGCAATCTGAAATCCATCCAATGGGCGCCGTACCCGGCAAGCAACATTAAATCCTATGCCCACAATATTACGCTGGACGGCAAACCCTACACCATTCTGCCGGAGGAAAACGGCACGGTTCTGAACCAGGAGCAGCTGAAGGCTTATTCCGTTTACAGCCTGCTGAAGGGTGAGGACGGCTGGGATCCTGCTGGCATGAAGACCACAGCTGCTGCTGCAGAGAAGGATCTGCCCATCAATATCTCCGTCACCCAGTCTGCCGCCATCCGCACGGGTGAAGGCTCTGCCGAGCTGACCGCCAGTGTATTCCCGGCAAGCGCCAGCCAGAACATCACCTGGTCCATCAACAGCGATGCTGCTGTACTCTCCGCCACCACCGGAGCAAGTGTGAAGGTGGAGGGACGGAACACCGGCGAAGAACCGGTTAAGGTGACCGTAACTGCTACCGCCGACAATGGCATTTCCAATCAGGCGGTGGTAACCGTATCCCCGTCCTTTATTGATGCGCCTGCCTTTACGCAAGCGCCTGTGTTGACCGAACCGCACAACGGTACCCTATCCGTTCAATATGGCCTGGATTTGGCCTATGAAAAGGGAGTAAGAGCCGACCAGTCTCTCGTCACCTGGTACCGCGTAGATGACAAGAGCGGCTCCAACCCGGTGGAAATGGCTGTCTCCCGCGGGAATAAACCGCTGGGCACCTACGCGCTTACCGTAGGCGATGTGGGCTATTATGTGATGGCTTCGGTTCAGCCCAAACATCTGCGCAGCCATGAAGGACCGGCAGTTACCGCTGTCAGCAGCAGAGCCATTACGCTGGAGGACATCTCCGGGACAGGCATCGAAAAATTTAATTACCGCACCACCTTCGAACATTTCTCCACTACCTGGCAGCCGAAGCTTCTGAGCGGCGTCTGGACGGTGGATACTCTCTACCCGCAGGATCAGAAGGTAGAGTGGAAGGTTGAGGAAAAAAGCGCGTGGAGCTATACCAAGGGTATTAACGGGGCTGCGGACAGCCAAGGGCTGTTGACCACAGGCCGTGGCGGCCGCCTGCTGTATCCGCTGGACGGACGCTTCGGCGATATGTCTCTCCAGCTGAAGCTGAACCCGGAGAAAACCGCGGGCCAAGGCTTCGGCAGCGCTAACGGACAATACCTGGAGGTTTATATCAAATACGATGCCACTACCCAAACCGGTTATGCGCTGCGTATCGAACGGACCACCAAATACGGGATTGCTACAGACTACACCCTGTATGAATACGTGAACGGAGTAGGCAAGCCCATCAGTGAGTCCGTCTCCACCACAGCCTTTAACCCGGGCGCCACCATTGACCTGCGGGTAGAGAACAACACCTTGTATGCCAAGGCTGCCTCGGCCACGGCCCAAAGCTCCGATCAAAAGGAAGCCAAGCTTCCAAATGAAGTATCCTTGTCTGCTGCTGTTGGCGGCAACACCTTCGGGGGTTTCGGCATCCAGCATACCGGCACCGTAGGCGCAGGCAACCGCACCCAGCTGTTGGAGCTGGCGGTTGCGTACAAGGAAGCGCCGGAAGCGCCTGCTGTGGAGCAGCCTTCCGCACCGGAAGCCCCTGCAGCCGAACAACCGGCCGCAGAACAGCCGGCTGCACCTCAGGAGCCTGCAGCCGCTCCGTCCTACACCACCTATACGGTGAAGGCCGGCGACAATCTGAGCGCCATCGCCAAGGCACTGCTGGGCAGCGCCAACCAATGGCGGACCCTGTATGAATGGAATAAGGACATCATCGCGAACCCTGACCTGATCTACATCGGGCAGGAGCTGAAGATCAAGCGGTAGGGGGAACCCGCTGCCGCAACAAACAAGGAGCCCTCCGCAACGCTGCGGCAGGGCTCCTGCTGTTTGGGCGATCCCCTCTGGCGGGCATCCACCGCCAATGGCGACTCCCACTAACGGCGTTTTTCTAACGGAAGCCAGCGCCGCTATTTGGCGGAAAACCTGCCGTTTGAAAATCTAACGGAAGCAGAAGCCGCTATTGTGCCCAAAACAGGTATCCGGCGTGCTGTTTTGTCTAATTAGCGGCTGTGACCGCCATTAGAATGCGGGGGACCGTGATTTTGCGGAAATAGCGGCTGTGGCCGCCGTTAGAAATGCAAACGGACGTCAGCGTCGCTATTTGGCGGGAAAACTCCGGCTTGGAATGCTAACAGCCGGAAATCAGCAATCGGCTGGAAAACCCGCGCGGCCAGAAATGCTGCCGGAAGCACCGGGTTTACCGGGAGAGCTGGCCCCCGGCCTGCTCCTGCCGGTATGCCTCGTTGTACTCGGCAATCATGCTGCTGCCGCCCTCCTGGCGCCACTTCTCCACCGCCTCCGTAAATCCGGCGTCGCCGGATTCCTCCAGGATGTAGGCATAGGTGGCGTCCCGGATCATATCCGCCAGGCGGGTTCCCTTCTCGGCGGAGGTTTTGGAATCCAGGGCGGCGGTAGGATCATGGATAACAATCGCTTCATTATCCTGGACCAGCCGGGCGGCCTTCTGACGGGCAGGCAGTGTGAAGTAGGAATCGCGGATCCCGGTGTCATGGCCGTTTCCGCGCTGCAGCAGAGTGGCATAGGGAATGACCTCCTTCTCCAGCAGCTGCCTGTCCTCGCTGGACAGCACCTTTCCCTCCACCAGTGTATAATGGACGCCCTCGATCCCATAGGTGATCAGATTCGCCATCTCCGGCTCCATCAGCCGGTCGAAAAAGCCGAGAATAGCCCGCAGCTCCTGCTCCGTTTTGACAGAGGATTTGGGAAAAACCACGGCCGAGATATAACCGGGCAGCCCCCAGACGCCTGTTCCCCGGGGGCCTTCAATCCGGTTCTGGACATCCAGAACCGCAGCCGGGTCATGGGCGGCAAGCTTCCGGGAGAAGGTCTGCACATCCTCCATAGAGCCGATGTACATACCCGCTTTGCCGGTAAGCAGCAGGTTAATCTGATCGTTTTTGCTCATAATGGTAAAATCCCGGTTAATCAGCTTCTCCTGGTACAGCCTGCGGAAGAAGTCCATCGTATCCCGGTAGCCGGGAAACAGGAATTCCGGCTGCAGCCCGTCCTCTGCCATCCCCCAATTGTTGGGGGTGCCGAAATAGGAGGACACCGTTTTGAAGGCGCCGAACACCAGATCACTCCGGTCCGCCAACCCGATGGTATCCGGCAGCCCGTTGCCGTCAGGATCATCAACCGTGAAGGCCTTCATCATCCGGTACAGCTCCTCCACGGTGGCCGGAGCCCCAAGCCCCAGCCGGTCCGCCCAATCCTTGCGGTAGATGATGCCTTGGCGGGAGGAGGGCACCTGGGCATAGATGGAATACACCTTGCCGTCCACGGCAGTATTCTGCAGGATTTCCGGCCGTAATCTGCTCAGGTTCGGGTAATCCTTAAACAGATGGCCGACCTCCCAGAAGTAGCCGCTTTTCATGGCGTCCCGGTATTGCTGGAAGGAGACCTGGTTTTTGATATAGACCACCTGCGGCAGTGTTCCCGCTGCGAAGGAGGCCTCCATGATTTCGTCATAGTTGCTGTCCAGCACCCACTGGATATCCAGTCTGGTATTGGTTTTTTGTTCAATCAGCTGCTTGAGGGTTTCCGAGGGGTTCCCCGCATTCATCAGATAGGCCATGGCGGTGATGCGGAGCGGATCGGCGTCCTTCTCCTTCGGGTCTCCGGCTGACGTCCCGGAGCAGCCGGACAAGCCGGCCGGGACCAGTCCCAAACCTACTAGAAGCGGTATCATGAAGTAAGACCGGATGCGGCTCATAACCTTTTTAACCTCCTGATGCTATTAATAAAGTAAAATTGATCGATCCAATGAAACGGATGACGGTTGGCGTCATACTCCTGCCCATTATACCTGATATCCACCGGATTGCCTCAACGAAATCGCTGTGATGTGGTACACTTTAACCAGCTTCGAACAGCATTGTTTTGCCGGAGGTCCTTATATTGAAGCATAGAAGCATTTACCGCAGTTTATTATGGTTCGGGTTCGCCATCGGCGTCATTCCCGTGTTGGCGTTCGGTTTGTTCTCTTATATGAAATCCAGCGGCGAAATCCGCTCCCATCTGGATCAGACCAGCCATGATCTGCTCCGCCAGCTGGCGGGCAACGTGGAGCAGGTGCTGAAAAACACGGACACCAACCTGAATCAGGTGGTGAATTCCGCTGCCGTGCAGGATGCTCTGTACCAGCCCATTACCAGCCGGGAGTTTGCCCTGAACAACAGCTTCCGCAAAAATCTCAGCAACCTCCAGTCAGGAGGTTCGCCGGTAACGGACGTGGTCCTGTTGAACTTCAGCGACAACTGGCTGATCAATAACGAGCGCCTGTATGAATTCGAGGAGTTCCCCGCCAAGGATGCACTCCTGGCCTTCAATGATCTCCCGTACGATTCCAGCTGGTCTCTGCGCCAGACGGTGTCCCTGGGGTCTCCGTCCTCGGAGGTGTCCGGGTGCAAGTATACCATAGCCCTGTCCAAAAAACTCCCCGTCCGCAGCTCGGAAAAGCGGGGGCTGGCGATGGCGTATATCCCCAGCTGCCGCCTGGAGCAATGGGTGGATCTGGAGTCGGATTTTCAGGATATGTTTATTATCGGGCCCGACCGGCATCTGCTCTTCCACCGCGACCCGGCCCTTACCGGAATGTCTGCCATGGACACCGGCTATATCACCAAGGAAACCCTGGAGAGATTGACGGAGCAGAGCGGCCAGATGGAGGTCGAGGCAGACCGGGGGGACTATACCCTTACCTATGTCCATTCGGAGTACAACGGATGGATCTACGTGCTGGTGACGGATCTCCACCTGATGTCGGCGCAATCCACACAGCTGGCCTGGGTGATGCTGATAATTTTCCTCGCTATCGTTTCTGTGACCCTGTGTTTCGTATGGTTGGGCAGCAGAAGCATGTATACCCCGATTCAAAGCCTGCTGCAGCGGATCGGCAAACGCCAGTCCGTTTTGCAGGCACAGAATGAATTTCAGATGATTGAGGAGCACCTGGACCATTTAACGGCCTCCAACTCCTATATGAAAAAAGAAATTTCCATTAATACCCGTCAGCTGCGTGTACTGTTTTTGATAAAGCTGTACCAGGGCCAGCTGAAGGAGTCGGAGATCGGGGAGCAAATCACCCGTTACGGCTTGGGGGAGCGGGTGAAGCAGTGGGACAGGCTGGCCGTGGTGGCCATGCAGACCGATACTCTGGAAGGAACCCCGTATTCCCAGGAGGATGCCGATCTTCTTTTGTTTGCCGCCAATAATATCGTAGAGGAGAGTCTGGGGCCGGAGATTTGCTTTCCTCCCGTCACCCTGGACCAAACCCAGATTACCCTGATCGGGGCGGCAGGGATGACGGAGGAGGCATTTCGCCGGCATGTTTTTGCCTTGACTGAAACCATGCGGCGGAACATGGAGGCTTATTTGAAGCTCTCCATCAGTATGGGCATCAGTCTGCCCTTCCGAAGCGTGCGGGAGTCCGCACGGGGGTACAGAGAAGCGGCGGATGCCCTGAAGCACCGCCTGAAGCTGGGAACAGGGGTAACCATCCATTTTGCAGACGTCAACCGGGGCCATCATTCCGCCTTGTACCATTATCCGCGGCAGCTGCTGCATGAGCTGACGGACGCGGTGAAGCTGGCGGATGAGGAGAAGGCGCTTGGCATATTGCATCAATGGATGGAGGAGACCTTCGCCGCCGAACACAGTCCGGGCGAATACCAGATTGCGCTGGTCCGCCTCCTGAACGACCTGATGATTCTCATGCAGGAGACCGGGATTGCTCTGTCCCAGTTGGAGACGGAGGAATACGCTCAGCTTTACAACGAGCTGCTCCAGCTGTATGTGCCGGGGGAAATTGAGAAGTGGTTCGCCCGCCGCCTCGTTGCCCCTCTGGCCCGCATCTTCCAGGAGCGGGGGGATTCCCAGTACCGGAACCTTTCCGAGGCCATGATCGACATGATCCACAAACGGTTTGACACGGATTTTACCCTGGAGGAATGTGCTTCGATCCTGCACTACAACACCCATTATCTCAGTGGTGTGTTCAAGCGAGAGACCAACCAGCTGTTCAGCGAATACCTGGCTGCCTACCGGGTTCATATGGCCAAGCGGTGGCTGGTGGAAACGGATATGCCCATCAAGGACATCGCCGAACGCCTGACCTATAACAACTCGCAGAACTTTATCCGCTTTTTCCGGAAGCAGGAGGGGATTACCCCCGGCCAATACCGGGAGCGGAACCGGCCCGCTCGGGGTGAGTGAAATCTCTACAATCAGCTGTGCTACCTTTAGACAGCTGCTTGTTTTTTTAATGGGCAGAGCGCGGGCGGCGGAGGAGCCGCATGGCCAGCAGGATGAGGAGGGCTCCAACCAGAACGCTGGTTATATAAAGCGGCCAGTAGATCCAGGGAGAGATAAACAGCTTCAGGATGCTTGTCCTGATGAGAATATAGTGGATCGCGAGCAGAGCCGCCACTGCCGCGAAGGTCCATCGAAGCCTCCGGGTCCAAAAAACGGCGTTAGCCAAGAAGATAGCCTTCAGAAGAGCATACGGGACTGTGAAGGCAACATCATCCCGTATGGGGTTATCTTATCAAATAAGCCCGGCTGGAAAATGCCTATGTTTACCAGCATTCTTAAAAACGCCAGTGTATTCAGGACGCTCAAGGAGAACATCAGCAGGCTGACATATTGGAACAGGCGGTTTCCTTGCTCCACCCGGCGCGCCCAAAACCCAACCAGCCAAAAGAAGAAAATAAAAGCCACAAAGGAATAAGACAGCCTCCACCAGTGATGCTCATAAATTCCCAGCCTAATAAACAGCCACTCAATGACCGCCATCAGGCAGGTAAACACAATGGTCCAGCGGAACCGCAGCCGATAGATGACCATGGCCAAGCCGGCAGTAGGCACCGTCAAAAAGTTGGAGATAAACGCACCCATCATGCTGTCCATATACGGATCTTGCAGCATTCGGGGATAGTACGTATACGAGTTGAACAAAATCAGGATGATATATTCGAACACATAGATCATGCCAACGTAGGTCAGGAACAGGAATACAACAAAAACGCTTTTGGTCCGGACGATAAAAAAGATGAGGGCGGCTAAAGCTACTAGGGCCAGCACTGCAAACGATACAGTATTGATCATGTTTTGGGGGTCCGTCCTTTATAAGTGTGTTGGACCGGAGAGCAGGCATTCTCCGAAAAACCATAATTAGCAGTATGCCCCAAATATAAAAGCGCATGAAGAATGCTACATATAAATTAGTCACTTGACAATAGTAAGTAAATAAACCTATAATACAGATATACGAAATGGAGGGATCACAAATGATTAACGTCAATCCAGCAGCAAGCAGATTCTCCGCAGACCATGGTTGGCTGCAAAGCAATTTCAGCTTTTCCTTTGCGGAGTACCGCGATCCGGACAATATGCATTTTGGTCCGCTTCGGGTGTTGAATGATGATTTTATCGCTCCGCTGAAGGGCTTCGGCTCTCATCCCCACAAGGAAATGGAGATTGTATCCGTCGTGTTGAAGGGAGAGCTCCAGCATCAGGACAGCACCGGAAACCGGGAGGTAATCCGGCGCGGGGAGGTCCAGCGGATGACCGCGGGGACAGGCATTGTCCACTCCGAGATGAACCCCTCTCCGGATGAGACAGTGAATTTGCTCCAGCTGTGGTTTATGCCCAATGAGCAGGGCCTGCAGCCTTCCTACGAGCAGATCGCGTACGATCTGTCCGCCATGAAAAACCGTCTGCTGCCGGTTGTCTCCAACACAACCCATGCCGATAAAACCGCATTTATCCACCAGGATCTGACGCTTTATCTATCCGAGCTGGAGGCGGGACAAGCTCTCACCTTCCATCAGGAAGCGGGACGCCGTATTTATCTCTTCGTCATCGAGGGTGAGCTGACCCTGAACGGGGAGCAGCCCCTCGGAAAGCGGGACGCTGCCCGGATCAGCGAAGTGGAGGAGCTGAGCCTGCAGACAACCGCGGGAGCCAGCTTCATGCTTATCGATCTGCCGTAACAGGGTGGTCAATTCATATTTTTGCTTGTTGGGGACACTAAAGCGCAAGCCGCTTTAGTGTTTTTTTTTATGTTGATAAGGAGGGGTTCGCCAACGGGATTCTATCTATGGTAGAGTGGGGGGAGAGTGACTGCGGCACCTGCATTAGCAGCCGTTCGGTGCCGGAGCTGGAATAATTACGGACAAACAATAAAGGAGAACATACGATGCACACCAAAGAAAGCCTGCTTAAACAGCTGGAGGAAGCCCGTATTCCCAAGGAGGGGACCGTGCTGATGCACTCCTCCATGAAAAGCATCGGCCAGGTGGACGGCGGAGCGGATACCGTCTTGGATGCGCTGTCCGATTATATGAAGGACGGTCTGCTGGTGCTGCCCACCCATACCTGGTCGTATATCAACGCGGAGAATCCCCGCTATTCGGTAGAGGACTCCCCCTCCTGCGTGGGCATTCTCACCGAGCTGTTCCGCAAGCGCCCCGGGGTGATCCGCTCGCTGCATCCCACCCATTCGGTTGCGGCCTTGGGGCGGGAGGCGGCGGATTATGTAGAGGGAGCAGAGCGTTATGATACCCCTTGCCACCGGGAATCCCCCTGGGGCAAGCTGCTGGACCGCAAGGCCACCATTCTGTTGGTGGGAGTAGACCTGAAGCGCAATACCTTCATCCACGGCATCGAAGAGTGGGTGGATATTCCCGGACGGCTGACCGACGGGCATGAACCGCTGGTCACCGTACTGCCGGACGGCAGAGAAATTCCGGTACCTTCCCGCCGGCACTGCGGCCTCCGGTGGTCTCTTCACTTCTGGAAGGTGGAGGGAGTGCTGGAGCGGGCGGGAGCCATCCGCCGGAGCCGGCTGGGGGATGCCCTCATGTGGGTATGCGATACGGTGCGGATGACCGAGGTGCTGTCGGACATGCTGCAGGAGAATCCGCACCTGTTCTCCGACAACGAGCCGCTGCCGGGTGAGCCAACCCCCTCTTAACAGGACCATCAATCGTCGGGAATGGAAAAGGAAACCGTGGTCCCTTCATTGGGCCTGCTCACAATGGACAGCCCCTGGCCGTACAATTGGATCAGACGCCGGTTGGTGTTGAAAATCCCGATGCCGCCGGTTCCCTTCCGGGTCGGCTCCAGGAGCTGGTCGATCTTCCCCTGGTCCATTCCCTTGCCGTCATCCCGGATTTCGAACCGGACAGCATTGTTTTGCCGGGAAATGCGGATGTATAACGTGCCTCCCCTGGATCTGCTGAAAATGCCATGTTTAATCGCATTCTCCACCAGCGGCTGCAGGGTGAGGGGAGGCAGCGGCGGGTTAAGGTGGGGCTCCACCTCCCATACCACGGTCAGCGTGTTTTCGAATCGTTCCTTCTCAATATACAGGTAGGCCTTGACCAGCTCCAGCTCATGGGACAGCTCCACCAGCTCGCCCGTATTCATAAAGTCAAAGCTTACCCTCAGATAAGTGGCGAACGAATACACCAATTGCTGCATTTTGGCTGTATCCAGCTCACTCAATGCCATAATGGAATTCAGCGTGTTGAACAAAAAATGAGGGTGGATCTGCGCCTGGAGATATGCAGCCTCCATCCGAAGCCGTTCGTTGACGGATTGCTTCAGTCTGATCAGGGCGCTGATCCGGTATCTCAGCTCCAGGGCATCCACCGGTTTGGTCACATAATCATTGGCTCCCGATACGAAGCCGGTATAAATATCGGCGGGCTGGCTGCGCGCCGTCAGAAGCAGTACGGGAAGCTCCGACACCGAGTACAATTCCCGGACACGCTGCGTCAGCTCATAACCGGACATGAAGGGCATCATCACATCGGCGATGAGCAGGTCCCACTGCCTGATCTCCAGGAGCTTCAGCGCTTCACGGGCGGAGCCAACGGTGGTGACGGAATAGGGCTCTGTGGAGAGGATGCCGGCCAGCACACTCAGGTTCACGGGATCATCGTCCACAGCCAGAATATGGGCCTTCCCGTTATGCCAATGCGGCAGCAGTGAAACAGCAGCGGTGACGTTGCCAGCATGTGCGTGCAGGAAGAAGGGCTCGGCGTTCCCCATCACTTCGGGGGAGAGGCCGGGCTCTTCCTTTTGCGGCGGGGAGAGAGCGGTTGTACCGGCCAGGGGAAGATCAAAGCTGAAGACGGAGCCCTTATCTTGTTCGGAGCAGACCGTTAAGGCGCCGCCGTGCAGCTCCACCAGCTGCTTGCAGATGCTTAGGCCAAGCCCGATGCCCTTGCCGTCACCGGCTCCCTCCGGCCCCTGCTCGTACGGAAGGAACACCTTTGTCCGGGTTTCCGCATCCATTCCCATTCCCGTATCGGACACTTGAATGAGCAATCGCCCGTCCCGCTTTTCCGCCGAGACGGTAATGAAGCCCTCCTCCGTATACTTAAGCGCATTATGCAAAAGATTGTGCAGGATTTGAATCAGTCGTTTTTCATCCGCCATAACCGGCGGCAACGAGTCAGGTATATCCGCTTCCATCCGAATCGCCTTACCCTCCATCATAAATTGAAGCATGCTGATCACCCCGGGAACCACGGCTTGTACCAGCACTGGCTTTTGCTGCAACATGATACGCTTCTCCCTCAGCCGGGCGTCATCCAGAAGATCGTCCAGCAGGTCGGACATGCGGCGGCTGATGGTAATCAACAGCTCCATATCCCGAAAGCTCTTGCCGTCTATCTTTTCCTTCTCCTTCTCCGCTACGGTGCGGGCAATATTCAGAATCCCGTGCAGAGGCGTTCTCAGCTCGTGGGAGGTATTGGCGAGGAATTGATCCTTCCGCTTGTCAGCCTGCCGCAGCTGTTCGTTAAGGGCTGCATTCTCCCTCGCGTGGAGGTAGTATTTTTTGAACCAGTACGCGCAATAGCCAATAATGGCAATGATGATGTCCAGCGGATAAAAGACGGGACCGGGCGTGCTCCACAGATTCCAAGCCGTGTCGTGCATTATACCCGCGGCGGAGAGAAGGAAATATGTGTTGCCGTCCCCCGATCGCTGACTGAAGATCATGGTGCCGAATTGGTAGGCGAACCAAAGAAAAGGAAGCACGTAAAATGAGTGGTAGATTCCCAATGCGGTGGAGATGTGGATCCAAGGGGCGGGTGCAACCAAAACAAAGCCGGAATAGGCCAACAGCGCTGCGGTAAACAGACGGATCGGCATACTGACGGCGGGAGCGGAGGATAGCCTGCGGAACAGCAGCGAAATGAGGTAGGCATACCACACATAGGAGAGCAGCCGGATTTTTAGAGCCCCTGCGTAATTTACCGGCAGCCATAACAAGAGAATATTGTCATTGCCGACGATAACGGATACGGCCACCAGCAGGGTCAGCAGGCATACAAGCAATAAGATCCGTTCCCGGGTCTGAAACGAGAAGAGAATAAGGGCGTACAGAGCATGCAGCAGCAGCACCAGGAAAACCATTAACTGAAAGCCGATGGAATACCAGCGCACAAATCCGATGGAGGCCTGAGAGCCGAAGCGCAGGGTGCTCAGGATCCCCCCGTTTACCGGATTTTCAAAGTTGGCCACATGAATCAGGACATCAAGCTCATCCACTCCTTTCACGTCATAGCAGGTGGCCGTGTACGAGATGCTTTTCGGGGAGTATGAATCCTCCTCCTGACTGGTATCACGGGTTTCGTCCATATCGATTCCGTTGATGTATACGGAGGACGAGGCCTCCACCCCGGCCATCCATATGGAAAGAGGGTTTTTGACGGGTTCAATCAGAATACGGAGCCGGTAGGTGCCGTACCCGTAAGCCTGGCCGGACGCGTCGGACACGAGGCTGCTCCAATCTCCCGGTACCTGAATAGGCTGGAACCCGGACTCCAGCTGGGGAAGCTCCTCCTGATACACCAGCTTTCCCGGGTAAAGCTGCCATTCACCATCCAGCCGAAGAGTTGGGGCTTGCTCCAGATTGCGGCCCCGCAGGTCCAAAACGCCATTTACCGCGGAGGAGTGTTCTGAAGAAGGGAAGACGCTTCCCCATACCATCCGTAAGCTGAATAAGGAGCTGATAAATAGAAGGACGAGAAGAACGTTTTTGAGAGGTCTTATGATGGACCGATTGTTTAAAATTGGAATCATGCCCATTATTTCGGCGCGCGTCGATAAATTCCTCTTTTGCACAGATGAATACCTCCCTAAATTTCCATTCCCCTGTTTTCCTTCCCCAAGATGACGAAACTGTCACCTCCCGCTACCTTCAAAACATGATTAGAAATCCGCCTTCCGGCTATAGTAAGGCCGGGGAAACGGCGGAGAAACCGATTCGCCCTTTCCCTGTCCTGCGGTTCTCGGTTTGTCCGTATGCTTACCTGCAACCGCTGCCGGGTAAAGAGGTGATACCGACAGAAAGCGGAAGGAGGAAGCATAATGAAATGGAGCGGAAGAAGAGGCAGCGCCAATGTGGAGGACCGGCGGAGAATGGGCGGGGGGACCCTGGTGGGAGGCGGAATCGGCGGGATTTTGATCGTGCTTTTGGTGACCCTGCTGGGAGGAAACCCTGCGGATATCCTGGGCAATCTGACCAGCAGCTCCAGCCAGCAATCGGCTTATCAGGGCACGGCCCAGGAGGAGGAGCTGGCCCAATTTGTTTCCGTGGTTCTGGCCGATACGGAGGAGGTCTGGGAGGAGCTGTTCCGGGAGCGGGGACTGTCATACAAGGACCCGGTGCTGGTGCTGTACAGCGGAAGCGTAAGCTCCGCTTGCGGCCGGGCTACCTCGGCGGTGGGGCCCTTCTACTGCCCGGGTGATCAAAAGCTGTACATAGACCTGAGCTTTTATGATGAGCTGCAGCGGACCTTCAAGGCACCCGGCGATTTTGCCATGGCTTATGTGGTAGCCCACGAGGTTGGGCACCATGTACAGACTCTTCTGGGCACCTCGGCCCAGATGGATGCGCTGCGCCAGAAGCTAAGCGAAACCGAGTACAACCGGATGCAGGTCAGAATGGAGCTGCAGGCGGACTACTTCGCCGGGGTATGGGCCCATCATGCGGAGGATATGGAGGTGCTGGAGGCGGGGGACATTGATGAGGCGCTGACGGCGGCCAATGCTATTGGCGATGATACCCTGCAGAAGCAGGCCCAGGGTTATGCGGTTCCGGATAGCTTCACCCACGGCACCTCCGAGCAGCGCAAACGCTGGTTTCAGAAGGGCTACGAAAGCGGCACGATTGCGGGTGGGGATACCTTCAACGCCGGTGAGCTCTAAGCAGGAAGCGTGATGTGTGCCTCTATAGGTATGAGAAACTTCACAAGTCCCGGATCTTAACGGCTTCGGGGCTTTTTTCCATTGATATTTATTCAATAATTTACATAATTCGATAATATACTGCTTGATTTTTCAAATAATTTGGTATATATTGTAGAAAATTGCCTTAATACACACCATAATAATCCAGAACGGAGAGATCATTAATGTCTAACCAGAATTACGGAGTTGCGCTGAATACTTCCGATAAAACCATTATTTCTCGGGCTTCCGGCTTTATTAAGGTAGAGGACGCTGCCGAAATTATCCGCCAGCTGAAGGATGCCATCCAGAAGGTGAACACCAAGGATTATGCGCTTATTATTGATGGTAAAGACGCCAAAACCGTTTCCGCCGATGTGGTTCCGCTGCTGCAGGAGGTTATGAACATCTACACCGCTACTCCCTTCAAAGCCAAGTACATGATTGAGCTGAGCTCCGGTATTCAAGCTAACCAAATCAAGCGGGTAGCCGGCGATCACAATGAACTGGTGAAGATCGGTTCTGTGGAAGACGCTATCGCAGATTTCAAGAAGCTGTAAGAGAATCATCTAACCGAAAAAATAAGCCCCGGGGGCGCAGTGATGCGTTCCGGGGCTTTTTTATGCGTCATACGAAGGAAATATGGCTTATTTCAAAAGCGCACCGTCAAACTTGTACAGGAATGAGGAAATGATGTATCCGGCTCCGGCGGAGATGAAGACCACATTGTCCCCGTCCTTGATTTTCCCGTCCTGCAGGGCGTGGCTCAGTCCGAAGATGGGGCTGGTATGGCCGGTATAGCCGTACTTGTTCCCTACAAAGGTATACAGCCGGGGATCATCCTCCAGACCCAGGTTTTTCAAGGCTTCCTTAATGGCATAAATGGAGAATTGCGAGAAGATGATATGGTTGATTTGCTTCAGCTCAATGCCGTTGCGCTGGGCCAGCTCACGGATCAGGATGTTCCACTTTTCCGGAAGGAAGTCGAAATCCACCGGCTCCCAGCCGCCCTTGCGCTTAGCCAGGGGAAGGGACTCGTCATGGATGCGGGTCATACCGCTGTCCGGCATTGTGGTCATCCGGTAATAGCTGCTGTCGGAGAAAAATTCGGAATCGATCACTCCGAAGCGCTGGTCGCTTTCCACTCGCTCCAGAACAACTGCTGCGCCGGAATCCCCCCACGCGCCGTAATACAGCTCATCATCCTCATTGCACCAGGGAGAAATATGCACGCTGCTCACCAGAAGAGCATAACGGAGCTTCTTATGATCCATGTACCGGTACACCTGGTCGATGGCAGTAATCATGCCGGTGCAGTTGGCGTTGAGGTCGTACACGATATGAGCGTTTTTGGTTTCCAGCTCCCTGCTGATCAGAAGGGCGTTGGTAGGGATCAGATACTCCGGGGTATCGGAGGCAAACACAATCATTTGGATCTGGTCAGGAGAGAGATTGGCATTTTCCAAAGCCCGTTTGGCGGCGATGACGCCCATGGTAATGGCGGTTTCACCGGGATCGGCGTAATAACGCTCCTCACGGCCCAGATGCTTGTACAGGCTTTCCACATCCTTGCCCACCTGGCGGAAATGCTCAAAAATCACTTCGTTGGTCAGTTTGTTCTGGGGATGATACGTGCCGACTCCGGAAATTCTAACATTAGAATGCTGCATCAGAATGTCTCCCTCCACGAAATGGTTTCTACCTGCTCTTTATGTACTCCCATAACCAGCTTTAAGGAAGCTTGGTGCATTATGCTTCTTATGGTTATAACTTAGTATAACAGGCACATCTTGGAAAATAAAACCGATAATAGTCGGTGATTTTGTAATAAAATCGTAGATTATTCGTCTAATTAATGGATTATTAGGAGGTTATCAGAGTAATTTGGCGTTTTTTGGCCAAATTAGACAGTTATACCGTTTCGATTCGTATAAGAGGGGATGAATGTTAAGGGAAGGTATCACTTCGGCTATCCAAAACAGCAGAAATAGTGCATACTAAAAATAAGGTACTATAAATTATTGCGGCCTCTATGCCGTTTGGGAGGAATAGGTGTGGAAATCGGAATCAGCACATTTGTGGAGACCACCCCGGATGTGAAAACAGGAGCCTTAAAAAGCCATGCGGAACGGCTTGCGGAGATTGTAGAAGAGATGGAGCTGGCAGATCAGGTGGGGCTGGATGTGTACGGGATCGGGGAGCATCACCGGCAGGATTATGCCGCGTCAGCCCCGGCTGTGCTGCTGGCTGCCGGAGCAGCCAGGACCAAGCGCATCCGGTTGACTAGTGCGGTTACGGTTCTATCCTCCGATGATCCTGTGCGGGTGTACCAGGATTTCGCCACCTTGGACGGTATTTCCGGAGGAAGAGCGGAGATTATGGCAGGACGGGGTTCCTTTATCGAGTCCTTCCCGCTGTTCGGCTATAATCTGGCGGATTACGACGAGCTGTTCGAGGAGAAGCTGGAGCTGCTGCTGCAGATTTGCCGGGGCGGCAAGATCAATTGGAGCGGCAAACACCGCCCCGCCATTTCCGGGCTGGAGATTTTCCCCCGGGCGGTGCAGAATCCGCTTCCCGTCTGGATCGGAAGCGGCGGCAATCCGGAATCGGTCATCCGCGCAGGGACGCAGGGGTTGCCCTTGGTGCTGGCCATTATCGGAGGAAGCCCCTTCCGTTTTGCCCCGTTGGTGAAGCTGTATAAGCAGGCGGCGGCTCAGGCGGGCTTCGACCCCGCCAAGCTGCCTGTTGCTTCCCACTCCCATGGCTTTGTTGCCGCGGAGGAGAAGCAGGCTGCCGATTCCTTCTTCCCCTCCACCCAAGCGGCGATGAACGTGATCGGGCGGGAGCGGGGCTGGCCTCATTACGACCGGGCGGCGTATGATTATGCCCGCAGTCCGGAGGGAGCGCTTTATGTAGGAGATCCGGAGACGGTTGCCCGGAAGATCATTGCTCTGCGCAAGGAAGTGGGCATTACCCGTTTCTTCCTGCATCTGCCCTTGGGCACTATGCCTCATGACGAGGTGATGACCGCCATTGAACTCTTGGGTACCAAGGTAGCGCCTATTGTCCGTGAGGAAATCGCCCGTTGGGAGGCGGAAGGGCAGGAGAGCTGAAGCGACCGGGGAGGCGGCTGCGCCTCCCTCTTCTTAGAAAACACAAATAACCCCCTCAGCTCCATGCTGCAGGGGGTTATTCGTCCTTATGGCTAAGCAATGAATTCGTTCCTCCTCACAATCCATACCACTGACACGGCCTGTCAATTCGATGGTCACTTGCTGCCGGCGGCACTTAACTGCCTGAACCGGATAAGGATTGATTCTCACATACAACGTGCTCGTTTGCTCCTCCGTTTCTGATGAATTCGGATTCGCCCACCGAATACTCCATGTCTTGCGCAGATGGCCTGCGTAGGCATTGCACTTGCTTGCTTAACCCTCGGTGCTTGCATCACCCTTCCAGAAGGTTTACGAAAAAATGTCCGCGGCTCCCAACCTTAGGCTTTACTGTTTGTGGAAACAGCCTCTCAGGGGAGATAAATGCAGCTTTACATCCGCTGCCAGCCCTGCCGCACTCTTTTCCTGTTAGGGATACGTCCCTTACCCGTTTTGCCGTTTGCCGGGTTGGCTTTCATTACTTTCGCTTCCTTTGTGGTGATGTCTATATCATAAGCCATTCCGGCGGAGTTGAAAACCTCGAAAATCCGCCGTTTCAGGCGATAGTTTTGAATTTTCAGTTTATTACTCGCGTTTATTCGCTCATCCTTACAATTTCTCAATAAAACGCTTACAAACCATTGTCCAAACGAGATATCTTCCCTAATACATGTTCACAAATTTGTAACAAGTCCATTGCGGAAAGCCCGTCCCTGGGATATAGTAACGGTGAAGATCATTCAGGGCATCTGTCCGTGGAAAGCCAGAACACTTCACCGGACAAGTCCACAGGAGGGAATTGCGATGGCTGAGGCAAGCAAAACCGCTGTCCGGATAGAAGGCCGGGAGTTTATTCTGGAGAAAATCTTTGATGCTCCGCAGGAGCTGGTTTTCCGGACATTTACGGAAGCCGGACATTTAAAGCATTGGTGGGGTCCCCGTGGCTGGAGTATGCCCCATTGCACCGTTGACCTGCGGCCTGGAGGGGTCTGGCATTACTGTATGAAATGCGAGGATCCCGACCAGGGGGACTTCTACGGCATGGAATCCTGGGGCAAGGGTGTGTATGGTTCGATTAACACTCCTGAGGCACTCACCTATACCGACTACTTCTCCGATGCGGAGGGCAATGAGGCGGAGGGGATGCCCGCCACGGAGGTGGAGCTTTCTTTTGCCGCTGACGGGGACAAAACCCGGGTGGTATGCCGCAGTATCTTCGATACGGAAGAGAGTCTGCGCCAGGTGATGGAGATGGGGATGGAGCAAGGCATCCTGGAAACCTGGAGCCGCCTGGAGAATTATCTGCCTTCGGTAAAATAAAAAAGCATAGCAGCATGGCCCGTCCATCATGGAACGGGTCCTTTTCTGGTTCAGACACATTCACAGCCGGCTTTCAGAAAGGGTTCAGGAGGCTTTCAGCTTGGCAGGATACTGTAGAGGTATTCCAAAGACTGAAAGGATGGGTGCAGAACATGCGTAACCCTTTAACCTCCCAATTGCTGTCCTTTGCCCTGTTGTCGACAGCCCTGGCCGCCTGCAGTGCGGCTCCGGACCAAGCCGCGACCTCGGCATCCGCCTCTGCAGCTGCGGGCACCGCTTCTCCGGCAGCCTCTGCCGCGGCGGAAGGCAATGTGACGGCAAGTCCCGTAACCGCCAAAATGGTCACCTACACCTCTGACGATAGCTATATAGCGTAAGGCTAAGGCTTCCGCAACAGACAGCGGGAGGCTTTCCCCTTTCCACAACCGCCGCGTGCGACTGCCCCGAGAGAACCGCTAACGAATCTGAGCAACGCTATTTGGCTGCAGATGGGCATATTAAAAACCTAACGAATCCTAGCCACGCTATTTGTCCGTATTGGAGCCAAAATGCTTGCCAGCGGACAAATAGCGTGTTACAGATTCGTTAGGTTTTTTTTGATGCCCCTTTCCGCCCAATAGAGTGCTTCAGATTCGTTAGATTTGTCCGCAAACCCGGATCCACTCCCCCTCCCGCGGGACAGTATCGTTTCAATGATTTTTTCCGGATATTCTCGGGCTTGGGGCGGACATTTATAAGAATCGGTTATGATATAATGGTCAAGAATCGTTCAAATTTGATGAAACGGAGCGTGCCCTGAAAGATGGACACCAACTGGAAACGAAGAATTACCCTGTTTCTTGCCACTCAGACCATTTCCCTGTTCGGCACCGCATTGGTGCAATACGCCATTACCTGGCATATTACCCTGACCACCCAATCCGGGAGCATGATGACCATCGCCATTGTATGCGGCTTTTTGCCCACGTTCTTCCTGTCGCCCTTCGCCGGCGTGTGGGCCGACCGCTACAACCGCAAGCGGCTGATTATGATTTCCGACAGCGCCATTGCACTGACGACCCTGATTATGGCCCTATTGTTTATGGCCGGGAACGAATCCCTTTGGCTGCTCTTCGTGATGTCTGCCATCCGCGCCTTGGGTTCGGCCGTCCAGGCGCCTGCCGTCGGAGCGATTCTGCCCCAGCTGGTGCCTGAGGAACAGCTAACCCGCGTGAACGGGATTAACGGGAGCATCCAGGCCTTGATTATGCTGGTGGCCCCGATGGCCAGCGGCGCATTGCTGGGGATGGTCCCCCTGTCCACCATCTTTTTCATAGACGTGGTGACCTGCTTCATCGCGGTGAGCACCCTGTTCCTGTTTCTCCGGGTTAAGGACCATGACCGGATGCAGAAGGCCCAGGAGGGCGGATATTTTGGCGACCTGCGGGAGGGTGTCCGGTTTATTGCGACCCATCCGTACCTTAAGCAGTTCTTTATTTTCAGCGGGTTTTTCTTTGTACTGGTGGCGCCTGCAGCCTTCCTCACGCCGCTTCAGGTAGCCCGCAGCTTTGGGGACCAGGTATGGCGGCTGGTCGCCATTGAGATGACCTTTTCCGTAGGGATGATGCTGGGCGGTCTGCTTATTGCCTCCTGGGGAGGCTTCCGCAACAAGATCCATTCCATGGCCTTGTCCGGCGTGGTGATGGGGGCCAGTACCGCAGCTTTCGGCGTGGTACCGTCCTTTTGGATATATTTAGGATTCATGTCCATATTCGGCTTGGCCTTGCCTCTGTTCAATACGCCCTCCACTGTACTTCTTCAGGACAGGGTAGACAAGGATTTTACCGGCCGGGTATTCGGGGTGTTCGGCATGATCAGCAGCTCCATGATGCCTATGGGGATGCTGGTGTTTGGCCCTATGGCAGACAAGGTGGCCATTGAATGGATTATGCTGACCACCGGCGCCCTGCTGATGCTTTTATCTCTGATGCTTTTGAAAAATAAAGCGCTGCTGAAGGCAGGAGCTCCTCTGGAGCCCGCTGTAGCGGCCCAACCTGAAGCATAACCCAACCCCAACGTCCACTCTTCACAAAAAACGTCCTGCAGCTCCCTCGAAAGAGGTGTGCAGGACGTTTTATTCTTCTGTGGTTCCGTAATCGTATTTCTGCTCCGGATCAGGCTCATCTGCGTCCAATGCTCCCGTCGCTTCCGCATTTCCAGCCGCCACCTCCAAGGCCGCCAGCCTCGACTGGTCCTCCAACAGCTGCACTAACGCTTCCTCCAGTAAAACAGGGTCTGCCTTTTGGCCCAGCCATGCTTCGTCCAATTGCCGGCTGCAGGCAGCTGCACTTTGCAGATAGCTGTAGATAATCTGCGCCTCATCCACGTCGAACCGGGTGATGGGGTTCTGCTTATCCGTCCCGGCGGAGCTATAGGCGGACTGCATCAGTGCGGCGATTTCCCGGGAAAGTGCAGGACGTTCCTGTTCGGTATCAGTTAGAGAAAGCCGGTGATTCAGGAGCAGGCGGTTGCCTTTGATCAGGAACAGCTTGGCCCATCCGCCATTCATCTCCTCCAGCACAACAGAGATATGTCCCGTCTCCGCAAAGCTGATCATCCTCTCCTTTTGTAGCAGATACCGGACTGCGCGGTTTTCATCCCTGTATCTGGCGGCGGCCTCAAAATCAAACCGTTCGGCGGCTTCCACCATCCGCTTTTCCATCAATTCGGGAATATCGGTGCTCTGCCCCTCCAGGAAGAGAATAATCCGGTCCACAATCGCCTCATACGCCTCCGCTGCTTGGCCTCCCGCACACATGCCGATGCACCGTCCCAGGGAATGATTGAGACAGGGCCCACGACCGCCGGAAGGGTTGCTGCAGACGATCCGCAGACATTCCTTCATGCCGCCCAGCGCACGCTCCACGGTACCCCGGCTGCTGTAGGGTCCGAACCGGCGCAGGCCAACCGTATCCTCCGGGCTGTAGCTGACGGAGAAGGAGCGTAAGCCGTTTTCCTTGGCCTGGCGGAGGGTGATATAGGTGTAAGCCTCGGGATTCTTCATTTTGCGGTTATAAGCGGGACGCAGCTCCTTGATGAGGCGGCATTCCAGCAGAAAGGCCTCAAACTCCGTATCCGTATGGCGGACCTCCAGGTCCCGGATGTGGGAGACCAGCACCCGGGTTTTGGGGCTGTGGCCGCTGCTTTTGACGAAGTAGGACTGGACCCGCTTGCGGAGCTGCTTGGCTTTGCCCACGTAGATAATATTTCCCAGGGAATCCTTCATCAGATAAACGCCGGGGGTAAGGGGCAGCGCCTTGACCTTTTCTTTTAGTTGCTGCTGCATGCCAGTGCCTTCCCTCCCACCCGGCGGACTTCGCCGTTTTCCTTTTATGATAAGACAGGCAGGGGGGCAACGCAACCGGAGAGTGAGCTACTAACGGGACCCGGCAGTGTTGGTTGCCGTCCGGCCCGGTCTGGCCAGCTTCACTAATCCGGCGTTGGGATTGTTCTTGCCCAGGATCAGATCGCGGATGATTTCGGATCCTAACGTGCTGTATACCGTGCCATTGCCGCCGTAGCCCAAAAGATAATACAACCGCTCCCGATCTGGATGCTGTCCGATGAAGGGCAGGTTATCCCGGGATTCCCCGAAAACTGCTGCCCAGGAGTATTCGATTTGGATCTCCAGCATGGGAAACAGGCTCTCCAGCTCCTGCTTCAGCGCCTCCGCCCGGCGTGCGATCAATTCCTTGCTGTGGGGCACCTCCGACGTATCCTCATCCAGTCCTCCCGCTACAATCCGCCCGTCCGTGGTGGTGCGCAGATAGAAGTACGGACGCCGGGTTTCCCATATCAGCTCCCTGTCCTTCCAGGCGGAATCCAGATTCTCCAGTGGGCGTGTAGCAACGGCATAGGAGCGGTTAAGATCCACTCCGCTCTCCACCAATCCAGGAGGGGGGCTGTAGCCGGTGGTTACGATGACATGGTCAGCACTAAAGAGACCTTTGGGGGTGTGGACGGTTATGCCGCCCGGCTTGTCCTCCAGAGACGTAACCTCCGTATCCTCGAAGAAATGAACATCCTTTTGATCCAAATATGTAAGGATGGCCCGGACGAACCGGTAGGGATTCAGCTCGGCATCCCCGTATGTAAGAAGTGCCGCCGGTTTCCGGAATGGGTAGCGCCGCGCTATCTCATCCGCAGTCAGGTAGTTGACCTGGAAGCCGTTTTCGTGGAGGGCTTGATACTCCTTTTGCAGGAGCTCCACATCCGGTTCGACACTGGCAACATACAGGCTGGTCCGGCGGACAAAATCTGTCGGCTCATGCACGGACCGGGCAACCCGCTCCAGCCGGTCAATAGCATTCACACACATCCGGTAAAACTGCACTGCATTGGTTTCGCCGATCTGCTGCATCAGCTGGTGAAGCATGATGTCATTGGAGTATTGAATGAGCCCTGTATTCGCCAGGCTGCTGCCACAGGCCATCGCCCCCTTGTCCAGCACAGCCACCTTCAGTCCTTCTGCGGCCAGAGTATAGGCGGTTAACGCACCAGACATCCCTCCCCCGACTACAATGGCGTCATAGCGGGAAGCGGGCTCCCTTTGAGTCAGGCGAAGCGGTGAAGTCCCGGTCGTGCTCCAATATAAGGTGCCATAGTATAAGTCCATCTGCATCAGCCTCCTGCTGCTTTTACCAATTCCTTACCCCGGAGGGGCGGAGGGCGAACCGCGGGTGTTGTCAGCTCCGTTGCGGTCAGCTCCGCTGTTGTTGGTGCTGTCTGCGTGACTGCTTTTGTGCCGTCTGTACTGTATGCACGAATGCTTTCTGCGCTGTCCGCGCTGCCCCTGCTATGCCTCGCATCTGACGCCTTATGTAGGGTGTTCTTCAGGGGAGGTGGACATACACGTAACATCCGTTTGGCTCTCGTAATGGGGAGGAAACGGGGCGGTGCGCGTAACGGAACTGAGAAGCACGTAGAGGCTGAAATCTGGTGTTTTTGGCAAAATAACGGAACTATACGACCCTTAGAAGGTCACGGGGCTGGTTTTTCTGCCTCCATGGCCCGCTAAGGGTCTGTGAGTTCCGTTACAATTTGAAATAGCCGTTTTTTCGCGTTTAAGCGTCGCATAGTTCCGTAAGAGTATTTGCCTGAGTCGCCAGACCAAATGGGACGGCACGTCTCAGGGGTGAGCGGCCAAGTTACATGTAGGGAGACTATTCTCATGTAGGGAAACCATATACCGCGGAGCTAAACTGTACGTATGGAACCAAGCAGCTACGCCGATTTCAGGCATTTTCGGCTGGCATTTCATCAGACTCTGAGCCGATGGGATAGTGTCCGAAAGGCCTGGGTGATACATCCTGTATCTAGCCCTGGCCGCCACAGCCTCCTCCCAGAAACTTTCATACACCCCTTGACCTTGGAGCAGGACCAACGCCTATGATAAGGATAATTGCGGAAGAATGAAAGGTATGAAACTTATGTATTACACCATCGGCGAACTGGCAAAAGTGGTCAATCTGTCCACTGATGCCATCCGTTATTACGAGGAAATGGGGCTTCTCACGCCTCATTATGTGGATCCAGTTAACCGTTACCGGTATTACACGCCGGAGCAAATCGGCATCGTTACAGAAATAATGGAATGGAAGGAATGCGGCCTGACTCTGGAGGAAATCGGGGAGATGCTGGGCGGAGCAGACATGGATAAACGGCAAAATATCCTTCAGGAGAGGCTTGCCGATCTGTTGGACAGGGAAACGAGGCTGGCAAGATCCATCCGTTTGCTTCAGTGCCGGATATCCACCCATAAGGAGGGATCTGCGGAGATGAAGAAAGTATTGATTATCGATGATTCGGCATTTGTGCGGCAATGTATAGCCGATGTTTTGGAGAGGCAGGGGTGGATGGTAGCAGAGTCTGTACCGGATGGGGAGCAAGGGCTGGAGCTGTACCGGCGGCATAAGCCGGACGTGGTTGTGCTGGATATCGGACTCGAAGGGATGGATGGCATCCAGGTTCTGAACCAGATTCGGCAGCTTAACCCCAACGCCAAGGTGGTGATGTGCTCCGGCAGAGGCACTCCGGAGGTGGTACAGGAATGCCTCCATTGCGGAGCGGCAGAATTCGTGGCGAAGCCCTTTCTGCCCCATGTATTGGTGGATGCAGTTGCCGCGGCCCTACAGTCGCCTGCCTTGGGATGATGTGTTAACCTGCATATTGCTCCACGTACCAGTCCAGCATTTTGCGGGCGATGCTGACGGGTGACGGAATGACGGGCAGCTTGTCCGGGTCGAACCAGTCGGCGTCCACAATTTCCTCGCCGTCCACATGGATCTCGCCGCTTTCGTAGTCTGCGATAAAGCCGATCATAAGGGAGTGGGGGAACGGCCATTGCTGGCTGCCGAAATAGCGGATATTGCTTACAGTGATCCCAATCTCCTCTTTCGTTTCCCGTCGGACGCAGTCCTCCAGCGTTTCCCCCGGCTCCACAAAGCCTGCGATGAGACCGTACATATTGTTGGTGAAATGCTTGGCCCGGGCGAGGAGTACCTGCCGGTCCTTCAGGATGACGGTAATCACTGCAGGTGCCAACCGGGGAAAGCTTACACTTCCGCAAGCGGGGCACAGCAGGGCATGCTCCTTGGGCGAAGGGACGGTTTCGGCGCCGCAGGTTCCGCAAAAACGGTGGGTGCGTCCAAAGGCTGTCAGCTGCACAGCCCGCCCGGCCAGATGGAACAGGCCCTCGTCTATTTTTCCATAAAGGCTGCGTAAGGGATGAAAGGCCAGTCCATCATCTGATGCGGTTTCGGATTCTGCCGATGCTGCATAACAGGGGATGCCTTTCCAGGTACCTAAATAAAGGGTGCGTCCGGTAACTAGGGAAAGCGCCTCGGCTCCGGCTGCTTCGGGAATCTCCACGCCATCCGCGGTTTCCCGGATCAGGAGGTTTCCCGTCCTTGAGATAAACCAATAGGCAGCGGCGCCCGGCTCGTGGTCGGGAATATAAGCGGGTTGATAGTGAGTATAGATGCTCTCTCGAGGTGCAAGCATGTGCAGGACCCTTTCTGGTCGAGTCTTCATTGTCAATATTCTAAAGATAGCAGATGTCCATAGGGCTGGCAATTTGTCTTGGAATTTGGGACAATAAAGGCACATTGCTAAAAGGAGAGTCCTTATGAACAAGCCTTCGATTTACGGACTGGCCTTTGATGAGCTGGCAGCCTGGCTGGAGAGCCATGGACACCGGAAGCACCGGGCGCTGCAGGTGTGGGATTGGCTGTACAAGAAGCGGGCGGCGGAGTTTGCAGCAATGTCTGATGTGCATGAAGCCTGCCGCGAATTGCTGGAGGACCATTATGCCATACAGACGCTGGAGGAGCATACCCGGCAGCAGGCAACAGACGGCACCATCAAGTTTTTGTTCCGCTTGGCGGACGGCGATCTGATCGAAACGGTGCTGATGCGCCATAAATATGGATTATCGGTTTGTGTAACTACACAGGTGGGGTGCAATATCGGCTGCAGCTTCTGCGCCAGCGGCACCATGGCCAAGAAGCGGGATCTGACTGCCGGAGAGATGACCGGCCAGGTGATGATGGTGCAGACCTATCTGGACCGGCACGAACCGGAAGCTGCAGTTACCCATCTGGTGGTGATGGGCATCGGGGAGCCGTTGGACAATTGGGACAACCTCATGGCCTTCCTCCGCATTGTAACGGACCAGAAGGGGCTGGTGATCGGACCACGCCATATTACCGTCTCTACCAGCGGGCTGGTTCCCCGAATCCGAGAATTTGCCGACGCCAGGCTAAAGGTGAATCTGGCCATCTCTCTGCATGCCCCCAATGATGAGCTGCGCACCCGGATTATGAAGATCAACCGGGCCTATCCTCTCCGGGAGCTGATGGACGCCATTCATTATTACCAGGATACCACCAGGCGGCGGATTACCCTGGAATACATTCTGCTTCAGGGCGTCAATGACCAGCCTGCCCATGCTCTGGAGCTGGTCCGGTTGATCGGGGACCGTAAGAATGCCACCGGCGTGAATCTGATCCCCTACAACCCCGTGGATGAGTTCCAGCAGTATAAGCGGAGCGGCAAGGAGGCGGTGGATGCGTTCTACGATGTGCTCAAAAAACACGGCATCAATTCCACCATCCGCCAGGAGCAGGGGGCGGATATTGACGCGGCCTGCGGCCAGCTGCGGTCCAAGCAGCTGCGCGGCGTGTGAACCGGTGCAAGCCCAAAAAACCTTCGGACCTGCCGGGATGGCAGGCTCGAAGGTTTTTTGCGTGTCAGGGATAGGAGGAAGTGTTTGCCTCCGGTAAAATCATGATCGCCGCTTACCTTATTCCAATGCCGAAAACGGAATTACAGAAGGAGCAGGCTGCTCCACGCGGAAGTTGTCCACGGCGGCCTGAGTGTTATTGGTGAGGAAGCCGCCTGTGCCTGACGGGAGCTGGTCATTATCCGCCGTAATCCGGAGCTGGCCGTCCACATACAAGGACAGCATGCTGCCATCGAATTTGCCTTCGATATGGTAAGTCTGGCCCTTCACTGCTGCTGCCGGAGCTCCGGCCAGCTTCACAATGGTGCCTGCTGCCTTGACGAATATCGCATATTCCCCCAAATAGTAGCCCATCAGATAATAATTATTGGTATCCGTCACCCTTCCCAGCACCAGCATCTGCTCTATCCGGTCCCCCTGGGGGGTGAAATCCGCACTGACTCGATAGTCTCCCCAATCATAGCCGGCTGTCAGATACCCCCGGGACAAGCCGGTGCTTAATGTGCGGACGTAGCGGTTGCTGCCGTCTGCACCCGCCGACAGGTAGGTGGGTACCCACATGTTGGTTTGCACACCCGCCGAGAAATCATCCTGGTACAGCAGCCCGCTGTCCTTCCAGCCGGACAGGACATTGGACGGGGTGCTTTCGCCTGTGCCGTTAACTCCGGCTACCCGGAAGTAAAACGGGGTTTTCCCGAAGGGCAGCCATACCTCATAAACAGCTTGGGTTACGGCGGAGCCGTTCTCTCCGGGAGCTCCGTAGACAGAGGCGGTGACATTGGCCACGGTCCACGGGTACTGGCCCGGCTGGGCGCCGTAGGTAATCGTATAGGCAGTATTAGCCGGGTCCGCCGTAAAGTGGAGAGCTGCGCCGTCCGCTGTCGGTATAACCGCCAGCAGCTGGGGTGTAACGGCTGTGTTTACCGCCGGTGTTTGGGACAGCTCGTTGCTTAAGGGGCTTTCACCTTGATGGGTTAACGCCGCAACGGCAAAGTAGTAGGCGGTGCCGTTCTGAAGGGAAACCACCGTTTCCGAAGCCTTCCTGCGGGTGAACAGCTCCTCCGTGTAGACTCCCGGCTGGGTACCGTAACGGATGACATATCCGTAAGCATCCGGGACTGTGCTGTAATGCAGCTCCAACCGGCCTTCACCCGTTTTGATCTCCTCCAGCACGGGAGCCTCCGGGGCCAGAGGCTGCACCACCACCGCGTCAAAATAAACCTCCTCTCCCTGCGCCATGAAGCCTACCCCTCCCCGGCTATAGGGAGCGGAGCTGTCTACGGCCGACAAAACCGGCTGGCCGTTAATGGAGAAGGTGATGCCACCGCCTGCAAATTCACCCTGAAACCGGTACGATTTGCCGGGATTCAGCACTTTTCCGGCTTCCGCCAGAGTGGTCAGCGTTTGCCCGTTTTGCTTCTTGATAGAGACTTTTTTCTGCGTATGATCGTAGCTCAGCAGGTAGTAGTGGCTGCTGTCGCTAACCTTGCCCAGAATACCCACTTGGCGGGCATCCGTAAATTGGACCCAAGCCTGGTACCGGACATCACCGAAGCTTCGTTTGGAATAAGCCAAACCTGGAACGGAGGAGGCACCGCTGATGCGGAAGGAACGCTCCGACGGGTCGGTAAGGCCGGTAGGCTTTTTGGTATTGGCCGAGGTTTTGATATTGTACGGCACGATGACCTTGTAGGCAGCCGACCAGTTCCCTTCCGGAAGATTCCAGCTGGAATCCGCCCCCAAATCCCCGATGGCCCCCGGCTCATAGTCAAAGCTGTCATTCCACAGGGAGGGCTGGTACAGCTGGGTGAGCATGGAGAGCTCGGACATGATGTTCTTCTCGTCATGATAAATGCCCGCACTGGTGGCAGAGACGGTGAAATAGCCGTTGACCACCTTGGCATAATAGTCGTCAGCACCTACCTTTTGCAGATGGAGAAGCGTATCCCTCTCCTCCGGATAGGCAGTAGCGTCCAGGTAGCCGTAATATTCCAGAAGCAGCCGATTTGCCAGGGAGGGCTCCAGCCCGTGTTTGGCATAAACGGAGCTTTCCCGGTTGCCGCCAGAATCCGAGGTGCAGAACTCCCGCAGCATGCCCATTTGGCCGATATAACGCCCATCCTCCGCCGGATGGAAATAGGTAAAGGCGGACAAGGCCGCAAACGCCTGCACGGGGTCCTCCATAATCTGGGCCATGGTGACCGTCTGCCCGCCGCTGGTGGAAAACCGCCAGGAGGTTGAGTTCACTACAGGATTGATCCGCTTGTAGCTGGTCAAATCGAACTTCTCCTTGATCCGGGTAAGCCCCTGATTGCCCAACTCAGTACGGAAGCTGTTGTGGCTGTACGATTTCAGGAAAGCGTCGGCTTCATCCGGCCCCAGTATAAGAATGGCTGCCATCATCACTCCGAAGATGGGCTCCATATAGTTGGGGGCGGTGTGGGGCCAGCTGTTGACGCCGCCATCCATCTCCGTCCGGCTGGAGCCCATGGCCCGGACGCTGCCGTTATGGTCTGTGGCGCTCAGCACGAAGGCGCTGGAAACCAGCTCGGCCTTAAGGAATGTCTTCAGCTTGCTGATCTCCTGGGCGGTGAATTGGCTCATAATATCATGGAGCGGCCATACCAGGCCCAAGCCGTAGGTCAGATAAATATTGTTCCGCGCTTCCAGTCCGCCGTCCACATCCGGCATATACGCATAGTCGCTGATCATCTTGCGGACTGCTCCCGTGAAGGCCTGGACCAGAGCGGGAGTGCGGTCCCCCTTGGCCAGCTCGGTAGCCAGCACAACGAACTGCTTGTACCCCTCCGGAGTCTGGCCGGAATCGGCAGGTGTGGGCTGGTCCATGACAATAGCCTTCTCTACCTGCTGGGTGTGGAAGCCCGGGTAGATGTAGGAAGCAACCGCCGGGGAAAGCTCTTCTGTCGTCACCTCGGGCGCCAGTGGATTCCGGAACTTATCCCGGATGCTTCCGGGAGCCAGCCTCAGCCGTACTGGTCCGGTGATGGCCGTTTTTAGTTCCACAATAAGACTGTTGCCGGAAATAAAGACCAAGGAGCCTGCGGGCAAGGGGGCAAAGCTGCCGCCCGCCTCCGTCTGGATGGTGACGGCTCCAGCCAGGCTGGCAGCAACCGCCTCCAGCGGCTCGCTGAAATGCAGGGAGATGCGCCGGTTCAGCAGCATAAGGATGCTGTCCGTATAGGCCGGCGGCTGGCGGTCAATCTCCACAGGGGCGGTAATGGGAGCAGCGGCCTGATTGCCTGAAGCATCCGCCAGCACTCCTCCCGCCACACGCAAATCATAATGGCTGCCGGTGAGGGGCTGCGGGAAGGTGACGGCCAATTGCCGGTCCGCCACATAAACGGCATCCTCCACCGCCAGCGGAGCAAAGGCGCCTCCATCCGCCGCCAAGGAAACCGCCGCCTTCAGGCTCTCTGCGTCTGTTGCCAGGGAAACCAAAGGCTCGTCAAATTCCAGCACCAGCTCCTGATGCAGGCTCCGGGTGAAGGTGCGGACAGCCTGAGGCGGCTGGCTGTCGTAAGCAAGGGCCTCCTCCGCAGGGTTCAGCAGCTTGTTCCCCACGCCGTCCTTCAGGGCTTGCGCCTGCAGGCGGATGACCGCCCCCGGCTGGGCGAGGCGCTCCTGCAGGGTCACGGTCAGCGTGTCCCCGGCCAGCGCCACCGTATCCCCTGCGGCCAGCGGTGCGAACTGCGTTCCGTTCCTAGCCAGCGTGACCGCAGCCTTCAAGGCGGGAAGACCGGACAAGGCATTCAGTACCGGCTCGGTAAATTTCAGGCTGATAATCCGATTCTCTTGGGATACAGCGGCTCCCGCATAATCCGGCGGCACCAGATCCGTATGCACCAGAAGCTGGGGTGGATTGGCTCCCTCCCGGCTGGAGAAGGACACCTTCTGGTTCATGGCCCGCACGGCAATGGAGGTGACCCCCGATGCCTTCTCCGCCTGGATATAACCGGTCAGATCCCATTCATACCAGCCCCCGCCCTGGGAAACATTCACCGCAGCCAATTGCAGGGCGTTTAACTGGGCTGCCGTTATCCCGGCGGGGAATCCCGGCCGGGTATACCAGGTCAGCTCATTCTCGCTCCAGCTGTCGTCTGCGACCTTGTAAACCCGGACCAGCTTCTCCGGGGTGGCGGGGGTGTAGGTGCAGTTGGCGGTGCAGTACAGCCGCAGCTTGGCGCTGTTGAACTCCCCCAGCCCGCTCAGGTCGAACCGCAGATAATCGGTGCGCTGGGAGGTGGGGAGGGTGAAGCTGTCATTATAGCCGTAGGACTGCAGCGATGTAGAGGTGCCGTAATTCTTGTTGCGGATGGTTTCCGCGTCCTCCCCCGCCACCAGAGGCGGACTCACCCCGCTGTCCACATAGGTATCCGCAACCGGCACCAGTACCCGGTTGATCTCATACCCGCCGGGGGCAGCCTTGGCGGTCCCGGTGCCCGCCGCTCCCGGCAGGACACTGCCCAGAAGGCTTACGGCCAGTACCAGGGACAGCCCGGCCGATACCGTCTTCTTCCAGAGATGCTTTCGTGTTCCCATAACTTCCTCTCCTTTGTTTGGTAAATTGGATAAATTGGATAAAACGGTCGGTCCGAAGCCGCATAAAAGCGCTTACAATTATTTCCCGGAGAACGCCGCGTTTACGGATATCCCCAACGCGGCGCTTCCGGCTTTCGGACCTGCCGGATTATTTCATTTTGTCACGAGCAGCCTGCCTGAGCTTCAGAATTTCATCCAGCCCCAGTTCCTTGACCCTGGCCTGGAATTTATCGTAGCCGCTTTCTACAGACTCCGCTCCCATTACCCACTTCTGCATGGTTTCCTCCACATAGGTTTGGAGGGGCCCTGTCAGCTTGCTCAGACGGTCCGCATCGGCGTCCTCCAGCTTCAACGGCACCACGGGTGCAGCAATATAGTTGTTCTTCACATAATCCTCAATAACAGCCAAGGCAATGGGATCAGTCCACTGCTTTTCCTGCTCGTAATCCTGAGGGTAACCCACGGACTGGAGAGCGCCGATTTTGTTCAGCTCGCCCACTACATCCTTCTTGATGAGGTCATCGGCAAGCTTGGCCTTGCCGCCTGCCATGGTGTAGGTTTTGCCCTCAATGCCGTAATTCATTAATGTCCGTCCCTGCTCCGTGAACCAGAAGTCAAAGTATTTGATGAGCTCCACAGAATATTTGGACTTGGCGGAGATGCCCCAGCCTACATTGGCATCCGGATAGGGAGTCCGAGCAGTCCATTCCTTGATGACGCCCTGCTGGCTTGCCGGGGGAGCGATGGGCAGGAAGCTTAAGCCCGCCACCTTGTCATTCAGCTTGCTGTTGTAGCCGGCCGTGCTGGCAAACCAGTCATGGGTCAGGCCGCCCAGATTATCTCCCAGGAGGATGTCTCGGGCATTGTTGCCCCGGGTGAAAATCTCCTTGTCAATGAGTCCTTCCTTATACCACTTGGCCATATTCACCATGGCATTCTTGAACTGCGGCTCCGCAGGGCCGAACAGCTCCTTCCCGTCCTTGGCGTAGAACCACCGGTACGAATCCCACAGGGCCAGCAGATCGTAAACGCCATAGCGCTTTTCCCGGTTAAAATAAGGGACCTCATCGGCCTTGCCGTTTCCGTTGGGATCCTTCTCCTTAAAGGCCTTCAGCACATTGTACAGGTCCGCTGCGGTCTTCGGCTGCTGCAGGCCCAGCTTATCCAGCCAGTCCTTGCGGACGAACCAGCCCATTTGTGCCTGGCCGTCCGGGACGTTAGGAATAGCGTATAGTGTGCCGTTAATATTCTGCGCCGCTTTCTTCACATCCGGATGCTTCTCGAAGTAGGCCTTGATATGGGGGGCATATTTGTCGATCAGGGGCTGCAGATCCATCATTCCGCCGTCCCGTCCCAACTGGTTCAGCCTGCTGATATAGAAGTGGACCACATCGGGAATTTCTCCGCCGGCCACCATCAGGTTATAAACCTCGTCGCTGTTGGTGGCGGACTTGGAGGCGGTGCCCTTCAGGGTTACATTGGTCAGCTCCGCCGCTTTTTTGAACACCTCCCACTCATTGTCGAAAACGCGGGTACCGTAATAATGCATGTGGATGGAGGCGGTGACCGGCTTGTCACTGGCCTTGAGGCTGGCTGCGGCGGATGAGGCAGCCCCAGCACTGGGCGCAGCGGAGGCAGCAGCAGCTGCCGCAGGAGCGGAGCTTGCGCCGCTGTTCTGTGTTCCGCCGCCGGCGCACCCGGCCAGCACCCCTGCCGTTAAGGCCAGGCAAACGGCTCCGGCAAAGACGGTTTTGCTGTTTTTCATAGGATTCCGGTTCATTCCAATTCCCCCTGTGTGTATGGTTTAGCCCTTAACCGAGCCGAT
Organism: Bacillota bacterium; assembly: GCA_023388055.1. Classification (GTDB taxonomy): domain Bacteria; phylum Bacillota; class Bacilli; order Paenibacillales; family NBRC-103111; genus Paenibacillus_AR. The sequence goes on along the minus strand of JAEWGW010000023.1, from coordinate 115,806 downwards.
CATGACCCCCTGCATAAAATATTTCTGCAGCAAGGGATAAACGGCTACGATGGGCAGAATGGCCACCATGATCGTGGCATAAATGACAGTTTCCACGGAGACGCTCTGCACATCGGCCAGACCGATCATCTCCTGGCTGGCGGACATCTGGACAATCAGCTTGTTGAGAAGCACCTGCAGCGGGATTTTATTCTCGTCCCGGAGGAGCACCATCGTCCAGAAATAGCCGTTCCAGCGGCCCACCGCGTAGAACAGGCCCAGTGCCACCAGTGCGGGCTTGGCTAAGGGCAGGTAAATCTGGAGAAGGATCCTGGCTCCCCCCGCTCCGTCCATCCGCGCCGCTTCCTCCATCTCCTCGGGAATGGAGCCGAAGAAGGAGCGGAGCACAAAAACATAGAAGGTGGAGATGGCGAAGCCGATAAGAATGCCCACACGGCTGTTGTCCAGATGCAGATTGCGGTAATTCAGATACACGGGAATCATACCCGCGTTGAACAGCATGGCGAAGGTAATGAACATGTTCACCGGCTTGCGCAGGAGCAGCCTTTTTTTGGACAGGGGATACGCCCCTGCAGTGGTCATGGCCAGATTGACAAGGGTTCCGGCTGCCGTGTAAAACACGGTGTTGGCATAAGCCATCCAGATGCCCTGGTAATGCACTACCTTGGTGTACGCGGACAGGTTCGGCTCCACCGGCCAGACCCACACCTTGCCTTGAACCACGGCCTGGCCCGAGCTGAGGGAGGCTACCGCCACATACCAGAAGGGGTAGAGGGCCGCCAGCGCCAAAAGCGCCAGGAGGATGTAATTGAATACGGAGAAGAGCTTTTCTCCGGGAGACAGCTTGAACAAAGGGCCTCACCTACCATAAAGAAGTTTCCGATACTTTTTTGGAGACAGAGTTGGATATGGTGACCAGAACCAGCGCAACCACCGAATTGAACAGTCCAATCGCAGTGGCGGCATCATAATGCCCCCCCTGTAGACCCGTGCGGTATACGTAGGTGCTGATCACGTCGGCAGTGGAATAGGTGGACGGCTGGTAAAGCAGGATAATATACTCATATCCCACACCCAGCAGATCGCCGACTTTCAGGATCAGCATGATGGCGATGGTTGGAGCGATACCAGGCAGCGTAATATGCCAGATCCGTTTCCATCTGCCGGCCCCATCGGTGACAGCGGCCTCGTACAGCTCGGGATTGATGCCGGAGAGGGCGGCCAGGTAGAGAATGGAGCCGAAGCCGACTTCCTTCCAGATGTTCGAGGTAATGAATATGGTCCGGAAATAGCGGGCCTCTGTGAGAAAGTAAATCTTTTCCCCGCCCAGCTTCTCGATAATAAGGTTCAGCAATCCGTTGGTGGGGGCCAAAAATTGGGTCACCAGTCCGGCAATAATAACGATGGAGATGAAGTGGGGCAGATAGGTCAGCGTCTGCACCGCCTTCTTGAACAGTTTGCTCCTCACCTCATTCAGCAGCAAAGCCAGGGCGATGGGGGCAGGGAATGCAAAGAGCAGGCTAAGCAGGCTGATGACCAGTGTGTTCTTCAGCTTCTCCCAGAAGATCTCATGGCCCATCAGATCCTGGAAGTGCCTCAGCCCCACCCAGGCGCTCCCGTCAATTCCCTTAAACAGCCGAAAATCCTTAAAGGCGATCTGCAGACCGTACATGGGCAGATATTCGAACAGGATGTACCAGGCAACGAAGGGGATCAATAGCATGTATAAGAAACGGTCCTGCACCAGCGCATTCCGCAGTTTTTTGGACAGGCGGACAGATAGCGGATGAATGGCCAGGGCACCGGCCGCAGGGGAAGCCCTGAGTTTTTTCATGGTGTTCCTCCTTTCCTTGAGTGTGTCCCGGATGTGTTGTAAGCGCTTCACCCGTTCTGGGCAAGCTCAGACTATCACTGGTTGGAGCACAGGGTAAATGTCCGGAATTGCGGATTGTATTGCCAAAATTGCAGATTGCGCAAGGCTGTGCACGGATATGTGCAAAATTGCGGATAGGGGATGTGCGGGTTCACAATATTGCACACGGGATACAAACACCAGAAGCAGCCCTACGGCTGCTCCTCATGCTCCTTCAGATATTGTCCGGGCGGCACACCCTCGTATTTTTTGAACATGCGGATAAAGGTGTGGGAATTGGTGCAGCCCACCCGGAGGGCAAGCTCGTGGATCTTGACCGTTTCCCTGGCCATAATTTCCTTGGCCCTGCGCACCCGGTACAGGTTCAGATAATCCTTGAAATTTTCGCCGGTGCCATTTTTGAACAGGGCGCTTACATATCCGGCAGACAGGCTGAAGCGCTCCGCCAAATGCTGCAGGGACAAGTCCTCCCGGTAATGCTCCTGGATATACAGAAGCATGGTTTGAATGACAGTTTGGTCCTGGGAGCCGGACACCTGCCGGATCGAAGCCATCACGGCGGCGAACAGCTCCTCCAATAGGGGACGCAGCTTTTCCCGGGGAGGACAGGTCTTGAGCCGGTCATAACCAACCTGCCCCAAGCCGAAAAAGTCCTCCGGCTTCTTGCCCATCTGCTGCATGATTCTGTTGACGGTGGTCATCACGGCGGCATGAAATTGGGCCAGCACCTGATCGGTCAGGCTGCGTATGTGGAGGTTTTCCTCCAGCACCCGTTCCAGCAGGCCCTCCGCCTCCCGCTCCTTGCCCCGGAGCAGGGCGTCTGTGAGCTGTCCCTCCAGCTCCGTAGGATAGTAGAAGCTTCCCTGAATGGCGCTGTCCATATCCGCCCAGGTGAGCACCGTCCGGTCCGGAACGGCAAACCGCCGCTCCAGAATTTCGATGGCGTTCCGGCAGGAAAGCTCCAGCTCCGCCATGGAATCAACAGGGCGTCCTACGGCAGCGGTCATGGGAATGTCCGAGGCTGCTTTCATCTCCTCCAAGGCCTTGGCGAGCAGCTCCTTCAGCTTCTCCGGGTCCTGTGCGCCCGCAATAATCGTGAAGCTCCTGTAATCGGCTTCCACGATCTCCACTGCCCCCAGCGGCGCCAGCCGCTCTGCGAGAATCAGCGCCAGCTGGGCCTTCAGCTCCAGCACCAGCTCCCGGGAGTAACGCTCCGCCAGCTCCCGGTAGCTGGAGAATTCCAGCACCGCCGCCAGCACGGGGCCGCTGAACCCGGCCAGCCCATGCTCCGCCAGCCCTTCCTCCATCCGGTGGCGGGGGATTGTGCCGCTCAGGAGCTCCCGGATGAAGTGGGAGCGCAGCGGCGCTTGGTGGGTATCCAGCAGCAGCTTCAGCCGCTGGTTGGTCAGCTGGATGCGGGAGGCTGCCTCATGGACAAAAGCGAACTCATCCCGGGGATCCGGTCCGGCGCCGGAGCCCCCGCTGAAAAGCTGCACCAGCCGGGACACAGGCCGGGCCATCCGGCGGCTGAGGAACAGGGCCAGGGCGGTTCCCAGCAGGCACAGCAGCAAGTAAACCGCCGCCGCCTGGAGCAGGGCTTTGTCCGCAAGCAGGCCCGGCGTATGGCTCCGCACAAAATAGACGTAGCTCCAGCCCCGCATAACCGTGGATGGAACGGCATAAACCAGGTAGCCGTTTTTCTGCACCTGTTGAATGGAGCCGTTGACCTGGCCCGGGGTTTGCGCAGCGGCTAATTCCAGCAGCTCTCTGGCCTGGTTCTCCGGCAAGCCTGTTTCGAAGGCCACCACACCCTCCCGGCTGATAATGCCGAAGCCCTCCTCGGCAGGAGTTTGCAGGGGAAAGGCGGTCTGCTCCCCGCTTAAGCTCAGCACCGCCACAAAGGCTTGCTCGGCGTTAAGCCGTTCCTTGCGGACCAGGGTCAGTGTTCCGCTGCGACCGCTCTCCTGCAGTCCGGCCGGCTTGGGCACAGCCAGAAAGGCCCCGGTAGAGCTGCTGTTTACGTACCCCTCCCAGCTGCCGATTTCCTCCGGGGAGAGTCCCAGCTCCTGAAAGTACCGGGTACGGTCAACCGTATGCTCCGGCGTAATCACCAGCTCCTCGGTCTGCCGGGTAATGCCGATGCGGTATCCGAAATTGGCAAAAGCCCCAACCATATCCGCAAGATTCTGATGGACCTGTGTAACGGCATAAGGATGGGCGGGGCCCGGCTGGGTGTACATCAGCATGTTGGGGTTAGTCCGCAGCTGATGGATGAGATTGGAGGCGACCATCAGATAGGTATCCAGCTTTCCTTCGGCCTGCTTCAGAATCTGCTTTTGGGCATATTCCAGGTCGCGGGTGGCCAGCTGGTTGTTCTTGTAGTAAAAGACTCCCGCCGCCGTCAGGGCATAACCCATCACCAGCGCCATAATGGCGCCGAACATCCGGACGAAAAACCTGTGACGGAACATACCGGTTCCCTCCCTCTTTTTTGTGAAAGCGCTCTTATTTTATGGTTCAAGAAGGACGCCGATAGACGTTTATCCCCGGAGGACTGCGGCTTCAGAGGTTTATCTTAGCACCCTATCGGCTGGGATGTAAATGTGCATTATTGCGGAAACGGATGGACGAAAATAGAGAAAGGGCGCCGGAGCGCCCTGCTTTTTATTCGATCTGCAGCGCAGATCCCTCTGGAACCACCTGCACCCATGTGTTGCCGGGCAATAGGGGTACTTCCGAATCGCCTGCATACACCCGGAGCATGCCGTCCTTCTGCCGCCAGGTAACCTCCAGGGCTTTACCCTCCTGGATCAGCATTCCCTTGCCGGGTCCGGTGACATTCACGCTGCGGCGCCCTTCCTTGTCCAGCACGGCATGTTTGGTTTCCAGCACCAGCAGATTGCGGGTATGGAGCTGGTCACCGGTTTCCTTGTCCTTATGGGGCTGGCCATCCATACTCCGCAAATAGGTGCCTTTTGAGGTATCATAGTCATAGGACACTACATAGCCCCGGATATACGGAATCTGCACACGGGTGGCTGGAGATGTGGTTCCGGCTGAGCTGGAAGCCGCAGAGGAGGCACCTGTTTGGGCAGTAAACAAAAGCCCCTTTTGCTGCCACTCCTTGCGGAATTTCCGGGCTTCGGCTCCTTCCGCAATTTTGGCGGTGGAGGTATAAAGATTATGCGGTGCCTTGCGGTCCGTGGCCCGCCAGTAGAAGGCATGATCCCCGTACACCTGGTCCAGATGATTCAGCTTGTGACTCTGCAGCAGGTTCATGGCATCCTGGCTCCAGCCTGCATGGACGATGACGGCGTCCAGCATTTCACCCAGCTCCACAAAGTACGGCCTAATGCTGCGCACAGGTCCGATGGTCTCGGCAGGCTGGCTTTGGAAGACGCTGACGAACCGGGTGATTTCACCCTCCGCCAGAATCTCGAACACGATGTCGGCTTGCTGCAGACCGGATTGCGGCCGGGCCTGGGGGGCATTTTCCACCATGACCATATAGGGGCGTGTTACCATTTCGGTCTGGCTCCCCAGCCCTGTCAGGGGATAACGAAAGGGAGCGGGAGTAGGAGTCGCAGGTGCGGCCGTTGCGCCAATGGAAGCGGCAGGCGAAGCATCGGGGGGCAGCCCCGGCTCCCCGTAGGGGGAGGCAGTCTGGCCGCAAGCGGCCAGAACGGCGGCGGTGCAAGCTCCCATCAGCAGAAGACGGAAGCGGGACATGTGGCGGAAGTTCATAACCATCAGGGACAGCCCTCATTTCTGTTGTGGGCGGTCTCGCCCAACGGATTCGTCTGTTTCCTTTTCGCCGCGGAGCACTCCGAATCCTGTTGGGTATACTGAAAAATGGAAACGTTTGGTGACATCGAGTGAATGTGTCTGACCACAACATCCAAAGAGGAGGGCTATCATGAAGCCTGCCCACAAAATAATCATACGCGCCGCGGTTGTCGTAACAGCCGGGGTCCTGCTTTTGGCGGGGACCGGGTGTGAGTCCTCCGGCAGCGACACTGCCTCCGGCAAATCTATGCTTCCCACTTCTTATTACGGAGGCGAGATAAAGGGTGGGTCGGACAAGGAGGAGCAGCTCCACCGGTTTATCCGCGAACGGCTAAGCGGCCCGGACGGCGTCCGGACCAATTCCATCGACACCGAACAGAACCAAGAGCAGGCGACCGGATTTGAAGTGTTAAGCGAGTCGGCGTCGTTATTGTTGCGTTACCAGGCACTATCCCGCAACCGGGAAGGCTTCGCAGCCGGCTGGGAGCAGGCCAAGCGGGTGTTTGACCGGGAGCGGCTGTTCAGCTACCGGTACAGTCCGAAGCTCTCCAAGCAGTATCCGCTGAATGCGGCAGTGGATGATCTGCGGATGATCCGTGCCTTGTATGAAGCGGGCGAGGTTTTTGAGGACAAGGCATACACGGCGCTGGCAGACAAGTACGGGCTGCGTTTTGCCAAGTACAATATCCCGGATGGGGAAATGCGGGATTTCTATGATGAGACGTACGATAAAGCTAATCCATTTATTACTTTATGCTATATAGATTTGAAGACCCTGGGCAGGCTTCCTTTACCGACCAAGGATCATTCCGATTTGATGAAGAAAATGCAGAAAATTGTCGCAAATGGGTACATTTCCGACTTGTTTCCCTTCTATCAGACAAGGTACAATTATGAAAGCAAATCGTATGAAGCAGGCTCCATTCATACAGTAGAATCGCTTTTGACCATTCTTTCTCTGGCCGAAATAGGCCAAGCTCCGGAAGCCAGCCTCCGTTATATCAAGCAGGAGGTGCTGCATGGTGCCCTGTTCGGAGCGTATTCTCTTGCCGGGAACCCGCAAAACGATATTCAATCCACCGCTATCTATGCTTTGGCGGCCATGATCGGCTCCGAAACTCGGGATCAGGAGCTGTATGAAGCGGCAGTAAAAAGAATGCAGGCTTACCGGGTCGATGATCCCGCCAGTCCTCTGTATGGAGGCTTCGGCGATACCGGAAGCGGCCAGGCTTATTCCTTCGACAACCTGATGGCCCTATTAGCCTACCGTTACTAATAAATATGGAGGGTGATGCAGCATGGGTTTTCCACGCATACCGTCCGGGTTACAACGGGCCGCAATTTTTGCGGTCCGTTTCGTTTCACCGGCGGTTTTGGCAGCGTCCGGCGTCCTGATCATTACGGTGCTCGCTCTGTTTGTGCCACCCTTCGTGGGCATGGCCGATAACGGAGACTACTACCGGATCCTCTACGGCAACGGGGTATATTTTAGCCAACCGGATTATGACAGCCAATACCTGGGTCACTTTGTCCGGGAATTCGGGATTTTTCAATATTTTAATGAGCACGACACACTGCTTTATTCATCCCAATCCCTGCTGATCCAACTGGCTCTGGCGGTGAACAAGCTTGTTTATAGCACCACCGTATTCGATGTCCGCATTCAGGCGGCGCTGCTGACCCTTATGTATACGGCAGCAGTCTATCTTCTGGTGGAGGGGATGACCTGCCGGATGTCGCGGCTGAAGGGGTACGCTGTCGCTGCCATAACTGTATTTGTACTTGGAGATACTGCCTACACGGCTTATTTCAACTCGTTTTTTGGAGAAAGCCTTGTGTTGATCATGATGGTTTTCCTGGTGGCGTCGTGGCTGCTGTTCTACCGGAAGCGGTATAACGACTATGTGCTGCTTGGCCTGTTTGCGGTCAGTGCCCTGCTCCTGATTACCGTCAAGCAGCAGAATGCTCCCGTTGGGGTTGTTCTGGCAGTGGCGGGGGTTTCCCTGCTGTTTATGCGCCGGGAGAGGCTGTTCCGGTTCTCGGCAGGCGGGGTGCTGGCTTTGCTTTTTGCCGCGGGAATTGCCACGTATGTATGGATTCCCAAGGATTTCGTAAATATTAATCAGTACCATGCCATGACCCGGGGAGTATTGCAGACCACGGACAATCCCGAGAAGGCGCTGGAGGCCTTCGGCATGGACCGGCAGTATGCACTTCTGAAGGGCACTATTTATTATGCGCCTTACTCAAGTGTAGAGGTGGATGGAAGCCAGATGGGCGAACAATTTTATAGCAAATACGGGTTTGTTTCCATCGCGGCTTATTACGCAGCCCACCCAAGTGAGCTGGGGACGCTGCTAAATGCAGCTGCTCGCAATGCCTTCACCATTCGCCCCCCTGCTATGGGCAGCTTCGAGAAATCTGCGGGGTTCGAGTTTGGGGAACAAACCCGGTTCTTCTCCGCTTATAGCCTTCTTAAGCAAGCAGCTGCTCCCCGTACCTTCGGGTTTATCGTGATTTGGATGCTGCTTGTAACCGGCTTGTATGCGCCCGGATTTGTGCAGGCGCTCAAAGCCCGGGATATGCGTCATATTCAAAAGCTAGCCTTAATGGCTGCGGGCATGGGCATGGGACTTTCGGGCATTATCGTGTCCATTATCGGTGCGGGGGATGCGGATTTGTCCAAGCATGAATTTCTGTTCACGCTTGGCTTTGATGTGGTAAGCTTGCTTGCGGTCTCCGATCTCATCGGTCAGGAGCTTGGGTACCGGTTCACGCCGGACCAGACGCCGTCGCCCCAAGCTCCCGGAAATGTACCAACCGTTTACCCCCCAATTTCCAACAAAGGTGTGAATGCCTGATGCCGGTGGGTCTGTTAAAATTTATATTGCGTCCTCTGCTAATTCTTGCAGTGGGCGCTTGTATTTGGATGCCGGCTGCTTCGCCGGCGTTAGGTGCGGGTGAGCCGCAGGCTCCTGTTGGCGGTGCGGTACTGCTTTTGTATGACAGTCTGGCTAAGGATACGGCTAAGAAAGATGAAACGGATGCGACAGCCCGCCTTCTGATGTCCTTGGGTGCTAAGGTGCGTGTGGAGCCTCTCTCAGGCTACCAACCCGGCACTTTGGCCTCCTATCAACGAGTGCTGCTTCTTTGCCTCGACCCGTCCATTAAGCCACACAGTCCGGAGCTTGTACAGGAGCTGGAGGGGTTCACGGGCAGCATGCTGCAATTGGGCGGCCCCCCATTGGCACATGCTGGAGAAAGCCCGGTACGCCAATATGGGCCAGCGCCTCAGGCTGGAGCATGGGGACGGCTGGTTACGGCCCGGCTTCTTCGGGAGTGGATGGGAGTGCCAGGCCATGGACAGCTGTATGTGCTGATCCGCGGCTTTACTCCCTTTTCCGATTATTCGCTCTTGCACAGCTTGGCGGATGAGCTGTACGCCGGGGGTATTCCCTTTATAGTAGGGGCCAGGCCGGTCATGGACAACCTGCAGTTCCCCGCTGCCAAACGTTATGCTGCTGCTCTCCGTTATATTCAGCAGAGGCAAGGGGCCATTTTAATGGAAGCTCCCGCTGTATTTGGACCTCCTGCTGAAGGAAAAGATCCCTTACATCAGCAAATTTCGTCATTTCTTGATATGATGCTCCAGGAAGGGGCCGCCCCGCTGGGGATTGCAGCAGAGCAATATTGGAGCTTTGACCGGCATTACAGGGAAGAGGGAATGCCATTCTTCGATTCGCTTGTTTTATATGCCAACCGCACCAATCTGCCTGTTTACCAAGCCCGGACTACAGAAGCTGAATATTTCCAGTCCACTTTATACAGCATCAGCCTGGATAATCCGGATGAATGGGAAATGCTAAGGGAATCCACCTCCAACTATCCCGTGGATACAGCGGTTACGCTGGATTTCCCGGAGAGTAAAAAGGAGCTGGACGCTCTGGTGAAAACTCTGAAAGCGTACCCTGCCGTTTTTGCCGATTACCGGGAACGGGAGCACACCACCCGGACGGCCAGCCATATGGCCTCCACCTTAGGGGGCAAGGTAAGGATTGACGGGGCACCTCTTGCCGTGGAAACCCGGGATTCAGATGATGGGCAGGAGGAAGACTTCACGTATATAGAACGGGAAAAGGCCAGCTTTACAGGCTTTTTTCAGGCTCAGAATCAGATCTTTCTTGCCGTGGTTGTAGGGGCTTTGGCTGTATTCACGTTATTCATCGCCGCGGGCAGAAGGTTATACCGGCGCAAATTCATGAAATAGGGGTATGGTATGAGGCTTCCAGATCTACTGATGGTTATGGCAGTGGTGGCCATTTGGTCATTGCTGTTGGTGAATGTGGCGTTGATTATTGCAGGGTATATCTATTACATAAGGACCGAACGCAGCCCCTCACCCAAGCTGCAGGGGGAGTACCCCTTTGTCTCGATTCTGGTTCCGGCCCACAACGAGGGTAAAGTAATCGTCCAGACCGTGGAATCCTTGCTGGCCTTTGATTACCCGGCGGACCGTTATGAGCTTATTGTCATCAATGACAATTCCTCGGACAATAGCGCCGCTCTGCTGGCCGACGTGCAGCGGCGTTATCCCAACCGGCAGTTCAAGGTCATTAACACGGACAAGATTACAGGGGGTAAAGGCAAATCCAATGCCCTGAACATCGGCTTTCAGGAAAGCCGTGGAGAGCTCATCGCCATCTATGATGCGGACAATACCCCGGAGCGGGATGCCCTTCGTATCCTGGCTGCGGAAATCACCTTAGATTCCACGTTAGGGGCGGTTATCGGCAAATTCCGCACCCGCAACCGGGATGCCAGCATGCTCACCCGGTTTATTAATATTGAAACCCTTTCCTTTCAATGGATGGCTCAGGCGGGACGCTGGCAGCTGTTCCGGCTGTGCACCATTCCGGGCACCAACTTTATTATGCGGCGCAGCATTGTAGAGGCAGTGGGCGGCTGGGATGTGAAGGCGATTGCCGAGGATACGGAAATCAGCTTCCGTATTTACATGATGGGCTACCGGATCAAATTTCAGCCCAAAGCGGTCACCTGGGAACAGGAGCCCCAGACGGTCAAGGTATGGTTCCGCCAGCGCAGCCGCTGGGCCAAGGGGAATGTGTATGTGATTGTGAAGAATATTCCGCTTTTGTTTAAACGCTCCGCCCGCAAAATCCGGTTTGATATTCTGTATTATATATCGATTTATTTCCTGTTAGTGGGTTCCCTTGTCACCTCCGATATCCTGCTGGTCCTTCATGCGTTGGGGTATGTCCACACCTCCATTGCCGGGATCAGCACCCTGTTATGGCTGCTGGCTATTCTGCTGTTTGTGTTAGGCACCTTCACAACGTTGACCACGGAAAGAGGGGAGATGTCCCTCTCCAACCTGTGGCTCATTATGCTGATGTACATTACCTATTGCCAGATGTGGATGGTCGTGGCCGTATACGGCCTCTATAATTTCGCCAAGGATCAGATCCTGAAACGGGAAGTGAAATGGTACAAAACGGAGCGGTATTAGCCCAAAGGAGAAGACACCTATGATCTTTAAACGGATAACGCTGCCGGTTTTAATCGTACTCGGGCTGTTGATGCAGGGAAGCTGGGCCCAGGCTGCCATTCTCCTTACCAAATCCGGGACCCACAGCTATACGGTTCCTTTTGTGAGGGAGGATGTCTCCCTGCCGGGCTCTGCAGGCTCAAGTGAAACCACCTTCCAGCTTCCCTCCTATTGGGAGGTCAGCCGGGTGAGGCTGCTGCTGGAGCTGCAGGTCAGCGCAGTTTCCCGCAAGGAATGGTCCACCGTTACCCTTTTGGTAAACGGAAATCCATTTTACTCTTTCCACCCGGAGACGGGGGCGGAGACCGGACAGCGCCTGGAAATTCCGGTGCCGGCAGGGCTTCTCGTGCAGGGAAGCAATGCGCTGAAGCTGCAGACGGAGCTCCGGTCTTATGCAGACGAACAGATCTGCCAAGAGGATACGGAGATCGGCCATTGGCTGCGGATTGGCAGCGCCTCCCGGATCGAGACGGAATACACCCTGCGTCCCGTGGAGGATTCCATCCGGGACTTCAATGCCCGCATCACCGGTCCGGATGCCGTTGCAGCAGGCCGCAGCTTGGTGGCCCTTCCTGCCGATTCCAAGGCTGCCGATTGGGAAGCCGCCGTTTATGCCTTAAGCGGCTATGCCCGGACCAGCCTGCTGACGGAGAACGCCATCCCGTTTTTGCCGTATTCGGCAGAGCATGTCCAGAATAAAGATTATGTGACTGTTGTCGGTTTGTACGACAGTCTGCCACAGGAGCTGAAGGAGCCGGCTGTAGCCGGTTTTCCGGCTGGATCCCCGGACCTGGATCATCAAGGTCTTATCCGGCTGCTGAATGTACAAGACAAAGCCGTATTGCTCGTAACCTCCCGTTCACCGGAGCTTCTTGTGAAGGCGGGCAGGCTGGTGGCCAACCAGGAGCAGATGGGCCAGGCCGCAGGCAATACGCTGCTGATTGACGCAGCGACCGATGTAGCCAAGCCTGCAGCCGGGTTCACCCGGGAGATCCGCCTGGCGGAAAGCGGGAATGTGCTTACAGGACCTTTCCACCAGGAGTACAACTACTACATCGCCATGCCCGGTAATCTGGAGCTGGGAGATGCCAGCAAGATCAATCTGGATTTCCGTTATGCGGAAAACCTGAATTTTGAACGTTCCTTGATGACGGTCAAAATCAACGGAGTGCCCATTGGCAGCAAAAAGCTCCACAAGGAGCTGGCCCAAGCGGACCGTGCGGTATTCACAGTGCCTGGAGATCTGGCAGTGTCCGGAAATTTCACCGTAACTGTAGCCTTTGATCTAGAGGCAAACTTCAATGCATGTGCCGCCAAACGGGAGGATACGCCGTGGGCATACATCACCCCGGAATCCCTGCTGCAGCTGCAGACCCGGCAAGGAACAGAGCTGCTTCTGAACAATTACCCGTACCCGTTTATCCAGGATGGGCAGTTTGCCTCCGTCTCTGTAGTCCTTCCTGACCGGCGGGACAACGAGCTGTACCAGACGGTTGGCAATCTGTTTCATCTCCTGGGCCGGTATGCCGTTAGCAATATGGGTGACATAAGATTCAGCCAAGCCTCAGCTGCCCCGGAGGAGCTGAAGGACCGGAACCTGATCGCAATAGGCTCTTTCCGGGACAACGCAGTAATCCGTGCACAGAATGACAAGCTTTACTTCCGTTACGACAGTCAGGGGACACGTTTCCTGTCCAATGAAAAAATAAGTCTTGAAGCTGGATATGCATCCACTGTCGGCACACTCCAGCTGCTGCCTTCGCCTTATGGCAACGGAGGAATGCTGGTGGTTACGGGAGTGGAGCCTGATTCTGTATTCCGGGCCTCCCGGCTGCTGGCCGGAGAAGAAGTTCGTTGGAAAATTTATGGAGACAGTGTATTAACCGACCGAGACGGCAGAATTCAACCCTACCGTTTCAAAAAATTAGCTTCGCCGAAGCCTCTCACCGGACTGGATGAAATCCTGCAGCGTCAGGATGTAGTGACCTTCACCGCGGCGGCCGTGTTGGTGCTGGCACTGGTTCTGGTTTCGCTGATTCTGCTCGTGAGAAAGCATACAAAAAGGAGGAAACGGCCATGAGACGGACCTCGCCCGCTCTAGTTTCAGACGCCGCCCTCATTGGCTTCATGCTCCTGTGCCTGATCTCCATCCTGTTTATCAGCGGCGATCCGCAGCATTCCATGACCAATCTGATTATGCTGGCCATCGCTTTTTTTATAGCGGTAATCACCTTCTTCTCCTCTGTAACCGCCGGGCTGATCATTAATGTGGTGTTCATCTTCGCCTACGGCAGCATGGTTCTCTACCAGACTGTTGCCCAAGCCGGGGTAATTGAGGGGCGCACCTATTTTTGGCTGCTGATGACTCCCCTCTTCACCTTGTCCATGTGGCTGTACTCCTGGTCTGCCCGCCAGCTTCAGGAGGAGAATGCCGCCCTGCGGGAACAAACGGCCAAACTGGCCACGCTGGATGAGAATACGGATCTGAAGAACAGCCTTGCCTTCCAGAAGGATGCTACTGTATTCACCGGTATTTCTGTCCGATATAACATCCCGTTAACCCTGCTGGTCATTAAGGTCAAATACTGGCGGGAAATCCGGCGGTTTATTCCCCCCGACCAGCTTACGGAGGCTATATTGGACATCTCCCGGATCAGCCAGTCCAGCATCCGGACCAATGATATCCTTTATTTGCTGGATAAAGAAGAAGCCACCTGGGGACTCCTCCTGTTTACAGAAAAGGAAGGCGCCAAGGTGGTTATGGAACGGGTCCGGCAGAAGCTCTATGAATTTAATACCGAGGAATTCACCGACAAATACAAGGTGAAGCTTATTCTCAAAATCGGAGCGGTGGAATACAACGCCGAAACCATTCCCTCGCCCTTGGATTTTATGGAGCAGGCCGTCAAGCAGCTGGAATACGACGTGTAATCATTGGTGGCGTTACTTTAACAATCGGCGAATCAGCTTGATTTTATCCTTGTAAGGCGGAAAGGCCAGTCCGGTTTCCAACCGGCTGGTCTTTTTTAATATGCTCTTGTGGTGCGAAAACAGCTGGAAGCTGTGCCGTCCATGATACGCCCCGATACCCGATTGCCCCACTCCTCCAAAAGGCAGTGCAGAGCTGGCCACATGGGAGATGGTATCGTTGACGCAGCCGCCGCCGAAGGAAACCCGGTTCAAAACCAGCCTTTCCACACCTTTGTTCTCTGTAAACAGATACAAAGCCAACGGTTTGGGCCGGTCCTGAATCTGCCGGATGGCATCCTCCAGCCGGTCATACGTCAGGATTGGCAGAATCGGACCGAAGATTTCCTCCGCCATGGAAGCATCCTCCCATTGCACTCCGTCCAGGAGGGTCGGCTCCATAAACCGGTTCTCCCGGGAAATCCCTCCTCCATGAACAATACGGGGGCGGTCCTGCTCCAGGATAGCGGCCAGTCTGTCCAAATGCCGGGTATGGATAATCCGGCCATAATCCTTGCTGGCGGACGGATCCTCACCATAGAAATGGCCAATCGCTTCCTTCATCAGCCGGACCAGCTCATTCTTGATGCTGGAATGGGCCAGCACATAGTCCGGCGCAATACAGGTTTGCCCTGCATTAATCAGCTTGCCCCAGATAATGCGCTTGGCAGCCACCTCCAGATTGGCATCCGGTTCTACTATAACCGGGCTTTTGCCACCCAGCTCCAGCGTCACCGGCACCAGGTTTTCCGCTGCTGCCTTCATCACAATTTTGCCCACCGCCGCGCTGCCGGTAAAGAACATATAATCAAAAGGCGCATGGATCAACGCCTCTACAGTTTCCTTTTCTCCTTCCACAACCCGAATATAATCCTCGGGGAAGGTCTCCGTGATCAGACGGGCGACTACCGCTGCTACGGATGGAGCAGCCTCCGAGGGCTTCAGCACGGCGCAATTGCCTGCCGCCAAAGCGCCGATTAAGGGCTCGATCAACAGCTGGAACGGGTAATTAAACGGGCCGATGATCAGGACGGATCCATAAGGCTCCGCTTGAACCCAACTGCGGGAGGGCTGCAAATGGAGCGGTACCGCGATCCTTTTGGGCTTCATCCACTTCCGGAGCTTCTTCGTAGTTTCACTGATGCTCTTCAAGCAAAATCCCAATTCGGTGGTATAGCCTTCAAATTCGCTCTTCCCCAAGTCCTTGCTAAGGGCTTCCAGCAAAGGCTTTTCAAACCGGAGAAGGGCGTCCTTCAGCTTCCGCAGCTGCTCCAGACGGAAATGCAATTCAAGCGTTTGACCTGTTCTCCAAAAGCGCTGCTGCGCTTCCACGATATTGCCCGCTTGCTCCTTTGTCGATACCTGCATCCATAAACTCCTCCAATACAAGTTGGGGGCGTAGACAAGCCCTGTTTCTCTCCATACTACTGTATGCCCGATTCGCGAAGCAACTGCACCGTGTAAGCGGGAGTGGCATATCATAAGGAAAAATTTGGCTGTATTGGAGATGAGCATATGGCCTTACCCCGGATAGACGTTGTGATTCCCGCCATCGAAAAGGATCTGGCGACCCTGCCCCATGTCATTGATGCTCTACGCAAGCAGGTACAGCATCCCATCGGGCAAATTCTCATTATTGCTCCGCGTAAAAAACGGATCATGGAGCTTTGCCGCGTGAAGGGCTGCCGGTTTGTGGACGAGGATACGGTACTTCCCATTACCAAAAAACATATCCACTACAGCTCCAGCCGTTGGGAACGGTCGGGCTGGCTCTACCAGCAATTGCTGAAGCTGGGCGCAGCCAAACTCTGCAGCTCCAGCTACTACCTGGTGATGGATGCAGATACCGTACTGATTCGTCCCCATCGGTTCCGGACAGGGGAAGGGAAGACCGTCTTTTACACCCGGAATTGGAGCCAAAGCGAATACTTTGTCACCTACCGCAAGCTGATGGGACAGCGGCCCGCGGCTCCTTCCTCCCTGGTCACCCACTATATGCTGTTCGAAAAAGCGCAGGTCACCCAGCTGAAACGTACCATTGAAGCCCGGCATGGAATCAGCTGGTATAAAGCCATTATCCGCAGCATGAACAAGAAACAACAATTCGCCTTCTCCGAATTCGAAACCTACGGCAACTTCCTGTATACCCGCATGCCCAACAAAGTCCTGCTGCGTCCTGCCCGCAACAAAGCCCTGCACACCCCCTTCCGCCTGTTATCCGCCGCCAAGCTGAAAACCCTAGCCTCCCGCTACCGCTCCATCTCACTGCATCAACGCAAGGACTACAGCAAAACAAAAGGACTATAGCAAAACAAAAGGACTACAGCAAAAAGTAACTCCGCTTGTTCCGAGGACATCTCTCCTAAGCATCATCATGTGGCATGACTGAATAGTTTCTATTACAGATTATGAATATTTTTCGACAAACGAAGAGGGGGTGGATATCACCTCCTCTTCCCCTATCCAACACTATCCCATTGGCTCAGGATAAACAGGGAGAACACAGTACATAGAAATAGGGGTAGCACATGCACAAAAATAGCAAATAGTTCAAATTACACTTAGGCAAGAAGCGGCGAAGGGACACAGAGGGCCAGAACCCACAAGCCGCTACCGCATACAGGAAAATGAAGCATAGGCCGGAACGGAAGACGAAATCACATAGAGGAAAGAGAACCAGGGATACAGACCAGAGACTGATAATGCACAGGGGAGAAAAGAGGTGCAGGATATAGCCTATAGCCTATAGCCCACAGACCGATACCGCATAAAAGAAAAGAAATGTGGGATAAAGAGTAAGCCGAAACCGCATTGAACGGAAAAGAAACACAGAATACAGAGCGGTGGCGGATACAGCCCAGAGGAGAATAAAGTATGGAATACAGGGCGGAGGCGGATACAGCCCAGAGGAGAATGAAGGATGGAATACTGGGCGGAGGCTGATAACAAGCCAGAGGAAAAAAGGGCTGCAGGATATAAATCGAGGGGCTGATTTCAGCACAGAGAGCAAAACAGGCATAGAATACAGACTTGGTGCGACACAGTATAGAGGTAAAGTACAGGCTGATACTATAGGGTTAAAGGGGGTACGAGATATAGAGCAATCGGCCGATACAGCCTAGAATCCGTGAAGAGGTGCAGGATATAGAGCACAGGCTGATAGAGTACAGAGGAGATACTGCCGGTCAGCCTAATGCACGGGGGCTGGTACATATTTTACTGATAGTATGAAAGGCCGGCTGGCCCGCCAGAGACAGGTTCACACGGCAGCAGAATTCCAGCAGGTAGGTTTGCAGATATTTCTTCCCGATGCCATGGAAGGTGTTGTTCAGCCATTGGGCTGCGTCTTTCATTACAGACAGTCTCTTTTTATGGCGGGGAGAGGTATAGAAATTGATAGGAGAATAAACCAGTCTGGCTTTCCAGTCCATGCGCGTCTCCACAAAATGCCGGATGGCACTCCGGTTGAAGCGCCAGCTGTTCCAGTGCTCCTTTTCCACGGTCTGGATGGTTACCCGTTCAGGTTCCCCAGTCTCGGACAGGGTGGCCCCTACAATTACCCGGCTTTCACGAATATGGGGCACAACAGATCCGTGAAACCAAGGACTGGCATAGGTGTCATTATGTATCGCGACCTGCCCCTCCAGGGGGACAGCCAGCTCTTCCCCGGCCATAGCCGTGCGGATACGATGAAGCATGGTCCAGGCTGTCTTATAGGTAAGCTTCAGCTTCCTGGATAAAGCCAAAGCGCTCATTCCCTCCTCCATGCTGGACATAGAGCGGATGGCGGTAAACCATTTGACCAGAGGAGTCCGGGATTTCTCCATAATGGTACCACTGGTCAAAGAGGCTTGAAAGCCGCAATTTGCACATTCAAATAAAGGCAGCCTGCGGGTGGCGATGGTGTAGGCTCTGCAATGGCGGCACTCGGGGCAGACAAATCCGTTGGGCCATTTGAGCGCAAACAAATAGGCCGCGCACGCCTCTTCTGAGACCAGCTCATGCTCTTCAGCCAATAAAATTTGCTCATAACAGACCTCTGACACCGAGATCACCACCTGCATCCATATAATAAAACAAGAACTTATGTTCTTATTATACCAAACGTTTGTTCTTACTTCAAGCTAAATATTGAAGATTATGTGGGTAAAGTGTTTCGAAATTGGATGTTTATTGGAATTTATCTAATTTCAAATAGGACTTAGATTTTATGCAAAAAAACCTTAAGCCAAAAGGTTGCTTCTGAGCAGATGGGATAGTGTCCGAAAGAAGTGAGTAAGGGGGTATTTGGCGGGGAGGGAGGGTTGTGTAAAAAATTACCAAAATAAAAAAACATAAAGGCCATCTTACACTGGAAACATCAAGGTCACCATATGCTGGAAATACATAAATAAACTGCTCCAACGTTGGAAATACAAAAACAAACCGCCACCAAAGCCGAAAATGCATAAACAAACCGCCCCCAACGCCGGAGACGGTTTGTTCAGTGTTTGTACCCAGCCGCTACATCCTATGCTGCTTCCGGTAATGGAGCGGGGAGGAGCCGGTAATGCTTTTGAAGGTTTTGTTAAAATGGGAAACATGCTCGAAGCCGACCTGCTCGGCAATCAGCTGGATCTTCTCCCGGGTATTGCGTAGCATATTCTGGGCTTCCCTGACCCGGACCACCCGGATGTATTCGCTCAGATGGAAGCCTGTCAGCTTGAGGAATACCCGGCTGAGATAAGCCGGACTGATGTAAAACTGGCGGGAAAGCTCCTCCAGCGTCAACGGCTCCCGGTAATGCTCGTGAATATAGGCGGAAATTTCCGAAATCTTTTGGTGCATGGGATGACGGGGCTGCGGCATATCGTCGGCCCCTAGAGCGGTGCGGTGCACACGGATAAGGAATTCGGTCAACAGCTGTCTGACAAAGGTCTCATAAAAATTGTGGTGTTCCTGACATTCGGCCAGCATGGTCAAAAGCAGTCTTTCCAGCTCCGGCTGCTCCTTCAGGGGCAGATGAATCATTCCCGATTCCAAAAAAGGTGCTTGCTCCAAAATTGACAGGTCATCTCCGGAAAGGAATTCCGGTGAGAAATGGAGAAGCACCCGCTCGAACTCCTCAACCTGGGAGCTGGAGGTGGAGTGCAGGTCTCCCGGCATGACCAGCATCAGGTCGCCCTTGCGGGCTACATAAACATTGCCGTTCATAAAGTAAACACGTTCTCCATGCAGGAGATAATACAGCTCGTAGCAGGTATGGGAGTGGGGACGTGCCATCTTGTCAAAGCCGAGCTTTCGCAGCTGCTGGATGGAGAATGCCTCGCCGATAAATTGTTTTTCAGAGGAACGATGGTTCACAGCGGGCCATCCTTTCGTCCTGTAGATATTCTTTAAGTATACACTACCTGGACGGGTATCCGAAAGGCCCTGCGGTTCAAGTGACATTATGCCATAACAATCTTCCATTGGCTTATAGCTGAGCACGCGCGGTTGGTCTAATATGGACGGTATGGGAGGGGAATGGAATGATAAACATGGAATCTTTTTTGGCAAAAGTACATACTTCACTGGAAGCCCACCGGGCAGTGGAGGAAGGCGGGTACCGCCGCTGGCTGCTTGATGCGCCTCAGGCCGAGCTGTACGGGACCTCAGATGCCGCTATTATTCAGTACACCATTGGAGAACTGCCGCGTGAGCAGGATGGGAGACAACAACTGGTGGAGAGACTGCAAAGCTTTCAGGACAGGGAGGACGGTTTATTCACGGGAGCCGGGCACCATCCTATCCATGCCACGGCCTTTGCTATTTCGGCCATGGAGCTATTGGATGCCAAACCGCTTCGACCCTTGGAGGGATTGCGCGGCCTCCGGTCCCATCAGGAATTGCACCGGTTTCTGGACGGGCTGGACTGGCGCAGGGAGCCGTGGCTGGATTCCCAAAAAGGTGCCGGTATCTATGCTGCCATGGTTTTGAGCGGGGAAGCCGATACTGCTTGGGAGGACTGGTACTTTGAGTGGCTGTGGCAGGAGGCTGACCCGGTAAGCGGTCTATGGCGCAGAGGGGCAGGAACTGAAACGGATGAATGAGGAAATCGGCGGACGCTTCCTGAAATTCCTTGCTGAGCGGACCGCCCGGCAGGGAGAGGATTTTTTTCCGGACCTGCATATCCTGTGCGGTGCCGTATGCGCCCTTGCTATTGTCCAATCCTTTATGCCAGAGCAAGTTGGAGTTGAACGTGTTTTGAATAAAGTCCTTGAACGGCGACCTTTTATTTGATGGGGCGGCCATGAAAGCGTAAACTTAAAGCAAAGACAAGCACCTTGGCAGGACGAATGAATTGGAAGGGAATGAGGAGCTGCGGTATGGAGCAACAACGATGGGCGCTGGTAAGCGGCACGGACAGAGGGCTTGGACTGGCTCTTGCCAGGGGGTTATTGGAGCGGGGATATATGGTTTTTGCCGGTCTTCTCGGGGAGAAGAACGAGGCACATAGAGAATTGGAGAAAGCGTATAACGACCGTCTCCGCTTCCTGACGCTGGACATTGCCAGCGCCACTAGTGTGGAACAAGCGTATGAACAGGTACAGAAAGAAACCGGAACATTGGATATATTAGTTAATAATGCAGCTATCCTGGGTAATATCACCGCCACTGTGGAGGATGAGCTGAATTTTGGCGAAATGGAGCAGGTTTTTTCGGTAAACACCCTTGGGTCCCTAAGGATGTCCAACCGGTTCGTGCCCCTTCTGATGAACAGCCGGGATAAGCTCATTGTGAACATCTCCTCGGAGGCGGGAAGCATCGGAGACTGCTGGCGGAACTCCTGGTACGCCTACTGCATGTCCAAGGCGGCCTTGAACATGCAGTCCAAGCTGATCCATAACCAGCTCTCGCCCAAAGGCGGCAGGGTGATGGTGATTCATCCCGGGCATGTACAAACATTTATGCAGGGAAAACTGGATGAGGCGGGGAAATTATCACCGAAGGAATCTGCCGGGGCTATTCTCAGCCTGGTGGACAAGCGGCTGGCTCCGGATTATGCCGGAGAGACATTGGCATTGCTGGATTATTCGGGACAGGTGCTGCCCTGGTAAAGAACCGAAATGAGAGGAGACAGGCGAACATGTCTATTCGCACGTTACTGGTGGGACATAATGAATCCGCCCCTTATCATCCGCTGAAGGCGGTGCAGGAGCGTCTGGCGGAAATATGGGGAGACGATTTCCAGGTGACCCCGGAGGTGGGCACTGCCGCGCTGCGCAAGGAGAGCATCATTGCTTACCAGCTGGTCGTGTCCTATACGGACAGCTGGAAAACCCCGGCGGCTCCAGAGGAAATTGCCGGTCTTCTCGGTTATGTTGCTCAAGGTGGAGGCCTTCTGGTGCTCCATAACGGCATGAGCCTGCAGGCGGCACCTGAGCTGGCCCAATTGGCTGGAGCATACTTTACGGGGCATCCGCCCTATGCGGAGCTGGAGTTCCAAGTGACGGAGGAGGGCGCGGCGCATCCTCTATCATCCGGACTGCCGGGTTTTACCCTGGATGAGGAGCCATACCGTTATGACATGGACCCGCTGGCGAAGGTTCAGGTGCTGCTAACCTACCGGCACGAGGGCGGAGAGTATCCGGCTGCCTGGATCCGTCCCTATGGCTTGGGCCGGGTGGCGGTTCTGGCGCCGGGCCATCATCTGCCCAGCTTCCAGCATGAGGAGTATTCCCGCTGGGTCCGGCAGGCGGCCTTATGGGCGGCTGGCAAGCTATAAGCTCAAACGAAAAAGGCTAGGCTCCTACGAGCTCAGCCTTTTTTGGTTTTGCGGTAATCGGAGGGGGCCATGCCCACAATCTTCCGGAACATCCGGGAGAAATAATAGGGGTCGGAAAACCCCACCTGTCCGGCAATCTGCTTCAGGGTCAGGTCTGTCATGTCCAGGTATTGGCAGGCACGCTGAATTTTGAGCTTCAGATAAAAATCAATAGGGGTGTAGCCTGTGCGGGTTTTGAACAGCTGCACGTAATGGGGCACCGACAGCCGCGCCGCCTCCGACAGCTCCTTCAGGGTCAGGGTGGAGCCTACACGGTCATTCATCAGCTGTACCGATTCCTCGATCATCTGTCCGCGTTCGCTTCCCGGCTGCAGTCCTCCGTGGAGAAAACATGCTACCCCCAAGAGATGGCGCAGGGTCTGGGAGACGTAAACCATGTGGTCTGCGGTAATGCCCTTCAGCAGAATATCGGTGCATTCGTTGAACAGTCCGGCCAGCTTGACGGCCTTCTCATAACCTACCGGCACGGGATTGCCCCCAGAATCGGCCGCTCCGAAAAATGCAGGAGCTTCGCTGCCCATCACATGAACCCAGAATATGCTCCAGGGATTCTCCGCCGATGCTCCGTAGGCATGTCCCGTATCCGGCGGCAGAATAAACAGCTGGCCACGCTCTACACTCTGTACCTTGCCGCTGCCGATACGGTACCAGCCGGAGCCCTCCTCGCAGAGCATCACAATATACGCTCCGCAGCCCTCCGGCCGGGTGCGGTTATGGTAACGCGCCTTCGGGAAATAGCCGATATCGGTGGCGTACAAGGGCAGGATCAGCGGATGCTCCCCATGCTCCTCCAGAAAAGCCGGAGGAATGACAATCAGCTTTTGGGAGGCGAAACCCTCCATTTTTTGAATAGGGTCGGTTTTCATAAGATTATTATGAACAAACGTTATTGTTCTTGTCAATACAAGGGTTTGGAGGTGAGGGAAAACCGGATATGATCCATCCTTATCCTTACATGATGCATTGGCTTGGAGGTGGCGGCGGGATAGACTTGGGGTATCATCAGCGCCGGTGATACCGGTGTAAGTCGATTGGAAGGAGAATGGGCATGGAGGAGAAAAAGAAGGGAACTGGGCAGGAACGGAAAGTAAAAATTTGGGAGGAAACCGTTCATATTCCCACCTACGGAACGGGAGAGCCGGACAAGAATCCGATGTTCCTGGAAAAGCGGATATATCAGGGCAGCTCGGGGAAGGTATATCCCCACCCGGTGATTGACCGGATTGAGGATACCAAGGAGGACCGTCCGTACCGACTGGTCTATCTGGAGAACGAATATCTCCTCATCGCCGTCATGCCGGAGCTGGGCGGGCGCATCTACCGGGCGCTGGACAAAACCAACAACTACGACTTCGTTTATTATAACCGCGTGATTAAACCTGCCCTGGTGGGGCTGACGGGACCCTGGATTTCCGGTGGCATCGAGTTTAACTGGCCGCAGCATCACCGGCCCAACACCTTCGGACCGGTGGAATACCGGCTTACCCAAAACAATGACGGCAGCGCCACTGTATGGTGCAGCGAGATCGACCGTATGTACGGGACCAAGGGGGAAGCGGGCTTCACCCTGTATCCGGGCAAGGCGTACCTGGAGATACACGGGAAGCTGTACAACCGGACCAGTCTGCCCCAGACCTTCTTGTGGTGGGCTAATCCGGCGGTGGCGGTTAACGATTATACCCAATCGGTTTTTCCGCCAGATGTCCATGCGGTGATGGACCACGGCAAACGGGATGTGTCCCGGTTTCCCATTGCCAACGGGGTGTATTACAAGATGGACTATTCCGCGGGAGTGGATATTTCCCGGTACAAGAATATTCCGGTGCCTACCTCCTATATGGCGTACCGGTCGGAGCATGATTTTGTGGGCGGGTACGATCACGGGAAACAAGCGGGTATTCTCCATATTGCCAACCATCATATCTCTCCGGGCAAAAAGCAGTGGACCTGGGGCAACGGAGATTTCGGCCAGGCTTGGGACCGTAATTTGACGGATGAGGACGGGCCTTACATTGAACTGATGACCGGCGTTTATACGGACAATCAGCCGGACTTCTCCTGGCTGGCGCCCTATGAGGAGAAAACTTTCAAGCAATACTTTATGCCGTATAAGGAAATCGGGGTGGTCCGGGAGGCCAATCTGGATGTGGCTGTAAGCCTGGAGCCTTGGGTGGCAGCGGTGGCTGCTGCAGCGGAGAAGAACTCGGGGACAAAAGCGGAAGCTGGAGTAGAAGCGGGGGCTGGCCGTTCCGGTGCGGCAGTGGCGAATGGAGTGACAGTGCAGGTGTACGCTACCTCCTGTTTTCCGGGTGCCTATGTGACCCTGACCGGGGAGGACGGACAGGTCTACCTGTCGGAGCGTACGCATTTGTCACCAACAGAGATCTTCCGCTGCCGGGTGCCGCTTCCCGGGGGTATCGCTCTCCATCAGTTGACTTTGGCATTGGGAACGGCAGAGGGTAAGCCGCTCCTCCGGTACAAAACTGCGGCGCCTGTGGAAGAGGACCTGCCGGAGCCGGCCAAACCCATCGGTGCGCCGGAGGAATTGGCCACGGTGGAGGCCTTGTACCTGGCGGCAGTGCATCTGGAGCAGTACCGTCACGCCACCCGGGAGCCGGAGCTGTATTACCTGGAGGGGCTGCGCCGCGCTCCGGCGGACATCCGGCTGAATCTGGGCTATGGGCTCTTGCTTCTGCGGCGGGGGGAATACGGTAAGGCGGAGGGATATCTGCGCCAGGCTGCAGAGACTATAACCCGCCACAATCCCAACCCGGCCGACGGCGAAGCCTTGTTTCACCTGGGCATGGCTCTGAAGCGGCAGGGCAAGCTGGACGGGGCGTGGAACGTTTTCTACAAGGCGATCTGGAATGCCGCCTGGCAGGACAGCGGCTACTTCGCCCTGGCCCAGATCGCCTGCCGCCGGGGGCAGGCTGAGGAGGCGCTGGAGCTGGTCGGGCGCGCGCTTCTGCGCAACAGCCGCCACTTCCAGGCGCGGCTTCTCCGTACCGCCCTGCTGCGCAAGCTGGGGCGGCTGGAAGAAGCAGTGGTATCCGCAGCGGAGACGCTGGGGGCGGATACCGCAGACTTCGGCGCCAGGCATGAGCTGGCGCTGCTGGCGAAGGACGCCGCCGGCACGGCTGCGGCGGCAGCAGAGCTGCGCGGCTTTATGCGCGGGGAGCCGCATAACTACCTGGCTCTGGCGGCGGACTACGCCGACTGCGGCCTATGGGCGGAGGCCATCCGTGTGCTCCGCCTGTATACCCCCGCCGACGGCGTGAGCCGCTACCCCATGGCTCATTACGCCCTGGCGTGGCTGTACCGCCAAAACGGCGACAGAACCTTGGCCGATGCTGAGCTGGCCTTGGCGGCGGCTGCGCCTGCCGACTACTGCTTCCCCAACACCGCCTTCGAGCAGGAGGTGCTCGAAGCTGCGGTGTCGGAAGCGCCGGGGGATGCCCGGGCCGCCTATTACCTCGGCTGCCTCTATTACGACCGGAAGCGCCATATGGAGGCGGTGGTATGCTGGGAGCGGTCCCGGCAAGCCGGCCCGGACTTCCCTACCGTCCACCGGAATCTGGCGCTGGCGTATTACAACAAGCTGGGCCGCTCTGCGGAGGCCCTGGCTTCCCTGGAGGAGGCGTTCCGTCTTAACGCCTCCGACGCCCGGGTGCTCTTCGAGCTGGACCAGCTGCACAAGAAGCTGGGCACCGCCCCTGCGGAGCGGCTAACCCGGCTGCAGCGCCACATGCCTCTGGTGGAGCTCCGCGACGACATGTACGTGGAGCTGGTGACGCTCCATAATCTGCTGGGGCAGCACGAGGAGGCGCTGGAGCTTCTGCAGGCCCGCTGCTTCCATCCCTGGGAGGGTGGCGAAGGCAAGGCCCCCGGCCAATATGTGCTGGCGCTGCTGGAGCTGGCCAAGCGGGACCTGGCCGCAGGCCGCGCTGTTGAAGCCAAGGCTTCCCTGGAGAAGGCACTCACCTATCCGGAGAATCTGGGTGAGGGCAAGCTGACGGGAACCATGGACAACCACATCCACTATTACCTGGGGCTGTGCCATCAGGCACTGGGCCAACCCGGTGAAGCGGCTGCCGAATTCGGCCTGGCTTCCCTGGGCATTGCCGAACCGGCCGGCGCCATGTTCTATAATGACCAGCCGCCGGAGATGATCTACTACCAGGGGCTGGCCTTGGCCGAGTCGGGCCGCCCGGAGGAGAGCGCCGCGCGATTCCGCCGCCTGGTGGAATACGGCCAGGAGCATCTGGCCGATGAGGTCCAGATCGACTACTTCGCCGTTTCCCTGCCGGACTTCCTGGTGTTCGACGACGATCTGGACCGGCGCAATGTGATTCACTGCCGCTTTATGACGGGCCTGGGTTATCTGGGCCAGGGCCAGCGGGAGGCGGCAGCTACTGAGCTGGGCCAAGCGCTGGAGCTGGAGCCTGCCCATACCGCCCGGTTGTTTCTGCCTGACGGGGGCTGCTCTGTCCGTTAATCAAACGGCGCCCACCCTATGCTCCCTGGCCAGAGCCGGAATCGGACCGTCCATCCGGTCCTGACTGGGCTCCTGTGAGGAGCGACGCCGAAACCCATTGAACGAACCGGTGCATGCACAACGATTCCTTCGAACAACCTCAAAAAAAGCTGTCCCTCCGCCATACGCGTGGCGTCCGGGATAGCTTTTTTGTCGCGGGCAGCCCACAAGTCCGTCGAAGCGGTACGCGCGGGGATCCAATTCAGAGCCGTATTGGGATATGGTGGAAAAGCTAATACTACCGGTAAGGTTGGCAATATCCTGGGATTTGGCGCCGGCGGGGGCAAATGTGCAGCTGCCCGTCACCAGGCATAGACGGCTTCTCCTTCTCGGTAGTAGAATGTGAAGAACACAAATACCCCTTGAGGGATCTCTGCCGGAAGCTCAACGGTGCCGGAAACGGAGAACATTTTTTGTCACCAGACAAATGGAAATATACAATATACAGGAGGAAACCAACATGCAGCCAACCCGCATGATTATCGATGCCGATACGGGCATTGACGATGCGTTAGCCATTTTATTCGCGCTCCGCTCCCCGCATATCCAATTGGAGGCGATCAGCACCTGCTTCGGCAATATCGCTACGGAACAATCCGCAGAGAATACGCTGCGGCTGTTGGAGCTGGCGGCCCCGGAGCGCAGAATCCCCGTGGCTCTCGGGGCCCGTAAGCCGCTGGTCCGTCCCCAGCGGGAGTATGCTGTGCATGTGCACGGCAATAACGGGCTGGGCGGAGTGGAATTGCCCGCCGCCAAGCAGCAGCCGGTGGAGGAGCCGGGGCCGGAGCTGATCTGCCGTTTGGCCCGCGAGAATCCCGGTCAGCTGACTCTGGTGACGATGGGCCGCTTGACCAATCTGGCTCTGGCGTTGGAGCTGGAGCCCCAGCTGCCCACTCTGCTGAAACGGGTGGTGGTGATGGGTGGAACAGTATTTGCGCCGGGGAATGTGTCGCCGGTGGCCGAGGCCAATCTGTGGGGGGACCCGGAGGCGGCAGACCGGGTGTTCACCGCAGGATTGCCGCTTACGATGATCGGGCTGGATGTCACCCTCCGCACCCGGATCACCCGCAGTCATCTGGAGCTGCTGCAGCGCAAGGCTCCGGAGGCGGCTCGGCCGGTGGTCCGGTTTATGCAGGAGAGTCTGGAGCATTATTTTGACTTCTACCGGCGCAGCAACTTTTTTATGGACAGTGCTCCCCTCCATGATCCGTTGGCGGTAATCTCCGCTGTCCATCCCGAGCTGCTGGAATACCGTCCCATGCACGTCCGGGTGGACTGCGAAAGCAGTCTCTGTGCAGGTATGGTGGTGGCCGATCTGCGGCCGATCCCCAAAGTAGGCAGCGAAATTTCGGTGGCGGTGAATGTCAGGGAGGAGCGGGCGGTGGGCCGGTTTTTATCCGTGTTCGAACAATAGACAAGGCCCTCAAATCGGCTTCATTGACTTCGGAGCTGCCATAACACCGTCCAGTCTGCGGCAGGGAACATGTTATTTCAGGGTAGCTTGACCCGGCAAAAGGGAGTACGATGGAAAGAGAGCAGTTATGCAAACATAAAGGAGAGATTATTCGTGATTATCATTCATGCCCGATTGTACGTAAAGCCGGAGTATGTGGAGACGTTCCTGGAGAAGTCCAAGGCATTGGTAGCCGGCTCCCAGGCGGAGGAAGGCAATATCAGCTATGATCTGTTCCGTCAGACTGATGAGCCGGAAACCTTCATTGTGGTGGAGGAGTGGAAGGATATGGACGCGATTGAGTTCCACAACAACACGCCGCATTTCACAGGCTTCTTCGCTGAAGCGGGAAGCTACTTCGCCAAACCTGCGCAAGTGAAGCGCCTGCTGGTGGAGCGGGAAGTTTAATGTGGGTATAAAAAAACCCGGCGCCGGGAGCATAAGCTTCCGGTCTGCCGGGTTTTTGACGCAGGTCAAGCCTGTGAATTTCAGCCTGCAGAGCTGCCGTTTTTGCGCAGAGCATCGCGAATTTCTGTTAAAAGCACCACTTCCGCGCTGGGAGCGGCCGGCGCAGGGGCTGTGATTTCTTCCTTGCGCTTCAGCTTGCCCGCCATCTTGATGACAAAAAAGAGGGAAGCGGCGATAATGAAGAAGTCTACCACCGATTGCAGGAACACCCCGTATTTCAGCACGGCATCCCCATACTGATAAGTCAAACCGTCCAGCTTGATGCCTCCGATAAGCAGTCCAAAAAGCGGCATGATGATATCATTAACCAGTGACGAAACAATTTTGCCAAAGGCGGCGCCGATAATAACGGCGATGGCCAGATCCAGCACATTTCCCTTCAATGCAAAAGCCTTAAAATCTTTCCACATATCCGATAAGCCCCCTGTACTCATAAATTCGATTTATTATATCATACTGTCCGTCTTTTTGGGGGGGCGGCAGACAGAAAGGGTGAGGGCCATGGCTAAACGGCCAAAAGCGGCAGTGTTCGATAAACAGGCCCGGAAATATGCGGTGAAGCGTGAAGCCGCCCTGCTGGTGGACTGGCGGAGCCGGCTCCTGAGGACAGCTGAAGGCCGGGTTCTGGAGCTGGGTGTAGGAGCGGGAGTCAATTTTCCGTATTATCCACCAGGCGTCCAGGTGACGGCGGTGGATTTCAGCACGGCTATGCTGGAGCATGCCAGGCGGGCGGCAGCCTCCTCCAATCTGGAGGTACAGTTTGTCTGCGGCGACATTGAAAGCCTGGAGCTGCCGGAGCAAAGCTTCGACACAGTGGTGTCCACCTTGTCTCTGTGCGCCTACGAGCATCCGCTGGCAGTGCTTCGCCAGATGCGCCGCTGGTGCCGGCCCGGAGGCCGGATTCTCCTTTTGGAGCATGGCAAAAGCACCAACCCGCCGCTGGCCCTCCTGCAAAAAGCGGCAGACCCGCTTTTGTACCGGATGCTGGGCTGCCATCATACCCGGGATATCGGTGCCTTGGCTCAGGAGGCCGGCCTGCAGGTGGAGCGCACGGAGCGCTGCTGGCTGGGCATGGGCAGCCTGATTTGGGCCAGGCCCTGAGCGGGTCTTGAACAGGACTGCTGAGGGCAGGCCCGTTAGCCTTAGGAACGATGCGTCCCGCCAAGGCCCCATAAAACGCAGAAACGCCCGGTAAGGGCGTTTTCTCGATAGATCAGAACGTAAAAATGCTGAGGTGCTTAGCCCTTCCCCGTTGAATCTTCGGGATAGTCAGGGGCCTCTCTGCAGGGAAGCTGTTCGGGAAATGTATGTTTTGGGGGCAGCCTTCACATTGGCTCCAGGGTTTTATACGAAAGTGCCGAATCCGCCTCGGCATTTTCGTTGTTGGCGATGGTCCCACTGGACCATGGGTGATTCTAACGAATATCAGCAACGTTATATTGCCCGTTTCGCCCCTGTCTCTGTTCTAACGAATCTGAGGAAGCTTATTTCGCGGAAACAGCACCAATTTGAGCAGTAGGCGGGAAATAAGGTGGCTCATATTCGTTAGAAGCTGGAAACACCCGTTTTTGCCGAAATAAAGCTTGTGAGATTCGTTAGAAACCTGGCAGTGGCGTGTGCGCGTGCGGCCGGGGGGAGATCGCGGAGCGGTCTCTTTTTTGCGTCTACGGTTCGCTGCGTCTACACTCCATTGCGTCTACGGTTCCCTGCGTTTACAATCCGCTATGTCTAAGGTCAACTGTGCCTAGGGTCCCTGCGTCTACAGTCCGCGGCCTTCTTGAGAGGCTGGCCCCTCCGCCACAGCCGGACGGAGCCGGTGCAGCTCCAGCGTATGGATGTGTACCGGCGTATGGACCGCGTACACCTCCACCCGGTAAGGACCGGGCGCAGGGAAGATCAGATCCGTCATAGCCGGATCGCCGTCGCCGGCAAATACCTCCACCGAGATCCGGTCCGCCCATATGCGGAGTCTGGGCCGGGAGGCTGCAGGAGGCAGCGGTGTTTCATGGCGGCAGGGGAAGGCCGGATGAAAGCCGCTTTCCCCGGAGGCCGTCCGGTCGATGTACAGTGCTCCGGCTTGGGCGTCGATGCCGATCCGGGTTTCCTGCCCGTCCCGCGTCCACAGCCGCACCCCCGCTTCTCCCGGCTCCCCGGTCCATTCCCACTCCAGGGACAGCTCCAGCAAGGCGGCTTCGAAGTCGGGACGGAAGGGTGTGCCGGGGCTGGCTTCAACCATGTGCCAGCAAGCGGATTCCTCCCGCAGCCCGGCGGCTTCCGCCACGGGAAGCTGCTGCAGGCGGACTTCGCCGCCGCTGGCGTAGAGGGACAGCTCCCGGGGCAGGGCCATGGCCCCGCGGAAGCCTGCGGCGGGGGTCAGCGCCGCATATTTCCAGTTGCTCATCCAGCCCAGCAGGATGCGGCGGTTGTCCGGGGCGTCCGACCAAGTGACGCCTGCGTAATGATCCCGTCCGGCATCCAGCCAGCGGACGGGATCTGCCGGTTCGCCGCCATGGAAACGGCCGTCCCGGAAGGTCCCCAGGAAATACTGGGTCCGCGAGCCCTCCGCATCCTCCGGCAAGCCGCCGATGCTGACGAGCAGCACCCACCGGGTTTCCCCGGGCAGGCCCTCCACCGGAAGCGGGAATACGTCCGGGCATTCCCAAACGCCCTGATGGGAGCCCTCCCGGCGGCCGAATTCCCCGGTATAGGTCCACTCCCGCAGATTGGGGGAGGCGTAGAAGCGGATATGGTCACCCGCCGCCAGCGCCATGATCCAGCGGCTCTCCGGCTCATGCCAGAACACCTTGGGATCGCGGAAGTCCGGTAGGGAGAGATCCGTGAGCACCGGATTCCCCTTGTGCTTCAACCAGGTCCGGCCTCCGTCGGCACTGTAGGCCAGGCTTTGGCTCTGGCGGACCTCCCGGGTATCCGGCAGCGCCGCATGATGGGTAAACACGGCCACCAGGCCGGGTTTGCCGCCGAAGAAGCCGCTGGAGTCCCCCCAGTCCACCACGGCGGAGCCGGAGAAGATCATCCCGAATTCATCGGGATATAAGGCCACAGGCCGGTGCTCCCAATGCATCAGGTCGGTGCTTACGGCATGTCCCCAATGCATGGGTCCCCAGGTTTGACCACCCGGGAAATACTGGTACATCAAATGATACTCTCCATTAAAGTAAACCATGCCGTTGGGATCGTTCATCCAATTGGCCCGGGGAGAATAATGAAACTGCGGACGCCAGGGGTCCGCAGGCTGAAGGAAGGATTCCTGCATATGCCACCGAGCCTTTCTATCCGTATAAGGAGCCCGCGGCTCCTGCAATCTAGGAGTCTGTCCGACGGAGTTGGTTTGGTGAATAAATATTCATTGGCAACATTCACTACCGGGATAGGCTTGGCTTGGAAGCTCAAACACGTTTTGTCGCACACCCTCCCCTACGTGGTCTCCCGCTCCATCAGCTCTACCGGCAGCACGGTGGCGGGAGGGACTTCTTCCCCGGCTAACTGCTTGAGCAGCAAATCTACCGCCAGCTCACCCATTTGGCGGATGGGTTGGCGGATGGAGGTGATGGAGGGGACGAACCAGGAGGCCATGGGTACGTCGTCGTAGCCGACGAGCTTGACCTGGTCCGGGACGGAGCGGCCCCGGCGGGCGCATTCCTGGAGCACGAAGGCGGCCATCAGATCGCTGCCGGCGAAGATGCCGTCTACCTCCGGGTGCTCGGTAAACAGCTGCTTCACCAGCTCCCGGTATTCCCCCTCGTCGAAGACGTTGGTGCCGGTTTCATAGGTCAACGCTTCCACTCCGCCGGCGGCGGCTGCCTCTACATAGGCGGCATCCCGCTGGTTCGCCAGCAGGTCCAGCGCCAGGTTGCCGCAGATATGGGCCAGCTTCCGGCAGCCCTTGTCCAGCAGCAGCTGCGTCGCCAGCCGTCCGCCCAGATAGTTGTCCGAGGCCACATAAGGGATGGAAGCGTCAATCATCCGGTCGATGGTCACCAGCGGGCGCTGGAGGGTCCGGTACTCATCTACCTCCAGAGTATGGCTGCCCATAATGATGCCATCCACCCGGTTGCGCTTCAGCATATCGATATAATCTCTCTCCTTGTCGGGATCGAGATGGGAATTGCACAGCAGGATTTTGTAGCCCGAGGCATACGCGCACGCTTCCATATGGCTGGCCAGCTCCGAAAAGAAGGGATGGGCCACATCCGGGATAATCAGCCCCAGCACATTGGACTGCTTGCGCAGCAGGGAACGGGCCAGCTCGTTGGGCTGGTAATTCAGCTCCTCCATGGTGTCGTACACCCGCTTGCGGGTAGCCTCACTGATATACCCGCGGTTGTTGAGCACCCGGGACACGGTGGTGACGGAAAGCCCGACTTTTTTTGCCACATCATAAATGGTTGCCATTGCGTGATCCTCGTTTTCTACTGGATGGTCAGGAAAAACTTGATAGTTCTACTATAACGTTGAAGGCGGGAGAGAGGCAAGACTCCGGTACGGGCGAGCGGTATGCTGCTCTGCCGCAGCCAACTGAGCCCGGTCCTTGTTCCCCGGCGCTACTTCACCGAACCCTGCATGACTCCCTGGATAATGTACTTTTGGGCAAACAGGTAGATCACAATGACTGGCAGAATGGTCAGCACCAGACTGGCCATCAGCGGCCCGAAGTCCACGGTGTAGGTGCCGTAGAAGTTGAAGGTGGACAAGGGCAGCGTCCGCTGCTCCGGCTCTACCAGAATCAGCGAGGGTAACAGGAAATCGTTCCAGATCCACAGGACATTCAGAATGGCGATGGTCACCGTGGTGGGCATCAGCACCGGAAACACGATCTGAAAAAAGGTGCGGGTCCGGCTGCAGCCGTCAATCAGGGCGGCCTCCTCCAGCTCCTTGGGGATGCTCTTAATGAATCCGTGATAGATAAACACCGCCAGGGAGCTGCCAAACCCCAGGTACATAAAAATCAGGGAAAACTTGTTGTTGAGCATATTCAGCGACCCGTATATTTTGACCAGCGGGATCATGATAGCCTGGAAGGGAATGATCATGGCGGCGACCATCAGGAAAAACGTATTCTGGTTGAACCGGGACGGGTTCCGGACGAAGAAGTGGCCGGTCATGGCCGCACAAATGCCGATGAGCAGCACACTTACAGCCGTGATAATCAGGGAGTTGGTGAAGGCGTCCACGTATCCCATTTTGTCAAAGGCGTTCACATAGTTCTGGACATGAAGCCCGGTGGGCAGCGCCAGCGGGTTGGAGGTAATCATCCGGTTCTCCTTGAAGGAGTTGAGCAGGAGCAGCAGGAAAGGCACCAGGAACAGGAACATCAGGAGCGCCAGGACAACCAGCTTGAGCGTGGAGCCGATTTTTTTATGGGCAGCCATCAGGCTTCCACCTCCATTTTTTTGCTGAAATACACCTGGAGCAGCGTGATGGCGGCCACCAGCAGGAACA
Organism: Bacillota bacterium; assembly: GCA_023388055.1. Taxonomy (GTDB): domain Bacteria; phylum Bacillota; class Bacilli; order Paenibacillales; family NBRC-103111; genus Paenibacillus_AR. The sequence goes on along the minus strand of JAEWGW010000023.1, from coordinate 81,892 downwards.
GCACGAAGGCCTCTGATTGGCCTACACCGTAATCCCGCGACAGGAAGGCTTTTTGGTACACATGCATGGAGACCATCTGGGTGGAGTTGAAGGGACCGCCCTTGGTCAGGGACAGGTTCACGTCATACACCATAAATCCCCGCTGCAGGGACAAGAACATACACACGATGAAGGAGGGCACCATCATGGGGATGGTCATCCGGGTCAGCTTCTGCCAGCTATTGGCCCCGTCGATGCTGGCCGCCTCCCCGATATCCGCCGGCACGCCCATAAATCCCGCCACATAAATCACCATCATGTACCCCGCATACTGCCACACGGATACGATCACCAGCGTCCAGAAGGCTTTACCCGGCTCTGCCAGCCAGGAGGCGCTGAAGATGCCGATGGAGGCTTTTTGCCCAAGATAAACAAGCACATTGTTGAAAATAAACTGCCAGATGAAACCCAGCACGATCCCGCCTACCAGGTTGGGCATGAAGAAGCCCGCGCGAAAGAGGTTCTGCCCCTTCACTCCGGTAGTCAGGGCATAAGCCAGGAGAAATGCCAGCAGGTTGGTGAGCACCACCGTAAAGGCCACGTACCGCAGCGTCAGCCCGAAGGAGCTCCAGAAGTGGGAATCTGCGAAAACGGAGGCATAGTTTTTGAAGCCGACCAGGCTGTGGGTGGTGGATATCCCGTCCCAGTTGGTAAAGGTCAAATAAATGCCGTAGATAAACGGGACCATCATCACGGCCATAAAGGCGAACAGGGTAGGTCCGGTGAACAGGAGCCGCAGCCGCAGCCGGTTCCAGAAGCCTTTTTCTCCAATCATGCAGGTTCACTCTCCTTTATATCTGTAGCAAAAGTCCGGCAGAACAGAGGCGTTCTGCCGGATTCCGCAGGCGGCCCGGCAGCGGACCTTACCTCACCGTTTTACTTCACTGTTTTCCAATAATCCTGAATCTCCTTGGCCAATGTGGCCCGGTCCCCCGCCTTGGACAGATACTTCTGCATGGAGGCGCCAACCTTGGCCCAGTGGTCTGCAGGCAAATCGCTCATGGAAGGCTGCACCTTGCCCTTGGCCAGATAGTCCTGGATGGACTTGCCTAACGGATCGGGAGCAGGCAGGGTGATGTTCTTGAAGGCAGGAACAATATTGGCCTTGTTCACTAGGAAGTCCTGACCCTTCTGCTGGTATACGATCCAGTCGAAGAATTTTTTGGCGGCTGCCTGCTGCTCGGGGGTGGATTTTTGCTTATCCACGACGATCCGCTTGCTCACCGCTGCGGAGATTTGGGTGTTGCCGTAATCGTCGGGGTTATTGCTTACGGGAACCGGCAGGAAGCCGTATTGTTTGTTGCCGGTGTCAAAGCCGGCCAGCTGCGGCCACGCCCAGTTGCCCATGAACCACAGGCCCACCTGGCCCTTGCCCAATACCTCCGGGCCCTTCTCATAGGTGGTGGACAGCGGGGAGGCTTTGTCCATGTTGTATTTCATCATCACATCGAAGGTATCCATCAGGCCGTTGAAAACCTTGTTGGTGCCAAAATCCGCCGAGCCTGCCTTGAGCGAAGCGACGAATTTGTTCACCTGGGCACTGTCCTTGCTTTGCCCGGCATAAGCCAAGGGCAGGTAGTGGGCGCCCAGGGACCAGTCCATGGGGGAGATGATCAGCGCTTTTTTGCCGCTGGCCTCCACCTTCTTGAACAGCTCCTCCAGCGCCGTGGTGGTGGTGATGGTGGAAGGATCGAAGGTTCCGCCTACAGCCTTATCCACCACCGCTTTGTTATAAATAAAGCCGTATCCCTCCACAGCCAGAGGGAAGGCATAGTTTTTGCCGTCGAAGCTGGTGAGGTCCAGGGCGTTGGCGATGGCGTCCTTGCCCCATTTTTCATCTGTAAGGTCCAGGATGCGGTCCTTGAATTTGGCCACGTCGCCGGTGTCCAGCATAATCATGGTGGGCGGATTGCCAGAGGCGTACAGGGTGGAGGCCTTCTCAAAAGGGGACGAGCCCGCCGGAACCAGCTGTATCTCTAAGGTGATATCCGGGTTGTCCTCGTGGAAGCTCTTGGCTGCATCCTCCAGCTGAGTTTGGATCTCTCCCTTGGAATTGAGCAGGGTAATCTTGACCTTGCCCGACCCGGAGGCCGGGGAGGCGGAGGCGCCGGTTTTGCTGTCGCTGCTTCCGCAGGCGGCCAGGGAAACGGCAAGTGATACGGTAAGTGCAGTCCAGGATAAACGTTTGAACCCATTCATATTTTTCATCCCCCTAAAATGATGTAAAAAATGAAAGCACTTTCAACTCGTCGACAATTGCATTATATGTCAATCGATTATCCTATGTCAATCGGTTAGCATAAATTTATGTTAATCGATTGACATAGAGGATTCGGGTTGGTTATACTAGGGGCAAATTGATCCTGTTAACGCTTCCTTATTGCCGCTGGCGGTTTAAGGATCAGTCCTTTTGAAGGAGATGTTATTATTGGCAATCCGGAATGAAATCATGCTGATTACGTACGCGGACAGTCTGGGCAAGAATCTGAAGGAAACCGCCGGAATTCTGAATACCCATCTAAAGGGTGTAGTGGGGGGTGTGCATTTGCTGCCCTTTTATCCGTCCTCTGCAGACCGGGGGTTTGCCCCTATGACCTACCGGGAGGTAGACCCGGCCTTTGGCACCTGGGAGGATGTGGAGGGGATCGCCCGGGATTTTTATCTGATGGTGGATTTCATGATTAACCATATCTCCCGCAGCTCGGACTATTTCAAGGATTTTGCCGCCCGCAAGGATGAATCTCCCTATGCGGACTTCTTCATCCGGTACAAGGATTTTTGGCCGGAGGGGGAGCCTTCGCCGGAGGATGTGGACCTGATTTACAAGCGGAAGCCCCGTGCTCCCTACATTGACGTCACCTTCGCCGACGGAAGCACGGAGAAGGTCTGGTGCACCTTCGACGAAGAGCAGGTGGACCTGAACCTGTACGGGGAAACGGCGCAGCAGTTTGTACGCGATGAGCTGGTTCATCTGGCGGATAGAGGGGCTGCGGTTATCCGTCTCGACGCCTTCGCATACGCCACCAAGAAGGTGGGGACGAACTGCTTTTTTGTGGAGCCGGATATCTGGAGCATGCTGGGGGATGCGGCTTCACTTCTGTCGTCCCGGGGCGTGGAGGTGCTTCCGGAGATTCACGAGCATTACTCCATCCAGCTGAAGCTGGCGGAGAAGGATTATTATGTGTATGATTTCGCTCTGCCGATGCTGGTGCTGCATGCCCTGTACAACGGCAGGAGCGACCGGCTATATCATTGGCTGTCCATCTGTCCTCAGAAGCAGTTCACCACTCTCGATACCCATGACGGCATCGGCGTTGTGGATGTACGCGGCCTGCTTACCGACGAGGAAATCGAGGAAACCAAGGAGGCCCTGTTCTCCCGGGGCGCCAACGTGAAGAAGATCTACAACACCATGGCGTACAATAACCTGGATATCTATCAGGTGAACTGCACCTATTACTCGGCCTTGGGCGACAACGACGACGCTTATGTGCTGGCCCGGGCGATCCAGTTCTTCAGCCCCGGCATTCCACAGGTGTATTATGTGGGGCTCCTGGCGGGCCGTAATGACATTGCTCTTTTGGAGGAGACCAAGGTGGGCCGCAACATCAACCGCCACTATTACAGCGCGGAGGAAGTGGAGGCGGAGGTGCAGCGTCCGGTGGTACAGCGGCTGTTCAACCTGATGCGCTTCCGCAACACGAACCCTGCCTTCAACGGCAAGTTTTCCACTGTTCTCCATGAGGAGCCTCATCTGCTGGAGCTGTCCTGGACCGGCGATGGCCATAAGGCTGTGCTGAAGGGGGACCTGGCGGCACACACCTTTACTGTTCTGTACGGGAATGCAGCTGGAACCCCTGACGATTACTCTGTTTTGGAGGGTGTGTAATGACACACCTAGCTGAATAAATAGACACACAAAAAACCGGTCTCCGTGGTGGAGGAGCCGGTTCTTTGCTTTTTGCCGGTGGCTAACGCCTAACGCCCTATACCTCGGCTTTTTCCTCGAACAGACGGGCAATTTCCACGATGACCTGAGTGGCCTTCAGCATCGAATCTACGGACACGTACTCATATTTGCCGTGGAAATTTTCCCCGCCCGCAAAAATATTGGGAGTCGGCAGGCCCATATAGGACAGCTGGGAGCCGTCGGTGCCACCCCGGATGGCCTTCACAATGGGCTTGATGCCCAGATTGACCATAGCCTGGTGAGCCACATCCACGATTTCCTTCACCGGCTCGATTTTCTCCCGCATGTTGTAATATTGATCCTTCATCTCCACCTTGACGCTGCCCGGCCCGTATTCGGCTTCCAGCTCCCGGGTGATTTCCACAATCCGGTTCTTGCGGGCCAGGAAGCTCTCCCGGTCAAAGTCGCGGATCATATACCGCATCGTGGTGGAATCCACAGTGCCATTAATGGATTGCAGGTAGTAGAAGCCCTCATAGCCCTCCGTAAACTCGGGGGCTTCCTCCTTGGGCAGCCGGCTGTTGAATTCCATGGCCACCTTGGCGGAGTTGACCATTTTGCCCTTGGCCGTACCGGGGTGGACAACCACACCCTTGAAGGTTACGGTAGCAACCGCGGCGTTGAAGCTCTCATATTCCAACTCGCCCAGGGGCCCGCCGTCCAAGGTATAGGCAAAAGCTGCGCCAAAGGCCGGCACATTGAACTTGTGGGCGCCGCGGCCGATTTCCTCATCGGGGGTAAATGCAACCCGGATTTTCCCGTGGGGCACCTCGGGATGGGCGATCAAATAAGCCATAGCCGTCATAATTTCGGCGATGCCTGCTTTGTCGTCGGCGCCCAGAAGTGTGGTGCCATCCGTGGTAATCAGAGTCTGGCCCTTATACCCGGCCAGCTCCGGATAGGCGGACACGGACAGAATAGTGCCGCTGGCGGCATTCAACACAATGTCCTGGCCGTTGTAATTTTCGATCAGCTGGGGATTCACATTAGCGCCACTGTAGTCCTGGGCCGTATCCATATGGGCCAAAAAACCGATGACCGGGACGGAGGCCTTGTTGGTGTTGGCAGGCAGAGTAGCCATGACGTAGCCATGCTCGTCAACGGTAACCTCGCTCATGCCCATCTGCTTTAGTTCCTCTACCAGCTTATGGGCCAATGCCCATTGCCCTTCCGTAGAAGGGCAGGTATCGTTATGCTCATTGGATTGGGTATCTAACTTCACGTAGGAGGTGAAGCGCTGGATGAGTTCATTTTTCATCGGAAATCAAACTCCCTCGAATGTGGTGGTCAAGCCTTATTGGCTTTATCATACCACGCCCTGGGGGTGATGCAAAAATCCGCAACCTAATATTGTAAAGTCTTCAGTGACGTTTCACCCTCCAGCTTAAACAGCAATTGTTCCCCGTCTGCAGAGAGGGCTTTTAGTTCCCCTTCTATCCGCAGCAGCACTTCTCCGCGGCTGTCGTAGATGTTCAGGGAAAGCTCCCTCCCGAGAGTTTGCGCTAATATCCGGTCTTTGGTGAAGTACACGGGAGCAAAGTAATTTCCGCTGACCTCCTGCGGCTCCTTGCCATCCTCTACTCGGAAGAGCCGATTCATCCAGCCCTCCACTAGCACCGTGAAAAACACATTACCTTCCACCAAACTAAATTGGCTCACCTTGTGCTGCCCGGAGAGCAGCATCTCCTGCTGTCCATTCAGGTCGGAGGCATAAAGCAGGCCGTCGGCAGCTTTGACATAAAGGATCCGGTCATCTTCTGTTAATGTGAACCGGGAAATTCCGCCTGCCGTAACCGCAGTTTGTTTTCCGCTCTTCAAGTCGATTTTCCAGATGTGATTGACCTCCGCCTGGTTTGCATCCGATACGGGATAAGGGGAACCCAGCACATAAACAGATGTTCCCGCCACCTCCAGTGAACCCCTGCCATAAGAGGTGCCGCCTTCCTCAGAGGGTATGATGGACCACCCGTACATCATGGACGGATTACCAATTTGCATATCAGGCATATTTTCAGAAGGGTAAGACTGACCCGGGGGTACCAAATACAGATTATTCCCGAATGGAGGAACGCCGTAGTTGATGATTACCCGCCCCAGTGGGGTGCTGGCGAAATCGATAGAACCGGAGAGCTCCTTTTCCACTGTGCCATCCTCGTTCAGCTTCACATAATGGTCGCTGCCCATGGTGGCCCCGCCCATGTGGTAATTGAGCCAAAGGGCATCATCCCGAACATTAAAGCAAAGAAGGGGATTATTACCATACGAAGTGCTGTATTCATACGCATAGATATGCTTTTTGTCACCCGGATTGGACACCGGGCTGCGATAGATATGGTTCTGCGCCCCATCTGTCTGTGCAAAATAGTAATATCCCTTGTATACGGCGAAGCCATTGTTGGCGGCATAATCGGGAAGTCCGGCGTCCTTCACCTGCGGATTGCCGGAGCGGATGGAAAGTCCGCTGGAGTCGCTCCAGTCATACTCCCAGTTGAAGGCATCATGGGCAAAACGCCAGGTCAGCGGGAAATAAGTGATGTTCCGGAAGCTCAGGAGCGGGAACTCCTCAGCACGATTATCGATGGCCTGTCCATTGACCGTAATTGGTCCTTCGGCCAGCTCCGCCCGGTAGCTGCGGGCAGTGTTCGCTTCAGCAGACGCATAGCCGTGATAAGCGGCAGTAATGTTGCTCTGCTGCACGGTCAACCCTTGGTCGGGGGACCATCTGTTTTCTAGTCCGAGATAGCGGGAATCGTACCAGGTCATAGGAAAGTAGGTGATGTCCTTGTACACAACAAGCGGATATTCCCGGTTGCGGTTATCCACGGTCTGTCCGTTTAGCGTAACGGGAAATGAGGGCAGCGTAACTGTTAATTGCGGATCAGCGGCTTGTGTTTTTCCCGGTGCAGATAGAATGCTGGCTCCTATCAGAATGAGACCGGCCAAGGCGATTCGGCTGCCGAGTTTATATGAAGTTGGAAACAAAAATATCCTCTCCCCTTTGGGAATTCACTTCCAGTTAGTGAGACGCGTTCCTTCCCGCTAAAGTTGCACTCAGCAGTATGGCTACTTTTGGTGAAGAGTGCAGCGGATTCGAACGGATAACACCTGATACACATCTATATGGACACTATCCCTCTGCTCAGGATAGTAAAAGAACAGATATAAATCACAATTTTATGGAAAAATAAACCAGCCACTGTGGTGTTATAACGGTCTTATGTGCATGTTCGAACACTATCCCATCTGCTCAGGACAGTGCACCCAATGTACGTAGGGCGTAAAAAGTGGGAGGAGGGACCGACCGGGAGGACTGGGGGAGCAACAAGGAAGGACAAACGGAGATTCGAAATCATCCGGCCCGATCTTCGCCAGGTCAGAGCTCAGAGGCGCTTGGGTGGAGGAAATGGAGGAGCCGGAGCTTTAAGGGAACTCAGAAGCTCTCATATGGCGAAAATGGGGGGGCGGAGCTTTAAGGGAACTCAGAAGCTCTTATATGGCGAAAATGGGCCTGCAGAATTTTTAACGGAACTGACCGGCTCTTACAGGTGGTTTTTCCGGTAAATCAGTGGAAAATTTGGCGCTAACGGTCTGATAGTTCCGTTAGATTTGGAATCCGGCTGTATTTGCACTGTAAGAGGCGGATAGTTCCGTTACCGGTAATGTGAGCGGGAGGCGAGGGCTGGAAGGCGCCTTGTCCTGAGCTGATGGGATAGTGTTCATAAGGGGGGGGATTCGGTATATCAGGCCATATAAAGGTAAATAATGGATAAAAAGCGTTCGAACATGCGCATAAGTAGGCCGTTATAAATGCTGCTGCTGCACCCGGTCATGCCGTCCCGGGGCTGCAGCAGACAGTGTTTCGGCCAGCGGCCTTGGCCTGGTAGAGAGCCTTGTCGGCAGCCTGGAGCAGCGGCTCCAGCTCAAACCCTATGGCGCCGCCCGCCTCCGCCACGCCGAAGCTGGCCGTCAGGTGCAGCGGCCCTTCTGCAGCAGACAGCGGCATGTCGGAGTTGGCGATGGCCGCCCGGATTTGCTCTGTGCGCCGACTGGCTTCGGCCAGCTCCATACCGGGCAGGCACAGGACGAATTCCTCGCCGCCGTACCGGCCGAGGAATTCCCCCTCCCTCAGCTGGCTCCGGCAGATATCTACCAGGTGGACTAATGCCTGGTCTCCCGCCGAATGGCCCAAGCGGTCATTGATGGTCTTAAAATGGTCCACATCGAACAAAACCAGCGATAAGCCGGAGCCGGTTTTTTCGGCTTCAACCAGCATCCGCCCAGCTTCCTCCATAAAGCACGAGCGGTTATATATGCCCGTCAGTCCGTCATAAGAGGCCAGCCGGAGCAGCTTTTCCTCATAGCGGACATGCTCGGTCACATCGATCAGCATCAGCATCCGCCCCACCCGGCGGTCATTCTTCACCCGCACCGGCAGAGAACGGACCTCATAATGCCGTTCCTCTGCCCCCTCCTGCAGCCATCGGGTCCGCCAGACCAACTCCGCATTCACCTGCTGGACGGCTTCCGCAGGCAGCTTCTCCAAACCTGCTTTCCCGGACCAGACGTTTTCCAGTGTTTCGCCGATCCGTTCCGGAGCCAGTGCCGGAATCATGCGCCGGGCCGCCGGATTATAATCCACCAGCCTTCCCGCCAGGTCCAGCACCAGCACACCGTCCCGCATGCTTTCGAATACGTAGCCTCTGGCTATAGGCACCACCTGGAACAAATCGGTGGTCCGGATGGCCCAGACATACAAGGAGGTTGTGAAAATCAAGATAAAGGGAACCGGGTCCATATCGTAGGGAATCAGTCCCATCAAATACAGAAAGGATGCGATAATCGGCAGCATCGTCCCCAGAAACAGCGTGAAAATCTGCTTGCGGTATGCGCTGGAGGCCGTCCGCCATTGGCCTACCAACAGGCAGGCTCCGAGGAACAGGCTGCCGAAGGTATAGGCGCCGTGGATGATATACCACGGACCGATGATAATATCCGCCATGGGAGACGGGGCATCCGGCCGCAGATACACGGATTTGTAGAAAAGATGGTGCAGGTCGTTTGTTGCTACCAGGAAGCAGGTTATGGCGGGGATGATAAACAGAAGTCCGGTTATTTTGCGGGAAAGCCATTTGTCCATACCGGTATAGCGGCTGATCAGGATAAGCAGGAACACCGGTGAAAACGCCATGCCCAAATAGGCCACACTGATCCAAATCTTAATCGCGGCGAGGGTGCTGCTGGCCAGCTGCAGAGCCGCTCCGAAGCAATAAAGGGCAGCCGTTGCGGTAACACCCGCGAATGCCCTCATGGCCTGTGAGCGGGTTTTGTCGGACAAGGCGTACATAAAGAGGAGCGCGTTCAAGGCTCCGGACGTGGAAATGAGTGTAATGTAGATAAAGGTCTCGGAATTCAAGCCGGGGTTCCTCCTGACGAATGAGAAAAAAACGATATCCGATTTTCTTGTACTTTTATTGTATAATATAGGGATAAGAATGTGAAAAGAGGCGGTTATATGTCGCATCGGCTAGTTGTTCTGCAGGGACCCAGCGCAGCGGGCAAAAGCACACTTCAGGCCAAGCTTGGCCTGCCCCGGATCGTTACCTGGACCTCCCGTCCTCCCCGGGAGGGGGAAACCCATGGAAGAGAGTATTACTTCGGCAGCGCCGAGCAGCTGAAGGCCATGTATGCCTCCGGCGAGCTTCTGGAGACAACCGAGTACCAGGGGAATATGTACGGCACCTCCATGGCATCCGTTGCGGCGGCCATTCAGGATGTGACTCCCCATTCTGTGGTGCTGGACGCCTTCGGTGCCCGTAAGGTAAAGGAGCGTTACGGGGACAAGGTGTTGCTTGTTGGCATCTACACGGAAAAGGACCAATGTGCCCGGCGCCTGGCGGAACGGGGACTGTCTCTTGAGGAGCAGGAGCGGCGGTTAGCCAGTTATGGGGAAGAGGTCTCGCTCCTATTCGGATGTGATCTGATTATCCCCAACCCCGATCAGCGTCTGGACCAGGCTCTGTATTTTATCGAGGCAATTGGAGGCGCCTTAACGGAACCGTGGGATTAAAAAAACCGGCTGCCCTGGAAATGGACAGCCGGTCATTTGCATCGGGTGACAGCTTATTGATAATAGGAGGTTGTGAGCGGAATGATGAACCCTCCGTCTGTAGGCTGTTTCACCTGAATGGAGATATTCTTCACACCCGTGATCGTAACTTCAATGGTCTGGAGACCTGATGAAGGAGAGATGCCTTTGACCTCCTTGAGCAGGGCATTCTTGTCAATATCGGTGATCTCCAGCGACTCGACCTCCTGGACCGTAGCGGCAAATTGCAAAACCAGCTTCGTATATTTGCCTGCCGGGCTTAATGCCGTATATTTAATATTGGAGTCCGGCGCACTATACAGGACCTCCGAATAATCCTTGCCGCCAAATTGTGTCTGGGCGGGATCCTTGGAATAGAGTGTATTGTTAAAATCCTCCCGGTTAACCGGAACACCTTCCATAAGCTCGCCCAGAAGGACTTCTTTGGCTTGCTCATCGTACTTCACAGGTATATCCAGCAGATTGGCAATTCCCCGGACAGGCAGGTAAGTGGTGCCTTCGTAGGTAATGGGGAGTACCTGGTTGCCGTCCGCATCCTTCAAAACGGCAAGCTCTCCATTGAATCTTACCTTCAGCTCCCCGTTCAGGTAAGCCTTGATTTCCTGAAGCTGCGTACTGGCTAAAGCCCCTGCCGCCATTCCAACCAAAAGAAGCAGGGTTCCTCCGAATGAGATCAAAAGCTTCTTCTTCATGAAAGTTCTCCCTTCCGTCGCGGAAAATAAGTTTGAGAATTATAATTATTTCAATATTATAATAAGTCGGCATAAGTACACAAGGAAAAATTAGGATATGCCGCTGCAGCAATGGAAAGGAGTTTGAGGATGGCAGTAAAAGAGATTTTGCCGTTTGGCGATCCGATTCTGCGGAAAACCGCCAAACCTGTGGAGGAGCTTGCCCCACGGGTGCTGCGGATGTTGGATGACTTGGCGGAAACGCTGTATGCGGCTGACGGCCAGGCGGGTTTGGCTGCTCCCCAGGTGGGGCTTTTGCGCAGACTCATTGTGATGGACTGTGGCGATGGTCTGCTGGAGTTGATCAATCCGGTCATCCTGGAACAAAGCGGGGAGCAGATGGGAACCGAAGGCTGCCTGTCCTACCCCGGCTACTACGGCAATGTGAAGCGGGCTAGCCAGGTAAAGGTAAGCACCCTCAACCGGCAAGGGGAAACGGTTATTTTGGAGGCGGAAGGGTATTTGGCCCGCTGTATCCAGCATGAGGTGGACCATCTGGACGGGGTGCTGTTTATCGACCACATGCAGGAGCAATGGCTGTTTCATGAATCCGGCAGCGGACGGGTGCCGTTGTTGCAGGTGCTGAAGCTGAGCAGGCCTCTCTGATCGGGGGAGTGCAGGCACGGGCTATGGACATCTCCCGGCCGGATGGGTATGCTTAGTAAAGACATGCGGCGTGCCGCAAAAGAGCAGACAGCAGACAGGAGGCAGGTACGAGTGAGCAATATCGGAGTATGGGAAAATGCGGAGCCCGGCGTAAAGCGTTGTATTCTGAACGCAGTGGGCAGCCTGATGATGATGGAGGTGCATTTTGCCAAGGGGGCGGAAGGCTACGAGCACAGTCATCCGCATGAGCAGATGAGCTATTGCTTGCGCGGTCGCTTTATCTTCCGTATCGACGGCAAGGAAACCGAAGTTTCCGCCGGCCAAACCCTTGCCATCCCCAGCAATGCCAAACACGGGGTGACTGCACTGGAGGAGGATTCCGCACTTTTGGATACCTTCACTCCCATCCGCCAGGATCTGGTGAAGTTCTAGATCGCGTAAGACGGCTGCTTCGCATTGCCAAGCACAGGCCTTCTTGGTAAGATGATCGTAATTGCATATGAAGCATGGGAGTCCGCAGGAGCGGGCTGAGAGTACGGCTGTCCGCCGTTTACCATTGAACCTGTTGGATCATGCCAGCGTAGGGAGCTTGCCCGTTTTTTAAGGCGCTTTGCTATTGGCGAAGCGTCTTTTTTGCGGTTCACGCGTCCGTTTGCTGGACTACCGATAAAGAGGAGTTGGCGGAGAATGGAATTACATGAGCTGGAGCAAAACCTGATGAGGGTCCGAGAGCAGAAGCCCCTGGTTCATAACATCACTAATGTGGTGGTGACCAATTTTACGGCGAACGGGCTGCTGGCGCTGGGTGCATCCCCAGTTATGGCTTATGCCAAGGAAGAAGTGGCAGACATGGCCAAAATCGCCGGTGCCCTGGTGCTGAACATGGGCACCCTGGATGAAGCTGTGGTCCACGCCATGCATGTGGCTGGCCGTTCAGCAAACGCCCACGGTGTACCGGTGGTGTTTGATCCCGTGGGCGCAGGCGCCACCCCGTACCGGACGGATACGGCGCGGCGGATGATGGACGAGGTGAAGGTGTCCATCCTTCGCGGCAATGCCGCAGAGATCGCCAACGTGATCGGTGAATCCGGCACGATCAAGGGTGTGGATGGAGGCGATACCGCATCGGATGCGGTAGAGCTGGCCCGCCAGGCAGCCCGGAAGCTGGGCTGCGTGGTAGTGGTGACCGGCGCCGATGATATCGTCAGCGACGGCAGCGTCACCTGGAAGATCAGCAACGGCACCGCCCTGCTGACCAAGGTTACGGGCACCGGCTGCCTGCTTACCTCGGTGATCGGAGCCTTCGCCGCGGTGGAGAAGGACCTGGTCAAAGCGGCAGTATCCGCCCTGGCTTATTATGGCGTAGCCGCCGAGGAAGCCCTGAAGGTATCCGGCGGCGACCGTCCCGGCACCTTCCAGACGGAGCTGTTGAACCAGCTCCATCAGGTGGAGGGCGCCTTCGTCAAACAAGCAGCTATCCTGGCCCAGGTAGAGTAGGCCGGAGCCAAGCGCACAGCCGCAAGAAGAGCCCCGTCGGGTCAAAAGCCTGACGGGGCTTGCTGTGTTATTTAGTAAGGCCAGGAGCCGCTCTTGGCCAAGGAGGGTTATCCCCATGGAGCCAAGGATGCTTTATGAAGGCTTACCGCCGCGCTCTACCTTCCCCGGCAGCTCCTTCTCCAGTTGATCCATCAATGCTGCGGTTTCCCCCGAGTCGCCCTGGCAGTTGATCCATTGGGCCAAACCCGTCAAGGCTGCCACTTCCATGTCATCCTCTGCATCTCCTCCGCCCTCCACTGTGGTGTCCGGCTCCGGGAAACCCGTACCTGCGGAATTTAATTCCTCCTGGAAATCTGGGAACAAGCTCTCCGCCTCCTTTCATGCGCATCTTTACCCATACTATGGCTTAGCGGCCAAGGTTCTATGCAGCACGCCAAAACGCCGCCCGGCATCAACCAGGCGGCGTCTATTATGCAGCTGATCAGCCTATGGCATACAGACCAGGACCTGTCAGGGCGAGAGCCACTGCTACTGCGATCAGCAGGAGGTTATATTCATAACCGCCTTTATCGGTCCAATAACCATTGGGGCCGTGAACCTTCACAATCGCAACCAGCATCGTGCCTGCGATAAGCACTGCGGCTACCGGCAGCCACAGACCTGCGGCGAACAGCAGGCCGCCCGCCAGCTCAGACAATCCGGCCATAACGGCCATGGCTACACCGGGCTTCATGCCGATGGATTCCATCCAGCCTCCGGTGCCTTTGGGCCCGTAACCGCCGAACCAGCCAAACAGCTTTTGCGCCCCGTGCCCCATCAAGGTCAATCCGACCACCAACCGTATAAGTAACAAACCTGCATCCAACATGAGAATTCCTCCCTAATTATCTTCTGTTTTTGAATTAACTAACTTTATGTAAGTATATTATCATGAGCAACTTACTTTTGTAAAGCTTATTATCTTGATTTTTTTAAAATTCCTGCTGCCGAAACATTCCAGCCGATGTAAGCGTCTTTATTTGTAGAACAGAGGGCTTAGCAGCGGTCAGGAGTGTCCCTGTCTGCTAATAGCCCGGAGAGAGGGAGGTTTACCCTCATGATCCAAACTGGCAAGTATGCAGCGGTTTTCATCCTATGGCTTTTGGCAGCCGTCTTCTTATTCGGTTGTGATCGGGATCGTCAGTCAGCAGCGGAAGAGATGCCGGGAGTATCCCTGGCTCCGTCTCCCGTTCCTACAGCCGCGCCTCCTGCTCCGGCGGCTTCTGCCCCTGCAGCGGGACCGGCCTCCCAGGTCCAGGTTCCGGTTGCCTCCGTTGCTGCCGGACGGATATTCGATGCTGCCGGCTACGGCAGCAAGCCGGGGCTATCCTTTGCCATTGACCGGGACGGCACTGCCTGGCACTGGGGCTGGGGCTTCGGCTCCCCCGAGGCGGACACAGGCCCTAAACGCGTAACCGCCGACCGGCCGGTGGTGCAGATAACCCAAAATTATCTGCTGGGCCAAGACGGCCATGTTATGAAGCGGGGTACCAAGCAGCAGGAGGCGCCTCAGCAGGTGGAGGGTTTGGCGGAGATTATCTCCATCCAGCAGCTGGATGAGATGTTCGGCACCCTGTTTGCCCTGCGCCAGGACGGAACGGTCTGGTACTTGCCGAGAGAAACGGGAAAACCGCTGCGCTTCGGCAACTTTTCGGGAGTATCGGCCATATACGGCACATCATTTTCCCTTTTTGTGCAGGAGCAAGGCGGCCGGTTATGGTATGCGGCAGGGTTAAGCGGAGATATTTTGAAGGCTGAGAATCATACGGTATTGCTGCAGCAGGGGGCTGCAGCTGTAACGGCCGGTTATGAGGATGAGGCTCTGATCCGGTTGGACAATAACGAGGTCATGCGCTATCTTCCCCATGAGCAAAAGCTCACTGCGGAGCCTCGGCTTGCCGGTGCAGTGAAGCTGGCCGTAGCCGGTGAGGGCACCTATCTGTTCACCCGCAGCGACGGAACCGTATGGGGCTTCGGGAAGAATGGGGACGGACTTCTGGGGGCAGGCGCTGAAACGGTGCTGGACCCTGTACAAATACAAGGGCTTGCGGGTATTGTTGGCCTGGAAGCGGGCAATCATCATGCCATGGCCTTGGATGAGGCGGGCCGGGTCTATACCTGGGGAAGGAATATGGATGGCCAGTTGGGCAGAATCCCCGTCATTCTGGACCGTTGGGAGGACATGGGCGAGCTGCCCGGCGTCCGCAAGGCATTGGCTGCCTCCGGACGTCCCTACTTTATTATGGAGGACGGAACCCTGCGCGCCATGCAGCCTGACCGCACCTTCAAACCGGTGCCAGGAGTAACGGAGCTTCGGGAGCTGCAATTTGTCCTGGGTTACCCCGTTACGCTGGATCAGACAGGAGCTGTTCGGCTGTGGGAGAAGGATTTCTCCTCGTCCCAGCCTTTGACGCTCTCCAGTCCGGTCAAGCAGATGGCTGCCGGCGGGGACCGGCTGCTCCTGCTGGACGACCAGGGCCATCTGGAGCTGGTATTTTTGCGGCAGGCGGTAGAGAACATGGGGCAAGAGGCTGGTGCAGCCAGCCCCAGCACCGCCGGACTTGTGCCGGCCGGAGCGGAAAAGCTGCCAGCAGAAGGGGGCTGGACCGGCCGGATCCGTTCCCTCTACGGCAATCCGTATGTGTTTATGGCGCTGACAGAGGACGGCAAGGTGTTTTATGCCGACCGTACGAAGGAGGGCGGGTACCTGTTCCGTTCCGTCATGGGGCTTAATCCTGTGAAGGAGCTGTCGCTGGACGATTATGTGCTGCATACCGCCGAGCCGCTGCAGGTTTGGGCGCTGGAGGAAACCGGGCATCTCCGGGAGATCCGTCTCGACATGAAGATGGAGTGGAGGAATACCACGGGCAAGCTGGATATTCTGTCAGTGACCCCTCAGGTGCAGGAGGCTCATGCCCAGAGCATTACCCGCATCAGCGGAAGCCTGCAGGTGCATACGAACGGGACTGCCGGAGAAGACCGGCACAAGCTGCGGCTGCAGGCGGAGCTTCCGGCGCCGGTTAAGCTGCTTGCCTCTTTTTACGATTACAATATCGAAGGGCCGGGGCTGCATTACCATGTGCTGGTGAACGAGCGGAACCAGATTAGCCTGCTGGGGTATAATCCCTTCGGGCAAACGGACTCCAAGCCGGGAATGGTTCCGTTCCCCTGAGTCCTGTAATCAGCTGGTGACGAAATCCCCCGTTGCACCAGAATATCCGGTCTGCCGAAGGTGGCGATGGTGCAATCCGCTACCTCCTGGCAGGCTTTTTTGGTTTTCAGATCGGTACGGATGGACCTGGGACTCATGGCATATTCCACCAAGATGGTTCGGGTTACCCCATTTTTCCAGAGGTTGCTGTGGATAAAAACGGGACAAAATGTATAAGAATTCACCTATTCTATATTTTCTGCATAATAAAGGAATTGCTAAAAGGATGTCGAATTATTACGCAGGTCAATGGGCGCAAAGACCTATAAACATTGCGAGGACAAGGTCGGATTGCGGGAGACGATAACATGAAGCAGGATGATTTTCTCGGCATGAACAACCGGCGGTGGAATCGAAAGTCTCTCAATTCTTTCTGGTGGGTATTGCTTCTGGTCCTTCTGGCGGAGGAGATTATGCTGCTCCTCAGCAGGGGAGGCGGCTGGCAGGCCCAAATGAGATATATGCTGATTCCCGGCGGCATTAACTTCGGCATTCTGTGCCTGGGCGAACTGCTTTATTTGCGGCTGAAAAGCGCATACCACTGGGTGGTAGTCAGCATGACCACTCTGATTTGCACCGTCCTGATCGTTGCGCATCACAGCCTGGACTATATCCAGGCCCTCTGGATTCTGCCGATCGTGGTTTCCATTATGTATTTCCAGCGCCGGTTAGTGGTGTATACCGCGCTTATGAATTTTTTCGCATTCCTGATGGCCACCTCGCTCTTCCCGGCGCTCCGTGACCGGACCTCCCTGGTGGAATGGCTGGTTATCCCCCTGATTCTGGGGATCTCTGCCTTCGTAGCGATGAACTCCATGGAGCGGGGGATGGAGCTTCTGCAGGAGCTGCGGATGGAATCGGTAGATAAGCAGAACCTGATGATTCAGAATGTGATTAAGGATAAGATGGTGAGGACCGATCCGCTGACCGGCCTGTACAACCGGGCGGCGCTGAACGAGCATTTGGAGATGCTGCTGCGGTATGCGGATTCGGAGGGGTTTTCCCTCCATGTAGCCATGATGGATGTGGATTTTTTCAAGTCGGTGAATGATACCTTCGGGCATCAGGCAGGGGATCAGGTGCTGAAGCGGATTGCCTCCGCCATCCGGGAGGGAGTGGGAAGCAGTGATTTTGGCGCCCGTTACGGCGGTGAGGAGTTTACCATTGTGTTCACGGACCGTACGCTGGAGGAGGTCCGCCAGGTGCTGGAGCGCATCCGGGAAAATGTGGAGCTTCAGGAGCATCCCGGCCTGGAGGGACGGCGGGTGACGATAAGCATCGGGCTCCACCCCTACGGCAAGGGGATGGAGGCGGAGCGCCTGCTGGAGCATGCCGATGCTTACCTGTACCAAGCCAAACGCAAGGGCCGCAACCGGATCTGCGACCATCTCACTGCGGGGGAGGCCTGAGCAGCTTGTCCGGCGGACATCTGCTCAGGCGTTAATCCTCCGCACCTTCCATAAAGTCCTCCAGACTGCGGTTGGCTTTGCTCTGATTGCAGAGGGAGCAGGCGCAGACGCAGTTCATCGGGGTGGTATGGCCGCCCCGGGAGCGCGGCAGCAGATGGTCGATGGTATCGCCATACTCGCCGCAGAAATAGCAGGTAAACTGATCGCGCATCAGGATATAGCGCTTGAATTTCTTGTTGGAATAAAGGCGGCGGATGGTGTGGGCATTGACCACCACAGCGGCGTATTCCTTGACCAGGACGGACGCCGTCTCCAGATCCGTCTCCTGCACCCAGCGCCTTCCCTTATCCGTATGCCCGCGCATGCGGATAATGCCCTCCCGGGTGGGGCGGAGCACGGAAGCGTCGGGCCCCGGAGGTTTGGGCGGCGGCTCCGGCAAGGGGCGCCGGCTGAGCCTGCGCATAGGCACCGAGGAGAGATGCTCCTCTCCGAACGTACCGGGAGCCGCAACGGGCGGGCTGCTGATTACACCGTCGAGGACGGGGGCGGCGCGTCCCGTATCCACGGTTATAAACGGGCTGCTGGCCCCAGGCTCCGTGCTCTCACCCGGAGGAGGACCCTCCTGGCCGGTGAGGCGCCGGAGCTTTTTGGTTTTTTTGCGGCAAGCCCGGCACATGCCGCGGCGGGCATTCTTGCCGGAGCGTTTGCCTGTCCGCTTCATAAAATGGGACAGCGGCTTATGCATATTGCAGCGTGGACAGAGTCGTTGCGCATCCGCCTCTTCCACGGATTCCGCAGCCAATTCTTCATCTCTTGCAGACTGTGGCTCCTGAAGCATGGGGGTACCTTCCTTTTATTATATGGGTTTTGAATATTCGAAATTGGGCTGTTGGCCGCTTGGGGAGCTTTTCCAAGGGGCTTATTCCTATTGTAGCGGATTTTGGCGGCGCGTGCATGTTGCGAATTTCATAGGCCGAGTTGTCATTTCCGTCCCGTTGTCCCCATATGCTTATGGCATAAACCTTGCGAAACCTTAGGAGGGACCGCCTTGAGCATGCATGCAGTGGGAGATTTTGACGGAGACGGGATTTGGGAGGCGGCAGCGCTGTCCCGTGCCCGGGACGGGTTGTGGCTGACGGTCTACAAATACAGCGGCTGGGGCTGGACGGAAACGGGACGTTGGCAGTGGCCGGATCTGGCGGTTCAAGCCTTCTATGCAGTGCCGGCTGCCGTCAATGGAAGAAGCGGCCACAATCTGGTAGTAGGCTGGGCGGCTGAGGCGCAGGCCTCCCTGTCGGTAATGGACTGGACGGCGGAAGGTCCTTCCGAGCGGGTACGGTATGCGCTGTCGGGTGAAGAACGCTCTGCTCTGCGGGCGCCTGTGTTGCTTCCGGCAAGCGTGAACACCACCTCCGGCCAACTGTGGGGTTATGTGGACGCAGGAGGCAAGCTGAGGCTTCCCGCGGTTTACGATTATGCGGAGAGCTTCCAGGACAACGGGCTTGCCGTCGTATCCAAAAACGGCAAAAGCGGCATTATCAATACCCGCGGCCAGTTTGTGGTGGAGCCCCGCTATGACAGTATCGGCGCTTTTTCCGAGGGGAGAGCGTCGGTATCCGATGACAAGGGCTCCTATATCATTGATGAGCAGGGCAAGCGGGTGACGCCGCCAGATAAGGTCTACAGCTATATCCAGTCGTACAGCGAAGGGCGGGCGCTGTTCTATCAGATGGGCCAGGGGGAGAACGCCGCATACGGCTATCTGGACCGGGACGGGGCTGAGGTTATTCCCGCCGCCTATATGGAGGGGAATGACTTCGCCAACGGCAAGGCCTTGGTTAAGGTAAAGAATGGACTGTACCGTCTGATCGGACTGAACGGCGAAACTCTGTCGGAGCTGCCTTTTGCCTTCGTGGGTCCGCCTGCGGAAGGGGTAATGGCGTACCAGGATACCGAAGGGGGCAAATACGGCTATGTGAATGAGCAGGGCGCCGTAGTCATCGCTCCGGCTTTTACGGGTGCGCAGCCATTCCAGGAGGGCCATGCGGTTGTGAATACGGCAGAGGATTACGGCGCCAATTACGGGCTGATCAACAATGCCGGCAAGTTCACCATTCCAGCAGGGTATTCGGACATCCGGCTCTTGGGTCTGGGCCGCGCCGCACTGGGCAAGCCCATTGATCCCGCCCGGCCGTATATCGGCACCCGCTATGCCATATCGGATCTGAACGGGAACCTCTACTCCAACTTTCAGTTTCTGGCGGTGGAGGACTTTAAGCGGGGGGCTGCTTCCGTTCAGGACGGCAAAAATACGTACTTCATCGGCCCCGACGGCAAACGGATTACCCGGCTTCCCCTTGTCCCGGGCAGCGGCACGTTGTCCTTTGAAGGCGGCTTGATCCGGGCCCAGGTGGATAACCGGCTGTCTTATCTCACCCAGTCCGGCCGGCTGGTATGGACTCAGAATACGGTGATTCCCCTTACGCCCCCCTACCGGGTAAGAGAGCTCAAGTACAAGCCGAACAAGGATTATCTGGTCTATTATCCCCAGGTGGACGGCATTGCTCCTCCCTCTGTGCGGGAGCAGGTGAACAGGCGGCTGGCGGAGCTCTCCAAGGTGAAGCCTGTTCCGGCGGGCCAGCAGCTGGAGTCCTCTTATACCGGGGACTTCCAGGTGATGTTCTACCGCGGCCGGCTGCTGCAGCTGCTGCTGGAAGGATACGACTATCCCTTCGGCGCCGCCCATGGCATGCCCTCCCGGATATATCCGCCATTGGATCTGGGCTCGGGACGGTTCCATGAGCTGAAGGATCTGTTCAAGCCAGACAGCAACTATCTCCAGGTGCTCAGCGCCATTGTGAAGAAACAGATCGGCAGCGGCGCATATCCCTATGTCTGGCCGGACAATTACAAGGGCATTACAGCTGACCAGCTGTTCTATGTAACGGAGAATGACCTCCACCTGTTGTTTACACCTTATGAGATTGCCCCTTATGCTGCGGGCTTCCCTGAATTCAAGATTCCCTTTGCGGAGCTGGACCCGATTCTGGACAAAACCGGCGCGTTCTGGCGCTCCTTTCACCCCTAAGCCAGGGCAGCCAGCCCTGCCAAACATCCGCACGGGTAACCCCCGGCGCAGCGCGGCATCCTAACCCCATCACATTCCGGGGAGGACTGATGCTGCCCATGCAGACCAAAGCCAGTGAAAGCAAGCGGGCTGTGCTTAGCGGTAAGGGCTATGTGTTTTTGGATGGTCGCTGGAGGCATAAGGGAGGCGGTCCCGGCTTCTCCGACTTCCCTATGCAGGCGCTGGGGGAAACGGAATTTGCCGAGTCGCTGGACCGTTATGTCTCCGCCGTTTCCCGGAAGGTGAACGAAGCCCATTTGGGCAAGGAGCTGTTTGTGTTTAAGCCTTAGACAGGTATTGCCGGCCGGCCGTATTTTGCGGCCGGTTTTTTTCTGTGCTGCATTGCCAGCGCCCTCGGAAGCCTGTAAAATAGGAACAAATGTTTGAAAATCCAACTGGATGAAGGGAATGGATCCGATGAAAATGGCATTGCTGATTGTGGATATGCAGCTGGCTTATCTGGGGGATTGTGTAAAGGAAAGCGGGGCCGAGGCTGCCTGCGAATATATCAATTACGTCTCGGAAAAGTTTCGTGCCAAGGGCCAATGTGTGGTGCATGTCAAGCATGTTGATCCGGGTGAATCCAAGGAGGATCTGGGCTGCGAGATTATCCCCCAGGTGAAGATCGGCCCGGAGGATCACACGGTCTGGAAAAGCTTCAATAATGCCTTCTGGCAAACCGGCCTGGAGGAGCTGCTGCGCCGGGAAAAGGTGGACCTGGTCATCGTATCCGGCTTTTCTGCGGAATATTGCGTAACCTTCACCTACGGGGGAGGAACCGAGCGGGGCTTCAAAACCGTCATGCTCCAAAAGGGGATCGTCAGCAAAAACCCTTTGGTTGTGCCTGAGGTGACCCGGGACCGGAATATGATTTCCTATCCGGCCATTGACGCCATTCTGGAAGCGCAGTGAGTATCCCCGTCTCTGTCCGCGGTTTAGCCGAGTATGCCTTCCGTGCGGGAAGCATTGACGGGAGCTTCCGGACAGCCACACCTTTAGCAGAAGGGACGCGCATTCATAAGTTGGTTCAAGCGGAATACGGCTCCGCAGACCAGACAGAGGTGTTCCTGTCAGGGGAATTTCCCTATGAGGAGCTGCTGTTTGTGCTGGAGGGGCGCTGTGACGGCTTGCGGCAGGACGAGGACGGGGCTTTTATCGAGGAGATCAAATCCACCGCCTCGGCGCTGGAGAGTCCGTCCGTTCATGCAGGTTTGCCTGTGCATTGGGCCCAGGCCTGCTGCTATGCCTGTCTCTATGCCCGTCAGGAAGGGCTTGACGGCATCCGGATCCGCCTGTTGTATGTGCATACCGGATCCGGTCAGCGCCATGCCATCACGCGGCGGTATTCCGCTGGAGAACTTGAAGAAGCGGTTGCCGGAATGCTGGCATCGTATGCACCCTTTGCCCGGATGAGCGCGGCCCATATAGCCCAACGCGGGCCCAGCATCAAATCGCTGCCTTTCCCTTATGAAGGCTACCGTCCCGGCCAGCGCAAGCTGGCGGGTGCGGTGTATCAAGCCATAACCGAAGGACGAAAGCTGTATGTCCGCGCGCCTACCGGTACGGGCAAAACCATGTCCACCCTGTTTCCCGCCGTCAAGGCCGTTGGCGAAGGGGTGGCGGAGCGGGTGATGTATGTAACCGCACGAACTACCGGGCGTGCCGCCGCAGAGGAGGCCTTCGGCCTGATGGACAAGCAGGGGCTGATTTTCCGCCGGGTGACGCTGACCGCCAAGGAGAAGATCTGCTTCCAGGAGGAGGTCCGCTGCACTCCGGAGGCCTGCCCGTATGCAGAGGGACACTATGACAGAGTGAACGCAGCCCTGCTGGATCTGTTGGGCCATGAAACCGCCATCACCCGCCCGGTGGTGGAGCAGTACGCCAGAAAGCACCGGGTATGCCCCTTCGAGTTTTCGCTGGACGCAGCTTACGAATCGGATGCCATGATCGGCGACTATAACTATGTGTTTGATCCGGTAGTAGCGCTGAAGCGGATAGGAGACGCGGACCGCAAGAAGACGGTGGTGCTGGCGGATGAGGCCCATAATCTGCCTGACAGGGCCAGGGAGATGTATTCCGCTGCCCTGGACAAGTCCGCGTTTCTCCAGCTGAAGCGCAGCTTCAAAAGCGCCGCGGGCTTGTACCGGGCGGGACGGGACATCAACGCCTGGTTTATCGCCATGCGCAAACAGCTCCAGAACGGAGGCAGCCCCCGCCTGGCTGCTCCTCCCGAGGAACTGGCCCCCTTCCTGGAGGTATTCCGGCAGGAGGCGGAGGCCTTGCTCGCTTCAGGCGCCCAGACGGGCGGTCCCGGGGACAGCTTGCTGGCCGATACCTACTATGCGGTGCTGGGTTATCTCCGTGTAGCGGAAGGGTTCGGCGAGGAATACGCCGTTTTTCTGGAGGAGGAACGGCAGGAGCTGCGCCTGCGGTTATTCTGCCTCAATCCCTCCCGGCTGCTGGAGCAGGCGGGCAGAAGCTACCGCAGCCATGTCTTTTTCTCCGCCACTCTGGCGCCTATCCGCTTCTATCAGGAGCTCTTGGGCGGGAGCGGAGAGGATTATGGGCTGGCGGTCCCGTCACCCTTCGGAAGAGAGCAGCTGCGGGTGCTCCATGCCCCCGTCTCCATTCGCTACCGGGACCGGGAGCAGAATATCGGTCCTGTCGCCGGACTGATCGATGTCCTGCTCCGGGAGCAGCCCGGCAATGCAATCATCTTCTTTTCCTCCTATGACTACATGCGCAAGGTGCATGCCCGTTTTATGGAGGTGTTTCCTGCCCTCCGTTATCAGGTGCTTCTCCAGGAGGCGGGAATGGCGGAGGAGGAGCGGGAGGCGTTTCTCGCCTGTTTCCGGGCCGATGGGGAAACCCCTGTGCTGGCGTTTGCGGTGCTGGGGGGCATTTTTGCGGAGGGAGTTGATTTGCCCGGGGACAGGCTGAAGGCGGTGGCCGTCATCGGAACAGGACTGCCGCAGGTTGGGCTTACACGCAATCTGATCCGGGAATATTATGATCGCAGCGGCCGCGACGGGTTCCAATATGCTTATGTGTACCCCGGCATGGGCAAGGTGCTCCAGGCCGGAGGCAGATTGATCCGCTCCGAGACGGACACCGGGACGCTGCTGCTGGCGGATGACCGTTACCGGATGCTTCCTTATTGGGACTTGCTCCCGGAGGAATGGAAACCTCCGGAGCCCATAAAGCTCCCCCCTGATTGGGGAAATCAGGAAGGTTGAATTTCGCCTCTTTGTGCCATATTACCCTTGTTGGAGATTTTGATTATTAGGGCAAGGGGTGAACAGCATGAGGCGTTTATTGGCGGTTGCCGCAATAGCGGCTATCTTGGCAGCCGTTCCCCAGGCGGCGTATGCTGCAGACCACGTTGATGTTATGGTGCAGCAGCAGGAAAACAGCGGCAAAACCTACAGCTTCGGTTTTTACAGAAGCAAAAACGGACAGCTACCCTCCATCGCCCAGGAAGGCTTTATGGAGATGCTGAAGCGGCATAACGCCATCTTTTTGGGCAATACGGAGGAAAAGGAGCTTTACCTGACCTTTGACAACGGATACGAGAATGGATTTACGCCGGGGATTCTGGATGTGCTGAAGGAAAAGCAGGTGCCCGCGGCTTTTTTCGTTACCGGCCATTATATAAAGGATCAGCCGGAGCTGATCAAGCGGATGGCTTCGGAGGGACATGCCGTGGGGAACCATTCGTGGAGCCATCCCGATATGAGCACACTGGGCACGGCCCTCATAACCGAGGAGCTGGAGAAAGTGCGTACCGGCGTGGAGGCTCTGACTGGCCAGAAGGATATGAAGTACCTGCGTCCGCCCCGCGGAATTTTCAGTGAACGGGTGCTGAAGGAGTGTGCGGATCAGGGCTATACCAGTGTTTTCTGGTCGGTCGCCTACAAGGATTGGGAGACGGATAAGCAGAAGGGGGCAGATTACGCCTATAACCGGGTTATGGAGCAGCTTCACCCCGGGGCGGTGCTGCTTCTCCATTCCGTTTCCAAGGACAATGCCCAGGCGCTGGGCAGGATCATTGATGAAGCCCGCAAACAGGGCTACACCTTCAAGCATCTGGACCAGCTGACTGTCCGGACTTACCGGTAAAACAATAGCTGCTAAGTGAAAGTCCCTGCTCCGCTTTATAAGCGAGGTCAGGGACTTTTGGCTTCCTTTGTATAACGGCTGATATTTTTGAAGAACAGGACACAAAAGCTGCGGGTGGCAAAAAATGTCATGAAAAGGGTCAGCCAGGTGGTCCACCAATGCCAATGGATATACCGGACCAGCTCTGTATACCTTTCCAGCAGGACCTCCGGGATGGTCAGACCGGTACAAAAGGCCGCATAATAAAGGAATTTGCGCAGCCGGCTGCCCTCAACCGGATAATACGCATTGAATATGGCGCATATCACCGGATAGGCCATATATTCGTAGGTGAAGCTGGTCCGGTTGACCTTGGCCAGCTCCCGTACCGGATATTCCAGGAAGCCATATTCTACGGCGATCAGACCGAGCAGGTAGGTGATGGCTTGTTTGAACAGATATGCGATCAGCGCCAGTCTTCTTTTGTCACGGGGAATAAGGAATAGCAGCATGAAGGAAAGCACCCAGACACCCAACAGAATCCAATAATCCAGTCTCATGCAATCCTCTCCTCCGCCTGCAGATATCCCGGATCCCGGAAGAGCCACTTGGTTACGCCTATGGAAATGAGAAAGATGACGAGTATTGTTGCCCAATCCAGCAGCAAATGGTAGTGGTAGGCCACAATAAGCTGCGTATAGCGCATCAGCACCAGCCGCAGGAGAATGACTCCTGTGGGCCATATCAGGATGTATCCGGCTTTTTTCCAGAAGGAACCGCGCGGCTCGAACAGAATGCAGAAGCCGACAACAGCAGGGTAAAGAAGATATTGCAGGGTGAAACCCACGTCGGTGGCCTTGGGGAACTCCCGTACCGGATATTCGAACATCCCCAGCTGGCAGTGAATCAGGACATTCAGCCAGGTCAGGTTTTGGGCCATCAGGAATCCGGCGGCAAACCGGTGCCAGGTGCTCCGTTTCACCAGCAGACCAATGGCTGCAAGGACAAGGATCCAGGCAGCTATCAGAATCACGCGTTCTTTAATCATGGCGGAATCTCTTTCTTTGAAAAAGATAGGTGTGTACCTGAGGGCGGCGTATCATGCTAGCTTGTTGGATTTGCACATACACCCTAGTATAACCCGGGGATGCCGCTCCATACCCGGACGGGCAAAGGTGGACCCTAATCCTTTTGCAGAGGAAAGCAGGAATTTACCGGCAGGGAAAAGAAGTAAATGAATTGACGGAGTCCTATAAAGTTGGTATGATCTAAAATATTACAATACCGACTTGAATACTTGGTATATTAATTTGCATTATTGCTGAATGCGCTTGCCGCTGTCAGAGCCTTGCCACTCCACAAAAACCGGGAGGAATTAACCATGTCGCAAGAACGTCAACTGCAGCCTGAAACTCTGGCTATCCATGCGGGGCAATCTATTGACCCCACTACGTTGTCCCGTGCCGTGCCGCTTTACCAGACCACGTCTTACGGCTTCCGGGATACGGAGCATGCGGCGAATCTGTTTGCCCTGAAGGAATTCGGCAATATTTATACCCGGTTAATGAATCCTACAACGGATGTGTTCGAGCAGCGTGTCGCTGCATTGGAAGGGGGCGTAGGGGCATTGGCTACGGCTTCCGGATCGGCAGCCATTACATATTCCATCCTGAATATCGCGGAATCCGGGGATGAGATCGTTTCCTCGGCCACTCTGTACGGAGGCACGTACAATCTGTTCGCCCATACGCTGCGGAAGCTGGGTATCAAGGTCACCTTCGTGGATGCCTCCGATCCCGAGAATTTTCGCGCAGCCATTACGGATAAAACCAAGGCGCTGTTCGCCGAGACCATCGGCAACCCCAAAGGGGATGTGCTGGACATTGAAGCGGTGGCCGCTGTTGCCCACGAGAACGGCATTCCGCTGATCGTGGATAATACCTTCCCCAGCCCATATCTGCTGCAGCCGATTAAATTTGGTGCAGATATCGTTGTTCATTCCGCCACCAAGTTTATCGGCGGGCACGGCACCTCCATCGGAGGCGTCATTGTGGACGGAGGCAAGTTCGACTGGACCGCCGGCGGCAAATTCCCCGGTTTGACCGACCCTGATCCCAGCTACCATGGTGTGGTGTATACTCAAGCGGTTGGGCCGCTCGCCTATATTATCAAAGCCCGCGTGCAGCTGCTCCGGGATACGGGCGCAGCCATCTCGCCCTTCAACTCCTTCCTGCTGCTGCAGGGGTTGGAGACCCTGCATCTGCGGATGGAGCGGCACAGTGAGAATGCGCTGAAGGTTGCCCGGTATCTGGAGGGCCACCAGGCTGTGAAGAGTGTCAGCTATGCCGGTCTGGAGAGCCATCCTTCTTATGAGCTGGCCCGCAAGTATCTCTCTAAAGGACAGGGTGCGATTCTCACCTTCGAGATCAGCGGCGGCG
The DNA here is from genome assembly GCA_023388055.1 of Bacillota bacterium. Classification (GTDB taxonomy): domain Bacteria; phylum Bacillota; class Bacilli; order Paenibacillales; family NBRC-103111; genus Paenibacillus_AR. The sequence continues at coordinate 54,621 of JAEWGW010000023.1, read as the reverse complement.
TGGAAGCAGGCAAGAAGCTGATCAACGCGGTACAGCTTTTCTCCCACTTGGCCAATGTTGGGGATTCCAAGTCGTTGATAATCCATCCTGCCAGCACCACCCACCAGCAGCTGTCGGAGGAGGAGCAGATTTCCGCAGGGGTGGAGCCCGGCTTGATCCGCCTGTCCATTGGAACCGAGGCCATCGAGGATATCCTGTTCGACCTGGAGCAGGCGATTACAGCCAGCCAGCAATAATTATAAATCACAACAGCATATTGAATTCAAAAAAACTGCTTCCCGGCATTGGTCCGGGGAGCAGTTTTAATTAGGGTATGTCCGGCGAAATATATTGGTGTAACCATATTCTGCAACTTGAAACGGGAGGGATAGGTTGGCTTGAGGGCGAGTTTTTTTGTTGGCTTTGGCACCTTAACAATCAAATGCCATCAAGGCCAACAAAATGTTTGAGCTTCCAAGCCAAGCCTATCCCGGTAGTGCATGTTGCCCAGGGAATATGGTTTCACGAGAATCACTCCGCAGACAGTTTTTTAGTATCACGTAATTTTGGGAACAGATTGGAGCAATGGAATCAGATTGGAGGCGGGAGCCTCCGGCGGGGCTTTGCTGGCCGGCGGTTTCCCGGCTGGTTCCCCTGCTGGCGCTGTACGCGTTGGCCGCAGGCGTGACCCGATTTCGCCGATCTGCAGGCAGTTCCAGTCCATTTCGTTGTGAGATTCATCCGTCCGTACCAAAGACCATTGGTAATCGCGGTCAAACAGGTACAGTGTAGGCGGGCATTGCTCCAGATTAGCAGCCAAATCCTTGTAATGGGCGATACAAACCCCGCTGGCCCGGGCAAAGGGTGAAGCCGCTTCCATATATCGGTGGTCCCAATACACCAGAATCTCATCCAGCTTGTGGGTGTAGCTCTTGAAGGTTTGCTCCGAAATGATATAAGGACGGCGTCTCCGGTCCGTAGCGTAATAATCCCACAGGGAGTAGCCGCTGTTCTGGTAGCCCTTGCTGCGCCTGAGCTTCTCCAGCATCATGAAGGTATGAACGGACATTCGCTCCTGGTCGAGGAAGGTTTGGATATATCGGGACAATGCTTGCTCCGACAGCTTGGGGCTTAGGGGCTGAAGAACAATATCTGGCAAGGGGCATCCACCTCCGGTATGCGGCGCCCGCTGCAGCGCGAGCCCCATGGGCAGTCTGCATGGCATGCGTTGAACGCAGTGCTGCCTTACCTGCCATTATACCCCATGGATAAGCATCTGGACACCACATTCTATAACGGAACAGGAGGAATTCGCAGCTATGGAAAAAAGCCTTGTGCGGCTTGCGGTGCCGCAGGACTATAACTTTAGCCATTCATTGGGGTACCTGGAACGCAATGAGTCGGAATGTCTGCATCAGGTGGAGGATCGGATCGTATACAAGGCCATTCGGATCGGAGACAAACCGGTGCTTCTGGCCATCGGCGAGGATGAAGAGCGGGAAACAGAGGCTTCTTCCGAGGAGGGGAGCCGTCATCTCATCCTCCGCTTTCTGAATGGTGAGCCTGCTGCCGCGCAGCAGGAGGAAGCGGTGGCTTTTGTCCGGGAATGGCTGGATCTGGATACACGGCTCGAGGAATTTTATGATTTATGTGACCGCGATCCCGTGCTTCAGCCTGTGGCGGGTAGGTTCAGGGGATTAAGGCTGGTGGGAGTGCCCAGTCTTCTGGAGGCATTATGCTGGACGGTTATCGGCCAGCAGATTAATCTTTCCTTTGCTTATACCCTGAAAAAAAGGCTGGTGGAGACCTATGGAGAGGAGCTTGTCCATGAGGGCCGCAGATTTATGCTGTTCCCCTCCGCCGAACGGTTGGCCGTCCTTCCTCCCGAGGAGCTGCTGGCGCTGAAGTTCAGCCGGTTCAAGGCGGAAACCCTGCTGCTTGTAGCCCGGCTCATCGCAGAAAAAGAGCTGTCCAAGGAACAGCTCCTGCTTATGGGGGATTTCCGGCAAGCGGAGGATAGGTTAATGGAGATCCGGGGGATTGGACCGTGGACGGCCCAGTATGTGTCCATGCGCTGTCTGCGCAACCCGGACGCTTTCCCGTTGTCGGATGTGGGATTGCATCATGCTATTCGCATAAGGCTGGGCCAAACGGAGAAGCCCTCTCTCTCTGTTGTGGAGACAATGGGGCGTGCTTGGCAGCCGTGGCGTGCTTATGCCACCTTTTATTTATGGAGAACCTTGTATTAGATATAAAGAAGACGGTCCGTACCGGCGGATCAGGTGGCGGAAATCCGGTGCATGATCAGTTCCTCCACCGGCTCGTTATTGACCAGGTGCTCCATGACGATGCGCTCGGCATCATCTGTGGTCAGGTTGTAATACCAGATGCCGTCCGGGTAAACCAGGGCGAAGGGGCCGTTGCCGCACAGTCCCAAGCAGTTGGTTTTGCTGAGCTTGATTTCCTTATGGATGCCCGCCTCCACCAGCTTTTCCTTCACCGCTTCCATTACCTCGCTGGATTCCTGACCTTCACAATGCTCGCTGCCGCAAAAGAATACATGCTTTTTCATCGCCTTCAACCGCATGTTCATGGTTACCCTCTCCTCTGCTATGGTATATAACTTGCCATCTCTCTGGCTTGATTATAGCGGGTTTTCAGGAGAAGGGTATGTGTTTGGATGCAAAGTTGCTGAAAATGTAACATGTACCTCAATGCATACAACATATCGCGTTATATATATGTCATGTATTTATTTGCGTATCCGTACTTCAGTACCAACCGATACCTTGGCGGCCAAATCCAGCACATCTGCGTTATGCATGCGGATGCATCCGTGGGAGCTCCGTTTTCCAATGGAATCGGGGCGGTTGGTTCCGTGGATGCCATAATGGGGTTTGGACAGTCCCATCCAGAAGGCGCCGAAGGGGCCGCCGGGATTGGGCTGTTTGTTGATGATTTTGAAAAGCCCCTCGGGAGAAGCGGAGGCAATGGTGCCAATGCCTACGGGGTATGACTTTACCACCGTATCTCCTTCAAGCAGATGCAGCATAAGCTGCGATAAATCGACAATGATCCGATAACGGGGCGGCATACGCATCCTCCTCTTTTCCACGGGCTTCCATTCCGTGTGTAACCAGCTTATGCCGGTTTATCCGGGCAGGTGACGGGAGAACTTTTTGTGTCAAGCCTAATGTAAATGGGATTCAAATTTCATTTAAATTCGTGATGCCAGAAATAGGTCTAAAGGGTTGTGAAGAAGAATGTCGAATGAGGTTATGAAAAGTTGCCGATTCATACAACTTAGACTCACAGCAGAAAGGAAGCGAGCGCATGTTACTTCGCAAAATGAAGTTGGGACCGAAAATTTTTCTGATGTTTCTGCTGCTGCTGCTCATGATGGCAGTGACTATGTCCCAAATGTTTTTGATGATGCTCAAGGATGGGATCCGGGATGAGGTATCCCAGAATGCGATTGGTACTAATAATCTTGCGTTGAAATATCTGGAGGCCCGTTATCCCGGGGATTGGTCCGTGAATGCGGATGGGCTATACAAGGGCACCCAGAAGATGAACGGCAATAATGAATTCCTGGATGAAATCCAAAAATCCACCGGCAATAAGATGACCCTTTTTCAGGGTAATACCCGGGTGGCTACCAACGTTCTGAAGGAGGACGGTACCCGGGCGGTAGGAACCACTATCGATCCATCGGTGGAAGCGGTGGTATTGAAGCGGAGTGAAGCCTACCAGGGCACTGCCACTATTCTGGGGGAGGAGTACCAAACCTCCTATCTGCCGCTCAAAAATAAAGGCGGAGAAACGGTGGGAATACTGTTCGCCGGCACCTCCGAGGCCGCTGTGCTGCAGCATGCCAATGAAGCCATGAGAATGGTGTGGATCATTCTGGCGGGTGTGCTGGTCATCTCCGTAGTGGCCATTTTCTTCTTCGTCTGGGGCTTGTCCCGCCGGATCAGCCGGGTGAAGGCATCTCTGGAGGCTGCCGGACACGGCGATTTCACCGTGGAGGTGGCGGACCGGTCACAGGATGAGATCGGGATGCTGGTGAGCAGCTTTAACCGGATGCGCGAAGGGCTGATCCGTCTGATTCAAGGTGCGGCAGCCACTGCCGAGCAGGTAGCCGGTACGGCGGAAATCCTGACGGTAAGCGCAGATGAAACCAGCAAGGCCACTGAGCATATCGCTATGTCCATTCAGGATATTTCCGCCGGGGCAGACTCCCAGCTGGCCGCAACCAATGAAAGCGGCAAGCTGATGCAGGATATTGCGGCGGGTATGAGCACCATTGGTATGGATTCCCGTGAAGCGCTGGAACGGACGGCAGTGGCGGGTCAATTGGCAGGGGAAGGGGCCCAGGCGGTTCAGCGCACTGTGTCCCAGATGATGCAGATTCATGGCGCCGTGGACCAGTCCGACACGGCTATCCGCAGCCTGGCCCACCGGTCGGAGCAAATTGAGGAGATGGTGAAGGTGATTGCAGGAATTGCGGTTCAAACCAACCTTCTGGCATTGAATGCGGGCATTGAAGCAGCCCGGGCCGGTGAATCCGGCAGAGGGTTTGCTGTGGTTGCCGGCGAGGTGAAGAAGCTGGCGGAGGGCTCCCGGACCTCTGCGGAGAAGGTGGCGGAGCTGATCAGCGACATCCGTGCGGATATCGGGCGCACCGTCGGCTCCATGGTTCAGGTGAAGGATCAGGTCAACGGGGGTATGGCCGCGGTGGAGGAAACCGATCTGAAGTTCGGAGAGATCGTCCAGGCCATGAAGGAAGTGGAGCTGAAGGTCCGCGAAACCACCCGGATTACCAATACCATCGTGGAGCAGGTGCAGGAGGCGGAGCAAACCTTCGGCGGTCTGGAGGAAGTGGCGCGCAGCACCTCCATGAACACGCAAACAGTGGCTGCTTCATCCGAGGAGCAGCTGGCCTCCATGGAGGAGGTATCCGCCTCTTCAGCGGATCTGTCCCGCCTTGCGGACAGCCTGCAGGAGCTGCTGCAGCAGTTTAAGGTTAAAGAATAAGCTGCGGAGCGCTGGAAGCAAATTAAGAGCAAGGAATGGCTGTGGCGCGCTGGAAGCAGCTTAAGGATAAGGAATAGCCGCGGAGCGCTGGAAGCAGCCTCGGCATCAAAACAGGCCGTCCAGATGGATGGCCTGTTTGCTGTGGGGGAGGTGCGGGAGCCCGGAGCCCGAGAACCCCGAACCCCGAGAACCCCGAGAACCCCGAGAACCCCGAGAACCCCGCCCCCCCTATTCCACCAATTTTCTACTTTTAACCCCTGTCCCCCGCCCAGCTTCACATGCTTCCTGCAAAAGTGCAGTTATTTTCTAGGCAAACGTTGAATCCGGGTCCTCTTCCTGCAAAAGTGCAGTTATTTTTGGCGGGAACCGCTATTTGGACGAATCGCCATCAAAATAGATGCACTTTTGCAGGATAGCCGACAGTATGGCACGAATCGAAGGAATTACCTGCACTTTTGCATTTCGGCATCCAGGCAAAAGCAGCTGATCCGGACCCCGTCCCAAATCCGCAACAGTGTGCTATAATTAGCCTTTAGTTTGACAAAGCATGGCTATGTAGGCCGTGGAATTTCCCGGGTTCGGACAGGAGGATATAAAGAATGAATACCAAAGGATTTACGTATGCCTTGCTGGCATACTTGGCATGGGGGTTTCTCCCTCTTTATTGGAAGGCGCTGGACTCGGTGCCGGCATGGGAAATACTGGGTCACCGCATGGTGTGGTCCCTGGTATTTTTGCTGGGGATTCTGCTTATTTCCCGACGCTTTGGTGAATACCGCCAGGTGGTCCGGAACAGGAAGACGGCACGTTATCTGGGGCTGGCTTCGATTCTAATCAGCACCAACTGGCTGGTATTCATCTGGGCGGTGAACAACGGGCATATGGTGGAAACCAGCCTCGGTTATTACATGAATCCGCTGCTGAACGTGCTGCTGGGTGTGCTGTTCCTGAAGGAACGGCTCCATGCCGGACAGTGGGCGGCCATTGCTCTGGCCTTTACCGGTGTGGCTGTAGTGACTATTGAGCATGGCCGGCTGCCGTGGATATCTCTAGTGCTGGCGGCCAGCTTTGCCGTTTACGGACTGATCAAGAAAAAAGCTAACGTGGACGCTACCTTGGGACTGGCGTGGGAAACCACCTTTGTTGCACCTCTGGCGGCCATTTATCTGTTATACACCCAGTTCACCGGGCAAGCCGGCACAGGCAGCCTGGACACATGGCATTGGATTCTGCTATTGCTGGCGGGGGCGGCCACCGTGATGCCGTTATTCTGGTTCGCCAAAGCGGCAGGCACACTCTCTCTGTCCACCATCGGTTTTATCCAATACGTGGGACCGACCATTACGCTGATTCTCGGTGTGGCAGTGTATCACGAAACCTTTGACACGGCGCGTTGGATCAGCTTCGGGCTGATTTGGGCGGCGCTGGTCGTATACACATGGTCCTCCTTGCGTGCAGCAGCCAAAGCAAGCCGCATCCGGGCGGAAGCCTGCGAAGCCGCCTGACAGAAGCACCGGGATGTGCTGCGCGCCTTGCTCCGAGCTTACACCGTCAGCGTCCACATGCCCGCCCACTCGGGGACAACCGGAACCCCTTTGGCCCGGACCTGCCGAGACAAGGCTTCGCCGAAGAAGAAACCCGTGAGCTCCACCGCTTCATCAACGCTCTCGAAGGTGTAATCCATCGGCAGCAGGGAAAAGGTGAAGCCATACGTGTTCTCCAACTGTTGATAATAACTGGTTAGAAAATCCGGCGCCTGCGGTCCGTCCGTACCGGTGCCCATGGTTTCCAGAATCACGATAGTCCCGCCCGGCCGGAGAATCCGCCGGAATTCTCCAAGAGTGCGCTCCAGAGAAGTTTGCCAGTCCGTATGATTGCTGCTTGCCAAATAGCAGATACTCCACCCGGCAGTAATCAGATCGGCTGAGCTGTCGCCAACGGGCAGGCTGCGGTGATCCGCGGTGTCGCAGCGGAACCTCTCTGCAGGAAGCGCAGCCGAAATTTTTTCCTGCGTCAGGTGAAGCATAGCCTCATAACGGTCAAATGCGGCCAACGTACGGGCAAAAGGAGCCAAAACCGCAGCCAGGCGGCCTGTACCGGCACCTGTATCTACCATATCCAGCCCCTCCAAGGGGCGGATGCCGAGAAGCGCGGGCAGCAGGCTGGGCTGGCGGGAAATCATTTGGTCATACAAATGGGCTTGCCGGTTGTAAACATGGTCATGATCGGGCATGGGATTGTCCCTCCTGCAAAAGTGTTCGCCGGCCGGCGCTGGTTTCACTATACGGGTTCACGCTGCGTGAAGGTCAACAGGTTTTTACCGCATATAACACATGAGCATTCTTTTGCCCGGGAAGCGGGTGGAGCTTGAACAGCAAGCTTGACTGGAGGGTGGTGACGAAGGACCAGTCCTCCGCCGGAAGCAGGGCGCAGACGGCAAACCGGCCCTTCGGTTTAAGAACCCGCAGCAGCTCCGCCAGTGCCTGGCAGCGCTCTTCAGGAGAAAGCAAATGGAACACATAGCCGCTTGCGGCGAAGTCGAAGCTGCCGGCATCATACGGGATTGCCAGAGCATTGCCCAGCTTGGTTTCCATCATCGGAAACTTGCGGCGGCATACCTGCAGCATCCTCCGGGATTGGTCGATGCCCTTCATAACCGGCCCGCAGCGGCTTATCGCCTCCGCAAGGTTGCCTGTGCCCGTACCGATGTCCAGACCGGATTCGCCAGGCTTCGGGTCAAGCAGCCCAGCCATCAGCCGGATGGCGTCTTTGTAGCCCGGATACCGGATGCTGTCCTCTGTTAATTGTGCGTCGAAGGTTTCGGCCAACAGATCAAAGCGGTAATGGTCGGTCCAGCTGCTGCGCAGCTCCCGTTGTTTGCGGATGTTCTCCGCTTGATAATGGAGCGAGGGTGTCAGCTGTATGCCCGTACCGGAGAAGCTGCGGATCAGCTCTTCATTCATGCTGATCTGGTTGTCCAGATCCAGCCGCCGGGCATACAAGAGGGAACGTTGAAGCTCAAGCAGGTACAGACTTTCCTCCTCCAGCCCCATTCCGTGGGTGGTCAGCACATTGGAGAGATCGGGAATGGACAGGCCGGCCTCCCGGAGCACCAGGATGGTCTCCAGACGGAGCAAATCATGCGGGCTGAAAAGACGGTAGCCGTTTTCGGGGTCTTTGGTGAAGGTGAGCAGTCCTTTTTCCTCGTAAAACCGGATAGTTCTGGTACTGATGCCCAAACGGCGGGCGGCTTCTGTAATATGGAAGGTATCCATAAGCAAACTCCTTCGGGGAAATTGTAAGTACAGTATAGCGGGGAAGGCTCCGGAAGAGCCAGATGCCGGAAGAAAAAAAGGGGTGGACATGGTGAGCAGTCGTGAAAACGCAGGATTGCCGGTGGATGAGGCGCTGCCTTCCTTGAAGGAAGCGCTCCGGTATGGGGGCGGTGCGGTTTTGGTTGCTCCTCCCGGCGCAGGTAAAACCACCAGAGTGCCGCTGGCTCTTCTGGATGAACCTTGGGCGGAGGGCAAACGGATTCTGATGCTGGAGCCCAGACGTCTGGCGGCCCGTTCCGCAGCACGCTATATGGCGGCATCGCTGGGTGAAGCGGTGGGACAAACCGTCGGCTACAGGGTGAGGATGGACAGCCGAGTGGGACCCAGAACCCGGATCGAGGTCATCACCGAAGGGGTGCTGACCCGGATGCTCCAGGAGGACCCGGAGCTATCGGGAGTGGCGGCGGTGCTCTTCGACGAATTCCATGAGCGCAGCCTCCATGCCGATTTGGGGCTGGCGCTGTGCCTGCAAGCCCAGGAGCTCCTGCGGGACGATCTAAGGCTGGTGGTGATGTCCGCCACTCTGGAGGCGGAGCCGGTAGCGGCTTTAATGGGGGAGGCCCCGGTTGTGGTGAGCACGGGCCGGGCGTATCCGGTAGAAACCCGCTACCTGCCCAAACGGCTGGATGGGCGCCTGGAGGACAGGACAGCCGCTGCTGTAGCCGCCGCCCTGCGGGAAACCCAGGGGGATATCTTGGTGTTCCTGCCCGGTGCGGGTGAAATCCGCCGGACGGAGGAGAGACTTTCCGCCCAACTGGGCGGAGGTGCGGCCAGTCCGGTACGAGTGTTTCCGCTGCATGGAACCCTGCCGCAGGAGGCGCAGGATCTGGCGCTGGCCCCTGCACGGCCGGGGACGCGCAAGGTGGTGCTGTCCACCTCCATCGCCGAAACCAGTCTGACCGTAGACGGAGTCCGCGTTGTGGTGGACGCGGGTTTTTCCCGGGTGCCGCGGTTTTCACCGCGCACGGGCATGACCCGGCTGGACACAGTGCCGGTGTCTGTTGCCTCCGCCGACCAGCGCAGGGGCCGCGCCGGGCGGCAGGGCCCGGGTGTCTGCTACCGGCTGTGGCCGGAGCAGGACCAGGGGCAGCTGCCCGCCCGTACCGTCCCGGAAATTCTGGAGGCGGATCTGGCGCCCTTATGCTTGGATCTGGCGGCGTGGGGCGCCGCGCCGGAGGAGCTGCGCTGGCTGGATGCGCCGCCAGCCGCGGCTTTGGCGCAAGCGCGGGCGCTGCTCCGGCGCTTAGGTGCACTGGGGGCGGACGGTGCCGTCACGCCCCATGGCAGGGCCATGGCCACGCTGGGGCTCCACCCCCGGCTGGCCCATATGGCCTTGAAGGCCCGGGAGCTGGGCCTTCAAGGCTTGGGCTGCCAGCTCGCTGCGCTGCTCGGCGAGCGGGACGTGCTCCGTGCGGCGGAGGGAGCCGCACCGAATGCGGACCTCCGCCTGCGGGTGGAAGCGCTGCGGAACGCCGGGGGCGAGGCCCGGAGTCTGGGGCTCCGGGCCGACCCGGCGGCTCTAGCGCGGGTGCGTGCGGAGGCGTCCTGGTGGCTGCGGGAGCTGGGCAGCACCCGGCTGGAAGCATGCCGCCAGCCGACCGCTTCTCCAGCGGCTGGCAGTCCAGTGGGCCCCGCCACAGCTGGCAATTCCGTGGGCTCCGCCGCAGCTGGCAGTCCCCCAGGCTCCACGACGCCTGGCAATCCCGCAAACCGCACCGCCGTTGGCAGTCCCGCAGACTCCACTCCGGCAGCGACCTCATTAACCGCCCTTTCCGTAACGGGTGCGGATCTGGCCTATTGCGGGCTGCTGCTTGCTTTTGCTTATCCTGACCGCATCGGCCAGCAGCGCTCTCGTGGACGGTATCTGTTGTCCAATGGTCGGGGAGCGGTAATGGCGGCTGACCAGCATTTGGCCGGTATTTCCTATTTGGTTGCAGCCGAGCTGGACGACCAAGGAGCGGACAGCCGCATTTATTTGGCGGCACCAGTGGAGCTTGCCCATCTGGAGACGTACCTGCAGGAAGGGCTGGAGGAAGAGGAAACAGTGGAGTGGGAGGAAGCAGCTCAGGCGGTCCGGGCCAAAAAACGCCTCCGGCTGGGGGCGCTGGTTCTGAAGGAAAATCAGCTGCAGAATCCTCTTGCACAGCTGGTGACCCGGGCGCTGCTTACGGCTGTCGCCAAGGATGGGCTTGAGGCGCTGCCCTGGACAAAGGCCTCCAAACAGCTGCTGCAGCGCCTGCGTTTTATGCAGCTGGCTGATCCGTCCTGGCCGGATGTAGCGGAGGAAACGCTGCTTGCTGCCTTGCCGGATTGGCTGGGACCCTATGCGGAAGGGGTGCGCAGCAAGCAGGGTCTGGCCCGTGTGAATCTGGGAGAGGCCCTGACCGGGCTGCTGGATTGGAGCCGCCGCCAGGAGCTGGACCGGTTTGCCCCGACGCATTTGCAGGTGCCCAGCGGTTCACGGATTCCGGTGGACTACAGCGACCCGGGTCAGCCCTTTATTGCAGTCCGGCTGCAGGAGCTTTTCGGCTTGACTGAAACACCTCGGATCGGCGGCGGACGGGTCCCGGTGGTGATTCATCTGCTCTCCCCGGCCCAACGCCCGGTGCAGGTCACCCGGGACCTGGCAGGCTTCTGGCGGGAAACTTATTTTGACGTGAAAAAGGACCTCAAGGGCCGGTATCCCAAGCATTATTGGCCGGATAATCCTCTGGAGGCAATCCCCACCAACCGCGTCAGGCCGAAGCCTCAAGGATAGGGGGAGGCGACTCGCGTCACTCTGTTCTAGGCATAGACCTCCTCCGGTGTAGAGGGGGTTTTTGCGTCTTTTCGGACACTATCCCCTTGGCTCAGGGAGCGCCTCATTTCGACCTTTCTGATCCTGAGCGAAGGGGATAATGAAGGGTAAGGAAAGTCCGACCCTGTGCAGAGGGGATAATGTAAGAATGGAACGTTCGATCCTGAGCGAAAGGGATAATGGAAGAAAAGAGAAGTCCGCCACCTGAGCAGGGGGGATAGTGCACGAAAAGAGACGCTCACTCCTGAGCCAACGCGATAGTGCACGAAAAGAGACGTTCACTCCTGAGCCAATGGGATAGTGCACGAAAAGAGACGTTCGCCCCATGAACCAATGGGATAGTGCACGAAAAGGGGCTCCTGGAGCCCCTTTTATGCATATACAAAACGCTGCTGGCACCAATAGCTGAAGAGGAATAGCATGGCCTCTGTCAGCAGCTTGGCTGCCAGGAGAGGGAGGCCTGCTTGCCCGAATAAGAGGGACATCAGGCCGTAATTCAACAGCAGGACGACACCCGCCAAGGCGATATATTTGGACATGGACCGCCGGACCGGGGCCGGCTTGCCGCTGGTGAATACGAAGGTTTTGTTCATGCCATAGTTAAAAGCTGCGCTGCACAACCGCGCTCCCCATACAGCAAGCAGCAGATTGCCGGTGCCGTATTGGATCAGCATCAGCAGCAGGATGTCCAGCAGGGCGGAAATCAGGGACACGGAGCCGAACTTGGCGATCGGCCAATAGATTTTCAGGGAATCTGCCAAGGGGCGGAAGTGGGAGGAGCTGTTGTGGTCGATATAGACGGTTTCAATGGGCAGCTCGCGGAAGGAATAGCCTGCTCCGGGGGCCTGCAGAAGGAGGTTCATTTCGTATTCGAACCGTTCTCCCGGTACCTGGCAGAGCCACTCCAGCATCTCCGGCGGGTATCCCCGCAGCCCGGTCTGCGTATCCTGCAGCGGGATGCCTGCAAGGAAGGAATAAATCTTCCGGGTGGCCGTGTTGCCGATGCTGCTGCGCAAAGGAACCTTGCCGGTGAACTGGCGGCTGCCCAGGACCATCCGGTCGGGTGCCTCCCCAACAGCCTGTGCCACCCGCAAAATATCCTGGGGCAAATGCTGGCCGTCACTGTCCGCACAAACCACCGTATCCGCCCGGCCCGCATCCAGCAGGTAGCGGAAGCCTGTTTTGAGCGCCCGGCCCTTGCCCCGGTTCACCGGGTGGACCAGTACGGTGCAGCCTTCTGCCTCGGCAGCGCGGAATAAGGGGGCATAGTGCTCCCCGCTTCCGTCATCCACCACCAGAATGTCGGACATTCCGGAGGCTTTTAACTGGAGGATCAGCTCCAGCAGCCGTTGGTCGGGTTCATAAGCCGGTATCAATACATGCATCTATGCCGCCTCCATTCAAAATGTGATCAGCCGGACCGTGTGCAGGGGGAACTGAGCTTGCCGAAATCCGCGAGGAATGCGTCTCGTGAACCAGGCTGTGGGTCTCGCGGGGCAAGCCCGAGTAAGTACGAACCCACCCGCCGTCAAGGAGCGGGAACGTAGAGAATGTCGCTGACGCCGCGTTCGGTTTCTTTGCCCAGGGGATTGTTCACGACCCGGCCCTGAAAAACCATGGTGGACGATCCTCCGCCGTCCAGATTGTAGGCTTCGGCTGCTCCCAGCTCCTTGAACAGCTGGGCAAACTGGCTCAGCGTCATGCCGGCGCTGTAGCCCTCCTTGCGTCCGTCCACCACGACGAAAAGATAGTGGTTGGCCGAGATCAGTCCGATGCCTGTACGCGGGTTGGCCCCCTGGATGGAGCGGTTGCCGAAGTTGGTGTCGATCTTCACTTGTTCCAGGTCAGCGGCTACCTTGCCGTCCGACACCAGCGCAGGGCCAAAGGAATAGGTTTGTGTGACGCCGTCCGCTAAGAGAGAGGCGGCGGTTTTTTTGGTTTCGTCGTAGGATTGTATGGTACCGTCGGCGTAAAGGGCCAGCCCTGTACGGGCAGGTTCATTGCGGTACAAGGTGCCGTTGCGGATGATGACCCCGTCGCTGCGGAACCCGTAATAGTCCCCGTTGATGGCAAACAGGGCATTGTTATTGGCGGCAATCACGGATGTATTCTCAATAATGTTGCGGCCAAAGGCGTTTTTGGCAAAGGCGGAGCTCAGGCTTGCCCCATTCTGGAGCTGAACATCCGCTACATAGTAGGTGATTTTCTCTTTGCCTTCGCCAGTCTCCACCTGGCGGATGCTGATGTTGATATCACTGCTGCGGTAGCTCCAATCGTCGGAGAAAACCATCGGGTTGTCCGTTTCCGTCTGTACTCCGCTGCCGGATCCCCCGCCGCTGTTGTTTCCATCGGTTGGTGTGCTCTCCGCCGCTGCTGTAACCCTCATTTCCACATGCTCGATTACATAACGGTCTGCCAGCTTGTAGAGCACTCCCCCGATGAGCAGCACTATCAGAAGGGCAACCAGCAGCCCCGTTTTTTTGCGGTTCCACGATTTCAAACCGGAATCCCTCCTCCCTGATGACTGTTCTCATTCTACGGCTGCGGACTTAACCCGCCCTGAGTCCTGGCTGAATGTCCGCTTAAAGAAATAGAAAAAAGCCGCCCTCCGAGGAAGGCGGCTTAACACCGTAATTGAGCTTACTATTCTCCTGCTACACGCACCAGAACTCTGCCGCGGGTGGCGGACTTGAGAATATCCGAAAGCGCCTGGGGCAGCTCCGCCAGAGTCACCTCGCGGTTCACCAGCTTGTCCAGCTGCTCCGGCTTCCAGCTGCCTGCCATGAGCTTCCATAGTTCCTCCCGCTCGGCGGCGGGACACATGACCGAATCAATGCCCAAGAGGCTTACGCCCCGCAGAATAAAGGGCAGCACGCTGGCAGGCACGGCTGTGCCGCCGGTAAGTCCGCTGACGGCTACTGCGCCGCGGTACGCGATCCGGCTCAGCACAGCGGCCAGCTGTGTGCCGCCAACAGGGTCCACCGCTGCCTGCCACAGCTGCTTGTCCAGCGGCTTCACGTTCCCGCCGGCATACACATCCTCCCGGGACAGCACCTCGCTTGCGCCTAGCTCCCGCAGATAACCGGCCTCTTCGCTGCGTCCGGTGCTGGCGGCTACCGTATATCCCTTTTGCGCCAGCATCACCACAGCTGCACCGCCCACTCCGCCGGAGGCTCCCGTCACCAGCACCTTGCCCTTTTCAGGGGAGATGCCCTTTTCCTCCAGGTGTTTGATGGACAACGCAGCGGTGAAGCCCGCAGTTCCATAAATCATGGCCTCTCGCAGAGATAATCCGTCCGGCAGCGGTACTACCCATTCTGCTGGCAGCCGGGCATATTCGCTGTAGCCGCCAAAATGGCTCACGCCAATGCCATAGCCGGTGGCCAGCACCTTTTGACCCTCATGGAACCGAGGATCTGTCGAGGAGACCACATATCCGGACAAATCGATGCCGGGGATAAACGGATAACTCCTGACGATATTTCCCTCCGGTATGGAAGCCAGCCCATCCTTGTAATTGACACTGGAATACGCCACCTTGATGACGACCTCCCCTTGGGGCAGCTCACCCAGGGTCAGTGAACGGATACCGACAGTGAATGCTTCGCCTTTGTTAACCTCCAGGGCCTGAAATTCGGCTGTCATAACCTTTAAACTCCTTTCGACTTGCACGGTATACATAGCTGTACCCTTTATACACCTTTTGGTTGGGGGGGTCAAACTTTTTTGCTTGTCCGCCTTCTAAAAATGTGAACTTCCAAATACACTATTTCGTCTAATAAATACAGGTAGCGGTAGAGGAAATGAAACAATTGTTACGCCTCTATAAATCTATAGACCGGCTGGCCCATATCCGGTATGCTAGAGGGAACTCTGGTAGAAACCAGGCTGTCCGTTTCGTCTTGCAACATCCGTTCCAAGAGGCGCTCCCTGATTTTGTAGCCAACTAAGGCAGGTAGACTAACATGAAGAAATTAGCGCAAGCGGTGCTGATCTGTGCCTCGGCAGCCCTACTCGTGATGAGCGGATGCAGCCGGTCCGGTAACCAGGCTGCGGCAGCACCCCAGGAAGCGGCAGTATCTCCGTTCCCCACCGCCAGTTCCACCGCAACACCCGCCCCGCCGGCTGCATCAGCGGAGCCGTCTCCCATTGTTCCTTCGCCGGAATCCGGCAAACCTGCAGAGGAGACCGTCCAGCCGGACAGCGGCAAACCCGCCCGCCCGGAATCCGCTCTGAAGCCTGTGTATGCCGTGGGCAAGAATCAGGTGGCCATCACCATCGATGACGGCCCAACCAAGGACACCGGCAAGCTGTTGAAGGTGCTGAAGAATTGCGACGCCAAGGTGACCTTCTTTTTTCTGGGGCAGAATGTGGAGAAGTACCATGATTCCGTCACCCAGGCCGTCTACGAGCGCCACGGGATCGGATATCACTCCGATGTGCACCCGCAGATGACGAAGCTGAATTATGATGGACAGCTGAAGGAGTTTGACACCGGGCTCAAGAAGCTGGAGAAGTGGAGCAAAACGTCAGTGAAGCTGTTCCGTCCCCCCTATGGCAGCTATAATAACGATACGAAGCTGATTACCGAGGGGCATGGGATGAGCATGATTCTGTGGAATGAGGACCCCAAGGATTGGGAGGCGGGAGATGCCGCCAAGATCACGAAGAATGTACTGTCGGAGGTTCGGTCAGGCAGTATTATCGTGATGCATGATAACCCGTCCACCATTGCTGCTTTACCCGGTATTATCGAGGGCATCCGCAAGAAGGGCTTCACCCTTGTTACGGTGCCGGAGCCCAAATAGACCGATAACTCTCAAGTCCGTGCCGAGCCGCGCCCCAAGCGCCGCCGCCGGGCTTTCGTTATGAAAAGGAAGAGTGATGATGCAATATACCCGTACTGTGGAGGGACGTTTCCTCAAGAGGCCCAACCGGTTTATCGCCCTGGTGGAGATCGGCGGCACCGAGGAGACGGTGCATGTGAAGAATACCGGACGCTGTGCCGAGCTATTGGTGCCCGGCGCCCGGGTGGTGCTGGAGCAGGCAGCGCCCGGCGCTCCCAGGCGTACGGCCTACTCCCTCGTCGCCGTTTACAAAGGGGAGCTGCTGATCAATATGGATTCCCAGGCCCCCAACCGGGTGGTGCTGGAGGCCGCTTTGTCCGGCCAATTGAACAGTGTGGCGGGAGAGCCGCTTGCTGCGGTCCGGCCGGAGATGCGCTTCGGGGGCTCCCGGTTTGACCTGTATTGGGAAACCGTCAACGGAGTGAAGGCCTTTATGGAGGTCAAGGGGGTGACCCTGGAGAAGGACGGCATTGTCCGTTTTCCCGATGCGCCTACAGCCCGGGGAACCCGTCATGTGCTGGAAATGGTGGAGGCGGTGAAGGCCGGCTACCGGGGGTATCTATTGTTCCTGATCCAAATGAACGGCGTCAGCCGCTTCGAGCCCAATGCGGTGATGGACCCGGCTTTTGCCCAAGCACTGCGGGTGGCTGCGGGCTCCGGAGTACAGGTGCTGGCCTACGATACATGGGTGACGCCGGATTCCATGGTGATGGGCAAGCCGGTGGAGGTTGTGCTGTAGCATCCGCTTGTACTCCTTCTTGGGCTGTGGCACAATATTCCATAGAACCTTAGAGACTGCGACGAAATAAAGTACCGCTAATTTGCTGACAAAACTCCCAAAACCGTGGAGATTTTGTCAGCAAAAGCGGGTACTAATTTCCTCGCAGCTCCTTAGACCGGGCCAAGGGCCACAGGAGCGTGAGCTTAGATGAGTGTGTATCTCTTTTCCGCCAATAATATCCGGGGTGTCCAAGTCCCGCTGGAAAGCTACGAGGGCAAGGTGCTGCTGATTGTCAATACAGCCAGCCGCTGCGGCTTTACGCCCCAGTACAGCGACCTGCAGAAGCTTTATGAAACCTACTACGACCGCGGGTTTGTCATTCTGGGTTTCCCTTGCAACCAATTCGGGGAGCAGGAGCCCGGCGAGAATGAGGAGGTGCATACCTTCTGCCAGATCAACTACGGCGTCACCTTCCCGCTCTTTGAGAAGCTGGAGGTGAAGGGGCCGGGCAAACATCCGCTGTTCGCCTATCTGACGAAAACCGCCCCGTTCCAGGGCTTCGACCAGTCCCAGCCCACCGGCAAGCTGCTGCATAATATGTTTGCGGAGAAAATGCCGGAGGAGCTGCACAATGACGAGATCAAATGGAACTTCACCAAATTTCTCATTGACCGCCAAGGCCGTGTGGTCACCCGGTATGAGTCATCGGTGGACCCGCTGGATATCGGATCGGATATAGAGAAGCTGTTATAGGAACGGGAAGGACCTGCCGGAGACGGTGGGTCTTTCTTGAAGAAACGGAGGATACCAAGAGTGGCGGCTAAAGGGGAGCATTATATTCTGGCCATTGACCAGGGCACAACCAGCACCAGAGCAATTCTCTTCGATAAGAAGGGCAGGGCGGCTTATACCGCGCAGAAGGAATTTCCCCAATATTTCCCGAAGCCGGGCTGGGTGGAGCAGAATGCGGATGAAATCTGGATATCGGTGCTGGCGGCAGTCGGCGCCGTGCTGACGGAGAACCGCATCGATCCTGCGCGGGTCGATGCCATCGGGATTACCAACCAGCGGGAAACCACGGTAGTCTGGGACAAGTCTACCGGAATGCCTGTGCATCATGCCATTGTCTGGCAATCCCGGCAGTCCGCCGGAATCTGCAGCAGGCTGAAGGACGAGGGGCTGGAGGAGCGGTTTAAGAAGAAAACGGGACTTTTGCTGGATGCCTATTTCTCCGGGACGAAGATCAAGTGGCTGCTGGATGAGGTGGAGGGTGTGCGAGAGAAGGCGGAGCGCGGGGAGCTTCTCTTCGGCACTATCGATACCTGGCTGGTCTGGAAGCTGACGGGCGGCCGGGTGCATGTCACCGACCCGTCCAATGCCTCCCGGACGCTGCTGTACAATATCCACGAGGAACGGTGGGATGAAGAACTGCTGGATATCCTGGGGATTCCTGCCGCCATGCTGCCGGAGGTGCGTTCCTCTTCGGAAGTGTACGGGGCGACGGCGGGGTACCACTTTTTCGGCCGGGAGGTGCCGATTGCCGGGATAGCAGGGGACCAGCAGGCCGCCTTGTTCGGACAGGCCTGCTTCGCTCCGGGTATGGCCAAGAATACATACGGCACTGGCTGCTTCGTCTTGAAGTCCACCGGACAGCAGGCGGTGGAATCGGCCCGTGGCCTGTTGACCACCATCGCCTGGCGGGTGGACGGTATAACCGAATACGCCCTGGAGGGCAGTGTATTCGTAGCCGGCTCCGCTGTGCAATGGCTGCGGGACGGGCTGCGTATGTTCAAACGTGCGGGAGACAGCCAGGCTTATGCCCGCCGGGTGGACTCCACCGACGGCGTGTATGTGGTGCCTGCGTTTGTCGGACTAGGCACCCCTTATTGGGACAGCGAGGTGCGGGGCGCTGTATTCGGGCTGACCCGGGGCACGGCCAAGGAGCATTTTATAAGGGCGGTGCTGGAGGCCCTGGCTTACCAGACCCGGGATGTGCTGGACGCCATGGAGGCGGATTCGGGCATCCGGCTGTCGGCGCTGCGGGTGGATGGAGGGGTGGTGGAGAACCGCTTCCTCATGCAGTTCCAAAGCGACATGCTGGGCGTTCCCGTGGAGCGCTCCGCCGTTAGGGAAACCACCGCCCTGGGGGCGGCCTTCCTGGCCGGACTGGCCGTGGGTTTCTGGACGGACCGGGAGGAGCTGGCCCGCTTGTGGGCGGTCAAGGAGGTGTACCAGCCCGCCATGGAGCCTATCCGCCGTGAGGAGCTGTACACCGGCTGGCAGAAGGCGGTAAGGGCCGCCATGGCTTTTAAATAATGGATGCCCAAGCACCTTAAGGCTGAAGCAGGGTGCGGATAGAAGCGTCTACCAGACGGGTGGTCTGGGGGAAGAAGTAAACACGTTCGCCATCATCCTGAAGGGGGAAGGAGAATGCCAGTGGATCGCCTGTATAAAACACCATCTGATAGGCTACCGGATCCTGACCTTTATTCTGCGGTGTGTAACGCTCCACGTCCTGGCCGATTTCCAGCAGGCGGATAAACTGCTCCTTCTCTGCGCCCTGCAGCGTTCTGGGCGGCCTAGCATCTGGGCTCTGGTAAAGCTCAATGCGCTCGACCTTGTCCTTAGCAATACCCCCGTATTGCAGTTGGGGCAGCTGGGAGGGCCCCTCCCCGGCGTATAGCCGGTATCCGCCCACCTTCTCCGGGTCACGGACTGCAATCAGCTGAGCCGGCTCAAAGCCCTTAATGGGGTACAGCTCTGTTCCCACAGGAAGATAAGAAGCGTCTCCATTTTGCGTTTTGTAGCCGGGGTTAGTTACCGTACCCGCCAGCTTAAATTCGGTCTTGCCTATAGCCTTGTCCGTCACATCCTCCAGATTGGCGGGAACTGCGTTATATAATACGCTGTAAAAGCGGCCGTCCAGCATCACAAAATCCACCCAATCAATTTCAGCATTGCCGTGGATATTGTCCCGCCCTGTTTTGACGCAGCCGGCGAGAAGCAAGCATACGGCGATAATTGCGATATATCGGATTTTCACAATCAACCACCTCCTGCTTTTGTAGACGGAAGAAGCGAACAATATGTTACACGGCCCTACCCTTCTATATATTCCCTGACAAATTTGTGTATAATAGAACAAACGTAAAAAGTGGACATTATCAACCCGTATGAAAAGAGGTTCCTATGGAGAGCAAAAGCGCCGCATCCAATTTTATCAAAACCATTATGATGGACGACCTCAAGGAAGGCCGGGTCACCAGCATCAAGACCCGGTTTCCGCCTGAGCCCAACGGCTATCTGCATATCGGGCATGCCCGGGCGATCACCATCAATTTTGAGCTGGCCGACGAGTTCGGCGGACAAACCAACCTGCGTTTTGACGACACCAACCCGGTGAAGGAGGACGTGGAATTCGTCAAGTCCATCCAGGAGGATATCAAGTGGCTGGGCTTTGAATGGGACGGGCTGCATTTTGCTTCGGATTATTTCGAGGAGATGTACAACCGTGCCTTGGTTCTGATCCGCAAAGGGCTGGCTTACGTGGACGACCAATCGGCGGACGCCATCCGTGAAACCCGCGGCACGCTGACCCAGCCGGGCACCGAAAGCCCCTTCCGCAGCCGTACCGTAGAGGAAAACCTGGACCTGTTCACCCGCATGCGGGCCGGCGAGTTCAAGGACGGCGAACGGGTGCTGCGGGCCAAAATCGATATGGCCTCCCCCAATATCAATATGCGGGACCCGGTGATTTTCCGGATTTCCCATACCCATCACCACAACACCGGCGACAAGTGGTGCATCTATCCCATGTATGCTTACGCCCATCCCCTGGAGGATTCCATCGAGGGTGTGACCCATTCCCTGTGCTCCCTGGAGTTCGAGGACCAGCGGCCCTTCTATGATTGGGTCATCCGGGAAACGGAGATGCCCCATGTATCCCGCCAGTATGAATTCGGCAAGCTGAAGATTGCCGGCACCATCATGGGCAAACGCTACATCAAACGCCTGGTGGAGTCCGGTGTGCTGGACGGCTGGAACGACCCCCGGGTGTTCACCATCAGCGGGATGCGCCGCCGGGGCTTTACTCCGGAGGGGATTAAGTCCTTCATCCGCGAAGCGGGCGTGTCCAAGAGCAACGGCACGGTCGACCCCCGGATGCTGGAGCACTTCATCCGCGAGGATCTGAAGCTGAAGGCGCCGCGGACCATGGGTGTGCTGAAGCCTCTGAAGGTGGTCATCACCAACTATCCCGAGGGCCAGGTGGAAATGCTGGACGCCGAGGTTAATGCCGAGGTGCCGGAGATGGGCATGCGCAAGATCCCCTTCTCCCGGGAAATCTACATCGAGCAGGATGACTTCATGGAGAATCCGGTGCCCAAGTATCACCGGCTGTTCCCCGGCAATGAGGTGCGGCTGAAGCATGCGTACTTCATCAAGTGCGAGGAAGTGGTGAAGGACGAGGCGGGCAATGTGGTGGAGCTGCGCTGTACCTATGATCCGGAGACCAAGTCCGGCACCGGCTTTACCGGCCGCAAGGTGAAGGGCACCATTCACTGGGTGGAGGCTACTTCCGCTATCCCGGTAGAATTCCGGTTATATGATCAACTGGTGGCCGACAAGACGGACGAGGAAGAAGAGGGAGAGGGCGGAGATGATTTGTTGTCCGCCATTAATCCCAAGTCCCTGGAAATTGTACAGGGCTTCATCGATCCGGGCATCAAGGATGTGCAGCCGGAGGACAAGTTCCAATTCTTCCGCCACGGCTACTTCTGTGTGGATTCCCAGAACTCCACACCGGACAAGCCGGTATTCAACCTGACCGTATCCTTGAAGAGCTCCTTCAGTGTGTGAATAAATCACTGCACAGGCATTCCGGACTTTTTGTCCGGGATGCTTTTTTGTGCGGCTTTTTGCGTAATTCTGTAGTATTCTGGAAAAATTATAGTATAATTGGGTTAGGGCGTGTGTGCAAACACGCCCTAACGCTTACACATATGCAGAGGTGTCGATCTTGCCAAAGACCAAAATCTTCTTAAGCTCGGCCTCCCAGGTTTCCTTCAGTCAGATGCGGATTGCCAGCTTCGATAAGCTTCGTTCACTTGGCCATGAGCCGGTGATGTTCGAACGGAATTTCGGGGCATGGCATAACGGGGAGGATTCCATCGCCAAGTGTATCCGGATGGTTTCAGACTGTGACATTTTTATTTTGTTTGTGGGGGCTAGAGCCGGCTCCATCACCCCGTTCGGGCGCTCCGTCACCCATCTTGAATTCGAGCAAGCCCTGGCAGAGGGGAAATCCGCTTTGGTTTTTGTGGAGACGGATATCAAGGCTGAATATCTTAGTCATGTGAAGACCTTGATTGATGAGTATGTGGCAACCGCCCGGGCCGGCAAATTGGGAAAACCCTCATCTGCCGAGATTGTGCGGCATATCGGACTTCATAAGGACAGGATCTCCACCCAGCTTCATCATGTGGATGATTATGTATGGTATTTTCTCCATGAAATTATGGCGGAGGAAAAGATTTTTGTGGAGAATCTGATGCCCGGCGTGCCCATCGATTGGGATTCCTTGTTAAGCGACATGCTGCGGGACGGCGTGGAGATGCTGCGGAACAAAAAAGACATTGTACGTACCCTGATGCAGGCCAAGGAGCTCCAGCATTACAAAACATTCACCTCCAAAATTGTCCCTTTGGTCAAACTGGGGCTCAAAACGGATCTTCCTGCATTGATATCCGAGCTGAAACGGGCAGCTCTCGGCAACTCGATTGTCAATGACTTCGGATACGTTCAGCGGAAGATCGGCGAAATTCACAATTGTACCGCGGTCACCCTGTATAAGCGGGATCAGAGTCAGATGATTCTGCAGGAATCCTCCGGTAAAATAAAAGCCAGAAACTTCAGCATGGAGGATGATACCTCCTTTGTGGTCCTTACCCAAAAGGGCGAAGATGATAATATTTTTTTCAGGGAAGATAATAAAAGCCTGTATGTTTGCCTGAAAGGGAACAGTTTTGTCCTGACCTTCCACTTCCCCTGCGGCGAAGAATGGAATTCCCAATTGTATTTGGACTATCAGGCCAACGTGGAAAGTGGTATAATGAGCAAAAACGGGGAGCTTTTTTATACAGCTGTTTCGATTCTGGAAGGGGTGATCTGAATGGCAAGGAAAGCGTATGTTTCCATTAATGGAGATGTGACGGAAGCGGTGAAAGGGAAGCATTATCCCAAACATGCCTTGTTTTTCTCCCCCATCGAGAAGTCGCCCAAGGATTACCGGACTCAAAAGGAACTGGCTTATGAAGAAGTATCCGCCTCCATTGAACGAATGATCGAGAAGATCGGCAACAAACCCATTACCGAATACCTCATCTAAAAAACCGTCAACCTGGTTGGCGGTTTTTTTTATTCCTATTCCACTTTACGCCACCTCTTTATTTTGCGGGTTGGCTCGGGTATACTAATCATATTCACAACCGGAGGTGATACTCATGGCAATCAGAGATTGCCGGATTGGAACAGCCTCATGCAAAGCCTGATAGGAGGCGAACCTTTGCATGGGTGGGCCGGCTTTATACGTGTCGCCTGAATACGCAATGATCGTTTTCTAATAATGGCTTTGCACCTTATTTGCTTTCATTAATCTCAGAATAAGGGGCTGAAGTCCATGTGCGGACCATTTATTAGAAACTACCAATATAACGTGATTAAGAATCAAGCCGATTCGGTGCTGCGCGCCATTCGGACAGTGGGGGACCCCAAGGTCCTGGAATCCGTCCGGCTGACGGCCATCGCCAAGGTGGAAGAGCTGTTTCCCGATGTAAGAGACAGCAGGAAAATTATGCTGGACACGATCGCCAGCCTGAAGACGGCAGAGGATTTTCACACCTATATCCAGGCCTTGGAGCCGTATATGCTGGAATTTCCCCGCATCACCGAGAAGCAGATCCAGAAGCTGTTTCCCAAGAACAAGAAGCTGAAGCTTCCCGATCTGGAGCAGATCGAATGGAAGTATGTGACCTATCTGAGCTGGACCGATATCTCCACCAACAAAATGTTCCTCGTGTACCATAACGGGGAGCAGTTCGTCGGCGTGGAGGGCCGCTTTACGCTCACCAACAAAAAAAGTTACTGCTTCGCGTGCAACCGGTTCGAAGAGCTGGTCCTGTTTTCGGCCATCTCCAAAAAGAAACCGGCCCAGTCACTGCCGGACTATTACAAGTCCGTCGGCAACTATATCTGTTTGCACGGGCATAGCTGCAACAAGAACATTACCGACGTGGCTCCGCTGGAGGCCTTCATCGGATCTGTATGGAATTGATGTGTGTGGTTTGGTCTTAAAAAAGAAAGTCGGTTCCCTCGGGAACCGGCTTTTTTATCGTCCGTTATACGTCCTTATACTCCGATTCCAGGATGGAGAGGATGGCTACCGACACGTAGCTTCCGTCCACAAGAATGGAGTCCCGGAGCGTACCCTCTATCCGGAAGCCTTCACTCTCATACAGATGAAGGGCGCGCGGGTTATTGCTGCGCACATCCAGCCACAGCCGGTGGGCGCTCCAGCGGTTGAAGGCGCAGCGCTTCACCAGGCGCAGCACATCCCGTCCCAGGCCTTGGCCCTTCTCCGTAATCACCAGACGCTTCAGCTCAATGCTGCGCGCCGGATTCTCCAGCCCCGCAATGATGGCGTAGCCGCATGACTCCAGATCCGCCTCCACAATCAGGTGGACCGTATCCGTATCCTCCTGTGCGTTCCGGTGCTGCTCCTTGGTCCATTGGTTGATGAAATCCCGGTTGTCCGGATGATTCTCGGCTTGAAGCACATAGTCCAAATCATGAGGCCGCGATACCCGCAGCCGTATCCGTTCCGAGCTTGCCAAAATCATGGCCATGCCTCGTCATCTCCTTTTTACCATCATATCACAGGACCGGTACAATTGGGCAATGAGGCTGTGCGGACTGTCTTGAGCAGCGTCAGGAGAACGCCCAGTTTCCCTTATGGAAGATCGGCTCCAGGGTTCCGTCGGCGGTTTCCCCGTCAATGTCCAGCTCTCCGCTGCCCATCATAAAATCCACATGGGCCAGGCTGGTATTGGCGCCGCGGCTGGCCAGCTCGTCCTTATTCATGGCGGTGCCATTCTCCAGCGTGAAGGCATAGGCATTGCCCAGCGCCAGATGGCAGGCGGCATTTTCATCGAACATGGTGTTGTAGAAGGTAATGCCCAAATCCGAGATCGGCGAATGATGGGGAACCAGGGCAACCTCACCCAGGCGGCGGGAGCCCTCATCCATCTCGATGAGGCTCTTCAGAGGCTCGTAGCCCTCCTTGGCGGAAAAGTCCGTCACAGCCCCATCCGTAAAGGTCAAGGAAAAGCCGTCGATTACGCTGCCTGCATACGGAAGCGGCAGTGTGCTGGCTACTGTTCCGTTGACCTCGCCCTTATGGGGCATGGTGAAGATTTCCTCCGTGGGCATATTGGGCAGGAACACAATACCGTCCGGTGTCTCCGAGGTGGCCGCTTTCCAGATATGTCCTTCCGGCAGCCCGATGGTCAGGCTTGTGCCCGGTCCCTTGTAATGTAAACGGCGGTAGCGTTTGGCGTTCATATAATCCTTGTGCCGGTTCAAGGCCGCCAGATGCGCCTCCCAGGCGGCAGCCGGATCGTCCTCATACACCCGGTTCACCTGGAAAATCCGGTCCCACAGCGCGTCCTCCGCTTCCTCTAGAGACAGCTCCGGGAATACAGCGGCAGCCCAAGCCGGAGTGGGTACGGAAGCCATGGACCAGGCATTCAGGTTTTGGTTGACGTACCGGCGGAACCCCTGCATGGCTTCCGCCTGACCCTTGTTGCCAACGGCAAGCCGCTCCGGGTTGATCCCCTTCAGAAGGGATGGGTTGGGGGCGTAAATCTGCAGGAAGGAGCCGCCTGCTTCCATATGCGCCTCCATGGCCTTGGTCCGCCATTCCGGCGGTGTGCGGAGGGAATCCTCCGGGGCAAGCTCGTATCTGATCCGGGTCGAGGCTTCATCCACCCAGTCCATCTGCACGTGGGCCGCTCCCGCTTCATATGCTTTGGTGGCCAGCAGGCGGGCAAAGGGGGCGCTGTCCAAATTGGAGTTGATCCACAGGGACTGCCCCTTCCGGAGGGCTGCCCCGATTTTAATCACCAAACCGGCGTAACGTTCCAGACAAACTTCGAATGACGGTTTCATATTCCGCATCTCCTTTATACCTGCTGCATGCTTGTACTACAATCCTGAACAGGCGCTTTTTCCATTGTAGCACAAAGAAGGATGCCGGTTCCTCCTCTGCTGGCCGCCGGCGGGAGGGCTGAACCTTCTTGTACGCTGTGGCATACAATGGTTATGGATCAGAATCGGACAGGGGAGTGTGCATATGGGAAAGACGCCAGACAATGTCTATTGGGTGAACCGGAGGGCGGCAGCGGATAAAAGGGCCAACATTGAAGGCCTCAGTGAAACCCCGAGGAACAAACGGCCCTCCCTGGGCAACCAGAAAAAGCGGGCGCCGGTCAAACAGGTGACCCTGGCTTATATGCTGCAGCAGACCGGACGGAAGATGGGGCCCTTTTACCGCCGGGTAGCCACCAATGAGACTTATGCCCGCCGTTTCTGCGAGGCGGTGGTAGAGTCGGATTTGGAGAAAATCGAACAGATGCTCAAGGAAGCTTCGCCCAAAATCGGTGAAACTTACCCAGGTACCGCCGGGATCGGTGTTTTTGTGGGTCTGCCCTTCGGCAAGCAGAACGAGATCTATACCAACGGGACCACGATTTCCCCGGGTACCGCGCGGCTTACCTTCGAGCCGGAGGCTTTCCAGCGGGTGGCCCAGGCTATTCTTCCTCTGTATCACCGCTTCGCCAGGTATCCCGTGTATACGGGCAAGCTGGCCCTCGCTCTGCAGAAGAAGGACCCGGAGGCGGCAGTCAAGCTGGTGAGATCCGTGGTCAAGGATGCAACGCTCCGTTCCGTTACGGTAGTGCCTTCCGGAGCAATCCTTAGGTTCCGTTTTCCCTTCACCCGGCATATCTACCTCCATATGCTGACGCCGGACGAGGGGTAGCCCGTTGATCCGGGCAAACCCAAAACAAGACCGGAAACCGGGCAGCTGCGGCTGCGCCGGGATCCGGTCTTTATTATGGTGCTTTATTTTCGCCTATGGCAGGCCTTGTGCTACAATGAGGGAAGGATTATCGGGTTTTCAATCCATTAAAGGAGTGATGAAGGCGAATGATTGCATCATTGTCTGATACAACCCGTTTGAACAACGGCGTAAACATGCCATGGCTGGGGTTGGGCGTATGGAAGGTGGAGAATGGAGGCACGGTGGCGGAAACGGTGAAATCGGCCATCCGCCTGGGGTACCGTTCCATCGATACGGCGGCCGTATATGGCAATGAAACTGGCGTAGGCCAAGGCATCCGGGAGTGCGGTGTTCCCCGGGACGAGCTGTTTATCACCACCAAGGTTTGGAATTCCGAGCAGGGTTATGATTCCACATTGGCCGCATTCGACGCGAGCCTGGAAAAGCTGGGATTGGAATATGTGGACCTGTATCTGGTGCATTGGCCGGTGAAGGGCAAGTATGTGGAGACCTGGAAGGCTCTTACCCACCTGTACAAAAGCGGTCGGGTCAAGGCCATCGGAGTCAGCAACTTCCAGATTCATCATCTGGAGGACATCATCCGGGAGACCGGCGTGATTCCGGCGGTGAATCAGGTGGAGTTCCATCCGTACCTGACTCAAAAGCCGCTGCTTGCTTTCTGCAAGGATCAAGGCATTCAACTGGAGGCATGGAGCCCCCTGGCCCAAGGCGCGTTGACCAGTCATCCTGTTCTTGACGAGATCGGCGCCAAGTACGGGAAGTCCGCGTCCCAGGTGATTCTGCGGTGGGATCTGCAGAATGGCGTGGTGACTATTCCGAAGACCGTAACCGAAAGCCGTCTGAAGGAAAATGCCGATATTTTCGATTTTGTTCTGTCCCCATCGGATATGGAAGCCATTGATGCATTGAACCGCAATGAGCGCAAGGGCTCCGATCCTGATAACTTCAATTTCTGATTCTCTCGCCAAGAGACCCGAGGACCGCTTCGCCGCCTGCCGGACAAACCGGAGGCAACGGAGCGGTTCTGTCTTTATATAAGGATTGGCCGGAGAGCGGCAGCTACATGGTTTTGTGCAGCGTATGCAGGAAATAGACATGGGAGGCCACAACGAACAAGTAGCAGGCGGCCACAAAACAGACGGCGGGCCAGGTGACGCCGGACAGGGCTAAACCCAGCATAAGGGCGGCGAACACCCAGATCATCAGATCGTACGCCTTTGCCTTCGCCTGATAGTTGATGGAGATGTTGCGTTCATCCTTCTCCTGAATGGCTTGCTGCTTGGCCAGCTGGGGATTCTTGCGGGCA
The DNA here is from genome assembly GCA_023388055.1 of Bacillota bacterium. Lineage (GTDB taxonomy): Bacteria > Bacillota > Bacilli > Paenibacillales > NBRC-103111 > Paenibacillus_AR. The sequence goes on along the minus strand of JAEWGW010000023.1, from coordinate 26,464 downwards.
GCCAGCTGGGTCAGCAGGATGCCGGCCTTGGAGCCGAACAGCCCGCAGCCCACCCCGGTCATGATGCCCGGCAGGGCGCGGAGCATGCCCTCCGCTTCCTTGTCTATGGCCAGCAGGGTCATTCCCGCTGCGGCCAGAAGCAGGCCGGCGATGCCCCAAGCGGCGTGTTTGATCCATGTGTTCCGTTGCATAGGGTTATTCCTCCTCATAAATAAAGATGTCTTCAATGGACAAGCCGAAATAACGGGCGATGCGGAAGGCAAGCAGGATCGAAGGGTTATACCGGCCGTTCTCCAGGGAGCCGATGGTTTGCCGGGAAACCTCCAGCGCCATGGCCAAATCCTCCTGGTTGAGGCCGCGGGCCTTGCGGATTTCCTCCAGTCTGTTTTTCATTGGAGCCTCCTGATCATTCCTGAAATGTAAAGCTAGCTTTACATTTATTCTACTGCGAAACCATCTAAATGTAAAGCTTGCTTTCCATTCATCTTCTTTTCAACCCGGAGCCATTAAAAAAATTTTTCAACACTATAGAAAAGAAATTGCCGGGCGGGGAAGATGATGTTAGAATATATGACAGTAAATGAGGGCGTGGGACTTATTCCCATCGCCGGGCAAAATGTGCTGGTCATGTTTTGTGACATGGACATGCCGGGGTAGGGCGGTTTGCCGCCAATAGCAGCTATTCCGCATGTTTTCAGGCTTTTTGTCCGGCTCCCGGCTGCTTTACGCCGAGCTTGGAGGCGATCTGACCAATGTGGGGGGATACATAGAACAGGAACATACTGGGAAGGGTAAAGATGGATAGGAAAGCTTGATGCCGGTTTGTATTTTACCAATAGAGGAATATTATTGACGACCGGTTAAAAATAACGATAAGATGAATACGCATGGCGAAAATTAACGAAACGAGGGGACAGGTTATGAAAAAGATAGGGATTATTTTAACGGCGGCATCCTTGGTGCTCGTGTCCGCACTTGCCGGCTGCGGCAAGAAGGAGGACAACACTCAAGGTGCAGCCTCCATTTCTCCTACTACAGCGGCTTCTGTTGCGGCTACTGCCACTCCTTCCACCAAGGGCAAGGGCTTCAAGGTGGGTATGGTTACCGACGTGGGCGGGGTCAACGACAAATCCTTTAACCAATCCGCTTGGGAGGCTCTGCAAAAGCTGAAGACCGATACCGGTGCTGAAGTGAAATATCTGCAATCCAAAAGCGACCCGGATTTCCAACCCAACCTGAACACCTTTGTTAAGGATAACTATAACCTGACCTGGGGTATCGGCTTCATCATCGGTGACGCCATGAAGCAAGTGGCTGCTGCCAATCCCAATGCCAAGCTGGCGATTATCGACGAAGTTGTGGAAGCTCCCAACGTGAAGTCGGTTACCTTCTCCGAGCAAGAAGGCTCCTACCTGGTAGGTGTTGTAGCCGGTATGATGACCAAAACCAACAAGGTTGGTTTTGTAGGCGGTATGGACATCGTCGTTATCAAACGTTTCGAAGCAGGCTTCAAGGCAGGCGTAGCTGCCGCCAATCCCAAAGCCAAGGTATCCATCAACTATACCGGTGCCTTCGACAAGCCTGACCTGGGCAAGGCTGCTGCCGCCACCATGTACAATGACGGCGTAGACATCATCTTCCATGCTTCCGGCGGAACCGGAACCGGTGTCTTCAACGAAGCCAAGGACCGTGTGAAGGGCGGCAAGAAGGTTTGGGTTATCGGCGTGGACAAGGACCAATCCGTGGAATTCGGCAATGAAGTTACTCTGACCTCCATGATGAAATACGTGGATCAAGCGGTATACAGCGTGTCCAAGACCCTGATCGAAACCGGCGCCTTCGATACCAAGCCGGTAGTATTGGGTCTGAAGGACAACGGCGTAGGTTTGCCGGCCAACAACCCCAATGTTCCTGCAGATGTGCTGAAGAAGGTTGACGAGTACAAGGCCAAGATCATCAGCGGCGAAATCAAAGTTCCTGAAAAGTGAGCGTGATGTCATGAACCGAGCGGCATTGGACCCCACGGCTTCCGTGGTGATCGAAATGCGGGGAATCACCAAGCGTTTCCCCGGCATTGTTGCCAACGACTCTATCTCCCTTACCCTGCGCAAGGGTGAGATCCATGCGCTGCTGGGGGAGAACGGCGCCGGCAAGTCCACGCTCATGAATATCCTCTTCGGGCTGTATCAGCCCGATGAGGGGGATATTCTTGTGGGCGGCGACAAGGTCGTCATTGACGGGCCGAACAAAGCGATAAAGCTCGGTATCGGAATGGTGCACCAGCACTTTAAGCTGGTGCACCCTTTTACCGTAGCGGAGAATATTATCCTGGGCAGCGAGCCTGTTAAGGGCCTGTCCACTGATGTAAAAACGGCGGCCAAAGAGGTGGAACGGCTGTCCAATCTGTACGGTCTTCAGGTGGATCCCTATGCGAAGATCGAGGATATTTCCGTGGGCATGCAGCAGCGGGTGGAAATCCTGAAGACGTTGTACCGGGGTGCCGACATTATCATTTTTGATGAACCTACTGCCGTATTGACGCCCCAGGAGATTGACGATCTGCTGAACATCATGCGCAATCTGATCCGTGAGGGCAAGTCCATCATTCTGATCACCCATAAGCTGAAGGAAATTATGGCCATCTCCGACCGGGTGACCATTATCCGCCGGGGCAAGGTGGTGGGTTCCGTGGTGACGGCAGAGACGTCGCCGGATGCGCTGGCCGAGGCAATGGTCGGGCGCAACGTATCCTTCGAGATCGATAAGGCCGCCTCCAAACCCGGTGCGCCGGTGCTTCAGGTGGACAAGGTGTCCTTGAAGGATGATCGTGGCGTCCGTGCATTGGATGGCATCTCTCTGCAGGTGAATGCGGGGGAGATTCTGGGTGTCGCCGGCGTGGACGGCAACGGCCAAAGCGAGCTGATTGCGGCCCTGACCGGCTTGCGCAAGGTGGACTCCGGCCGGATTCTGCTGAAGGGTGCGGAGGTGCAGAATCGCTCCACCCGTTATATCGGTGAAGCGGGGCTGTCCCTTATTCCCGAGGACCGGCATAAGCACGGTCTGGTGCTGGATTTTACCCTAAGGGAAAATATGGTGCTGAATACGTATTTCAAGGCTCCATTTAACCGCAACGGTTTTATGGATGAAAATGCCATGGAGGTCTATGCCCAGAAGCTGGTGAAGGACTTCGACGTCCGAGGCTCTGGAACAGACGCCAAGGCGCGCTCCCTCTCGGGAGGCAACCAGCAGAAGGCGATTATTGCCCGGGAGTTGGACAAGGACCCGGAGCTCCTGATTGCGGCCCAGCCTACCCGCGGGCTCGACGTAGGCGCCATTGAATTCATTCACCGGCGGCTGGTGGAGCAGCGGGACAAGGGCAAGGCGGTGCTTCTGGTTTCCTTCGAGCTGGATGAAATTATGAAGCTGTCCGACCGGATTGTCGTGATGTACGAGGGCAAGGTGGTTGGCGAGGTTCGTCCGGAGGACACCAATGACCAGGAGCTGGGCCTCTTAATGGCGGGCAGCAGAAGGGAGACAGCAGCGCATGAATAAATGGATGAAGGTGTTCGTTAAGGACTCCGCCTATATTCCGCTGGTGGCGATTCTTCTGGGGCTCATTGTCGGCGGGCTGATTATGGCAGTCGGCGGCTTCAACCCCTTCGCAGCATATGGCGCGTTGATCAAAAAAGTCGTTGGTACGCCTTATGATATCGGGGAAACCCTGCGGGGCATCACCCCGCTCTTGCTGTGCGGACTTTCCGTCGGCTTCGCTTACCGGACAGGCCTCTTCAATATCGGTGCGGAAGGTCAGGTTACCATGGGGATGCTGGGTTCGGTCTGGATCGGCATCGTCCTGGATCTGCCCGCTTATATCCACACTCCCTTGGCTGTTATCGTGGGGATGCTGTGCGGCGGCTTATGGGGCGCCATCGTAGGCTGGCTGAAGGCCTCCCGCGGCGTCAACGAGGTTATCACCAGCATCATGATGAACTGGATCGCCCTGTATCTGGCCAACTATCTCATCGGCCACTTCCTGCTTCAGGAAAAGACACAGCGCTCCAAAATGATCGAACCCAGCGCCTCCATCACCTCCAGCTGGCTGTCCGGTTTGTTCGGCGATTCCCGGCTGCACTGGGGCGTGCTTCTGGCACTTCTGGCGGTTCCGGTCTACTATATTCTCCTGTGGAAAACCCGGCAGGGTTATGAGCTCCGCGCGGTGGGGCATAATCCACACGCTGCCCAATATGCCGGCATCAACGTAAACGGCAATGTGGTGAAAGCCATGTTCATCAGCGGCTTGTTCGCCGGCTTGGCCGGGGTGACCGAGGGCCTTGGGGTATTCGGCTACATGACCCGGGCGGCAGCCAGCAGCGGTCTGGGCTTTGACGGAATCGCAGTGGCGCTGCTCGGCGGCAACAACCCCGTGGGCATTCTGCTGGGCGGGTTCCTCTTCGGCTCTCTGAACTACGGCTCTGCGGGCATGAGCTTTGAAGCCGATGTACCGCCGGAGATTATCCGGGTGGTTATCGGTCTGATCATCTTCTTCGTAGCGTCCAGCGGTCTTGTCCGGTGGGTGCTGAAGCCCTTTATGGCCAAGCGGAAAAAGGAGGCGGCAGGATGAATTTAGCGGAGATTATTAACATCACCCTGGTGTTTTCTACCCCTCTGATTCTGGCGGCTCTGGGCGGTATCTTCTCGGAAAAATCCGGTGTGGTCAACATCGGGATTGAAGGTTTGATGGTGGTCGGCGCCTTCGCCGCGGCGCTCTTCGGCTATTACGCCGAGGAAGCGGGGATGGGTGGCTTCTCGCCTTATGCGGGGATGCTTGCTGCAATAGTGCTGGGGGTTCTCCTGTCGGCTGTCCATGCGGTGGCGTCCATTACCTTTAAGGCGGACCAGACGGTCAGCGGTGTGGTCATCAACTTCCTGGCCGCGGGGCTGTGCGTGTATCTCGTGAAGGTGCTCTTCGACGGCTCCGGCCAGACGGAGACGCTGCAGGAGGTATTCAGCAAGGTGAAGGTCCCGCTGTTGGGGGATATTCCGTTTATCGGGCCGGCTTTATTTCAGGCGTATCCGCCTACGTATCTGGCGTATATCCTGGTGTTTGTGGCCTGGTACGCCCTCTACAAGATGCCCTTCGGGCTCCGGCTGCGGGCGGTGGGGGAACATCCCAGCGCCGCGGATACGGTGGGCATCAAGGTGCTGCGCACCCGCTACATCGGGGTGTTCATCAGCGGCGCGTTGTCCGCTCTGGGCGGCGCTACCATCACCATGACCACCACAGCCAGCTTCACCCATAACACGATCTCCGGCCAAGGCTTCATCGCCATTGCGGCCATGATCTTCGGCAAGTGGAATCCCTTGGGCGCTTTCGGCGCGGCGGTATTCTTCGGCTTCGCCACCTCCCTGCGGAACGTGGTGCAGCTGTATGACTGGTCCGCCCGGATTCCCCAGGAATTCATCTTCATGCTGCCCTACGTGCTCACCATTCTGGTGCTGGCGGGAGCGGTCGGACGAGCCCGTGCCCCGGCGGCATTGGGCGAGCCGTACGATCCGGGCAAGCGGTAGGAAACGAGCGGAGTTTTCGTTTGCGTGGTAAGGCCCTTTTGCCTTGGCAGATTATGCGCCGGGGCGAAAGGGCTTTTTTTGTCGGCCGGAGGGACGGTGGGGGGGAGGACTGTGTGCTGCATATGTGGTTTGCTGCTGCTACTGCTACTGCTTGCGGTTTAGTGCTAGCTGCATCATGATGACTGCTTGCGAAGAGCGCCGGTTTTTTAACGGCGGTCAGCGCCGCTATTTTTGTATATAGACGCTTTTGAGAAATCTAACGGAAGCAGGAGCCGCTATTGGCCTCGATTTACCCTTCTTCATGCCAAAACTGACTGAATAACGGCCCCTGCCGCCGTTAGATTTTTTTGAGGGCCTTTTTCGCCGGAATAGCGGCTCTGACCGCCGTTAGATATACATGCCGGACATTAAAGATGCATGTAGAATACGGACAAAATCGTATACGCCGGACAACATTTTATAAAAAAGCATTTATATTCTCGAAAACTTGGTTTATAATGGTTTTGTTAACGTGAAACATATAACTACATGTTTTGTCGATTGGTATGTAAACGTTAACAGGATTCGACAAGGAATCTGCTTGTCCGCTCTATCTCTACGAATTTTTCAACGAAGGAGACGTGAACATGAAAAAAAGAAAGCGCATTCTTCCGGCCCTATTAGCTTTTCTTCTGTTGCTGACCACAGCAGCACTTCCGGTTTATGCGGATACGGGGGACACTACCACTAACGATTGGCAGTTTAAGGCTTTTGGTTCAGGTGTTAGTGCAACCAAAAACCCATCTCCGGAAATAGCTGAGGATGGTTCGGTAACCCTCAGGGCTGTGAACGGCGGAGGAAAAATTGCTGGAAGTGATATGGGAGTATCCTTATTTTATAAGGAAATGGGTGCTTCCAGTAACTTTGCATTGCAGGCAAAAGCAAAAGTATTAAGCTTTAAAAATAGTACTCCTGCTGTAACAAATCCTGGGCAAATTTCTTTTGGTCTTATGATAAGTGATAAGGTTGAATTGGAAAAAGATAATAAAACGAACTATGTTGCTGTGGGCACAGCGGATTTAAAAATGAAACCTCTTTACTTTAAGAATTCGCTTACAAAATCTGACTTTAAGACGCCTTTGGATGCTACGGCAAACGCCACTTATGATCTCTCAATCCAGAAAAGTGGGAATGCATACAAGCTCACACTTAATGATCAAAGTACTACCCTCTACCTTGATGGCGTGTTTACAGATACTCTTTTTGCCGGGTTGTACGTCGCCCGTGATGCAGAGGTGACCTTCAGTGATATTTCCCTTCAAGTGGATCAGCCTGCGCAAGGGCTGCAGGTATCCACGACCAAAACTCAGTATCTGCTTACTCAGCCGCTGGACCTGTCCACCCTTACGGTGACAGCCCAGGTTTACGGCACAGGTGAGGATAAGGTGCTTCAGCCGAAAGAATATTTGGTCACCGGCTATAACCCGAATCAGTTGGGTGATCAGACGGTCACGATCAGCTATAAGGGTGCAGAAGCACAATTTGATGTAAATGTGATGAAGCTTGATGTAGTGGATATGCGCATCAAGTACCTTCCGGCCAAAACCGTGTATTATATCGGAGATACCTTCGATAGTGCGGGTATGGAGGTAACGGGGGATTACAATAATCACACAACTGCCGAAATCACGAAGGACAAGTATACGTTGTCCATTACGGGCACCACTGCAACCACCGGAGCTACTGTAACGGATACGGTGTATACCTTCCAGACTCCGGGTACACAAACAGTAACGGTACGGTCTTTGGAAACACCAAGCAAAACTGCGGCATTCGACGTTTTGGTTAAATCCGATGTCCTTACCGGCTTGGAGATCGCCAAACAGCCTGCCAAAACCAGCTATTTCCTAAATGAAATTTTGTCCCTGGACGGCATGATCCTGTATGCCAATTATAACGATGGCAGCAAGGTCAGACTGCTGGACGGTGAGTATCACGTAAGTGGACCGGATATGACGACGGCCGGCACTTTTTCTGTTGTGCTTTCTTTCCGGGAAATGGAGACGAGCTTCCCGATTACGGTTAAGGCGAAGTCCGTAACCGGCCTGGAGGTGCAATCCTACCCCAAAACCACTTATTTGGTTGGGGAAAGCTTTGACACTCTCGGTTTGAAGGTTGTCAAGGTATATGACAATGGTGACCGGGATGCGCTGATCTTCGGACACGACTATACGCTGGATACATCCGCTTTTGACAGCAGCAAACCCGGCATCTATGAATTGCCCATCACTCCAGTCGTTGAGGGGCCAGCACCTACTGTATTGAAGGTAGAGGTAAGGCAGCAGCAAGAGGTTGTTTGGAACAGTATCGTATTCGGTCAATCTACCTCCTCCAGCAAAAATACGGTGACAGTCGGCAGCGACGGTAAGGTTGAGCTGGTTGCTTTGGAAGGCGCAGGTAAGGTTACCGGCGATCACGACGGTATCAGCTATTATTACACTGAATTGGATGCGGAAAAGGACAATTTTGAGCTCTCCGCTACGATTAATGTCAAAGCATTCGCCAAAACGCCTTACGACGGACAGGAGTCCTTCGGCATTATGGCCAGAGATGCCATCGGAACGGCCAAGGATTCCAGCGTATTCGCCTCCAATATTGCCGCCATCGGCGGATTTAGCGGCGGTACAGGAAATCCCATCGGCACCCAGCTGTTTGTCCGCACAGGCGTAACTACGCCCGACGGTGCAGGCAGCAAGGGTATTCAGAAAATCATGCTGAATAGCGCAAGACCAGGACCGGACAATACGCCGTATGTTCTGACCTTGGGCAAGAATAACAGCGGTTTTTACGGAAAAATCGACAACGGCAGCAGCAAAATGTACTTTGTGCCGGATATCCTGAAGGTGCAGGATTCCAAAATGTATGTGGGCTTTTATGCAGCTCGTCTGGCCACCATCGAAGTGAGCAACATCAAGCTTCAAGTCACTTCGGCAGCAGCGGATGCTCCGAAGGTGGAACCGCCCCTGGAGCCCATTCAACCGTCCTTTGACATTTTGTCCCTAAACAAGGTCTCTTCCACGGACTACAGCTTCCGGGCCTTGGCCAATGTGAACGGAACTTTGACGTTGCGCAAGGGACAGGACGTAGTTAGACTGGACGAGCCTGTACAGGCTGGTGTACAGACCGTTATCCCCGCAGCTTTGGTCCAAGGGGATAACACCTTTAGTGCAACTTTCTTGCCGGATAATACCCAGTTCCTGACCTCGGAAAACCCGATTGTCAAGAACTTCACCGTGACGATGAAATCCTTCGGCGGCAGTGACCTGATTGTCAGTCCGCAGGGTACGGCTCAAGGCGCAGGTACCGTAGAAAATCCGCTGGATTTAAATACGGCCATTGACTTTGTTCAACCGGGGCAGCGGATTGTGCTCCAGGAGGGCGTATACAAACGCAGTGCTCCGCTGATGATCAACAAGTACAATGATGGTACGGATAAAGCAAAGAAATACCTGGTAGCCGCACCGGGAACCCGTCCGGTTATCGACTTTGACAAAAAGTCGGAAGGGGTTATTCTGGGAGGCAGCTACTGGCATGTGAAGGGTATTGATTTTACCCGTTCTGCCGACAATCTCAAGGGTTTTACCGTAGGCGGCAGCTATAATACTGTTGAAGACAGCCGCTTCTACGAAAATGGCGATACCGGTCTGCAAATCAGCCGTACCGACGGCTCCGACAACCGTGCGGATTGGCCATCCCACAACCTGATTTTGAACAGCACCTCTTTTGATAACCGTGATCCCTCCGAAAATAATGCCGACGGTTTTGCCGCCAAGCTGACGGTGGGGGAAGGAAATATCTTCCGGGGCTGTATCTCCCACAATAACATTGATGACGGCTGGGACTTGTACACCAAGGCCGGAACCGGCGCTATTGGGGCCGTTATCATTGAAGACAGCATTGCCTACAACAACGGTACTCTGACCAACGGCGAGGTTGGCAGCGGTGACAAAAACGGCTTTAAGCTGGGCGGCGAGGGCATCCACGTGCCGCATATTATCCGCAACAGCTATGCCTTCGGTAACGGAGCGTACGGCTTTACCAGCAACAGCAATCCGGGGATTATTGTGGAGGACAACATTGCCTTTGACAATGCCAGAGGCAACCTGAATCTGTCCACCTATACAGGCATCACGCCGGATTTCCAATTGAAGGGCTTTATCTCTTACCAGAAGTCCTATACCGCGGCGGACACATATCCGTCCTCGTTGGCTTCTGACAGCAATTATCTGTTCAAGAGCGGCAAGTCCTCCAACAAATCGGGGGTAACCTTAACCGACAGCAACTTTATAAGCCTGACGCCTGTAACTCCGACACGTGACGCACAGGGCAAAATTGTACTTGGGGATTTTCTCAAGTTTGTAACGACGACATCAGATGATGATCCAACTGGCCCGTCGAATCCGGTAACGCCGAGCCCAACACCCACCCCCTCCGTTCCCGGCCCGACCCAACCGGCTGAAACCAAGCCTGTGCTGGAAGGTCCCAACGGTCTTGAGCTGACCAAGGAATCCGTTGCGTACCTGAGCGGCTACGAAGACGGATCGGTTCGTCCGGACAACCGGATTACCCGGGAGGAGGTATTGTCCCTGTTCTACGGTCTGCTGGTGAACAGCGACAAGGGTCAAACCACCGGGTCAGCTTCCTTCAAGGATCTGTCCGCCTCTAACTGGTCCACACCGGCCATTCAGTATTTCCTGCAAAAAGGGCTGGTTAACGGTTATGAGGATGGCACCTTCCGTCCCGCCGCTGCTATGACTCGGGCCGAGCTGGTCGCCATTCTGGTGCAGTTCCTGCCAAAAACAAGCGGCCAGGCAGCTACAAGCTTCAGCGATTCCGGCAGCCACTGGGCCAAGTCGGCCATTGAGCAAGCAGCAGCCGCAGGCTGGGTGAACGGCTACGAGGACGGCAGCTTCCGTCCCGACCAAAGCATCACCCGTGCGGAAACCGTTGTGCTGTTGAACCGGGCCTTGGGTCGCACTCCGAATCCGGAGCAATTGTCCGGCAAAAAAGGTTTCTCCGATTTGGATTCCGGCCATTGGGCATACTACCACCTGCTGGAGTCCTCCAAATAACACCTGTAACACCGCTTCCGTTTCCGCGCTATGCGTGGAGGCGGAGGCGTTTTTATTTTGGTGAAATTGGTACGTACCAATAATTGTGTTTTGCCAGGGTTCACGATAGAATGAAAACAAGAGAACGGTTGAATTCGAACATACGGGAGGAAGTCCGATGCTCCTTGGCATTGATTTGGGCACCACCAATAGCAAGGCCGGGTTATTCGCCAAAGATGGCAAGCCGGTGGCTATCGCCAGCAGGCCCACCGCCACCCATCAGAATGAACGGGGCGAATTTTATTATGACCCCGAGGAGATGTGGAAGCTGGTGTCCTCCGCTATCCGGGAGGTAACCCGCGGCGTGGACCCGGAGGAGATTAAAGCGGTAGGCATCACCAGCATGGCCGAAAGCGGGCTGTTGATCGACAAGGAGACCGGAGCACCCTTGTCTCCTTTTATGCCCTGGTTTGATACCTGCTCCAAGCCCCAAGCGGAGCTGATCCGCTCCCAATGCGACACCTATGAACGTTTTCAGGCCAGCGGCCTTCATCTGAGCTTCAAGCTGGGTTTGTGCAAGCTGCTATGGTTGAAGGAGCATGTGCCGGAGGCCTTTACCCCCAATGCCCGCTGGCTGTCCGCCTCCGGCTATATCGCCTACCGGCTGTGCGGGGAGCTGGGTTTTGACTATTCGCTGGCGGCCCGCACTTATGCTTTCCGCATTGACGACAAAACCTGGGATGAGCCATGGCTCCGGAGCTTCGACATAGACCCGGCCATCTATCCCGCCGTACTGCCCTCCGGCACAACCCTTGGGGGTGTAACCGATGAAGCGGCTGCCTCCACTGGGCTCCGCCAGGGTATGCCGGTAGCTATCGCCGGGCACGATCATGTGGTAGCTGCACTGGCGGTGGGCGCCATCACCAAGGGTGTCATCTATGACTCTATGGGAACGGCGGAGACGCTGGTGGGCACGATGGAGGAGAAAACCCTTGGCCGCAAGGAGTTTGAGTCCGGTCTGTCCTTCGGCTGCCATGTAGCCAAGGAACGTTATTTCTGGATGGGCGGCAATTCCTCCTCCGGCGGTTCGGTGGAGTGGCTGCGCACCCTGTTAAGCGAGGAGCAGCTGTCCTATGAGCGGCTGCTGGCGCTTTTGGAGGAAACAGATCCCGTGCCTACCGGTATTCTGTATTTCCCCTATCTCACCGGCAGCGGAGCGCCTGCCCCGGAGACCCGCGCCAAGGCTGCGTTTATTGGTCTGACCAAGGAGCATGGGCAAGGGGACATCATCAAGGCTGTGCTGGAGGGCACCGCTTACCAGCTGGAGGCCATCCGCCAGTCGGCGGAGGAGATTGCAGGCAGTCCGATTGAACGGCTGCAGGTGGTCGGGGGAGGTACCCGGAACAAACATTGGCTGCAGGTGAAAGCGGATGTGTCCGACTTTATTCTGGAGCTGCCGCCTATTCCGGAGGCAACCCTTTTGGGAGCAGCCATGGCCGCAGGCATCGGCGCCGGAGTGTACGAAAGCGCGGAGACAGCAGCAGCCGCTATCGGCAAAGACGGAACAGGGAAGGTAACGGCAGACCCTGGCCGTCATCAAACCTACCAAAAGCTCTACCATAACGGATATGCGGCCCTGCAGGGGCCTTTGCGCAGCTATTATCTGCAGCAATAAATGAATCTCTTAAATGGAGACGGTCTTTCCTCTGCCGGAGGAAAGGCCGTTTTTGTGCATCCACCACTGTTCGCTTGCCGTTCCCCCGGGATTATGGTATCCTCTTAGGGTTAAATCCATAATTAACCAATTATTGAATACCCTCAAAAACAGGTATACTGATGATGAGGATAAATTTGGGCAAGGCTTAACAGAAGGAGTGACCAGCTATGAGCTTTTATGAAACACTAAGCCGTTATTATGACGATATTTTCCCATACTCCCCGGATCAGCACCGGTTTGTGGAGCAATATATGCCTGCCCAGGGACGGATTCTCGATGTGGCCGCAGGAACGGGCAATCTTGCCGCGGCGTTGGCAGACTCGGGCTACCAGGTGACAGCTCTGGATGTGGATCCCTCCATGGTGGAGCGGATCCGGGTGAAGCAGCAGACGGGCAAGGCGCCGGTCTTTGACACCCTGTTGATGGATATGAGAGGACTGGACCATCTTCCGGCGGAGCACTACCATGCGGTGCTGTGCGTAGGGAACTCTTTGGTCCATCTGAATGATCTGACGGAAATCGCCGATTCCGTGATCCAGATGTATGACCGGCTGGTGCCGGGGGGCACGCTGATTCTGCAGAACGTCAATTATGACCGCATCCTGCGGGACCGGGTGAAGGAGCTGCCGGTGATTGAGCGCGGTTTGGCCGAAGGGGCGCTTACCTTCAGGCGGTTCTACGAGCTGGAGGAGGACGGGATTCAGTTCCAGGGTCGGCTCACTCTGGAGATGGACGGCGCACAGGAGGTATATGAAAACAGTGTGCGTCTGCTGCCTATGCAAAGCGAGGAGCTGCTGCATATAGCGGAGCAGTATGGACTGCCTGTGCCCGATCTCTTTGGAGGGTACAAGCAGGAGCCGTACCAGACGGGCTCCACAGCGCTGGTGGCAGTTTTCCGCAAGCCGGAGTAACTTTGGTAGGGAGAATAAGAGCAGCGTTTCCGGAGCGGATCCGGAGGGCTGCTCTTTTTGTGCGTAGAGAGTGGAGAGGAAGCGGGGGCTTGTATACTCATGAAACGGAAGCCTGTTCAACGAAGGGACTGCAACGGACAGAGAAGCCGCTAATGGGTGGGAAAATCGTCTTATTCGGGTGGACGCGGACTCCAGAGCCGTTAATAGGTGGCGAATGGGTGTTTTCAGCGGCTGAACCGGCAGATAACGGATCGTGGGTCCGTAAGGTTGGAAAAATTGCAGGTTTTTGCGGAATAGCGGAACGTCGGTCCATAAGGGAAGGGACTGAGAAGGTGTTGGGATACTATCCCATTTGCTCAGGTACGGAGGAAATTTCTCCCCTTGGGGAAGACTTAGAAAACAGAGGGAATAGGGCCAGGGTGTCGGGAGATTGGCAGCGGCACAAACAAAGAGCCAGCTAGGGCCACTACTGTGCTGTGTTAATGGAACAGCTCCAAAAACCGCTCCGCCGGGGAGGACAGATACTTGTCCTTGTTCCAGATGGCGGCTACGCTGGTGGTCAGCTCCGGGGAGCGAATTTGCTTGTGGAGCAGATTCCGGTTGCTGCCCAGACCAAAGGCCGAACGGGGCACGATGCCGATGCCCAGCCCCTCGTTCGCCCACTGGAGCGTGGTGCGGGCATCGTCGTTGCGGCAGAAGAAGGCGGGTTCGAAGCCGTGGGACAAGCAGCTTTCACGGATGAGGGACTCGAACCGGTGATAAATAATCAGCGGCTTCTCCGCCAGCTCCTCCATCTCCGCATGGCCGCAGCCGGGACTCCAGTCCAGCTCCGCCGTCATGACGGCGATCATCGGCTCGGGAGACGCATACTTGCAGCCCAGATTCCCGGGATTAAAGGGAGTGCGGACGATTCCCACCTCCACCAGGCCCTTGCCCAGCATCTCGATGATGCTGAAGGTGTTGCCCTCCCGGATTTCGAAGCTTACGCCGGGGTACAGCCGATGAAACTCGGATAACCCCCGCTTCAGCAGCGCTTCACCCGAGGAGGAGACGGTTCCAATGGTCAGGGTTCCGTTCATGCCTTTGGCCAAATCCCGGATTTCCCGGGCGGCGGCGTCGGTGAGGTCCAGAATCTCCTGGGCCCGGTTGCGCAGGATGGTCCCGGCCTCCGTCAGCTGAAGGCTGCGGGGCCCCCGGTCCACCAGGCGTGCGCCTAACTCCTCCTCTAACTGCTTCAGCTGTTGGCTAAGCGGAGGCTGTGCCATACGCAGCTTCCGGGCGGCTGAGGAAATTTGCCCTTCCTCGGCTATAGTTAAAAAATAACGGAGCTGGCGGATATCCATGGTAACCTCCTCGTGAACCGTAAGTAAGGTTCTTTTCATTATATCTCTCATTATACGATAAAAGTATGGAGGGCATATAAAACAAATATTTTTCATATATCACCTTCTATGGGATAATGCATAGGCAGACGAAGCACTGCAAACTACAGAATTTGACGTTAGGTGTGATGCAAACATGTTTAAGCTCGTGGGCTTCCTCAAGCCCTTCCGGAAAGAAACAATCGCAGGCCCGTTTTTTAAGCTGCTGGAGGCGATTCTGGAGCTGCTCCTGCCTACAGTGGTGGCTCTTATCGTTAACAACGGCATTGGCCGGGGCGACAAAACCTATGTGCTGCAAATGGGCGCCTTAATGATCGGCATGGCCATTCTGGGCTACGGCTGCTCGCTGGTCTGCCAGCATTATGCGGCGCGGGCCTCCCAGGGCTTCGGTACGAATCTGCGCAACGCCCTGTTCAAGCATATTTCCTCCTTGTCCTATACGGAGCTGGACCGGTTCGGGACACCGTCCCTCATCAACCGGCTGACCAGCGACGTGAACCAGCTGCAGCTGGCGGTGGCCATGCTCATCCGGCTGGTGATCCGCGCGCCGTTTATCTGTATCGGGGCCATCATCATGGCCATGATACTGGATCTGAAGCTGTCGCTTATTTTGCTGGTAGCTGCACCGATTATCGGGGTAATTCTTTATTTTATTATCAGCCGGACGGCTCCCCTGTACCGCCGGTACCAGGGCAAGCTGGACCGTATGGGTTCGGTTCTGAGCGAGAATCTGACGGGGGTCCGGGTTATCCGCGCCTTCGCCAAGGGCAGAGCCGAGCAGAAGCGGTTTAAGGAAACCTCGGAGGATTTGACGGGGACCGCCATTCATGTGGGACGGATCGCCGCTTTGCTGAACCCCGCCACCTCTTTGGTGGTGAACGGGGCTATCATCCTCATTCTTTGGGCAGGCGGGCTCCATATCGATAGCGGCTCTTTGTCCCAAGGGGAAATTATCGCCTTTATCAACTATGTCACCCAAATTCTGCTTGCCCTGATTGTGGTATCCAATCTGGTCATTATTTTCACTAAAGCCGCCTCCTCCGGAGCACGGGTCAGTGAGGTGCTGGCCACCGAACCCTCCATTGCCGATGGAAAAAGGACAGCCGGAGCACCTGCCAGGGTTGAGTCTGCCAAGGGAACCTCCACTCTGCCCGCTGACTGGGCACAGTCAAGCATCTACCCAGCCTCCAACCAACCGGCCATCGCCTTCGAGTCCGTCTCCTTCGGCTACAGCGCCACGGGTGAATTGGCCCTGGACGATATCTCCCTCTCCATCGCCAAAGGGGAGACCCTCGGCATTATCGGCGGCACGGGCTCCGGCAAGTCCACCCTGGTGAATCTGATCCCCCGGTTCTATGATACGGTGAAGGGGAGCATAAGGGTGAACGGCATCGATGTGAAGGATTACCGGCTGGAGGAGCTGCGCCGGCTCATTGGTGTGGTTCCCCAAAAGGCCATGCTGTTTACCGGAACTGTAGCGGAGAATATCCGCTGGGGCAATCCGGGTGCAACAGCGGCGGAGGTAGCGGAGGCGGCCCAAACCGCGCAAGCGGCGGAGTTTATCACCAAGCTGCCTGAGGGTTATGACACCGTACTGGTGCGCGGGGGACTTAATCTCTCCGGCGGCCAGAAGCAGCGCATGACCATCGCCCGGGCTCTGGCGTCCAAGGCGGAGATTCTGATTCTGGATGACTCCGCCAGCGCGTTGGATTACGCCACCGACGCCGCTCTGCGCAAGGGTCTCCGGGAAACCGCCGGGGACAAAACCCTGCTCATCGTGTCCCAGCGGGTCAGCTCGGTCCGCCATGCGGACCGCATTCTGGTGCTGGATGACGGCAAAATCGCCGGGTTAGGCACCCATGAGGAGCTGCTGGAAACCTGCCAGGTTTACCAAGAGGTTTGCCAATCCCAGCTCTCCGGAGAGGAGGCCGTATCATGACCACAAGACAAATTTGGACCCGGCTGCTGTCTTATGTGGGCCGTTTCCGTTCCATCCTGTACTGGTCGGCGGTTTGCGCCATTCTGAGCGTAGCCTCAAGCCTGGCCGGCCCTTATTATATCGGCAAAGCCGTAGATGCCATGGCGGGAGCGGGGCAGGTGGATTTTCCCGCCGTGTTCCGCATCCTGGTGATCCTGGGCGTCATCTACGGGACGGGCAGTCTCTTCGGTTGGCTTCTGGCTTACCTGATGAATCAGGCGTCCTACAAAACCGTAGACTCCCTCCGCCAGGATCTGTTCGCCCATATTGGCAAGCTGCCCCTGTCCTTCCATGATAATCACCCCCACGGGGACAGCATCAGCCGGTTTATCAATGATATGGATATGATCTCCGACGGGCTGCAGCAGGGTTTTTCCTCCTTGCTTACCGGCATTGTCACCATTGTCGGCTCCATTGTGCTGATGCTCTACATCAGCCCGCTGATGACCCTGATTGTGCTGTTGTCCGCCCCCGCGGCCTATTATGCCGCCCGTTATGTCACCACCCGGTCCCAGAAGCTGTTCCGGGAGCAGGCCAAAACCCTGGGTGAGCTGAACGGCTATGTGGAGGAAATGGTAGGCGGCCAGAAGATCGTCCAGGCCTTTCATTACGAAGAGCAGGCTATGGGGCAGTTTCAGGAAAAGAACAACCGTCTGTACGAAGCTGGGGTGAAATCCCAGTTCCTGGGCTCCTTGGCCAACCCCACCACTCGGCTGGTCAACAATGTGACCTTCTCTGTCATCGCCATGGTGGGCGGCGTAGCCACCATAATGAACCAGATCACCGTGGGCGGGTTGTCCAGCTTTTTGATCTACGCCAACCTGTTTGCCAAACCCTTTAATGAAATCACCGGTGTGCTCACACAGCTGCAATCGGCTACCGCCTCCGCCCAGCGGATCTTCACCATTATGGATATGCCTCCGGAAAAGCCGGAGCCTGCGGATGCCGTAACGGTGGAGCCTGCTCAAGGGACAGTGGAGTTCAAGCATGTGGCCTTTGCTTACAACCCGGTCCGTCCGCTGATTTCCGATTTCAGCCTGACCGTTGAACCGGGTACCCGGGTCGCCATTGTAGGCCAAACCGGGGCGGGCAAAACCACTCTGGTTAATCTCCTGATGCGGTTCTATGATGTGGACCGGGGGGAGATTACTCTGAACGGTGTGAATATCAAGAGCATGACCCGGGACAGCCTGCGCCGCTCCTTCGGCATGGTGCTGCAGGATACCTGGCTGTTCGGGGGAACCATCCGCGACAATATCGCCTACGGCAAACCGGACGCCACCGATGCCGAGGTGGAGGCGGCAGCCCGGGCGGCCAATGCCCACAGCTTCATCCGCCGCCTGCCCGACGGCTACAGCACCGTCATCAGCGGTACCGGAGACAGCTTGTCCCAGGGCCAGAAGCAGCTTTTGACTATTGCCCGGGTAATGTTGGTGGACCCGCCGATGCTGATTCTCGACGAAGCCACCAGCAGCATCGATACCCGTACCGAGCTGCGCATCCAGGAGGCCTTCCTGCGGATGATCGCCGGACGCACCAGCTTCGTCATCGCCCACCGGCTGTCCACCATCCGGGAGGCACACCTGATTCTCTATATGCAGAACGGCGACATTGTGGAAGCAGGCAGCCATGATGAGCTGCTGGCCCAGGGCGGCGCCTACCGCCGGCTGTACGAAAGCCAGTTTGCGGCGGGGTAATCCCCTGTAACCAGAAGAAATCCCGGAGCTTATGAAAAGCGTCCGGGATTTCTTATGAAAACACTATTATGCTGATGAAGGCCGGTTGATTACATTTCCCAGGATACCTCACAGCCTGAGGTTTGCAGATTACAGTATTGTTCGATTTCTTCGATAATCTGATCAGCCTCTTCCTCGGATGACGCATTATAGACCATGGCACCCTTGATGCCGGTGCCCTTCAGCGCCTCCGCATGACGGAAGCCTACCGCATCTACGCTTATTTCCGTCAGCTGTGGACACCGGGCAACCAGCTGCATATCGCTGATGGGATAGTTAAG
The DNA here is from genome assembly GCA_023388055.1 of Bacillota bacterium. Taxonomy (GTDB): domain Bacteria; phylum Bacillota; class Bacilli; order Paenibacillales; family NBRC-103111; genus Paenibacillus_AR. Next base: position 7,801 of record JAEWGW010000023.1, on the reverse strand, counting down.
CTCCTGCAGCTTGCTCATGCCGCAAAAGACCTCGACTGCGGCTTCATCACGGGCTTTCCGGTCTGTTTTGAATCGCTTCAGCTTTTTCAAATTCCGCAGAAATTCCAGGTCCGGAATGTCCAGTTCGGTCAGCTCCAGCCTCGATAGCTTGGTAAGGGCTGAAAGGCAGGCTACCTGGCCCCCTTTCATTTTGCTTATGCTGAGCTCAGTCAATTGGGGCAATGTGGCTATTGAGGCCCAATCCAACAGGGGCATGTTATGGAGACTCAGCATCCGCAGTGCTTTAAGCTTTCCCAGGGCGCTGATATGCCGCAGGGAAACACTGGCCAGGGTGAGCTGCTTAATCGTCCCTGGTCCGGCTAAGAGGTCCAGATCCGCCTCCGAAAAGGCAGCACTCCCCATCACCAGCTTCGCCAAGGAGGGGATGTCCCGCAGAGGCCCGAAGCTCGTGATATTATTCGCGTGAATAATCAGCTCCTTCAGATTCACCATGTGCTTCAGCAGATCAAGGGGAACCTTATCGAACTTTTCCGAAGCGTCTCTTTTGATAAAAACCATCTTCATACTGGCCAGTATCTGGAGCGGAACCTTCCCGTCTATCAGGTCATGCCGGAAGAAGTCCGCCCAAAACCCGTCAACCTCAATGCCATCGGCGCTTGTTACCGTTCCGGTCAGAGCCAGAACATCATCCAACAGATGCCCTTCCTTCCAGAGGAGCACAGCTATATCCTCATCCTCCTCCTGAGAGATGGTGAGATCACCGCTTAACAGTCCTTTTTCAATAAAAGCAAAAAATTCACTCAGACTCCCGGCAATCACATAGGAAATATCCGAATCGTGGTCAATGGTGATAATCTGCCCATAGGTTCCTTCCGGCCCCGGGGCCAGGTCCACCACAAGAAAGGAGCCTCCTCCGTCATCCCCGAAGGGAATCCAGCCCTTTTGACAAGCGCCTTCCCTGATTTCACCGGGTTTATTGGATACTATGGAATAGGCCGCCTGCTGCAGTGCTTTCCATTCTCCCAATACGGCTTCAAGCTCCATCCATCCAAACCCCGCCAAAAAGCCGCTAAGGCCCGCACCTTCCCCGTTGTGGCTGCGGTAAAGCAACCGAAACTCTTCAGGCAGCGTGATGCCGGTTGCCTTCTCCAGCTTATCCAGCTCGCTTTCCTCCACCCCTGGGTTAAAAAGCGCTTCGTTATCCGGGATGCGTTCCTTCAGACTGCTAACCAATCGTGTAAAGGTATCCATTATGCTCCTCCAGCCTCTGCTTCATTGGATAAAAATCCATTTCCTGCTAACACTTGCTGTGTTGATTATCTCTCCGATAACCGCCATTGTCCAACAATAAATGGGCGGCGGTCAGCGGTGTTGGGCAGGCCAGTTGGAAATCGCCGGCGAAATTCGTTAAGATAGGGGAAGTAAAAAAGGAAAGGGCTGGAATGATGATGAGGCTTAAGGGGCGTCGACCGGGATGAAAAGGGTACTGGTGATTATTCCGGCATTCAATGAAGAAGCAGCCATTCTCGATACAGTAGCCAGGGTCCGGGCCACAGGCCGGGCGGATTGCCTGGTGGTGAACGACGGGTCCACAGACCGGACGGAGGAGCTGCTGACCGCCCACGCCATTCCCCATGTGCGGCTGCCGGTGAATCTGGGCATTGGCGGAGCGGTGCAGACCGGCTACCGGTATGCAGTGGATAAGGGATATGATTATGCCGTCCAGTTGGACGGAGACGGGCAGCATAACCCCGAGGATCTGGACAGGCTGGTCAGGGCCATGGAGGAAAGCGGGGCGGACATGGTGATCGGCTCCCGTTTTGTAGAGGATAGCGGCTACCGGGGAAGCCGGGCACGGCGGCTTGGCATCCGTTACTTTTCCCTGCTGATCCGGCTATTGACGGGTCTCTTTGTCACCGATCCCACCTCCGGCTACCGGATTGTCAACCGGCGGCTGATGGAGCGGTTTGCTGTGCGGTATCCCGGCGACTATCCCGAGGTGGAGGTGCTGGTGGATATGGCGCGTGCGGGTTACCGGGTGAGGGAGCTCAGTGTGCGGATGAATTCCCGGCAGGGGGGCATTTCCTCCATTACTCCGGTTAAATCTATTTATTACATGACCAAGGTGACGGTCTTTTCCCTGCTGCGGCGGGTGGCATAAACCAAATCCAACGGGAAGGAGCTGGGGCGGATGGACAGGATTCAGACGATATCGATCGGCGTGGCGCTGCTGTTTTTCGTCCAGGTGCTCTGGGTGGTGCGGCGCCAGCGCTTCCGGGAGCGGCAGGCCTTCGTGTGGCTGATGCTGGCGGCCTCGGCCGTGGTGACGGCAGCGGTGATTCCGCTATTGAACCGGGCTGCAGCCAGGCTGGGCATCGCGTATATGCCGGCGCTGATTTTTATGCTGGCCTTCTATGTGGTGATGAGCCTGCTGATGCTCCATGCCGCCCAGTCCTCCCGTGAGGAGGAGCGGCTGAAGATCCTGACCCAGGAGCTGGGTCTGCTCCGCAAGGAGCTGGAGGATGTGAAAACCCGGCTGGCAGCGGGACAGGCGGTTTGCTCGGATAAAGATACGGAGGAACCATCATGGCACTTATAAATGTGGTGCTGATCCTGATTAATACGGTGATCTTGGTCAGCGGGCAGTTTCTGTGGAAAATGGGCATGCAGCAGAACCCGGACAGCTTCGGGTCCCTCACGGGCATTCTCCGGCTGTTCCTGTCCCCCTATGTGCTGACCGGACTGGTTATGTACGGGGTGGCTACGCTGCTGTGGTTCTTTATTCTGTCCCGGGTGCCCTTGAGTCTGGCTTACCCGCTGCAGAGTGTGGCGTATATTCTCGCCGTGTTCGGCGCTTATTTTATTTTCCATGAGCCATTGTCGGCGGCCAAAATCGGCGGATGTCTGCTGATCCTGGCGGGAGTCGCTCTGATCGGCTGGAAGGGGTAGAGGAATTGAATACCAAAAGATGGCTGGCCGTGCTGCTGCTGGGGGCGTTCGTACTGAAATGCCTGCTGGTTTTGCTCCACGGCAGTTATTACGATTACGGCTCCGATGACCGGGGTTATCTGGAGTCCGCGCGCATTCTCGCGGAGGAAGGCAAATTTACCTATAATGACCCGGACCGGCCCACCTTCTTTATTACACCGGCGCTGCCGGGGGTTTTGGCTGTGGTGTATAAGCTGACCGGAAGCCTGGAGGCAACCGCCCAAGGCTTCCGGATCCTCCAGGCAGCTATGGTGGCCGGGGCGCTGGGGCTGCTGTATGTGTGCGCCCGGCGCATCTTTAATGAGCGGACAGCCTTGTGGACGGTGGGCATCAGCTCCTTTTATCCGCCGCTGTGGCTGATGTCCTTGTTTGTGTTTACGGAATCCATGTTCCTGCTGGCCTTGATGCTCCTGTTCTATACGGCGCTGCGGGCGATGGAGCGCCCCACCTGGGGCTGGGCGGTGGCCTTCGGCCTGATATGGGCGGCGGCGGTTTATGTGCGGCCTACGATTGCGCTTTGGCCGGGACTGATCTTCCTGTATTATCTCTACGGGGCCAAGCTGCCCTGGAAAAAGCTGATCCGCTGCGGGCTCATTACGTCGGCCATATTCGTCCTGTGCCTGACACCCTGGTGGGTGCGCAATTATGAGGCGTCGGGCGGCCATTTTATCCCTTTGACCAAAGCGGGGGGGAATCCTCTATTATTGGGGACCTATCCCTTTACTGTGCCGGCCCTGTTCATGGAGGAGCAAAAAACCTGGCACACCACCAATGACCAGTGGGTCAACGATGAGCAGGATACCGCCCGGGCCAAGGAACGGATCCGGGAGGGTTTTACCACCAAACCCCTCTTGTACACCGCCTGGTATACCGTGGGCAAGTTCGCCCTGTTCTGGGGGGATGTGTTCTATTGGATGGCGCTGCCCGGTGTTCCCTTAGTCGCCGCGGTGGTGTACCATTATCTGCTGCTGGCCGCAGGTATTGCCGGTCTGTGCAAGTGGTGGCGGCTTCCCGGGGCGCAGCTGATCCTGCTGCTGTTCGGGTACATGTCCCTGCTCCATATGATCTATCTGGCTCATTCCCGCTACTCGGCGCCGCTTATGCCCTTGGTGGCCATGTTTGCGGCTGCTTACATAACGGGCAGACTGGAAAAGAAGCGGGGTGCTGTACAGCAATGAAACGACCTTTTTCCTCTGCTGCACTAAAAATATCTTCATCTCCAAAGCCGCTTTGGAGCCGCATCTATTTGCCATTAATGTTTGTGGGAGCAGCCGGTGTGATTTATGCCATTACCCGGGTGCAAAGCTGGAGCTGGCTCTGCGTGCTGCTGTTGGCTGCCGCCTTGATCGGCGTTAAAAAGGATACCCGGGCTATCAGCTGGATTCATTATTTACCGGCGGGACTCCTGACTCTGACGGCCTTCTATTTGATCTATCAATACGCCAATCCCTTCTGGCACCGGGTGGTGGGCTGGCAAACGGAGTCGATGCGCCATATTTTTAACTGGAACGAATGGTTTGACCGGATTCCCGGCAATGACGCCGCGTTTATGCGGGTGTGGCAGCCCTGGTGGCTGACCCGGTACATGCAGTGGGTGTATTCGTACGGCTTTACGCTGTCTTATTGGATCTGCATTATCCGTGCCTTTTTTACCAAGGATGTGACCAAGCTAGGCCGTTATGCGCTGGCGGGATATCTCTTGCAGGTACCGCTGATTCTGCCCTTCTACAACACGATTCTTCTCCAGGAGGTATGGTATGTGCAGGGCACACCCGATCTGCTGGAGCGGATGATGAGTCCGGAGGTGGCGTACCAGACGGTGCTGAACTGCTTTCCCAGCATGCATACCTCTATTGCTTTTGCGGGGCTGCTGCTGTCCTTGCGTGAGAAAAGCCGGTGGTACAAAACGGTGCTTAGTGTGTACTGTATCTCCATCATCATCTCCACCATGTATCTGAAGATCCACTGGACCCTGGACGTGGTGGGCGGGATGCTGTTTGCCGCAGGCTGTGTCTGGCTGGCGGACAGGATGGTGGAGTCGCGGGCGTTTCGTGCATTTACGGTCAAATTCGAGGGTCTGGGACAACGCCTGGAGCGCAGGATGTTTCCTGCAGCCGGGGAAGGGAGGAACTGACGCAAGATGCGACGCTGGTTAAAAGTAGAGTACATCGTAGCCCTTGCCGGTGCTGTTGTACTGGCTTGGCTATTATTATGGAAGCCGGTTATCGGGATGGCGGACAACGGGGACTTCCTCCGTATTATGGGGACGGTGGGGTTGGATTACACGGATCCTTCCCTGCCCTATGAGCAAAAATATTTCGGCTGGTTCATTCGGGAATTTGCCATGAAGGAGCTGGGGCTAGGCGGCTATGTCAGCACCTCCCTCCTGCCTGTGATGATCGGGAAGCTGCTTTGCCTGGCTGTGGGCAAGGAGCTGTTCGATATGCGCGCGGTGGCTATTGTGTATGGGGCGCTGTTTGTAGCCGGTGCATGGATTTTGCTGCGTTTCTGCAAAGGAAGGAATGGGTGGGGGAACGCGCTGCTGGGCATTCTGTTTGTGGTGATGTTCGCGGATATCGGCTATGCGGCTTATTATAACTCGCTGTTCAGCGAGCCGATGGCCTATGTGGCCATGCTGCTCACGCTGGGAATTGTGCTGGCACTCCTGCGGGGGGCCCAGCCTATGAGCCTCTATCTCTGGGGGTTTGCCATTTCGTCGGTGCTCCTGATCGGCGCCAAGGTGCAGAATGCTCCGGTGGGGATCCTGCTCTCGCTGCTGTGTTTGCGGCTGGGGACTCTGCGCAAGGGAGGGGGCTGGCGGAAGAAGACCGGTTGGCTTGCAGTGCTGCTGGTGGCCGCTTCGGCTGCCATCTACTTTTCCTTGCCCAAGGAGATCAAAATCATTAACCAGTACCAGACGGTGTTTTTTGGCGTGCTGAAGGGCTCCGAGAATCCCGCGGCGGATTTGCGGGAGCTGGGATTGCCGGAGAAGCTGGCGGTGAATGCGGGAAGCAATTACTTTGAACCGGCGCCTATAGACCAGCATGATCCTGTATTCGCGCAGGAATATTACCCGGCGTTCAGCCACTTGAAGGTGGGGTTGTTCTACCTGAAGCATCCCGGGCGGTTCTGGGATAAGCTGGAGATTGCCGGGGAGCACGGAATGACCATCCGGCCGTATTATTTGGGAAGCTTCGAGCAGTCAGAAGGGCTGAAATCTGGTGAGGTTTCGTACGCCTTCAGTCTGTGGAGCGAGTTCAAGCACCGGGTGCTTCCTAATAAGCTGTGGTTCATTCTGCTGGTGTTTGTGCTGTATTATGCCATGCTGATCCGGCGGTACCTGAACGCTTTCCGGCTGCTTGAACGGATCCGGCTGGAGGTGCTGGCGGGGCTGGGGCTGGTGGCGCTGTTCCAGTTTGTGACACCCGTGGTGGGCGACGGGGAGGCGGATTTGGCCAAGCATCTGTTTGGTTTTAATGTCTCCTTCGACTTGATGCTGTGGTTTGGGGTGATGCTGCTGCTAGAGCATCTGCCGGGGTGGCAGCGCCGCGGGGCGATAAGCGCAAGAGACAAATAAATAAACAGGCGGACACGACTGGAGGGTCGTGATCCGCCTGTTTTTTGTTTTTGTGGCAGCGGCCGGTGGGGCGGGTGGCAAGGTGGGCACCTCAACTGAACCCGGGCTGCCTTGGCTAACGGACTCAGGAGACCTTATTCTGCGCAAAACAGGGTTTTGCGCGTGGTTGCGGACTGAGGAGCCGTTATGTGAGGAGAATCAGCCGGTTTTGCGACCGATTCGGCCGTATAAGGGCTCCTGTGTCCGTAAGATTCCGGAATCCGCGGAATTCGGGCAAATAGCGGATCGTGAGTCCGTTGCGTCAGTTGGTAGGCTTCAGGAAAAATATTCCTGAAGCCTCGAATTATTTGGATTTCCGTGTCCGGATGATTCCCAAGCCGGAAACGAGCATCAACAATCCGGCGAACAGGTAGGGAACCCGGCTAGTTTCCCCGGTTTGGGGCAAGGTACCCAGCGGAACGGCATCCTCCAGAATAAGCTCTTCACCGGCTTCCTCGGATTGGGCCGGGGAAGGGGAGGGTGATGCTTGCGGAGAAGGTGCGCCTCTTGCGACAAGGTCATCGGCAATTACGATTTCTCCATCTGCCTGCGAGGCGGCTGCCGGAGTCGGAGACGCGGTTACCGCAGGTGTTACAGTCGCAGAAGGTCTGGGAGTAGCGGTCGGTGTAACACTTGGCGACGGGCTGTTTCCTCCCAGCGGTGTAGTTGTTTCAGGAATTTCCACCGTATCCTCAGGATCCGGAGTAGACTCCGGGGTCGGAGACGGCGTCGATGTCGGTCCAACAGACGGAGACGGTGTCGGCTCAGAGGACGGAGACGGAGTCGGCTCGGAAGACGGAGACGGTGTCGGCTCGGAAGACGGAGACGGTGTCGGCTCAGAGGACGGAGACGGTGTCGGCTCTGAAGACGGAGACGGTGTCGGCTCAGACGACGGAGACGGTGTCGGCTCAGATGACGGAGACGGTGTCGGCTCAGAAGACGGAGACGGAGTCGGCTCAGAAGACGGCGTCGGTGTAGGTGTCGGTGTCGGCGTTGGTGTAGGTGTAGGTGTAGGTGTCGGAGTCGGTGTCGGTGTAGGTGTCGGTGTAGGTGTCGGCGTCGGTGTCGGCGTCGGTGTAGGTGTCGGAGTCGGTGTAGGTGTAGGCGTCGGTGTAGGTGTCGGCGTAGGCGTTGGTGTAGTTGTAGGTGTAGGAGTTGGTGTAGGCGTCGGCGTCGGTGTCGGCGTCGGTGTAGGTG
>JAEWGW010000040.1 GCA_023388055.1 Bacillota bacterium | reverse complement strand
TCGAAATGTCCCAGGCAAAAACCAAGAAGAACAAAACAGCTGTATTTTGTCAACTACAGGAATGGATCTCCGGTTTACCCAGCTATATCAAGGGTTTGTTTGGAGAATTGAGCTGCGAAAGTTGAGTTAGTAAGTAGGGTCAATGGGAATCTTGTTATTTCCGATTGGTATATACCTCAACGAAAAACAGGCTTCGATGCAAAATATCGTCCAAATGCAAAAATGAATAACCCGGATGTTTGGGATGACCAGGAATATGTTAATCGTGTGCTTGATAAAGCTGGGCTTAAATAGAGCGGCCGCTATGACGGAACTGCCAGAATAAATGCAAAAAACCGGCGTCGGCCGGTTTTTTCGTTTATCAAGGACGTGCTTGTACGGATTACAGAACAGTTATCTGACTGGAATACACGGGCAGATGTGAAATTCATTACCGAAGAAGCGCCGTGGCACTTATGGGAGCCAGGCTATAGTTTTAAGCTTTGGGCTGGCAGAGATGTGGCGACAGTAACCATTCTTTAAGCCAATGTTATCGGAAGATATTATGAAGGTATGGTGTTTATATGGACGAAGGATATTCATTTCAAAAATCAAGAGAAATAAGTTCGGTCGTTCACATACAAGGAAATGGTCTTCTGACCTTAGCGGGATGCAGGTACTCACTGATTTGAATAAATGGGGGGATAAAGGATGAAGTCATACTGGCAAACACCCAGACTTTGCTTGCGAGCTGTGGAGGAAAGGGATGCGGAAGTTTTTCATGGCTGTTATTGCCGTGCTGCATTACTACTTCTTCGAGTTGGGGTACCAGAAGGCGACACCTCACGTATACAGCTTTAATGAAAGATCCATTCGATTGCATGAGAGCTTAGGGTTTCAGCGGGAGGGACAGCTTCGCCGTATGGTCTACTCCAATGGCAAATACCATGATGAAATTCACTTTGGCATGCTGAAGGATGAATTTATACACCGCTATGCAAACGAAGAGGAGTAATGGGTTGGTTTTGAATGAAATTGCCCGTGAAGATGAAAAAGAAGATGGAAGCTAAACAGGCTTCCATCGACTAATGGTCTAATGGGTTAAATTTCCGTTTTCGAAACGTTTTGATCAGTTATTTGGATTCAAATGGGATCAAACAATGATTTGCCAATGCAAAGATAAGCTGGGCTAGCACTTTGCTTGACATCGTGAATTCATCTCGAATCCATTCTTGTATAATTGCTAAGCTCCCATTGACTAAATAGGCATATGTATAGCGTTTCATGGATTCAGGTACCGTGATATGGAAGTAACGCTCAATATTCATAAGCACTTCATTAGTCAAACGTTGCGCGAATGATGGTTGCTCTTGAGATTTGAATAACATTAAGGCAAATAAATCATGATTCTTTTTAATGTAATCCAAAAAAGCTGTTATATACGTAATATTGTCCCCCGATTCAATTTTCCCCAAGTAATCCCGAGTGTTATCCATAATTTCTCGCTCTACATTATCGAGGAGTTCATAGGCATTCGCATAGTGTAAATAAAAGGTAGATCGATTAATTCCAGCGGCAGTACATAATTCCTTCACACTAATTTGACTGATATTTTTTTCATTGAGCAAACGAATGAGACTCTGCTTTAATAGTAGTTTCGTTAATTTTTCCCTCTGGTTCAATATTCATTCTCCCCCACCAAATATTCATTTTGGAACAATCGACACTTTGTTTTCATTTGTCTATATGGAAGCAGTTTATCAATCAACTGTTGGTTGCTAAATAGACACTGTGTCAGTAGTCTAAAGGTAGACGAATCGATTTGTCAACAAACTGATAATTTAGGTGGAGATGACAGTGAATCATACAAAGAAGAAAAAATGTGTCATGATAACGGGAGCTGCTGGTAATATGGGCGGTGAAACGGTGAAGTTGATGAGAAATGATTTAGCAAATTGCGAGTTACTTCTCTTGGATCTGGATCATGCAAACAGCCGAAGGAACCTCCGGGAATATGAAGGACGCGCTGGCATTACTGTTGTTTATGGTGATTTGCTTGACCGAAAATTGGTTCAAGAATGCGTTAAACAATCAGATATTATCCTTCATATAGCAGCCTTCGTTTCTCCCGCTGCAGATGAAATGCCGCAAAAGGCCATGCAAGTCAATTATGGCTCAGTTAAGAACATTGTGGAAGCTATAAAGGAAAGTGGGCGTGAGGATGTAACCCGTCTGGTATTTATCGGGACAATAGCGGAAACGGGTGATCGTATGCCGCCTATCCATTGGGGGCGGGTTGGAGACCCCATTAAGCCAAGTGTCTATGACTATTATGCCGTTTCAAAAATTGCTGCTGAGCGTCTGGTGATTGAATCAGGATTAACTTATTGGGTAAGCCTACGTCAAACTGGAATCATGGGGCCTTCTATGAGCAGGATTCAGGATCCAATCATGTTTCATAATTGCTTGGAAAATGTACTCGAGTATGTATCTGACCGGGATTCTGGACGATTGATGCGCAATCTATGCATCCGTGATATTGATGGGACATTGAATAATGAATTTTGGCAGCATATCTACAACATTGGCGGGGGAGAAAGCTGCCGTGTCAGCACACTTGAGATGTATCAGGAGCCGTATGGTAAGCTCGGGATTAAAAATCTGGATTATGTGATTGATCCTACGTGGTATGCAACACGAAACTTCCATGGACAATACTATACAGACTCGGATAAGCTGGAGCAATATTTTCAGTTTCGACGGGATTCGATGGAATATTTCTACAATAGTTATCTGGAAAACTTGGGTATGCTTGTCCCCGTGGCCAAGGTCATTACGAAATTTCCCGGTGGACAAAAGCTCATGGGAGCAATGATTAAGAAAACACTAAAAAAGCAGGCAGTCAAAGAGCGCGGAACGTTGCATTTCACTGAGAATCAGGATATGGAGAAAATAGAGGCTTATTGGGGAAGTGAGGCAAATTATAAAGCCATTCCAGCAAAGCTATCCATGATGAAGAAATTTTCCGAATGGAAAACCGCAGTCAAACTCGATCACGGTTACGATGAAGACAAACCGGCTTATGAATTAAATCTTGAGGATTTAAGGGGAGCCGCGAAATTCCGCGGTGGAGAGTGCCTCTCACCAGTTATGGTAACGGGTGATTGGAAAAGCAAGCTTGACTTCAAATGTGCATTTGGTCATACGTTTGCCGCCAGTCCAAAGCTAGTACTGGAAGGAGGGCATTTTTGCCCGACCTGTGAACGAGAAAGCTGGAATTACAAAGAACGTGCAAAACGTGAACCATTCTTCGCACAGGTATGGCAACCGCTCCATGGTGCAGACGACGGCAGGATGTACAAGAAAATGGTATCAGAGTTTGATGTTGATTAAAGTGATTTGAGGATGTCCCCATAAGCCGCGGCTCTTTCTTTAAACCAGATGATCGGTATAATTGGGAAACGGGCACAATTTCGAAATCAATTGCCCAGGAGTCCATACCATGCACACGAAAAAGGTGTTTCATTACTCCTTCAAAACCTTCACACTCAGTTCCTCCAGAATTATTCTGACAGGTTTTTCCGTTCTCATCTTCATTGGTTATTCCCTCTATATATGTTCCAGAAGCTTAAACCGCTGACTGATAGTATTCAGTTCAGCGGTTTTTTCTAAATGGAGTAAAGAAGGGAACTCCCCCGCTTACAAAAAGGACAAGGGTTGAGTCCGTGTGGATCGGAGTCATATGGTCATTTTCGTTGCAGCAACATAATCAATATTGAGATTCTCCCTCGAGACCATTCTGATTTTTGGCTGTTGAGATTGGATCTAAAGAAACAAAGGAAAGTTTAATTAACAATCAATTTATAGATTTGAATGGCCTTACCCTGCTGTTATCATAACGTGTGATAAGCCACTCTATGATACTTGAATCGTTAAGAGATGGATCACATGTGGGTTAGGATCAATAAATTTGCTTAAGAACAAGGGGGAGTGAAGTATGCAGATAAGTGAGTGGTCTATAGATACGATGATTTACAATTTATCGAATGAATTTTCTATTCGAAGGGCGGAGAGGGAAAAATGGGGAGAGTTTTGCTCTGTCTACTACAATATGAAATATTCTGGATTTTTTAGAGAAGAAAGCTTTGGAAGTTCAGGTGAAAATGCTTTTTGGATTTATGGGGGAGAGACAAAAATAGGTGGAGTCAGAATGTCGCCAAACATGATATATCATTTATTTTTCATCCCGCCGTTCAATGATTCATTTAGGGTATTGAAGCTGCTCAAAGAGTCATTAATCCAATGGTCTGATCGAACAAAGCCTATTAAGGCCTTCGAGATTCTTCCAGATCAAGCGCATCTATTTGCGAGAGCAGGTTTTTGGCCAGATGAATTCAGGTGCCGCTGGATGCAGCGGGTTACAGATCATTTTGAAGTGATTTGGGAAGACAATTTACGAGTAGAAAGTCCCATAATTCAGGAAACAGAGATGGGCGCTAAACGGTTTATTCTTGAAGATGAGATTGCCCGTTGTGACTTTGACAGCTTTAGAGGAGGCTTTGAAGCGGTCAGGCGGAAGAAAAACTCATTGAAAGATTTTATACCAAACGATGATCCCAATTATACGAACGATGTATTAGTCCAGGCATCCACCCTGGTTTTTGATAAAGATACGGGTCAACTCATTGCCAACTGCCGCCTTTGTCTGCAGAACAGTTCAGCAGCAGTGTATAGTATTGGAGTTACACCTGCCCATAGAGGGAGAGGGTTGGCAACCCGTATGTTGCAAAGAGCTTTAACCGTTCTAAACAATAACTATCCTGTGCTAAGATTATATGTCATGGAAGGTAATGACGCCGAGTCTGTGTACTTTAATCTTGGGTTTGTACCCGGGGTGCAGGAGATACAGACTATGGTTATTCCTATGGAGCAGTGAGGAACTTGTTACAGCTAAGCAAATTGCTATCGATTGTCACAGACATGGTCGGAAAGAAGCTGATATATTCGGCTTCTTGGATCGTTTTACGTAAAGGCTTAACTATTAACGAATCGATGACGAGCAGCACGATGAGAGGATTATTGCTATCCATGAATACGAGAAGCGCGCCTTTCCTTCCGATGAGTACACAGTTTCCGTCCATTTATAACTCGGCGTCCTCTTATCAATCGAAACCAGTTATCTTCTTTTAATGTATTTTTATATAAAAATCTAGAAACTTTTTTCCAGATAGCTCGTCTGTATATTTGGAAAATAAAAACAAGATAGGAGAGTGAGCTTTTTTGAAGAATCTTTTTCAAAAGGATCGGATCGCCAAATTCAGGAGGACGATGCTTCTAACTGTTGGATTATCGCTTGCAGCTGCGTCACAATCTCTGGCCGCAACTGCATCTGCGCCTGAATTAAAAACCGAGCCCACCTTACCATTTACCGTTACCGCTTCCGGTTACCACAGTGTCGTTAAGACTCCCGACGGAGATGTATGGTATTGGGGAGGAATGGCTGACGTAATCGACGGCAAACATACTTTTCGGGATAATGTCCCGCAGCTTATGGATGGTCTGAAGGATGTAGCGGATATTCAACCCTACTATCAGCAGGAACTTATCTTGAAAAAGGACGGAACCGTATGGAATTGGGGATCCGAATATAAACTTACATCTGCGGAGAATAATGACGGTACAACCCAATTCCCCGATCCGAAGCAAGTTGCAGGCTTGGCTTCAATCGTCAAAATTTCGGCTGGTTCGATAGCTTCCGCTATCGACAAAGACGGTTCAGTGTGGGTATGGCACCCGAGTTATTATTTCTCCGGTCCGCACAAGTTGAAGAATATAACCGATGCCAAAGATATTTCGGCCAACGGCAACGGAGAGGTCCTTATACTTCGAGAGAATGGAATGGTATGGAAGTGGATCGGGTATAAAGATAGGAACGCAAATATGGATTATAATGCAAGTAAGATTGAGGGTTTAACAGATGTCACCGCGTTATCATCAGGGCAGGGACAGCAGAATTTCGCAATCAAGAAGGACGGAACCGTGTGGGGATGGGGAGAGAACTTTGGCGGAATGCTGGGTCTTCCGGAAAGTGCAATAACAGTTGATCCCGCAGAAATTAAAGGTTTATCCGATGTTTCCAGTATCGTTACAGGATTGGATAGGACGCTGGTTTTGAAAACAGATGGAACGCTTTGGGTAATGGGATACGACGTTGGCGAGTATTTTTATTCACTCAAGCATGGACCTGAATGGAGACGTGTTGAAGGACTTGAGAAAGTAACATCTATGGCCTTGGGTTATAACCATGCAGTAGCTGTTACCGCAGACGGCACGGTAGTGGCATGGGGGAGCAACAAAGCGGGGCAATTAGGTGACGCCAGCTTTAAGGATAGCTCCACTCCCATTGTTTTAAAAGCAATTCAATGAGAATGTAAGACGTAAATATGCAAAGTGCCTTCGAACTATTTCGGTCAGAGGCATTTTGTCGTTAATGGAGATTGAAAAGGGGTAGACATTTCAGCGAGGGGCTTTGATTTTGGAAACCGCATAAATTCACCCATACCAAGTAACACTAACCTGGAAAATAATCCTTTTGAAGGATGGGGGTTTCTGGTGTTATTAAATTGTAAAATGGCCCTGACCGCCATGATGGGTGTATGTGTGCTGCTGACCGGCTGCAAGGCCGATTCCGGCAAAAAAATAAACCAACTGAGCATCCAGTCCGAGCCTGCCCATCAAATGGGCAAACCTATCGTGCTGCTGGTCATTGATTCGTTAATGGATAAGCCTTTACGCAAAACGATCCAAGAAGGCAACGCTCCTGCATTGCACTATTTGATCCAGAATGGGAAGTATGAGCCGAAGATGATCAGCTCCTTCCCCACCATGTCCGTGACAATCGACAGTACCTTATTGACTGGGGTATATACGGACAAACATCATGTGCCGGGTCTTGTTTGGTTCGATAGTAACGAGAAACGGATGGTTTTTTATGGGAATGGCGCGAAGGAAGCGCTGAAAATCGATCAGCCCCAGGTTTTCATCGATGCGATTTATCAGTTAAACCAGGTTCATTTGAATAAACAAACGAAAACCATTCATGAAGAATTAGCTGATAAGGGGAAGGAATCAGCATCGATTAACGGGGTTATTTTCCGGGGATACACGGAACATATCTTACGCCTTCCCCAATGGATAGCCAAAAACAGCGGGTTGCCGGAGCAAACCAAAGTCACCGGGCCCAGATGGTTATCCTATGCGACCCTGGCGAAGCAGGATCCTGCTCATAATCCCAATACCCGCCCATGGAAAAAGTTCGGAATGAATGATGACTTCTCCGCCCAGGAGATGGTTTATCTGATCAAGCAGAACCAGCTTCCGCCATTTACCCTGCTTTATTTCCCGTCCAATGATAATTTCGTTCATCGAAAAGGCCCTGATGAGCTGCGCGGCATAGAAAATGCGGATAAAGCGTTACAGAGTATATTCAGTGCCTACGGAACCTGGGAGCAAGCGCTTCAAGATGTGACCTGGGTTATCATGGGGGATAGCGGACAAAGCTATGTCTACGATAACCGTCAGGAATCCGTTATTGATTTAAGGCCGCTTCTGAAGTATCGCATCGCCCCATTAAATCAACCTGTAGGTGCCGAGGACCAAATAGTGATTGCCGCCAACGAACGGATGGCTTATGTGTATGCCCTTGATGACAAGGTAGAGCTAACCGAGGTCATGAGGCAACTAAAAAGTGAGGAAAGACTCGACATCATCGCCATGAACGACAAAGAGTTTGTCCGGGTCATGCAGGGGAATAGTGAAAAGACGCTCTCGTATGCTCCTGGCGGACAATATTCGGATGAGTTTGGGCAAACGTGGACCTTATCCGGTGATCATGAGGTTCTGGATCTAACCGTAACGGATAATCGGATCCAATATGGAAAATACCCCGATGTGCTTGCGAGATTATATGGGGGTATGCATTCTCATGCAGGAAGATATGTGGTGGTTACAGTGCAGCCCGGATATGAACTGGTTGGTGAAAGCTCGCCTACCCATGTTGGCGGAGGTGCCCATGGTTCCCTTCATGAGTTGGATTCGCTAGTTCCATTGATCATTTCCGGAACAGATTCTGAACGTACCCCAAAACGTATCGTTGATTTGAAGGATTGGATCATGAACAAAACCGCTGACTGATATTGCTCCGTTCAGCGGTTTTTTTGTGGAATTTATTGCAGATGAATGGAACTGCGAAACTTTCCAATTAGTGATTGCGTCTACAAAATCATGGTGTAAATTGTAACGCACGTAGCCGGAGGGTGAATCATGAAAATAGCTGGTAAGTGTATCATCGTTATGCTCGTATTGTTGAGCAGTCTGAATTTTGCGGGCAACCAAGCAGCAGCGAAAATCGATGCCATGGCCAATCATACATTGGTTGTTCTCACAGAGACGAAGCTTTTGGAGGATTACAACAATCCGGAGTCAGTGGTTGGCTCGATTGCGGGTATGCAGATGTTGACTACTGCCTGTGGGGACAACGGCGATTGTCTGGCGAACGCTGGGGGCAAGGACTTTGTTCGTGTAAAGACATGGCTGGGGGACAAGTGGATCGAGGACGATAACCGAATTACAGCAGGAACCTTTCAAGAAGTCGAACGGGATATGACCATTATAGAAAAAATGCCTCTATATGATGATCCGAATGTGGGTATTTACCGGAAGGATGCTCTGCCTACGGAAATCCTTTTGCCGCAGAAGGTCCATGTGACTGCAAAGTACTGGTATTTATACAGTGGAGCCCGCACAGGAAGGGCATTTTTCGAAGCGCCAACATGGTATCGCATAACGACTGAAGAAGGCCCGAAGTGGATCGTGGATCCCTTTATTCTGGAGGATATGCAGCAGTATGAGATTCCAAGCGACAGAATCATAAAGCTGACAGGAAACGAGCTGCTTTATGATTACCCTCGTGAAGGTGCGGGAGAGGGAACGAAAGCGTGGCCAGGCGTGGTTCAAGTGGAGGCAATCTCAAGCTATATGATCAAGACGGAGCACTACACATGGTTCAAGCTTCGACAAGAAGACGGATCCTTCAAATGGGTACAAAGGGATTATCCTAGATCGGAGAGCGAGAATGGGCCGCTCACCCAATTTAGCCTGCCGAATGAACAGATTACACTGCGGACCGCTACACGCTATTTTGACATGGATGGGGATTCCAGCCTTAGTCTGCAGAACTGGCTCCAGCCGGGAACCTATACCGCGGATAAAATAAATGAAGGTTGGGCGCGAATCCAAACTCCGTCCGGCTGGAAAGTAGTCAACCTGGATCGGGCTCCGTTTGAAAGGCCTCAAGGCATTACGGGAACACAAGAAGTCGTCCAATTGACTCCTGAAACCAAGAGCTACTATTTTCCGCTAACAGGTGAAGTGTGTCATGGGGCAGGTACGTTTAGTAACCAGGAAGCCCTGTCGTTTGAAAAATGGATTTCTCCGGAAGGAATCAAGTGGTACCACATTTCAACCTACAGCGGCATCGTATGGGTACCGGAAAAGCCGTTGGCGGAATAAATACTGCCTCTCAACTCCATACGCACAGGAAAGTGCCTCTGATCAAATTCGGTCAGAGGCTTTTTGCATTTTAGGGAGCCTTGGTCCGCGGCACACCGAAGCGTGAGCATCGCTATTTTGCTGCTGGCAAAATCTCCACAATCCCCTTGCGCATGTTCTCATTTTCGAACGATAACTCCACGTCCTCCATTAAGCTATGCATGACCAGAATAACGCCAGTATCTGCGAAGATGTAGGTGTATAAGGAGCGCAATTGTGCTCCTTGGAATTCTTTGACTCCTGTGTACTGGACAATGGGATACTCCGTCGGATTGTGAACCACTTCCATTCTCTGCTGATTCTTTAAGTGCTCTATCTTTAAATCCTGTTCAGCATAAGATTGTCTGCTGGCTTCGTCCTTAAGCTTCTGTGTATTGATGGCTGTGTAATTGAGATTGATGATTTCATGACTGAAAGATGAATAGCGGGCATGCTGGTCAAATTGGTCAACAAGCTCCCACTCGCCTTTGTAAGAAATCCGGTAGGGAATCGAATCAATGGCTAACAGCGTTGATCCGGTGGGTTCCTTGCTGATCGGGGATATCTTAACCAATCCATCAGTTCTATTCTCATTGGCCCAAGAGGATTGAGCGTCTCCTGTTGTACCGTATATAAGCTGGAGAATTCCAGTATCGGTGAAGACACATGTATAGACCGCATGGAAGGATGTCCCATCCAATTCCTTTAAACCGGTGTACTTGACGAGAGGATATCCAACTGTATTACTGGGAACCTCCAGCTTTTTCTGATTTCGTAATTGCTCGTTCTTTACGTCCTGTTCTGCATAAGCTTGTTTACTCACCGGATCTTTAAGTTCCTTCATATTAAGGGGGGTGTAATGGATAAGGAGGATCTCCTGTTTGTCGGAGGCGTAACGGGCATAGGTATCAAGGTCTTCTACAAGCTTCCACCTTCCTGAGTACCAAATGCGGTAAGGAATGGAATCCAACGTCAGGATTGTTGGATCTGTAGGATTTGCGGGTTGAACGATTTCATTCGTTTCACAACCTGCTAAAAGAATACATATGAAGAATGATATAAACATGACCGTTCTGCGCATACACAACAACCTCTCTACGTCATTAGTCATGGTTAGCACAGCATGTTGTTCCCTCTGATATCCATTTTACTGGAAATATTAATTTAGGCAATCTAAATGTTCCAGAGAACGGAGGAATCGGCCAAAAACAGTCACTGGAAGGCCTTTCATGTCTCTTTTGTCGGACTTTATAAAATATTAACGGAATTCCTCGAAATACCTCACAAAATCGCAATTAGGAGTTTAGGAAAAATATACCTATAATAGATGATAGGCTGGTCGTAATAGCATTATAATCCATTAAATACTTCTATTAGCTCTTTTTGACGAAATGGAGAACGCGAGATAAGCCTGATTTTTGAACAACTAGCACGTAGATAAAGAGAGGAGAGCAGAATGCATGAGACGGAACAAGCTTAACAGGGAGCTATCCTTGCTGCTTGCAGTAACGATGGTCTTCTCAACAATCTTCGGCCTAACCGGCACTGCTTTGGCGGCAACACCTGCCAAGCAGGAGGAACAGGGTGCGAAGACGCCTCAGTTTATAGACTTGGAGGACTCCTACGCGAAGGAGGAAATCCAGGCCTTGGAGTCAAAGGGAATTCTCTCAGGTTATGCGGATGGAAGCTTCGGTCCGGGTAAAGCCATGTCCCGGGCCGAGTTCGCCAAGGTTCTTGTGTTATCCGCCAATCTGACGGAGGATCCGCAAGCTGCCACCAAGTTTAGGGACGTAGGACCGGACGCTTGGTATAAAGGCTACGTAGGCGCTTTGGTCAAGGCAGGTATTACAGAGGGAACCTCAGAGGATCTCTTTACGCCGGACGGCCCTGTAACACGGGAGCAGCTTGCGGTGTTTTTTGTTCGCGGAATGGGTCTTGAAGCGGCTGCTGCGAAAGTGAAGCCGGTCAAGAAAATTGCAGACCTGGACGATGTATCTCCCTGGGCGAGAGCATCTGTGCAGCTGGCTTTTGAAATCGGATTCATTCAGGGAACTGCAGGTGCGGACGGAAGTATGCAATATCTGCCTGGCCAACATGCACAGCGTCAAGCGTTGGCGCGGTTGGCCTACGAGTTTCTGACCCATAAGGAAGCTTACCTTGCAGCGGCGGAAAAGCTTGCAGGCAGCACACCTTCAGCAACACCAGTCTCAACTTCAAGCAGCTCCCCCAGCCCCTCCCCTTCAACCTCTGCTGGTGGAGGAGGCGGAGGTGGTGGTGGCGGTGGCGGAAGTGGAGGCGGAACAAGCCAAGCCACGGTTGCCAGTGTCCGGTCCACGGGAACGGATACAGTAGAAGTGATGTTTGATCAATCCGGCATGAGCGTTAACGCAGCGGACTATTCCTTCGGCCCTGCGCTGGTTGTCAAATCGGTTGCACAGCAAGCCGGTAACAACAAGGCAATTGTGCTCACAACGGAGATTCAGGAGATAGGGACGGTGTATTCCCTCCTCTATAAAGGAACTGCCACGGGTAAGACTATCACCGGTACAGCAACGGTACTTTCTGTACTAGAGGACAAAACGTACAATGGCAACTACCGGATTGCCAGCGGGGTAGAGCAGGTTGGGCCTGAATCCGGGAACGCGGTTATTAATGGCCTGCTGCAGCTGGACCCTGGAGCCGACAAGGAGCTGCTGGTACGGAATATTCAGGTGCCGGAAGCTGAGATTCTCTCCGGAGCCTCCAACTCCATTAAGCTTCAGAACGTCCGGGTTACCCGCCTGCTGACCGTAAAAGCAGCGGCTCAGACTAATCCGGTTCGTATAATTGCTGCAGGCAATACTGAAGTAGTCCAAACCAACGTGGAATCCAAGGCTATTCTGGATGTGCAGTCCGGATCGCTCGGCCGGACTATCCTCCATCAGGGTGCTGCCCAACAGAAGGTGGAGCTGCGTGGGAATTTTGAAGGAAACCTAATTATTAAAGCACCAGGCGTCCAGTTAACAGTGGCCCAAGGCGCGGTCGTAGCAGGCGTGGTCCAATTGACTGCCAACGGAGCCAAGCTGGAAGTAGCCCAAGACGCTGCAGTTGCCAAGGTGGAGATTGCCTCAGATGCGGTGTTGGTGTCAAAAGGCAGCGTGGCGGAGGCAGAGGTGACCGCCAAGGCAATTGCAGAGCTATCCGGCAATATCACCAAAGCCACAGTTAAGACTGCCGGGGCTTCCGTCAAGGTGATGAAGGATACACGAATCGGCTCCCTTGTGCTTCAAGCCAGCGCTACTGTGCAAGCCAACGGGATCATTGATTCCCTGGAGCTGGCTTCCGAAGATGTGATCCTTGTATTGGAGGGAACCAATAAGGAAGATGTTTATAATACCGTCATCAAGGTGGCAGAAGAGGCCATTAATGCCCTTCCCGGCCCTGCTGCCCTTAAGCTAAGCGACCGGCCCGCTATCGAGGCGGCTTGGTCCAAGGTACACGCAGTGAAGGCTTTAGGCAAATCTGTAGCTGCCGAAAGCCTGAAGCGGCTGAATGAGGCGGAGGCGGCTATCATGAAGCTTCTTGCCGGTCCTGCCCAGGAAGCCCTGAATGCCCTGCCATCGGATGCGGCGGTCATCGGCCTGGACCAAACATCCCGGAGTGACGCCGAGACCAAGCTGAAGGCAGCCAAAGAAGCCATCCAAGCTGCCAAAGCGGCTGGAGTAAAGGAAGAGGAGCTTGCCAATCGGGACCGAATCCAGAAAATAGAGCAGCGGTTGGCCCAGCTTCAGGAGCTGTCTGTTGCTATCTCCGGAGCCCAGGAGAGCATCCATGCCCTGCCGGAAGCCGCAGACATCAAGTCGGAGCAATTGCTGGACGTTATTAGCCTGATTCAGGCCTCAGAGGCCAAGGCAGAGAACGCCCGCACCTTGGCTGCTGCAGCCGGAATACCATCCTTCGACACCTATATCGACTGGAGCAAGCTCACAGCTGCTAACAAACGGGTGAAAGAGCTTCAAGGAGCCTTAAGCGAGGCGGATCAGGCGATTATCGCCATCAACACGGCCATTCTCCAACTGCCGTCATTGAGCCAGTTGACCTTGAAGGCGCAGTTTGCAGTGGACATCCTGCGTGTAGAGATAGATGGAGCCAAGCTCCGCTTTCAAATAACAGATGATCAAATTTCTAATTTGCATGTGCTGGTTACTGTAGAGGCCAAATTGGCAGAGCTTAGAATCATCATGAACGAGGCTCTCCAAGCGGCTATCGCGGCAATTGAACAGCTTCCGGAAAGCAGCCAAGCTACCCTAAAGGATAAGACAGCGGCTGAGGAGGCCCTTGGCAAGGTTACTGCAGCCCGGGAAGCGGGAGCTGAGAATGACCAAATCAAGAATCTGTCCAAGCTGGGGGCGCTGCTCGACAAGCTTCAAGAGCTGGAGACCGGGAATGGGAAGCTGATGGATCAGGCAGCCAAGGCGATTAAGGCCCTACCGGCGAAGGATGCACTGACTCTGGGCGATGAGCCGCTGGTTCAGGCAGCCCGGCAAGCTGTGACTGTCTTAACCCAACAAGACATCGTATTCGATGAGCAAGTAGTGAATGTGAAACGGCTGGAGGAAGCAGAAACCCAGCTGGTGCTGCTGAAGCAAGGCCGGGCGGAGGCCGTTGCCGCCGCCATCAAGGCCATCGAGGCATTGCCGGAGGCCGCCCAGGTTCAATATGCAAACGGCTCTGCTATTGCAGAAGCGCGCCGCTTAGCAGATTTGGCGCTTGCCAAGGGTGCGCAAAAAGCGGATCTCACGAATTATTCCAGGCTCACAGCAGCTGAGGCCGCATTCAACAGCATGGCCCAAGCGGTTATGCCCAAGCTGACCTCCGCGGTTTATGCAGGGGAGCTGCTCCTTGTCGGCACCGCTGAGCCTGGGGGAACCCTTCAAGTAAAAGCGGGAGCGGTGCAGTCCGCTTACCCGATTCCCTCAAGCGGTTCCTTTTATATCCATGACCGTCAGTTTGTGGTGAAGGCTGGCGATGACGTGGTGATGGTATCCACTCTCGACGGTAAACGCGACAGCGCTGAGCTGAAGGTGCCTGTTATCGCTGCCATCAGCCAAGCTGCTGCCCCCAAGCCTCAGCCCTTCTACGAAGGCGACTGGCTGGTTCACGGCACAGCCGAGCCGGGTGCAGTGGTACGTTTAATTGGTCCGGATGGTACGGTTTATGGGGAAGCCACCGCAGCTAAGACTGCGTTAGCCAATGGTATGGCACTGTTCTCCATCCTGCTGGCAGCAAACAACTCATTGCCAGCCGGTGCGTTGAAGGTAAATGCTACGCTTCAAGGCAAAGCAGTCAGCCTCCCTGTCACTCTGGAGCGGCTTCCCTTGTCCAATGGAGCAGCAACGGCACAGCCGGCGGTTAAGGAGCTCCTGCTGGAGCTTGCCGAGGCAATCAGCGGCACAACTGAGCCATACGCTATTTTGAAGGCAGAGGATGGTAAGGGTGTTCTAATCGGAAGCGGCATTGCCGATCAGAGCGGGCTTTTTACAATCCAGCTGCTCCAGCCTCTGACCGGATTTGATCCTGTGCGCATTACAGCCAAGGCTCCGGCCAAGGCGGCAAGCCTTTCTCTGCAGGTTGCCGTGTTCGAACCAACGGAGATAGCAGCGACTCCTGTGCTGGTAAACCAGCTTTTCCCGGGTGACTTCACGCTGCAGGTACAGGCGGAGGCCAGCGTAAAGCTTGAGGTGAAAGGAACCAATGGCCAGATTATTGCCACTGGGAACGCAAACACTGCGGGTAAAGCAGATATCAGCCTGTCCCGGGTTTTCCTGACTCCTGGAGAGGAATTGGCTATCTATGCAAAGGCGCCCCTCAAGAAAACAAGCGAACCCTTGAAGGTAAAGGTTCAACAGCCGGTGGAGAAGACCAATCAGCCTTCGCTGAATGGAGAGCTCTATGCGAATAGCAGCCGGATTTCAGGAATCGCTGAATTTCAGGCCGCTATCTACTTGGTTGACAGCAACGATCAAGTCATCACTTCTGTCCGTGGACAGGGTGAGGAAGGCAAGGAAAGGCAATTTATACTGGAGCTGTATCCTCTTCCGGCTTCCATTCAGGCCAATGGTACAATCAAGCTCATTGCAGTGGCGGCAGGCAAGCTGCCCAGCGAGCCGGTGTTGATTCAAGTGCAGCCGGCTGTCGGACAGACTGAGCTTGGCGGTGTTGCGGGAACCGTATTTGCCAATGGCGGAAGACTGGCAGGCTGGACAGAACCCGAAGCTGAGGTTCTGCTTGCCCAGGACGGCTGGCATGCCTCAGCAAAAGCAGGCAGCACAGGGTATTTTGAATTGTCCTTCATAACAGCAGAGCCTGTGTTGAAGGAAGGAACCCAGGTTCAATTAACAGCTGCTGTACCCGGCAAAGGAACCAGCGATCCCAGAGCCTTCACGGTTCAACCGATAAGCGGGACAGCCGCAGTGCGGGTATTGTACCAGCAGTCCCGGGCATACCCCCAAGGCTTTGCTATTGAAGGAACGCTGAGTGGAGAAGGCTCAGTGCTGGTAAGGACACCCGACGGACGTCTGTTGGGCACAGCCCCTGTCTACAACGGCTATTTCCAATTGGAGCTATGGAGCCTGAGTCTTGAAGCTGGAACCGAGATTGAGGTTTTCGCAGCAGCGCCAGGACTTGATAACAGCTCCGTTGTGTCCATTCCGGTACAGACCTTGAGCGGGGTTACCACACAACCTGTTCTTACACATGCCCAACCCACAACAAAGGGATATTTGTTTACAGGAACAGCAGAAAAAGGAGCGATCGTCGAACTGTGGACAGGTAAGGACCAATCCTTCCTGATCAGCCGCACAAGAGCGTGGGACGGGACCTTCTTGTTTGAGGATCTGACAGCGGAACTCCCTAATGCCCAGGATATCTGGTTAGTCGCCCAAATGCCCGGTAAAAAGAACAGTCCTTTTAAAACCTATATCATCAGGCCCAATGCGCATTCAGGCACTTCGCCGTTGCCTCAGCTTCTTACACCTCTCACAGAAGGAGACACCATAGTCTCGGTTAATATTCCCCTTCGATCTCATCTGAAGATCGTAAGGAACTGGATTACGGTTGTCAAAGACTATTGTGGAGAGGGCAAGGTTCAAATTCCATTAAATATGGGCACGCCTCTATCCAAAGGGGACACTGTCCACATCTATGTTCTCACCGGTGGTTATTTGGAAGCTGTTCTGGATGAAAGGGTTGCCGAAGCCCCAACCTGGACAGACACGCCGATTGTATACGGAGAGCTGTATGCGGGCAGCGCCCATTATCTGTCCGTCAGCACTGCCCAAGGGGCTGAGCTGCAAATTACCAAGGCGGACGGTAGCAGGCTGTATACGGGATCTGCCGCTTCAACAGTCACTGATATTGCGCTGATGAATGACTTGGCAGCAGGAGAGAAGCTGCTGGTCAAGGCCAGATTGCCCGGTTATAAGACAAGCGTTGCTGCGAGCCTGACCGTACATCCCGCGGCGGCGAAGGTCTCTCTAGCACCCTTGCTGATCTCAGCCTTATACGAGGATGACACGAAGCTGTTAGGATTTGCGGCGCCGGGAGCCGTCGTTACTGCTTATGCAGAGAATGGAGCAAGGCTGGCTAAGGCCTTGGCAGGAGCGGATGGAACGTTCTCTATGGAGCTTGGCGCTCCGATGGCCGGCAAACAGGCGATTAGCCTGACTGCCCAAACACCGGGAGAGCAGCCAAGCGCCACAACCCCGGTTCCGGTTCTTCCTTTGCAAGGTACTACAGCACAGCCCGTCATTCATTTCATAACAGATAAGCAGCTTATGGGGACTGCCGAGCTGGGAGCATCCATTTGGCTGAACGGGACTCTAATGGGCACGGCAGGAGCAGATGGAACATTCCTGTTGTCCATTGATCAAGCGTCAGCCCGGAGCAGCAGCATCACCATTTATGCCAAGCAGGCAGGCAAAAAATTGAGCGCTCCTGCAACGGCGGAAGCTGCATCCGGTAATATAACGGCCAAGCCTTATGTAATCCCGGTTGCGAAGGCCAATTACAGTTATTTGTACGTTGTAGGTGAAGGCGGCTCTACCTTCTACGTCTATGACAGCACTGGCAATCAAATCAGCAAGTCAACGCCCAAGGAAGGTATAAAAGAAATTTCATTGAGCAGGAGCCTGAAAGCGGGCGAAATCCTGAATGTAAGTGCCCAGGCTAGTGGCAAAGCCATGAGCGAGGCTGCATCGGTTCAGGTTTGGGAGAGTCTGCCCAAGGCAGAGCCCCCTGTCCTGCTGGGCGGCATTTATTATGATACCTTACTGGGAACCGCTGCGCCGGGAGCTGATATTTTCATTACAGGGCCCTATGGATACAGGCATCTGAGTAGTATCCAGGCGGATATGGGTGGCCGTTTTGTTGGAGATATTACTCCATTTGTTCTAGAAGGAGAGTACAAGGTGTCCGCCAGCAGAGCAGACCTCCAGTCAAGCAGCGCCGTCAAGATTCAATACACGAAGCCTGTTCAGAAAACGGATACGCCTGTGCTTGTGGGCAGCGTACTCGAGAGTGATGGAATGCTGAGCATACTGGCGGCTCCGTTCAGTGAGGTGAGGGTGGAGGATGCCAAAGGCAATCCACTTGACGTCAAAACGACCAAAAGCGGCTTCTACACGGTAAAGCTGTCCAAAATTAAAACAAACGATGTATTGAATGTGACAGCCAAAAAACGCGGACAGCTGATCAGCGAAAATCTGGCTGTTACGGTTGGAGTCCTTGTTCAGCTTACGCCTTCACCAGTTCTTACAGGTTCCTTGTATGAGGACAGCACGTACGCTGAGGGTACAGCCGAGGTGGGAACCGAAATTTGGGCTAAGGACCGTTACGGCAACCTTCTTTCCAAAGAAACGGTTAAGGCTACAGACCAGGGGCGCTTCAAGCTGGCTCTGGACACGGCAAGTGTCTTGGCGGGAGATGAAATCCTGTTCTATGCCCGGAAGCCCAACCTTCAGGACAGCAAACCTCTGGTTGTCAAAGTATCGTCTTACAAGACAGATAACGGATCTCCTTGGGTAGCTGAAAAAATCTACACGGAGACAACAGAAGTCTATGTCAGTCTTCCATCAAGCAGTCTGCTGGTGATAAGGGATAGTGAGGAATTATTGCTGGGGATGAGCAAAATGGAAGCAAGCGGAAAGCTTAAGCTGGATTTTGCCAACCCGTTGAAGGCTGGTGATGTGTTCCGCATCTATGCCAAACCCGTAAGCGGGGGTAAGAACGCCGGGGCCCCGGCCGTGCTGACCGTGCTTCCGATGAAAGGCACAACAGAAACACCCACCGTATCCCGAAGTGTATACGAAGGGGACTACAGTGTACTTATCACATATCCCGAGGCAGCGGATGTGGAGGTTTACCATGTGGAAGGGCAGACCCGACTGGCCTTCTATACATGGAATAGTACCTTCGAGGTACCCGGAACCGTCAAGGCAGGAGACACCATCCGCATCACAGCCAAGGAGGCTGGCAAGCTGATCAGCAAGCCTCTTCTGATCCGGGTTCTCCCTATTGCCGGCCAGACAGCGGCTCCTACAGTCACAGCCAGCGTCTACGGAAGCAAAATTTACATTTCCGGCCAGGCGGAGCCGGGAGCCAGGATTAATATCTACCAGATTGGCATTCCGGATATCGGGTTCCGAACCTCTATTCAAGCGTCTGAAGCGGACGGAACCTTCGCATTGGTTCAGGAACAGTCGGGCACAGTCCCCCTGAGGCCTGGTGCCACCCTAACCTGCTCAGCTCTCACTCCAGGCAAGCAAGGAAGCGCTCAGGTTACGA
Source organism: Bacillota bacterium (assembly GCA_023388055.1). Taxonomy (GTDB): domain Bacteria; phylum Bacillota; class Bacilli; order Paenibacillales; family NBRC-103111; genus Paenibacillus_AR. Next base: position 204,691 of record JAEWGW010000040.1, on the reverse strand, counting down.
TCACCGTCACAGAGGGTGAACCGACGTTTCCCCAGCCGCAGGACGGAGCGGGCGGGTAAGCATTCCGAAGTCGGCGTGAAGAAACAGACAGGCTTTGTCATCGTAAGATGGCAAGGCCTGTTTTTTAATACATTTATCAGGACACCTTGGGAATACGACCGTGAATAATGACTTACACTAGCCGAAATGGTATCCTTATCATAAACCAAAATGTGCATGACTGCGGATAATCTCCAAAAGAAGGAGGCTTTTATGAAATCGTTACATGACTACACCCCTTGGAAGAGGGGGAAGAGTCCTCAGGGGAAATCAGACTTGAGGAAGAGTATCTGGCAGTTAATCAATACCATCATTCCTTTTTTTCTGCTGTGGGGTCTCGCTTATGCAAGCTTGACGGTCTCTGTCTGGATTACATTGGCACTTGCCATTCCAGCGGCAGGATTTCTGGTGCGAATCTTCATTATTTTCCATGATTGCTGTCATCAGTCTTTTTTTGCGGGAAAAAAAGCGAATGCCATTGTAGGAACGATAACGGGAATTCTCACCTTCTTTCCCTATGAACAATGGAAGAATGAGCATTCCATTCACCATGCGACAAGCGGCAATTTAACCCGTAAAGGCACGGGCGATATTTGGACATTGACGACTACGGAATATGCTGCGCTTCCTCTAAGAATGCGGTTGGCATACCGTTTATACCGCAACCCGCTGGTTATGTTCGGACTTGGTCCTATTTTCCTCTTTCTAATTGGCTACCGGAGGAATCGGAAAGGCGCCAAACGTCAAGAACGTTTGAACACGTATTTCACCAATGTGATGGTGGCCGGTTTGATGGGGCTGCTCTGCTGGACTTTGGGCTGGAGAGAGGTCCTACTAATTCAAGGTTCGATTCTCTATCTGTCCGGCGTTGCGGGCATATGGCTTTTCTATGTGCAGCATCAGTTCGAGGGTGCGTACTACGAACATGCAGACGACTGGGATTACGTAAGCGCCGCGATACACGGCAGCTCTTACTATAAGCTGCCGCGCCTCTTACAATGGATGACGGGGAATATCGGCTTCCATCATATTCATCATCTGGATCCTCAGGTGACCAACTATCATCTGCAGCAAATACACGAAAGTAATGCCGCCATGCAGAATGTTCCGGCCATTGGAATTCGGATGAGTCTGCGGGCGCTTCGATATCGGCTTTGGGACGAAAACAGCAAACGATTTGTGGGGTTTAGGTATGGAGGCTCCGACGTCGACAACCAGCGCTAACGGACCGGAAAGACGCTAATTACTCCAAAACAGGGGTTTGGCTAAACTAACGGACTGGAGAGACGCTATTTGTCGGAATGAAGGCGATGGAAGCAATTTTCGAGCTCAATAAGATCCCTAGTGTCCGTTAGATTTCAAAACAGCGCTAAAATGAACAAATAAGGTCTCTGGAGTCCGTAAGTACGCGTACACAACAATTTCCATGGATGCGATCACCCCCTAGCCTAAGGTCCAGTCCCAGCTACCTCCCAAGACCGTTATGTCCGGATAATCAACCGGATATAATGGAGGTATAGCACGGAACGTGTGTGATTAAGAGACTGCGACTAAGGCAGAAGGGGTGTTGAAGTATGAAGGCAACAACGGATGCGGCGTCGATGGCGCAGGCGGGGAAAGTGAAGTGGGTGCTGTTTAATCCCAAAACCTATGCCACGATTCTCTACTTATTGTTATCTCTCCCGTTAGGGATTGTTTATTTGACCGTAGCGGTATTGGGGCTTGCTCTATCCGTTGGTTTAACGCCGATCTTTATCGGGATCCCGCTGTTTTTTGGCGTGGCGAAGCTGTTGAATGGGATTGTGCATTTTGAACAGAGTATGATCCGACAGATTCTGGGGCTGCCGGCTCCCGCGGCTGCAATTCCCTTCTCTTCAAGGGCTGAAGCCGGAGAGAACTGGTTCAGACGAATGGTGAGCAGCTTTGATGGTACACTCTTCATCCGCAACTTGCTGCTGGTGATCCTGCGGTTTGTAACCGGGATTGTATTTTTCGCGGTTATGATAACCTTCCTGGCACTGGGACTTGGCTTTATTGCTCTTCCCGCAGTGCACATCATTCTGATGAATGAGCTGCAGCTGGATATTCTGGAGAATAGCGTGTTCAGTTATTTCCATATCAATTGGACGTACAATCAGCAATATCTGCTGTACGTAGGCGTAGGCGTTGTTCTGTTCTGGGTGGCCCTGCGTGTTGTGAACGGGCTGATGCAGATTCAGCGCAGAGTCATGTATGTGGATGAGCTCTACCAGCAGCCGTCTGTGCCAACAGTGGAAGCGCAGAACCATCCGGCAGTCCAGCCCGCATATTACGAGTACCAGGAGGTTATCCCGCTTAAGGGGTAATACCGTCTAACAACCGCCTCTGGCCACATTCGGTCAGAGGTTTTTTGTTATTCAATGAAACCATAATCCAAACAGCTTGTTCACCGGCTCATAGACCACCTTGAGGATCAGCAGCAGACTAGGTGCCTTCATTCCATATAGAGCGCCGAGAACGGCCCCGAGTCCGGCAAGCCAGAATAGAAGCGTAACCACCCGTTCCCGCCGCATTCCCTTTTGCTTGAGCGCCGGCCAATCTGCCAAACCAAGAGCGGTTGTCATCACCAAAACAGTGATTGTCAGCACGGATGTTCACTCCTTAATATCGCCTATGATGGACTTGTCGATCAACCCGATGCGGTTAATCCTCACGGTTGCTTTGTAATGGATCGTCAAGGATTTCAGATAATCATCGCCATACTCCTCCTTCAGCTTTGTCCAAGCCTTGGGATTGGCCCGGTGGATGGATTCCCCGAACCCCATAATATCTGTGTTAAAACGTTTGCTGATCTGCTCCACAGATGTCCTCATGCGGTAAATAATTCGTTCCTCCGCTTTTCGCTCCAGCTCCTTGACTGTCTCTTCCTTGCTTAGATCATCCTGGCTCTCCACCTCCTGAACATTACAGGTTGCTTTGACATGGAGGTAAATATGGGGTTCTCCGTTTTCGACCTTGACCTTTCGGGAGGTGGAGGTTTGCAGCGCCCCGATGACGATGGGCTGTCCATCATTTCCCTCTACGGGGCCTGTCGATTGGACGACGTTATCCGTTACGTAATTGTAGCCGATGGTTTGATTATCATCCAGCCAGCCCAGCATTCTGTCCTTCCGGAACACGGCCACATTGCTAAAGCGCATTCTGGCTTGGGGCGTGGTCTCCTCCAAGGTGCTTTGTCTCTTGCCTGCCTGGGCGTTGCCGATGATCTCCAGTCCGGTGAGCACAGGATTTTTCCCCTCACACAGCAAATTTTCCAGCAGATCGTGAAAGGGAACGGCAACTGTTTTGGCCGAAATATTCTGGGACTTCTCCAGAGATTCAAACAGCTTGCTTGCCGGCAGCTTACTGAGGGGAGTGAGAATGCCCAGCACATTCTCCGCTGTGTTGTTCCGGGCAACCATCACGTAATAATCGTCACGCGGCTCCCGGCTCCGTCTTAGGACGTCGAGCACCTCGCCGATGCCGCTTCTGGCCAGCTCCTCCCCGATTACCAGCACGCGGATGTGTCCGTAGTAGGCGGCTCTAGAGCTGATAAGCGCATATTGCCGTTGTGTTTCGTAGAGGGTAGGAACGACAAAGGTGGATTTGGTAACCGGTACACCTCCCCCGCCCCCGCCTCCTGCCGTCTGTGGCGTAATGGCAGACGGAATGACCACCTGCAGCGTTACCTTGTAACCGGAGGGGGCCTTGTCAATACCCAAGCCCAGTACAAAAGCCGTCTCATTAAGCTCCCGCCGCTCCCAACATCCGATAATCGGTACCAACAGCAGAAGAACCGCAAGTAACCCTGCAACGGATTTAAGGTTTTTCGGATTCATGCTGACGCTCCTTTTTCCGTTTACGGCCTTGACGCCTCACGTTGTTCAATGAGGACTCTGCCGGCCGGGTATTTTGATAGGGCCAGGGCAAACGGAAGACGGAATCCTTGATATCCCGGGCACGGAAAGGTCCGATAGGACTCATATAAGGCTCGCCGAACGATTGGAGGCTTGCCAAGTGGAGAATAATGACAAACACGCCGCATAATATTCCGAACAATCCGATAAAGCCGGCCAGGCCGATCAGGGCAAACCGGATTATGCGGGCAGCAATGGACATCCCCATCTCCGGGATCACAAAGCTGGCAATCGCCGTGATGGATACAATAATGACCATAGATGACGAGATAAATCCAGCCGCTACCGCCGCTTGGCCAATAACCAAGGTTCCGACGATGGAGATAGCCTGTCCCACATTCTTGGGAATCCGTATGCCTGCCTCACGCAGGATTTCATAGGTTAGCTCCATAAGCACCGCCTCCACAAAGGCGGGAAAGGGAACATTCTCCCGCTGCGCGGCCAAGCTGATCACCAGATTGGTGGGGATCATCTCCTGGTGATAGGTGGTAATCGCCACATAGAAGGAAGGGGCCAGCAAGGTAATGAAAAATGCCAGAAAACGAACAAAGCGCAGCAACGTGGAAATATCCGCCCGCTGGTAATAATCCTCGGCTGCCTGGAAGAAGACGGTGAAAAACGTTGGCACCAAAAGGACGAACGGTGTTCCATCCACCAGAATTGCCACCTTGCCCTCCAGAATTTCCGCAGCGACTGTATCCGGGCGGTCCGTGTTGTATACGGTAGGGAACGGGGTCAGGGTTTTATCCTGGATAAATTCCTCAATGTATCCACTCTCGAGAATGCTGTCTGTATCGATTGCGTCCAGCCTGCGTTTTACTTCCTTCACCAGGTCAGGCTTGGCAATTGAGTTCAGGTACATGATGGATACACTGGTTTGGGTCAATTTCCCGATTTGGAAGGTTTCCAGCCATAGCTGGGGATCCTTGATTTTGCGCCGTACCAGCGCAGTGTTAGTGCGGATGTTCTCGGTAAAGCCTTCCATCGGCCCTCTGACAACGGTCTGCGAATTGGAATCGCCAACGTCCCGGTCCTCCCAGCCCGGCAGTCCCACACGAAGTGCAGCCGCTGTTCCATCCACCATAATCATCACGTTGCCTGACATCAGCTCGTGGACAAATTGTTTGGAGCTGCGGGTCATGGAGAGATCGCCTGCAATCAGGATCTGTTTGTAGAGAAGCTCCAGCTTTTGGTCTGCGGCCAGTCCCTCCAACCGTTCCGTCAGAAACCGGTCCTGAAGCGAATAAAGAATGGACTGGTGCAAAACCTGTGTATGCACTAATCCATCTATATAAATCACATTAATTTGAGTGGAATCATCCGGCTGCAGCTCTTTTATAACCAAGTCGGTGCTGTTCCCGAGGAGCTGGGCCAGCAGGCGGGCATTATCCGCCAGATGGGTAGAAAAGCTGTCGTTTACACTCGTATTCATGACGGCCCCCCCTCCGTTTTTCCAAACCTTTTCTGTTGGATAGTATGGGAAAAGCAGGTAGGTATTATTCTTGCGCATGTGGGGATCCGGCTAATACTTTTCCTATTCATGGAAACCATAAGGATACAGATCATTACCGGCAGAGAAGGGGTGGAAGCATGAGTCTGGAAAAGGATCGGATCTCCTCTAACCAGCTAAGTGTGCTGGGACTATTGTGTGTGGTTGGCGATATGGCGCTTGTATATCCGGCTGCTATGTCGGCAGGTGCGCACCAGGATGCGTGGATAGCGGGGTTGATCAGCATTCCGCTGGGCCTTGGCATCATCAAGCTGCTGCTGCTCTTATCTACTATCAATCAGAACCAGACCGTGATTGAGCTGTCCACTCAGGTTTTGGGCAAATGGATAGGCGGGGCGGTGGCACTGAGTTATCTGTTCTTTTTTTTGATCTGTTGTGCCACGTATGTACGCGAGATGGAGGATTTTTTGGCGACGCAGATTTATGAGGGGACCCCGGGTGAAGTCATCCGGCTGATGACCGTTATTCTGCTGGTGTACGGGCTCCGGCTGGGGTTGGGAACCTTGGGCAGAGCGGCCCAGATATTCCTTCCGTTCTTTGTATTTTTTCTGGTCTGCCTTTTCGTTCTGCTGCTTCCTGATGTTAAAATCGGAAGAATCCAACCGTATATGAACACACCGCCTGGTGACTTTCTTCACACACTTCTATTCGGCGTTTTCTATCCCTTCGGGGAAATGTGTGTGTTTCTTATGGTGCTCCCTTTTGTCAAAAAAGAAAAAAGCACCAACCGGAAGCTGTTTATCTCCTTGTTGATCGGATCCTTGGGGCTGAATGTGATTCTGTTTCTTTCGTTAACGGTATTGGGGATCTACTTCTCGGAGCATGAATTCTATGCAGCCTACATTCTTGCCCAGACCATTAACATTGGCAATTTCCTGCAGCGGCTGGAAGCACTTATGGCAACCGCCTGGATCATCAGCACCTATTTCAAAAGTGTGCTGTTCTTTTATGCCTTTATCCTGGGCTCTGCACAAGTCCTCAAGCTGAAAACCTACCATACCTTAATTTTTCCCGCCGCATTTCTGTTGTTTGGCATGTCCAGGCTGATAGCCAAGGATATTATCCTTTATATTAAGGAAATCCCGGAGTTTTGGGTGGACTGGGATCTGACCCATGCGCTCCTCTTTCCGCTGCTGTTGCTTCTGGTGAACAAAATCCGGTTGAATGTAAGCCGCCGCCGCACGGAATAACGGCGTTCTGGTCTGGCCGGGGAAGCAGATACAAGCATGTTGACGCCCCTCATAAAAAAAGGTATGCTCCCTATATCAAAAATGCCGCAAGGAGCAATCAACGAAAATGAAATTTTATTACGCCCCCATGGAGGGGCTGACAGGATATATTTACCGAAATGCCCACTATGCGTTTTTCCATAATGTAGACAAGTACTTTTCGCCTTTTATTGTCCCGCAGCAGAACGAAAGCTTCAAAACCCGGGATATCAACGATATTCTGCCGGAGCACAACCAAGGGCTGGTGCTGATTCCCCAATTGCTGACGAACAATGCCAAGGATTTCATTCAAACCTCCAAAAAATTAAAGCTCATGGGCTACAATGAGATCAATTTAAATCTGGGATGCCCTTCGGGAACAGTGGTGTCGAAGCACAAGGGCTCCGGATTTCTGGCCAAACGCGAGGAGCTGGACCAGTTTTTGGAGGAGATATTTGCCCATTCCGTAACGAAAATCTCCGTTAAAACCAGACTGGGCAAGGACCAGCACGAGGAGTTCTACGCGTTAATGGACATCTTCAACAAATATCCCATGGAAGAGCTCATCATTCATCCCCGGATTCAAAAGGACTTCTATAAGAACACGCCGAATCTGGACATTTTCCGGGATGCCTTGCAGATCAGCAAAAACCCGGTTTGTTATAATGGAGATCTGTTTACCATCAAGGAATACAAGGCGTTTACGGCGGAGTTCCCGACGGTAGATACCCTGATGATCGGCAGAGGCTTATTGGCTAATCCCGGGCTGATCAATGAAATTACAAATAATGGTACAATCGGCAAACAACAGCTGAGGAACTTTCATGATAAAGTGTATGAGGGTTACCAAGGGGTGCTTTTTGGCGATAAAAACGTGTTGTATAAGATGAAAGAGCTGTGGCTGTATATGATCCAGGTGTTCGAGGACCCGGCCAAATATATGAAGAAAATCCGCAAGTCCGAACGGTTAGCCGACTACGACGAAGCGGTATCCAGTGTCTTCCGGGAGCTGGAGCTGGTTGTGAACGAAGCCTGAACAGACCCGAAAAACCGCTGGCGGAATCAAATCCGCTGGCGGTTTTTTCTTAGGGAGTATAGTATGATGGGAATATACTTCAATTTTTAGGGAGAAGCAGGAATTATGGAAACGTCCGAGCTGAAGTTAAAGCTATCTAAACTTTCTATATGGAAAAAGAAAGGCCAGCGGGCCCCGCATAAGCCGTTGTTGATTCTTCTGGCGTTGGCTCAGCTGCAGCAAAATCATACGGCATTACCCTATGAATTCGTCCGGGAGAAGCTCAAGAAGCTGCTGATGGAGTTTGGTCCGCCTAGACGGTCCTATCATCCCGAGGAGCCTTTTGTCCGATTAACCACGGACGGGATTTGGAGACTAAGCAATCAGGTGGATAAAAAGCATTTTTCGGACAAGCAGTTATTAGCGGAACAGATAGAAGGCGGGTTTAGTGATGAGGTTCTGACTCTCCTTCAACATAATGAAGCTGTTATGCAGGAATTAGCGGAGCTGTTATTAAACGAACACTTCCCGGAAACCATTCACCAAGACATTCTGGATGAAATCGGACTGGATTTCTCTGCGCGAAAGCTTCGCAGACGTGACCCGGGGTTCCGAAACCGGATTCTCAAAGCCTACGAATACAGCTGTGCAGTCTGCGGCTTCAATGTCAGGCTGGGGGATACTCTGGTGGGTGTTGACGCGGCGCATATCCAATGGCATCAAGCGGGCGGACCGGACATAGAGGAGAATGGAATCGCGCTTTGTTCCCTGCATCACAAAATGTTCGACCGGGGTGTGTTTATGATTACACCGGACCGGGAACTGCTGGTGGCGGAGCAGGCACATGGGACACAGGGCTTCCAGGAGTGGTTGATGCGTTATCACGGCAAGCCCATACGCTCCCCGATCCACCCGGCCTATACGCCGAAGGAGATTTTTATCCAATGGCATGTGAAGGAAGTGTTTCGGGAGCCCGCCAGATACTGCAGGGCTCCATAAGTTAATCATGAAGGAGGCAAAATTATGCTGTTTGTGCTCATCGTCAACCGGATTGAATTGCAGCAAGTATTCGACGCATCAGATAAAAGAGAGGGTTCGGAGCATTGAGTGGATTACGCCTCGGAGTGGCTGCTGTGAAGTCACTGCTGCTGTCTTGTGCCATGTGCCTTATGCTTCTGACCGCTTGCAGCGACGGCGGAGGAATCGGAGATAATACCCCAACTGCCCCGAGTGGAGCCAGTTATCCGCCTCTCACCACTACCACGCCTTCATCTGCATCCCCTATTCAACCTGATGCTTCTCCTTCTCCTGCCCCTACCTCTCGGCCAGCCCAGGATGTGGTTTCACTCGTCCCTGCGGGATGGCACCTGTTGAAGGATCATCAGCATGTGATGGCAGAAGGCGATTTGAATAAGGATGGTATTCCGGATGTGGCAATGGTAATTGAGCGGGCGGAAGGCGGGCTGGAGGCCCCCCGATCCTTATTGATTGCATTTGGTACCAAGGAGAATACATACTCCCTGTCGATTCTGGCCGAGCATGTGATTTTATCCGCGGGAGAGGGTGGTGTTTTTGGCGATCCCTTTAGTGGACTCTCTATTGACCGGGGCTCTGTGGTGGTCAGTGATTATGGAGGCAGCAGCACGAAGTGGTACCATACGTACCGGTTCAGATTCCAGGATAAGGATTGGTACCTGATCGGGGCGACCATGGGCACCATTTTTCCCATTAGTGAAGAATTAGGGATGGGCGTTGATGAGGATGATTATAACCTGCTGACAGGCGACTATATTAGTAAACGAACCAATAAATCGGGAGTGGAAGAAGTTGCGAAAGGGAACAGAGGCAAGAAACCGCTTGTGAAACTGGGTGAGTTTGATATAACTAACATATAAGTGGATGGATTGGCGCATAGGGGGAGAAAAACGTGCAGAAGAAGAATTCAGAAAAGTATGGATCTCGGAAGCCTACACAAAATCATGCACTTTTGCCGCTGCCGGCCCAAGAGCTATATGCCGTTCTTCGCGCGGCCGATGATGTTATTGGCGAGGGAGGGCGTACGCAGGTAGCCAAGATTCTGAAGGGCTCCAAGGAGAAGCAACTGCTGGAAAAGGGGCTGGACCAGAATCCCGCCTACGGCTTTTTCCATGATTTGAAGCAGGAGCAGATTATGGACAAAATCGATAGTCTGATCGATAGGCGCTATTTCCGTACAGAGTGGGTAGGGAAGCTGAAGCTGCCTATACTTGAATTTACACCCCTGGGCTGGGCAGTGGAGCGGGAACGGCGGGCCAAGGAATTCCTGCAGGAGTGGGACCATTGGATAGAAACCGGAATGACCCCTGAGAGTATGGAATACCTGAAGGGACGCAACCGCGGGATGCTGTACCTGTTCCTGTATATGATTCTGTGCTCCGGTGATAAACGTTATAATCCCTTCCTGAAACAGTGGGCGAGCATTGAATTCAAGAAGGTGCAAGCGGAAATCCGGCAGGTCATCAATGACCTGGAGCAGCGGGACCACATGGAGGTAGCGGAATGGCAGACCCTTCTGGTAGAGCGCACCCGATCGCTGATTGTTCGTTCCGAACAGCCGATTTTTCTCGATTGCAAGGAGTGCGGACATCCGTTTATCTTCGATGAGTATGACTTGAGCTGTTACCAGTCGGACGGCATTCAATTTACAGAAATTTGCCCCCGCTGCGAGTTTGCTAAGGAAGAGAAGCTAATGAAGAGGAGTGAAAAACGTGGCAGGAAGAAATGATCCCCACGGATCTGATCAATTTATGCCACAGCATCAATAACAGGGAGAAGTAAACAAAAACGCCTTCGGCACCACGAAAAGTGGGGCTGGGAGCGTTTTTTTCTTTTACCAGTATACAGGTATTAAATGGAATGGCAGCGAATCATATGGGATAGCGGGATTTGCAGCAAATTGTCTGTAAGGAGAGTTACAGGATGCGTGTTCGGGGAATAATCGCGGGGAAATTTCCCAGGTATATGATGCTTTTGCTGGCGTTTACTTTATTAATTGGCGCCATTCCGGTGTTGTCTCTTGGCCTGTATTCCTATTATATTGCTGCAAGTGATGTGGAGCAGAAGACCAAGGAGAGTAATATGCAGCTCCTGTCCCAGACCCAGATGTATATGGAGCAGTTGAAGAAAACGACGGAGCTGACCGGCAATCAATTCGCCCGTTCCCCCTTGGTGGCGGCGGCCTTGAGCGCGCCCATTGATGTGGAGGAGCATATCCAGATCCGGGATCTGTACTCTGGCTTGTATAATCTGCAGACGTTCTCCAGTGTAAGCGAGGCGTACCTGATTGATCTGCAGCATGATTGGGTGCTGAACTTCACCTCGGTTAATGCATTAAACGGGCTTTCCTTCAAGGACCGGCTTCCCGTTTATGCCAATCATCCGAACAATATGTTCTGGGACACGGGTTATCTTCTCTCTGAAGGGGGAGCGGCTCCGGCAGGTATGGGGAATGATACCATTCGTTTGGTGCAAAAGCTGCCTATATTGCCTTTTACCCATCAGCCCAAGGGGTTCCTGATTATTGAAATTGACAAGCCGCGGCTCCGGGCTATGCTGACCGACAATACCAAGGAGCAGATGGGCAAGGTCTACGTAATGGATTACACGGGCCTGGATTTCCTGGACCGGAGTGATGAGGAAGCAACCCATTATGCGGCCATGAATAAGCGGATTGCCGAATCCATCGCCTCCTCCGGGCAAACCTCCGGATATATGTACGGCCGGATCGATAACCGGGATATGGTCTTCACCTACAGACAGTCCTCGTATAACGAGTGGATCTATGTATCCGCCGTATCTCTGAAGGAGCTGACCCGGGAAACCCGCAAGATCGCCACAGGCACCGTGGTTGCGTCCAGTCTGGTGCTGGTTGTTGTGGGGCTGCTGGCGTGGTTCATCACCCGCAGGATGTATTCGCCCATCCGCAGGCTGGCCGAGATGACGGAGGCCGTCTCCATCGGGGAAAGCGGCGGTAAGGATGAGTTCTCCTCGCTGGAGAAACGGTTTGACATTCTGTTCAGCAATAGCCAGAGGATGCAGCAGCAGATGCAGGACCAGCTGGCGCAACTGAAGCAGTTCCTGATGCTGAAGCTGCTGGCCGGTCAATTATCGGAGAGTGAGTTTACCTACCGGAGTGCCTTATTCGGATTCCCCGCCGGGTGGAAGCGGCTGGCGGTACTGACCCTGCAGATTGATACCCTTCAGGATACCCGGTACGGCGAGCATGATAAGGAGCTTCTGCTGTTCGCCATCCAAAATATGGTGGGTGAGCTCATTGCCCCGGAGGTGCTGTTCAGTCCCGTTCTGGTTAACCAATCCCAGGTGAACATGGTGGCCAGCAGCCTGCAGGACGAGGGGGAGCTGCGGGCATATTATTATGATCTGTGCGAGCTGATCAAGTCCAAGGTAATGGAATTCCTGAAGGTGAGCATCAGCATCGGCATCAGCAGCCCCTTCGAACAAACCTCTTATGTGGTGCGCGCTTATAATGAAAGCCTGGAGGCGTTGAAGCGGCGCGTCTATCTGGGCAGCGGCATGATTATCCATTACGGGGATACGGAGCCCGGGTTAAGCAATATGGCCGCTGCCGCATATACCCAGATCAAGTGGACCGAGGATCAGTTGATCCAGGCCTTGGGCCTGGGGGATACGGAGAAGGCCACAGACTGGTTCGACAGGTATGTATCCGAGCTATCGGAGAGTAATCTCAGCACGAAGGAATATCCGGTATTTATGATGCAGCTGGTCTCCCGGATCTACCAGATCGTTCAGGAGAAGGGCGGAACCGTCCATCATGTACTGGGGGAGCGGGCCTCTTACGCCAATTTGATGAGACTCAACGCACTGGATGATATTGCCGTATGGTTCAAGCGGGATCTGATCCAGCCGGTGGGAATGTTCCTGGCGGGCCTGGAGGATTCGCAGTATGTCAGCATTGCCAACAAGATCATCCAGCTGATCAAGGAGGGCTACAGCCGGGACATGACCTTGGAGGGCTGCGCAGAGGAATTGAAATTCCACCCTGTTTATCTGGGCCGGGTCTTCAAGCGGGAAACGGGCATGACCTTCAGTGAATATTTGGTGAATTACCGGATGACCCTGGCTAAGGAATGGCTGGAAAACACCAGTATGAAGGTATCCGATATTTCCGACAGGTTGAATTATTCCAATACAACCGCCTTCATCCGCAGCTTCCGCAAGGTAGTGGGCATCACGCCGGGACAGTTCCGGGCGGACCGGCAGAAGCAAGCATAGCTTGAATACTGACTAGGGCGTGTCTGAAAACTCGTTGAGGGCATCTTTCATCGCCTTTTCGTCCCATGCTGCGTTACTTTTCCTTGACGTACCCCCGGTACGCCTGCAGAAAAGTGCCTTGCCATGAACGAAAATTCGTTAAAATCTGCTCCCCTCGGAGTTTTCAGACACGCCCTAATATCCGTTTTAGCAGCCCGCCAGGCTGTTGGACGGATTTTTTTTGTGGAAATGCAGGGCCATCCCATTCAGCATGGGGGCTTTGTACACGTTGTCTCATGGTAGCCTGCAGGTATGATGATGATCATTTCCTCTGGTCTTTTCCGGAAAAACCAGGAAAATCAAGGGTTTGCACAAGAAGTTGGTTACGATCTATAGCATGTAATACCAGCCCGGATGATAATGTGGGCATGCAAGTGAAATGGTATGCCGGACGAAAGGAGATTGAACTGGTGAGTGCACCTGCAAATGCGAAAGTACAAACAGAAGTCAGATTAACAGGCAAGTACCGGTGGATGAAGGATCTCATGAAGGACCGCTGGCTGTATGTAATGGCATTGCCCGGCCTGCTGTATTTCCTGGTATTTAAGTACGTACCCATGTACGGGCTCATTATGGCATTCCAGGATTTTAAGCCCCATCTCGGATTTATGGACAGCTCTTGGGTCGGACTCAAGCACTTCTCCCGCTTCTTCGGGGAAGAGCAGTTCTGGATGCTGTTCCGCAACACCTTCTTGTTGGCGATTTACAATCTGCTCTTCTTTTTCCCGCTGCCCATCGTGCTTTCCTTAATGTTGAATGAGCTGCGGAAGGACCGGGTCAAGCGTTTCGTCCAAACCCTGATCTACATTCCCCACTTCGTATCCTGGGTGGTGGTGGTCGGTATCTTCTACATTCTGTTCACTACAGAGGGTGGAGCGGTCAATGAGCTGCTCTATTCCATTACGGGAGAGAAGATTCCTTTTCTGCTGGAGCCGGGATGGTTCCGGACGATGATTATTTCCCAGTCCATCTGGAAAGAGGTGGGTTGGGGCACAATTATCTTCCTGGCCGCCTTGGCCGGAGTGGATTTACAGCTGTATGAGGCAGCCCGGATGGACGGTGCAGGCCGCTGGAGACAAATGTGGCATGTGACCCTTCCGGCAATCCGCAGCACCATTATTATCCTGCTGATTCTGAAGCTGGGCAGCTTCCTGGATTCGGGCTTCGAGCATATCTTCCTGATGCTCACTCCCACGAACCGGGAGGTGGGCGAGGTATTCGATACCTACGTCTATGTCAAAGGGCTGACGCAAGGTCAATTCAGCTACAGTGCAGCAGTAGGTATGTTCAAGTCGGTGGTTGGTTTAATCCTCGTCTTGTCATCCAACTGGCTGGCCAAACGCTTCGGTGAAGAGGGCGTTTATTAATTAACTGGGAAAGGAGGAGCGACCTCAATGAAGCAGGACCATACATGGAGCAACCGGGTGTTTGATGTGGTCAATACCACCCTGTTATCCCTGATTGGAATCATCTGTGTGCTGCCCTTTATCTATGTGCTGGCCGTATCGTTTACAGCCCCGCATATCGTGGCGGAGGGCGGATTTATCTTATACCCCAAGGAGGTTTCCCTGGCGGCGTACCGATACATTTTCTCGTCCAATGCATTAATCCGCAGCCTGGGTGTATCCATATATATTACCGTAATCGGCACACTCCTCAATCTTGTGCTTACATCCTTACTGGCCTATCCGTTATCCCGCAAAAGCTTCAAGGGACGGAGCGTCATGCTGCTGGCGGTGCTGTTCACCATGCTGTTTAACGGCGGGTTGATCCCCACCTATTATGTGGTGAAGTCCCTGCATCTGATCGATTCTCTCTGGGCTCTGATGATCCCTACGGCAATCAGCGCCTTTAACCTGATTATCCTCAAGAACTTCTTCCAGCAGATGCCTGACGGCATAGAGGACTCCGCCAAGATTGACGGCTGCAATGACCTGGGGATTCTGTTCCGGATCGTAATCCCGCTTTCCCTGCCCGCTATTGCCACCTTTGGTCTGTTCTACGCGGTGGATCACTGGAACAAGTTTTTCAGCGCCGTGATGTACATCAACAATAATGAGAAGTGGCCGGTCCAGGTGCTGCTCCGGGAAATCGTCATTAATGCCAACAGCCGTGTAGGCGATACGAATATGGACGAAATGAACATTCAACCGCTCACCATCAAGATGGCGGTGATCGTCTTCGCCACTCTGCCGATTATGGCGGTGTATCCGTTCCTGCAGAAGCATTTTGCCAAAGGGGTTATGTTGGGGTCTGTGAAAGGGTAGGATCCCGTAAATGATTCATAAAAAAATCTTGGGAGGTCAATATGTATGGGAAGTTGGAAAAAGAGTGCTTTGGTTAGTTCGGCTGTGGCCGGGACGATGCTGGTGTCCGTTGCCTGTGGCAGCTCAGGGGATTCAAGCGGGGCGGGGACCAAGGAGTCAGCGGGACCTGCTGCAACAGCTGCTGCGGCTTCCGTGGCACCGGCTACGGCTACAGCACAAGCTCCGCTTAATCTGACCATCGCCATCAGCCAGGTAGGGGATATTCCGGCCAAGGGCAATGTGGTGGAGCAAACCATTGAGAAGCTGACGAATACCAAGCTGGATATCCAGTGGATCCCGTCTACTGCTTACAATGATAAAATCAATGTGATGCTGGCCTCCAACGAAATGTGCAAGCTGCTGCGGGTGGTTCAAGGACCGACTGTGGTGAATGCCATTGAGTCCCAATTATTCTGGGAGGTAGGCCCGCATTTGAAGGACTACAAAAACCTGAGTGCGCAGAACCCGCAGTTCTTCCAAAACATTGCAGTAGAAGGTAAAATCTACGGTGTACCGCTGTACCGCAACATGGGCCGGGGCGCGTATGTCTACCGCAAGGACTGGATGGATGCTCTGGGCTTGCAGCTGCCGAAGACCATGGATGACTGGTACAATGTTGTGAAGGCGCTAACATTGAATGACCCGGATAAGAATGGCAAGAACGATACCTATGGCATTGTGTTGAACAAAAAGTACAACGAAGGCGTTGCCTCCTGGCTGACCCGGTTTGGGGTAATGATGGGCGGCGTGAATAAGTGGAGCGTGGACAAGGACAATAACTTTACGCCGGAGCACGAAACCAAGGAATTTATGGATGTGCTGAACCTGTTCCGCAAGCTGTATGCGGAGAAGCTGATCAACCAGGACTTTGCCGTATTGGATGCAACGGAGCAGGAGAAGCTGTTTGATACAGGACGTGCCGGTATCCGCTTCGCAGTTGCCACGAACGGCAAAAGCCAGCAGGACCGGCTGAGCAAGACCAATCCGGCGGCAGTGGTGGATGTGGCCAGCTTCGAAGGACCGCAGGGCATTCGGATCTCCTCCGAGGCGGGGAACAACGGATTCTTCGTTATTCCCAAGTCCTCCGTGAAGACCGAAGCCGAAATGAAGCGGGTGCTGGGTTTCCTCGACAGCCTGATGGAGCCCGCGGCTACCACGCTGCTCCTGCGCGGCATTGAAGGCACCCACTTCGGCAATACCGCAGACGGACGGACCGAGTTCATCGGTGACGGCTTTAATGTTTTCCAACGTGAGGTGAAGCCTTACCGGGATAACCTGACGGTGCTGGAGGGCTACAATGTGAAGCCGCTGAAGGATGTGCCCATTGGCGAAAAAGGAACCAAGATGGAATCCGACGGCATCAAGTACATCGTCTCCAACCCTGCCTTGACCCTGAAATCCGCCACCTTGTCGGAGCGGGGGCAGGAGCTGGACCAGCTGCTGATGGATGCGGAAACCAAATATATCATGGGCAAAATTGACGAAGCCGGCTGGAAGGAAGAAATCGGCAAGTGGAAGAAAAACGGCGGCGACAAGCTGATGGCCGAGTATAAGGAATCCTACGCCAAGCTGAAGAAATAATTGTATGACGGCGACACCTCCGCAGGATGGATGCGGGGGTGTTTGTTGCTTGTCCTTCTTTCTTATCGTTTATTGACTCGCCACTGTACTCCATATATATTGTTCATGGGGGTGCAGATAATTGCTGATGATTCGTAGTAACTTAAAAGAAATTATGGAAATGCACGATCCTAAATTATCTATACGCCAGCTTGCTAAGGATATCCACTACCACTTTGATTCTGTTCGCAGAATGTATAAGGATGAAATGGTGCAGTATCCGCGTGATCTGCTGCAAAAGCTCTGTGAATATTTCAACGTGCAGCCTGGGCAGCTTATTGTGTTTGTTGAGAGAGAAAACGGTGAGATGATCATAGATAAACACAGTGGTCCTGTCTAACTTGACAAGAATTTATGGTCATGTTATGATTAAGGTGACAAGAATTTATGGTCAAGCCGGAAATGATAATCATCATATTGAATAATGAGATGGAGCAGAAGTGCTTTCAAGCTCGACTGCGTCGGATAGAAGGGAACCCTGAACATTGTGACAGGGTTCCTTTTTTACACCTGATACAAAAAAAGGAGAGAAGTGATGAGAATCCAACTATGCTTCACCGCTCATGGACAAAGGGCGATTAATGAATTCGAAAACCATGAGCTTATTGAGTCCTTTTCCCGGCATATGAAGACGCTGACCAAAAAATATACGGTGATCACCTCAGTTCCACTTGTAGATAACCAGGATATTGTTTTGTCGGGTGTGCTCAATGTTATTTGTGAAGCGGAAAAAAATGAGGCTACTATGTTCTTCAGAGAGCTGGCGAGGGATATGAAGAGCCCCTTAAACAAAAGGATTACCGGCAAGCTGGGTAATATCTTTAATGCTAAAGAAGTGAAGTAAGAGAAATGGCCGCGGACTCACCTCTAGCGGCTTTTTTCTATATGTTTCGCCCATTTTCTGCATATCCCGCCAAAAAACGATCTACAATCCTTGACAATAACTCCCCTTCCTTCAATAATAAGAAGAAAGTCAGGAAGGAAATGGTTGTTTATCCATATGCCTTTAGACGAAGTGATGAATAGGGAGAGATATAGAGATGAAGAAGACGGTAGCCATTGCAGTAATCGCTTGTTTGTTGGCTTTGAACGGCTTGTTTGTAAGCAAGGCAAGTGCAGCTGAGATTTCCCTGGATGACGCGTACAAAGCGTACAATACGGTACTGACAAAAGCGGGCGGCGAGAAATTCAACCTGGCAGATATCAATAAGGACGGAATTCCCGAGCTGGTTGTGGATTCCCTGCAGGTGTATACCTATACCGCTGATGGCGTTGAGCTGTTGTATGACAGCTGGGTGCTGTGCAAGTTCTATGCTTCCGAAGAATCCAAGTATCTGCTGTATGAATATGATTGGCAAGAAACCTCCGACTGGTACGTCTTTGAGATTAACACCTCCAAGAAGAGTGATTACGATAATTCCTTGCACTTTGTAGAAGCGTTCCACCGTGAGGGTAATACATATAGCTACCAAACTGTGGAGATGGAGCCGGGTGTGGAGATTGCGTTGGAGGAGCTTAAGACCAAGCTGGAGGCCAAGGTGCCTCATAAAGCAGAGATTGAGATGATTTATGCCAATGATGAGGCGACCCGTGCCAAGGTGTTCGCCGGCCAATCCGCGGAAGCCCAGCCTGCTGCAAAACCCCAAACCGTGGCGAAGCCCCAAATCGTGGCAGAGCCCCAAATCGTGGCAGAGCCCTCCGCTTCCAAGGTGTTGGTAGACGGCAAGCCGGTTCAATTCCAGGCTTATGCCATTGACGGCAACAACTACTTCAAGCTGCGGGACATTGCTGCAGTTCTGAATAAATCCGCGAAGCAATTCGAAGTCGGCTTTGACGCCAAGCTGCAATCCATTACCTTAACTACCGGCAAAGCGTATACCCCTACCGGTGAAGAGCTGGCGGCCTCCACTGATTCGTCCAAACAAGAGGCTCAGCCTACCGCCTCCGCCATTTACCTGAACGATAAGGAAATCGAGCTGGTGGCCTACAACATCGGCGGCAACAATTACTTCAAGCTGAGAGATCTGGGTGAGGCCATTAACTTCGGCGTAGCCTGGGATGCAGCCAACAATGCCATTCAAATTCAAACCGCAGAAGCTTATCAAGCGGAATAGACGCAGAATATGTCTTAACCATGGCCTCCTATATTCATTAGGGGGTCATTTTTTTGCTGCATTGTAACCAATAATACCTATGTTTCAAAAGGATACCCGGAAATATTGTAGAATTGTGTAATATGGAGGATAAGAGTGGAAAAAACGAGTGTTGATCTGAGGTGCCTATCAGTAAATTGGGGGAAGTAGGACGGTGGAGTAAGTGAATGATACGATAAAGAAAATTCTAAAGTTTCTTTTTCCGGAGTGGCAAATTGTTGAGGCCGTTAAACAGAATGGCTTTATTGCATGGCCGAGCAAGAAAATGAAAGATAATAAAGAGCAAGAGGCCGGACGTTACTCTAAAGCTAGCCGTTATGAGACCTCACCAGCACAGCAGACTGTGCCACCAATGAGACGAGCTGCCACAAAGGACAGCCATGCCAGTAAGAGGATGGCTCAAACTCTTAGCAAGGAGGCCCATTCATATGAGGAAAATGGAATGGCGGCCAGTGATGCCATCTCCAAGGACTTCGAGTGGATTAGAGCCGAACTAAGCAAGGATATGGTGGGTCAAACGAATTACTTGGATGAACTGTGTCTATCCTTTAAACGCCCATTTATCACTGGATATGATAAAGGAAAACCGAAAAATGTCATTCTTATTCTGGGTCCCAAGGGTACGGGGAAACATTCCGCGGTTATCAGGCTCACCCAACTTCTGAAGCAAAAAAAATTACTGAAGCATCGTGATGTAGCGAGGATCGATCTGTCGTTGTATGCGTCAGTCCAGGAATTCGGATTGTTTGTGTCCGATTTGTATAAATCCCTCTATGGTTCATCTGATGTTCTCATTTTTGACCATTTCGAGCAAGCTCATCCTAACGTGATGGAAGTCATTACAGCTTTGTCGATGACAGGCAGATATGGATTGGACTCGCGCTACATTATGCAAGATCAGAACCTGATAGATGCTACGGGCATGCTGTTGAAGGATTCGATCAGCGAGATAAGCGCCAACGGAAAGTTTTTTGTCCTTCCTTCTGAGAAATCAGAAAAAGACGTTATAGAGATATTGGGCAGGAAATTTATGAATGCCATAGGCGATGTTGTCCATACGCAGCCCTTTAGCTATGAAGAATTACAAGAGATCGCAGACAGAATTCTGGCGGAGCTTCAGAACAAGAGTGAGCAAACGCTGTCCATCAGGATCAAGTGGAATGATACGCTTCCTGCTGCAATTGCAGCTCAATACAAGAATGCCACCGGAGTTAGCGGCCTGAATGAATATGCTGAAGCATCCATATACAAGCCTCTGGCAGAGTATAGATTAAAACACGAGGTGGCTTCGCGGGAAACGCTCTTCTTATCGATGACAGATGACGAAATTACCGCTCAAACCAACAATAGCTGGATCCAGCTATCTGCACTTAAGCCAAACAGACAGCCTGCTGACATTGACAATGTGAAGCAGGAGCTGGAGAGCATCATTGGTCTCCAGAGGGTTAAAGATTATGTCTATGGGTTAGAGGATAATTTAAACATACAAAGCAGACGTGAAATTGCCGGGCTCGCGAGAGCAAACATTTCTATGCATATGATTTTTACGGGGAATCCGGGAACAGGAAAAACCACCATTGCCCGAATTGTCGCGAGATACTTGAAGGCGCTAGGGGTTCTCTCTACAGGCCAGCTCAGGGAGGTAACCCGGGCGGATTTGGTTGGACAATACGTAGGACATACTGCCAAACAGACCAATGATGTAATCAAGTCTGCTATCGGAGGAGTATTATTCATTGACGAAGCATATGCGATTTGTAGAGACCAGCATGATAGCTTCGGTCGTGAAGCCGTTGATGCTTTGGTGAAAGGTATGGAGGATAACCGTAATGATTTAGTGGTTATTTTGGCCGGATACAAGGATGAGATGAATACCTTCCTGAAAACCAATTCCGGCTTACTATCACGGTTTCCACACATGATTGAGTTTGAAGACTATACCTCGGATGAGATGGTTCAAATTGCTCTAGTTACGGCTAAGGCAAAGGGTTATACCATTGCGGAAGATTGCCGCGGCGCGCTGGTCAGACTGTTTGACAAGAAGCAGATTAAAGGGAGAAATGATAGTGGTAACGGACGGTTGGTCCGGAATATTATTGAAGCCGCCATACTCAATCAATCTAAGCGATTGCTCAAGGAGACCGCGGCGGATCTTTCGTTACTAACCTTCGGGGACTTCGAATTTGAAGACTTGTCTCACTTTGACTTGGAAAAAAGCCTTTCACCAATCATTGGGCTTGATCAAGTTAAAGAATTTGTTCGTGTACAATACAGGCTCTTAATTGCCCAGGACAAACGCAAAAAGGCAGGTATCGAGGTTGATACTAGTCAATCGCTTAATATGATCTTTAGCGGCAATCCCGGAACCGGTAAAACGACCATTGCAAGAGTTGTTGCTCATATGTTTAAAGAAATGGGCCTCCTGAAATCTGGCCATTTAATCGAAACGGACCAGAGTGGATTAGTAGCGGAATATGTAGGACAAACAGCGAAGAAAACCGAAGAAGTGTTCCGTTCTGCACTAGGAGGTGTTCTTTTTATTGATGAAGCCTATTCCTTGGCAAGTGAAGGAGGAAGCTTTGGCAAAGAAGCGATTGATACGCTGGTGAAGCTTATTGAGGATTACCGTGGAGAAATCATTGTTATTCTTGCAGGCTATAACAAGGAAATGTCCGATTTCTTAAAAGCCAATTCCGGACTTGAATCGAGATTTCCGCTTCGGATCAGTTTTCCCGATTATTCTCCGGAGGAACTGTTGGCGATAGCCCTTCAAATGATAACAGCCAAAGGATTCGCATTAGCAGAAAACTCCCTGCCGGTATTAAGAGAACAAATTATGCTGCTTCATAAACACTCTACTATTCATTCCGGCAATGGGAGGATGGTCAGAAATTATTTGGAGGACATTACACGAAAACAGTCAGCGAGAATTGCCATGAATGATATCTCTGCAAATGAGATGAACCTTATTATTCCTGAGGATCTGCAATCAGAAAACAGGCAAACTTCAAACTTTAAACTGGAGGATGAGTTGTCCAGCATCATAGGACTTGACGAAGTTAAGGATTATATTCGCAGCTTAAGTGCAAGGCTTCGAATGCAAAATGAACGCAAAAAATTGGGTCTTCCCGTAGATAGTACACAGACCCTGCATATGATTTTCAAGGGGAATCCAGGAACAGGGAAAACAATGATAGCGAGAACGGTTGCTCAGGTTTTGCATCAGATTGGAGTGATGAAGACACCCAAGCTGGTTGAAACGGACCGGTCAGGTTTGGTAGCTGGTTATGTGGGACAAACGGCTATAAAAACGAAAGAAAAGGTTATGGAAGCCATGGATGGAGTGCTCTTCATTGATGAGGCTTACTCCTTGGCTCAAGGCGGCGCCAACGATTTTGGCAGGGAAGCGGTTGATACTCTTGTGAAACTAATGGATGACTATCGGGATCGGATTATTGTGATTTTGGCAGGATACAGCCAGAATATGGACGGCTTTCTCTCCATGAATCCAGGATTAAAGTCACGCTTTCCCAATATTATTGAATTTATTGATTATTCGACTGAACAGTTGGTGCTGATTTGCCATCAATTTTTTGGTTCTAAAGGATACGAGCTAGATCCTAAGGCTGCTTCCAAGCTGCAGAATATTCTTGCTGTAGCCAGGGAAACGGCGCAATTCGGGAATGGGCGATATGTTCGTAACCTGTTTGAGAAGGCAGTTAATAATCAGGCGTTACGTCTAAGCACCGATGAAGACTTGACTAAAGAGGACTTGGTTACAATTATTGCCTCTGATATAGAGGAGGTCTAGCATTGAGAACGGTGAAAAACGTCTTAGGAAATCTAATGGCATTTTCATATTTCCTTTTTCCTATGTTCGCAATCCTTTTGGTGATGCTTTTTTCACCATTGTTTTTTTTGACAGAGGTAAGCTCCATGAGAGATTCGGGTTTTGCCGGACCAGGCAGCGCAGAGGCCTTTATTGGGGCATGTGGTCTCTGCATAGGTATATCTTTGCTAATTCCCTATTTGAGAAGAATGTATAGAGCCCTTCCTTGGTTATTTTCCTTTGTGAAAATCATGTATATCAATGTTGTTATTTTGATGACGGGAACACTCATTTTAAGATATGGCTACGAGGTAAATGATGAAGCGCGCCATAGCTTGTATTTTCTTCTTATGATTGCCTTTACCATTGTGTGCAGGCTTATCATGTGCATTTATTTTAAGCTTCGTCCTGCTATACCTAAGAAAGAGGGGTAAGCGAATGAAAGAGGAACAGCAGCATCCAAAACGCACCCGCCGTATACTTTTCGATCAGCCAGCAGCAAGCAAAAAGACAGAGGATGAAGAAGAGACGGAAATAGGCCCTGAAGCGGAAACTGGTGCCAATGTGGTAAAAAAGCAAAAACGGTCTTTGGAAAAACCAATGAAGGTTTTTGGAGCATTGTGCATTGCCGCTTCCATTGTATCCCTTGTTTTCAGTGGGACATCGAGTGTTAATTCTTCTGAATCTGCTAAGAACGCTTTGGTTAACCAGAGCTCTACGGCAATATCCGCAGGAACGGTATTATTGTCGAAGGACGAACAGTTAAGCGAGCAAGACCATACGATTACCCACAATTCCGCTGCCAATGAAACAAGGATTTGGGTATGGGACTATGCTGCTGAAGATGGAGATTATGTCCAAGTACTTGTTAATGGCGCATCCGTGACCGATGAATTTATGATTAAGCATAAGCCGAAAGAGATTATTGTTCCAGCTACTGGCGAGATTCAAATAAAAGGTATTCGCGACGGGGGTGGCGGGATTACCTATGCTGTTCGCTATGAAGTGAACAACACCAGTTATTTTAATAGTGCGCCTGAGGGCAAAGCCAATACCTATACACTCGTAAGGGAATAGCCATTCTTTTATGAGGTATCGACTGAGATAGAATGGTTTGTTGCGAAAAAGGGGCTGTCCAAGAAGCCCGTCA
This sequence comes from Bacillota bacterium, assembly GCA_023388055.1. Taxonomy (GTDB): domain Bacteria; phylum Bacillota; class Bacilli; order Paenibacillales; family NBRC-103111; genus Paenibacillus_AR. The sequence goes on along the minus strand of JAEWGW010000040.1, from coordinate 180,595 downwards.
AGGTAAATACCGATTCAGCCGAAGCCAACGGGAGGGAGCTTCCGAATCGGTATCCTGTGACGGATTTTGGACAGCCTCTTATTTGGCTTTTGAGCTGTTGTTCGGCAACGATCCAGACGGTATTGCGGAAGGTATGGTGAGGAGTTTACGGAGGGTAGGCCTCTAAGATTGGAGAGTTCCGTTAGAATCGCCTGTGGCCTAGCAGCCATCGCCAGGAATGAAAATGCCGGGGCAGACGCGGTACTTTCGTACAAAGGGAGTGAGTGGACAGTGGGCAGAAAAACGGGGGTATGGATTTTGTAACGAATCTCAGCCACGCTATTTCGCCCATATGGCCCCTCTTCCGGTTGTAACGAATCTGAGGCGCCTTATTCCGGCTCCAAGACACTGAAAAGAACCTGAACGTAAGCAATAGCGTGGCTCAGATTCGTTACGTTGGCAAACAGCCGATTTTTCGCCAAATAAGTGCTGTGAGATTCGTTAGAATCGCCCACGGCCCAGCGGCCATCGCCAGGGATGAAAATGCCGGGGCAGACGCGGCACTTTCGTATAAAAATCGCAACGGGTATTTTTTCCATTTAAGCTCCGTTCCGTTACACATTCCCGTATCCCGAACACCCAGGCAAAAGGCTCCTGCCTGCGCAGCATGATGCAAAACCACACGTTCAGCGTGAGCTTTGTCACTTGTGCTATAATTTAAAGAAGACACGATATTATAGATAAGGGCGGATTGAACTTCCATGCACCACACATTGTTAATTATCGGAGCAGGGGCTGCGGGGCTGATGGCTGCCGTAACCGCGAAGGACCAGGGCATCGACACCGCTATTCTGGAGGGCAATGACCGGATTGGCAAGAAGATACTGGTGACCGGCGACGGCCGCTGCAACCTGACCAATACCTCTACCACTGGCGGTACGGACGAGACGGCTGCCTTATCTGCCAAATTCCACGGGAATACACCCGGCTTTCCTGTGAAGGTGCTGGAGCAGCTCGGTGTCCGGGAAACCATGGACTTTTTTTATTCCCTCGGGCTGCCTCTGACTCACCTGAAGGAGGGGATGATGTATCCCCGGTCCCTGCAGGCTGCTTCGGTGACGGATATTTTCCAGTTGGCATTGGAGGAACGGGAGATCCCGGTTTATTACCAGCACAAGGTGGTGGAAATCGAGGTAGCAGATGGGAATCCCCGGTTTACGGTGCGCTGTTTTACGGAAACGGAGGAGCAGGCGGTATATACGGCAAATTTCCTGCTTATTGCCACAGGCGGCCTGACTGCGCCTCATACGGGAGCGGACGGCTCCGGTTATACGCTGGCGGAACGGCTGGGCCACACCTTGGTGGACGCTGTGCCTGCTATTGTGCAGCTTAAGGTGCAGTATCCGCATTTGAAGGCCTTGTCCGGCATTAAATTGCAGGGAAGAGCCCATATCCTGATCAATGGGGACATTGTCCGCAGCGAATCCGGTGAGATTCAGTTTACGGAATATGGGCTATCCGGGCCGCCCATCCTCCAGCTCAGCCGGGAGGCTTCGGTTCATCTTGGGAAAGGTGACACGGTCAGTGTGGCCGTCGACCTGATGCCGGGGCGGACGGAGGAGGAGGTTGTGGATTTCCTGGACATGCATTGGGGCATCTTCGGGCACCGGACAGTGGCGGATTCCTTTATCGGGATTCTGCATAAAAAGCTGACCCCCGTGCTGCTGAAGGAAGCCAGCATCGATAAACAGCCGAATTTGCTCTGCCAGGACCTGTCCTGGAGGGCGAAGGCGATCTTCTACCGGATACTCAAGCATTGGGAATTCAAAGTGACGGATACCAACGGCTATGGTCATGCCCAAACCACGGCGGGCGGTATTGATACGGCTGAGCTTGTTAATGGAACGCTGGAATCCAGGCTGGTTCCGGGGCTGTATTTTGCCGGCGAGGTGATGGATGTGGACGGGGACTTCGGGGGATATAATCTGCAATGGGCCTGGAGCTCCGGCTACGCGGCCGCCAAGGCGGTTGCTGAATCTATGAAGCAAAAGGATGTTTCTATATGAAGGTGTACCAGAATTCGACCCATCACCAGGTGTTTGTGATCGGGGCAGGGGCTGCAGGGCTGATGGCGGCGGTTACGGCCCGGGACCTGGGGCTGGATGTGGCGATGATCGACAGCAATGACCGCATCGGCAAGAAGGTGCTCACCACCGGCAACGGCCGCTGCAATATTACCAATGAATCCACGGCTGCGGGAACAGAGGAAGCGGCCGCGCTGGCGCGCAAGTACCATAGTAATAACGCGGGCTTTCCGCTGCCCGTCCTGGAGCAGTTCGGCATCCGCCAGACCATCGATTTCTTCTTTATGCTGGGGCTGCCGTTGATTAGCCTGGAGGATGGCCGGATGTATCCCATGTCCTTGCAGGCAGGGGCGGTGCTGGATATCTTCCAGCTGGCGCTGGAGGACCGGAACGTTCCGGTTTATTTCAAAAATAAGGTGTTGGATGTAACCGTTTCGGAGGAGCATCCGCGTTTTTCGATCCTGTGCCAGAACGAGGCGGGAGAGGAGCATGTGTATACCAGCGAATATCTGATTCTCTGTACAGGAGGACTGACCGCACCCAAAACGGGTACGGATGGTTCCGGGTATACGCTGGCCGGACGTCTGGGCCATACCCTCGTTAATCCGGTGCCGGGAATCGTGCAGCTGAAGCTGGATTATCCGCATCTGAAGGAGCTGTCCGGCGTCAAGTTCGACGGGACAGGCCGGATTCTCGTAAACGGGGAGATTATCCGCAGCGAATTCGGGGAAATTCTGTTTACGGATTATGGCATGTCCGGTCCGCCTATTCTCCAGCTCAGCCGGAAGGCTGCCTTTTATCTGGCTCAGGGGGAAGAAGTGATCCTGTCCGTTGATCTGATGCCCGACCAGACGGAGGAGGAGGTGGCGGAGTTCCTGAACAGGCATTGGCGCATCTTCGGGCACCGGACGGTGGCTAATTCCTTCATCGGGGTAATCAACAAGAAGCTGATCCCCATCCTGCTGAAGGAGGCCGGCATTGGCGAAGGTGATACGGGATTGCTGTGCCGCGACCTGACAGAGGAGGCGAAGTGCACCTTCATCCGGTTAATGAAGCAGTGGGAGTTTAAGGTCACGGATACCAACAGCTTCACCAATGCCCAAACTACAGCCGGTGGCATCGATACCACGGAGCTAACGGAGGGGACGCTTGAGTCCAGGCTGGTGCCGGGACTGTATCTGGCTGGAGAGGTCATGGATGTGGACGGGGACTGCGGCGGGTATAACCTGCAATGGGCCTGGAGCTCCGGTTATGTGGCCGCAACGGCTCTCGCCAAGCGGATGGCGGGGGTTTAAACGGCAATGGGGGTCATGAATAGGCGGTACATGCCGCGGCAGCAGAGGTTACTCTGACGCCGCGGCTTTCTTTTGCGAAAGAACAAGAATAATGAAATTTTAGATCGTAACGGTCAATAAATGATAAAATCCTATAAGGATAATGTTTTATCGAGTCGATGGTAAAAAATAGGACAGAAAGATATAAAAAACACAAAATATGAGCTAATGATTATATCGGAAATATATTCCATTGTGCTAATCTGGGGATGTTTGGAAGCTGCTTGTCCCTTGTCAAGATTAGAAGAGAGTGGAGGTGGGAAAGGAACTGCAAGGTTTTGTGGTTGCGCTTTCAATTGTAGGCAGTATCACATTCAAGCCGGGAGGGATTATTGTGAACCGAAAGATCAAACATGCCATTAGCATTGCCCTGTTATTTACCCTTGTGATTTCCTTATTGTCCGGGGGGTTCGTCAATACGACCACACATGCCGCAGGTGTAACGATTACCGGAAGCGGCGGTTGGAATGAAACGGCCTACGTCCAATGGTCAGCTGTAAGCAATGCGCAAGGCTACAATGTCTATGTGAAGCAGGCAAGTGCAGCAGATTCCCAATACAAGCAGCTGGATACCCAGTTGATCCGCAAGTATCCTTCCTATTGGAGAGCGGATGCGGTTGGTCTTGCTGCCGGAAGCTACGTGATGAAGGTGGAAGCACGGCTGTCCGACGGTTCCACCGCAACTGCCGTATCCGGTGCTTTGGCTGTAACAGCCCATGACCGGTCGGGATTTGCCTTTTCCCCTAATTCGCAATATGGGACAGGCTCAGGTGCTTATAACAATGACGGCACGTTGAGATCCGGGGCCAAGGTGGTGTATATCACCTCCCAAACCGCCAAAACGGTCACACTTGATGTAAAGATCAACAGCTCCGGCGCCTTGCAAACCGCTGTTGGCCTTGGGGAAATTCTGAAGCTCCGGCAAAAGGGCTACGATACCACTCCCCTTGCTGTTCGTTTTATCGGGAAAATTACCGCCTCCGATATGAGTGGCCAGTTGAATAGCAGCGGATACCTGGAAGTTAAGGGGAAAAACAATTATTCCGAGATGAATCTGACCCTGGAAGGGATCGGCAATGATGCCTATGCCTACGGATGGGGAATGCTCCTTCGTTATACCGGCAATGTGGAGGTGCGAAACCTGGGGCTGATGCTGTTCCCCGATGACGGGATCTCCATGGATACCGGCAACGTAAATGTATGGGTGCATAATAATGACGTATTCTATGGAAGCGCCGGAGGCGATGCCGACCAGGCCAAGGGTGATGGCTCTACTGACCTGAAGGGCGGCTCCACGTACATCACCATCTCCTATAACCACTATTGGGATTCGGGAAAATCCTCTCTGGTAGGCTTGAGCGAATCGTCGCCGTTCTATGTGACCTTCCACCACAATTGGTTTGACCATTCCGACTCCCGCCATCCGCGGATCAGAGTGGCATCGGTGCATATCTATAACAACTACTTTGACGGGGTTTCCAAATATGGAGTGGGCATGACCTCTGGCGGTTCCGCATTCGTGGAATCCAACTACTTCCGGAACACCAAATACCCCATGCTGATTTCCTTGCAGGGTACGGACGCTCTGGGCGAAGGCACCTTCTCCGGTGAACCCGGCGGTGTGATTAAGGCTTATAACAACACCATCGTTGGAGCAGCCGGTCTGATCTACGCCAACTCCAATGCAGGCACAGCACCGGCCAATGCAACCTCCTTCGATGCCTACCTGGCCGCTTCCCGGAGTGAAGCTGTTCCCAGCTCGTACAAGGCGGTTTCCGGCGGAACCTCGTATAATAACTTTGATACTACCGTGAATACGGGAGTCAGCGCATCGGCCGTGGACAATGTGGCCAATGTGGAGCAAGTCGTAAAGGCCAAAGCAGGCCGCCTCGGCAGCGGCGACTTCACCTGGACATTTAATAATGCGGTAGACGACACCTCCTATGCACTCAATACAGCCTTGATGGCCAAAATTACAAGCTACGCCACTCAACTGGTATCGGTAGGGGGAAACTCCAGCACAGGTCCAACACCAACGCCAACGGCAACCGCTACACCAACACCGACGCCAACGGCTACACCGACAGCAACGCCTACTGCTACACCGACAGCAACACCAACCGCCACACCGACCCCGGTACCCGGTGCCAATGTTCATAACTTCACTACCTCCGGAACCACCAGCAGCTTCTTCAGCATCCAGGGCAATTTGTCTACCACCAAAGGCACCGTTACCTATAACGGCCTGACCCTGACCCAATGTCTGAAAATCGAAAGCTCCACCAGCATCAGCTTCACCACCACCAAGGCGTCCACCTTAACCCTGGTGCTCAATTCAGCAGATGGCACCAAAATCAAGGTAGACAGCACCAGCTATAGCATGACGGGCGGCATCGTCACCGTTTCCCTGGCTGCCGGCTCCCACACCATCACCAAAGCGGACACCGCCAACCTGTTTTATATGAAGGTGGAGTAAGGGGAGGAACGAATAGCACAGTAAGGCCCCCAGCCAGTCGGTTGGGGGTTCTTTGCTGCATGAAGCTGTATTATCAATAATGGTTTAAAGGTAAATACAGGTGTACATAATAAGTGTAATCGAATATACTAAATATATGGATTATACAGCTTGAATAAAGGATTTTCTAGTGTAAAAGGTGGTGTAAAATGACTTACTTATTTGCTTACCTGCACTTTGACAGTACGGAAGAACGGCTGCTCTTTAGGCCTAATTTCAATGCATATGAATATGAAATTCAACAGCTTATTTTTGAGGCGGAACGGAATATAGGGGCATTAGCCAGATTGGGTTTAAAGAGCCATCCGCTAAAGCCTACTATTCTGCGCAACTCTATGGTTAGAACTGCACACTTTACGACCAAGATTGAACAAAACAAATTGGAATTTAAGGAAGTTGAGCAGCTCTATCAAAGCTACAAGAAAAATCCTATGACCATCAAGCAAAAAGCACAGTTGGAAGTGAAAAATGTTTTTGAGACGTATGAATATATGTATACCTTGGACCCCGGCAAGGACTTTTTCGACATGGATGAGCCTGTATTAAAAAGAATACAACAAACGTTGATGAACAATTTAACCGGATACCCGGAGGGGTACAGGAGCATTCCTGTTGTCCTCCAAGATAGTGATGGTCGAGTAAGCTATCAACCTCCGGCAGCAAACGAGGTTCCGCGGCTAATGCAGGCATACTTCTCCTGGTTATTCACTAGTGTGACCGGGTTTATGAGTCCATACGAAACCGACAAAATGCACAATGATAAAAAAGTCCATCCGCTCCTCATCTCCGCAGTCACCCATCACCTGATCGGATATATTCACCCTTTTCCGGATGGTAACGGAAGAACTGCCCGGGCATTCTCTACACTAGTGGGATTAATCCATCCTGATCTTGCTACCATTAAGGATGCTTTCAGTGTGGAGGAATTTTTCGATAAAAGAATAGAGGATTATTACGATACTCTTATGGCTGCCACACAAGGAGACTTAAAGCCATTCATCGTATTTTACCTGGAGTGTGTGAACGCTTCTTTGACCAAGGTGCTCAAGGAACTGCAGCGTTACGACAGGATTAAACATGTTCGCGAGCTTTTAGGGAAAGGGCACGCCAAAACAATGTTTGAGCTCATTAGCCGAATGAATGAAGGGGAAACCTTTCATAGAAACTGGTTTGACGACATTCTAGAAGCATCCCCCTCGAGCATTGCCAAGAGCATCGCCAGATTAAAGGAGCTTGGAGTCATACAATCAGGCGAGGGGCGGGGGGAATATATCGTTACAATTGTGGAATAAAACAGTTATAGACGATGTATTTCATTTCGTGTAAAGCTCAGACATGTAGCCTAAAGAATTTCCGGATGGTATGGTCATGGTGACAAAACATAATTGATTTTAATTTTTGTAAGATTAGGAGGATAAAACGAACTAGTCTGCTTCACAGATAGTTTAATTTCGAGAAGTACTTATACATGCTGAACTTTATAGTAAATCTGCTGTAGCAAAACTTGTTTTTTTATCGTCTACAAAGTATGGGAATTACCTTAGCTTATATTAGCAGAATTATTTTTTCACAAATTATCTATTAGACAGATATACACTTTAATGAAATAATTGTATTTATGTGGAAAAGAATTTTTAAGAAAACATTGTTGTTTATGGTTGAAACAGCTCTAAAGTAAACCTCTAAAAAAGGAGTGCCTCAATGGCGATATTAGACTGGATAAGTGTAGGGAAAGTGGCAGCTGAAAGAGACAAAGAATTAACTAATTATTTTTATGATGCCGGAGTATCAAAACAAATAGTAGAAAATCCTAATGTTTACTTAATGCTTGGTCGGAAGGGTGCAGGTAAAACGGCTGTTTTTTTACATCTTTCATCTAAACCTTCAAAGATATTTTCAAATAACGATATAGTTCTATCTCTTTCATTAACCAACTATAGTTGGAATGCTCATGCATTACTTCAACATGAAGAAAAGGCTAATTCTATAAGCTTTCGAGACTCATGGAGATTTGTAATCCTAATCGAATCTATTAGAGGGCTTGTATATCATTATGAACAAAAAGGAGAAACAATACCAAAGGAAATTGCGATAGCCTCGAAAATTTTGGAAAAAATTTTTGCAAAACCTGTACCCTCATGGATCGATCTGCTTGGAGAAAAATTATATAAACTTTCCAAAATTAAATTGCCTTCTGCGGATTTGGGTCAAGATTTATCAGATTTATCGGTTGATGTGGGAGAAATCTCATTTGAGGACATTCGTGATAATAGTACACTTAAAAATATTTTATCAAGTAACATTAATAATCTTACCGATCAACTTGAAAGATTACTGCTTAATGGGATAAGGGAAAAGAAAGTATTTGTTCTTTTTGATAGATTAGATGAAGCATGGGATACATCTTCTTTTGATACATGTAAACATATCAACACAGGTTTAATTTTAGCATCAGACTATATTAATCAAAAATTTTCAGGAAAAATTAGGCCTATTGCTTTTTTAAGAGAAGACATTTTTGAAACACTTGAACTAAACGACAAGAATAAGCATAGAAAAGATAGTGGATCTATCCTTAAATGGGATCGAGAGTCCTTACAGAAATTAATGCTGATACGAATTAATTACTTTGCTCGTAAAGCAGGCCAGGCTGAAATCAGTGATCTAAATTCACTTTTTGACCGCAAAGAAGTTAGAAGCCGAACAACTCCCGTCAATTATATTACAAGAAGCACTTTTATGAGACCAAGGGATGTTATATCATTCTACAGCACAATAATTGAAGCGATGAAAGATGAGAAAGATGGACTCGAATCTGAAGACCCAGATTCTGAAGAATTTACTAAAATTAGTAATACTGATCATCTTTATGCTGACATTATATACACAGCGGAAGCCGCTTATAGTGAATGGTTGAAAGAAGAAATAAAGGATGAATGGGAAACTCAATTGCCAGAAATAAAAACATATCTCGACGCTCTAACTAATATTGGAAAATCAGTTATTACAAAGGTGGAATTAACCAATCAATTACAACAAACATTTGGCAAGTTGGAGCCTGCAAGGATAAGGTCAATCCTACAATTTTTATTTGATACATCAATTATTGGAGTTAAAGTAGGTTCGATTTGGAGATATAAGTCAGTTTATCCTTCACAGGGTTTCTCAGAGTCTATGAGTTATAAAATTCACTATGGCTTAACAAAAGTTTTAAGTCTGACAGAAACCTCCTCTTAGGGACCTTTCATACAATCATTAACCCGGAAACTATATCTAATTGGAAGAAAAGACCTCCAACCTACATTTCGGTTAGAGGTCTTTTTCAACAATATTGCAGAATTGAATCTTAGTCCCAAAGAAAAAATTAAATTTAAAGCCTCAGCATTTAGTACTTTTTCTCAGCCTGCTGATCTCCCGCGTCAACATGCTCTTTTCAATCCGCAAGTGCAGCAGTTCTGTCTGCAAATCCCTCATGATCACCTGAACCGCGGAAAGGATAACCTCGGCTGTTGGCATATGAATGACTTCCGCCTTTTCCGAGATCAGGTCCAGAAGGTGGTCGGTGCATTCCTCACAGACATGAATCCCCATGTAAAGTTCGTCTTCCTCTTCGATCATTCCATTGTAAGTCTCTAGCAATTCGGCCAAGGTTGTCACCCTCTATTATAAATCCAACCATTCTTCCTAATGAGGATATCACATTTACTTTATCCGCTTGGTACGTATATACGTAATTCTTGATAAGGAAATATATACACTCAAATCCCAGCTGTGTGACTGAAGATTAACAAATATCTCCACAAAAATGTCTGGATCGTTTATACTAAGATTCGACAGAAACTTATTGCTAGGCATTACAATTTTTATTGACTATATAAATTTTTGCCAGACTAAAATCAATGATAACGCCATGATTTCGTGGTGACTTGATAAACTTTGGAATAAAACAGGAGGCACAGATGGCCAGAACCTATCATGCGGAAGGAAGACAGCTTGCCAATTTACTGAGGGCTATAATAGTCCTACTTGCAGTAGGATTATTTTATATCGGAGCCCATTGGGGCGCCGCTGTAGGAGTGTTTTTCGGAGGACTTATATTCGCAGAAATGATGGGGAGCATGTGGACTCAAAAACGCAGAGAAGAAAAGAAGAAACGTGGCAGAGCTTCAAGAACTGCTTCAGTCAACCCCCATTCCTCCACCTCCATACATGTTTCCAAGGGTTGTAGAACGGATGCAGAAATTCTGGGCAGTGCCTTTCATGAAATGTCTTGGGCGGAGTTTGAGCGATTGTTGGCTTTATATTTCCGGGATCAAGGCTACGAGGTTAATGAAGTAGGAATCGGCGGGAATGATGGCGGAGTGGACCTGGTCATACGAGATAGACGGGGGGAGAAAACAGCAGTTCAGGCCAAATGTTATGCGGATCACCATTTGGTCCCTGTGCAAATGGTAAGGGAATTGGTTGCAGCCAAACGGAACCATGATTGTATTCTGACCCTCCTTGTGACCACATCCGACCTAACCGGACCTGCCAAAAAGGAAGCCGAGCAATTTAAAGTGGATTATTGGCACGGTGCTCTGCTGGAACAAAAACTGCGGTCATGGGGAAAGTGGCAACCGGGAAAGAAGGCGTCAGGTAAGAATCGGGAGATGACTTCCGTCAAAAAGGAGCTTTCTTCAACGCGCAAAGAAGTAGCAGTGACAAGTTCCGTTACCTGCAAGTGTGGAGCCGTGATGATTAAACGTAAAACCAAAACCGGCGAGGAGTTCTATGGCTGCACCACTTTCCCCGCCTGCCGGCATACCAAATCGATGTGAGAAGGGAGAGGCCATGTCCAGGAGAAAAAAACTATCGATTTCCATGTTATTGGTGGAAGGAATAGCGTTAGTGTGTATGTTGAAGGTATTTGTATGGGTTATAGGCAATAATGTGATGAAATCACCCTTTAGCGTGCCGGAGCTGGATCATGCCTTGTTTGGCCTTGGGGCATTACTGATTCTTCGGGTTGGTTACGTTGTGGTTAAAGCCAAATTATCAAATAAGGCAGCCCCCATAAAACCTGTTGGCGATAATGTACCCGAACTTTTCCCTGTAGATGAGCATGTCTGTGCCCACTGCGGCAGAGCGGTTAGTGTGAAGGTGTGGAATTACTGCAAAGCCAACTCCCACAGATTTCAGGGAAAAATATATTGTTACGACCATCAGCATTCGGTAAAATAGTATATTTCTCTTTCATAACTTAGGAGGCTAAAACATGAATGCGGTTAACTTATTAGAAAAAGGAAATTGGTATGGAAAATGTGATCCCAGTGGTGACATTGCATCATTAAGGGCTGCTCTTGCAGAAGCGTCGACAGAAACGGATACTGCCCAGATCATCACGGAATTGTTCAAATTGGGTGACTTTGCTGCTAAGGATTTGTTAATTCAACGGATGAATTCGACTAAAAACGAAAATATGATGAATGCATACATACGCTTATTTTGTTTGGTCGCCTCCCATCAGGATCTGTTGAAAGTAGAAAACCTGGCTTTCCTTTCCGATTTATCCGAACAAAATGCCGATACCTTTGCTTCATCTGCCGTCCATACGTTATCCTATGAGGCCGTTCCGTATCTGTTGGCTATGCTCGACGAATGGGAGGATACGAATGTAGAGGAGACCATTCGAAACTCATTGGATATATTCCTGAATTATTCCGACGAGCTGGATGAGGATGCGGCTGTAGATGAGATTGGACAGTTCTATCTGGATCTAATGAAGAAGGTGGATGTGGACCAGTATTATTATTATTCCACCCCTGTATTTCCGGCACCGCTGGCCAAGAAGCTGATTGAGAAGTCAGCTGTGTCGCGGCATGAACAAGCTCCGTTAGGAACCCATCTCATTCCTTCCTTGCTGTCAGTCTGGAGCGGCATTCTATGCCCCATTGAATATAACACCGTTGTGGACGACAGGCTGCTTGATGGGGTGTACCATTATGTTCAGGCACTTTCTGAGATGGATTGGGAGGCCGGTGTGAAATATTTTTATGGGCATCCCATAGTCTAGAGCGTAAACAGAGGGATTCGCACAAAAAAGTTGGATGGAGAACATGACGTTTTTCCGTCCAGCTTTTTTTATTTTTGCAGAATGAACCTCATGCCGGGATGAATTGTCAATTGGGTGGAGGTGAAGCGTTTGAGCCATGACCATTTAAGGGTTATCGAAAAAATGGATCAAAGCATGCTGGAGGAGTTAATGCGGGATTACGGTCAGGACGTGTGGAATTTCTCGTTTTTTCTGACGAAAAACCATGTTCTTGCAGATGACATTACCCAAGATACGTTCATCCAGGCTTATCGCCATGTTAAGGATTATAGAGGTGAAGCCTCCGTGAAAACCTGGCTGCTCCGGATCACCCGCAATATCAGCTATAACTATATGAAATCCGCCTTTATCCGCAAGGTGTTTCTATTCGGTCTTGCAAGTTCGAAGGAAACCAGCCGTTCCGCGGAGGATTCCTTTTTGGAGAAGGAAGCGACTAATGAGGTGTGGCGGCAGGTATTCGCATTGCCCACCAAGCTTAGAGAGACACTGGTGCTTCATGCCAAGTATCAATTATCCATTCAAGAGATTGCGAACGTCCTGCAAATTCCAGAGGGTACGGTGAAATCTAGACTATTTACAGCCCGCAGAATGATCACGAAATCCTTGGAGGGGGTGGATGGAAGTGGAGTCAATGAGACCAAACTGGTATGATGCGCTGCAAGAGAAGCCATTAATTAGTGCTTCTTTCAATGATGAATTGGCCACAAGGATCAGACAAGGAGCACATTCCCTGGAGTACGAAGGAAGAAGTCCAAGAAAACGAGGCATAGCATACGGTACGGCATGCCTGTTGCTTTGTTTATTTGTGTTCTATTTCACGATAAACTCTAGGTCATATCCCAACACACTAAAAGGGGTTTATACCGTGGAGGCGGAATCTGGCCAGCCTATTATTTTTTCTATGGAATTAAATGCGGGAGGAGCATTGCTTATCGCGGAGCAAGGAACGTCCAGGGTTAGCTACTTTATACCGCAAGATAAAAAGGGAATGCAGACGGGAGAGGGCTTTGTTGCCGGATCGGCCGGAATGGAGGCGATACCTATTCTTATGGGGGAAGTACTAAGCCCGGATATCGCCCGGATTCAAATAACGGATAACCAAAACCAATCATTCCAAGCCCGAATAGTTGCCCATGCAGGTAAGCGGTATTGGTTTGCCACCCAGCCTAACCGGAAAGAACAGGCCCTATGGTATAGGGTCGTGGCTATAGGAACCTCTGGGGATACAGTCGGGGAAGAAGTGTTGTTTTAGTGGAGCTGGCCTGCAGGTGGCACAAGTATAATCTTTCTGCATAATGTATATCATATGGATATACAATGGTGGAGGGTTGTGATAAAATTGGGGTATAAACCAAGAGGGGGCAGGATGCTGATGACGACAGTTACCCTTAGCCGATGGGGCAACAGCAGCGGGATTCGCATTCCAAACCAGTTTTTAAAGCGGATGAATCTCGAGGAGGGAATGGAAATGGAGATCGTTCTTACACCAGAGAACCATATCCTGCTTCGACCCTTGCAAGCTCCGGAGGAGTCAGGTGAGGAATTGCGGAGCCATTTGAAAACACTCCTATCGCAGATTAAAGCCGATTCACCCCGCCATGAAGAAATCGATTTGGGCATTGAAGGAGACGAACTTATTTGAGTATACCAGCGCGCGGCGACTTGGTTTGGCTTGATTTCGATCCCCAGGCTGGACGGGAACAGGCTGGCCGCCGTCCGGCCATTGTCCTCTCAGACACAGAGTTTAACGAAATGACGGGATTTGCTGTGGTTTGTCCGATTACGAACCAAGTTAAAGACTATCCGTTTGAAGTACCGATCCCAGTAGGGCTTCCTTTTACGGGAGTCGTGTTAACAGATCAATTTAAAAGTCTGGATGTTCGAAAAAGGAAAGTAAAGATTGTCGGCCATGCAGCTGCTGAATCGGAATTTCTGGGGGCTGTTTTGCGGAATGTCCGGTCGATTTTGGCATAAATCATTCTGCCGTTATATATGGAAAAGAACCACCGTCCTCCTTACCGAGGGTGGTGGTTCTTTGAGCTTCCTGGAGCATTGCTTACGGCTCGATTAGATAATACAGAGTGCCTGTGACCGGTGCGCCCAGGGCCAGCAGGCCGATGGTTTGCACATTGCCAATGCTCACAGAGAATGTGGAACCGGCGGGGACGGTAAATTGGAAGGTGGGAGCATTGTAACGGGTAATGACCAAGGTGACCGCACCTGCTGTGCTGGCTACGGTTACGACACCCTTGGTACCCAGAGGATCCTGGGCCACATAGTAGCCTTGGCCAACGCCGGCAGCTTGGTTGTAGGGGAATACTAATTGAATGGCCATGTGTTTTCCTCCCTTCTTGCTTTGATACTGTAGTCTATGAAGCTACTAAGAGAACGGACACGGACAAGTAACGTATGCAAGAATCCATTTTTTCGAAAAGGTCCGGGCCGTGATATGTCCCGCAGTGGACAGGAGCATCCGGGAGTGCGAAAATGAAAAATAAAAATGTAAAGGGTGAGCACCATGTCGATCTTGCCTGGTATGGCAGAGTTTAACCGGCAGTTTGTCCAAGAGAAGCAGTATGAGGCGTACTTGACGGATAAGTACCCGGACAAAAAGGTGGCCATTCTGACCTGTATGGATACGAGGCTGATGGAGCTGCTGCCCAAGGCCTTAGGGATCAAAAACGGCGATGCCAAGTTTATCAAAAATGCCGGGGCTATCCTGACCCAGCCCTTCGGGAGCGCCATGCGGAGTATTCTGGTGGCGGTATACGAATTGGGAGCGCGGGAAATCATCGTCATCGGCCACCACGGCTGCGGGATGACGGAGATTGACCCGGGGAGTATCGTGGAGAAGTTCGTGGAATTCGGAATCGATCCCCTGGTTATCGAAACCCTGGAGCATTCCGGCATCCGCATGGAAAAATTCCTGCGCGGCTTCGCCAAAGCAGAGGATGGTGTGATGCACAGCGTTCGTATGATCCGCAGGCATCCGCTTTTCCCCAAATCTGTGCCTGTGCATGGCTGTGTGATGGATTCGGAAACAGGCAAGCTGGACATTATTGTGGAGGATTATCGTGAACAAGAGTGAGGTGGTAACCGTTCAACGCATCGTGTTAATCGGCCATGGCAATATCAGCGAAAAATATGTGGCTGCCATTGACCGTGTTCCGGAGCGGGTGAAGCTTGTGGGAGTTGTGGGCAGGAATGCGGAGAAATGCCGGGTGTTTGCAGAGAAACACGGTATTTCTGTCTATGGGACCTCCATTGCCGATGTGGCGGAGCGTTCCGGAGCAACAGCTGCCGTTATCTGCACCCCCAATGCCCTCCATTACGAAGGGGTGATGGAGGCCTCCCGCCTGGGCCTGCACTGTCTCTGCGAAAAGCCCCTGGATATCTCGCCGGAACGACAGAGAGAAATGGTACAAAGCTGCCGCGACCACAATGTCCGGCTGGGCGTGTCCTATATGCGGCGCTTCATTCCCCATATCCGGGAGCTGAAGAACTGGATCGACTCCGGCAAGCTGGGGCGGATTTTGGTGGTGGATGCGGTAATCAAGCATTTCCGGCCCAAGGAGTATTATGATTCCTGGCATGGCACCTGGGAGCTGGACGGCGGAGGGCCCTTCATGCAGCAGGGCAGTCATCTGTTGGATATGGTGCTGTGGCTGGCGGGCGGATACCGGGAGGTGCAAACAGCCAGAACCTTCCGGGTGTACCATGACATTGAGACGGAGGATCATGGTTATGCCGTAGTCCGTTACGGGAACGGGGCCGTTGGGATGATCGAGGCCTCTACCGCCAGCACCGGGTTGAAAAAGGAATATGTGGAGATTACAGGCACACGGGGAAGTATAAAGGCGGACTACGGGGGGATACTCGGGTTCCATGTTCCCGGTGAGGAGAAGCCGGAATGGCCAACAGCCAAGCCTAACGATGAGCTGTTTGTGGATTTGCTGGAGGATTTTCTCGGTGCTATCGCTGAAGAGCGGGAACCGTTTATATCCGGTGAAGCCGCGGCGTTGTCCACGGAGCTGGCATTGGCGATCTATGCCAAGGCAGGCCCTCCGGAAACTTGCTGATGTGTATGCAAAAAAGCTGGCGCGACAATCCGCACCAGCTTTTTTCGCATGAAATCGTTATTCCGGAATATACGAGGATTTGGGATCCGCAACGATGGCGTTGTTGGCGGCGTCCCAGGTGACGTTAAAGTCCAGGGCTTGGGCTATATCCCGCAGCCGGTAATAGTTATTGCCGTCTATGTGGTAAGCAGACAGTGCTGCTTCTTCACCGGAGACCAGTAATTTGGCTTCGCTGGGAATCGCCTTCTTCCTAGCCTGCGGCCCTGCCGCAGGAAGCTCTCCGCCTACGGATACATAGGCTGTATGGGGCGATACGGTCACCGTATTCCGGGTCTCATCCCAGCCGATATGGAATTGCTTCTCTGAGCCGTTCATCAGGGCAGCCAGATCCCGCAGCTTCACATAGTTCTCCCCGTTTATCAGGCAGGCCTCCACTACACTTTTCTTCAGACCCGTCTTGATGGTAACCGGGTTGGTGTCCGCCCACACATAATCCAGCCCGAACGCCTTATTAAAGGCCGTTTTCTCCTTAACCGTAGAGTACCTCAGGGAGTAAAGCTTGCCGCTGGTTTTGACGGCGTGTACATTTCCCCCTGCGCCGTCGCTATCCGGTCCATGGGTCAGGGCGGCCCAGTCCGTATCGTTGGACAGGAGCGTAAAGCCTTTCCTGATGGACCACAAGGTACCATCAGCCTTAATGGCGTAGCTGGAATCATCCGATGCAGAGATATCCAGCCAGTGGTCACTGCTTATATTTTCGAAAAGGGATTCCTCAAATGCATCTGTTCCCAGCTGCCCGCTTTGGTTTAACCCCCAGCCCCACAGGGTCCCGTCCGCCAGAATGACCAGCGTATGGACATTGCCCACAGAGATTTTCCGGTAATCCAGGGTATCGAAAATCTGAACGGGTTTGGTGATATTTTTGCCGGTATCCATATTCAGTCGAAGTGCTGTTGATGCTCCCCATGCCCAGACACTGCCGTCCTGCTTCACGGCCATGGTGTGGTAGCTTGCGGCAAAAACCTCCTTCCAGTCCGAGTCACGCCCGATGCGGGTAGGGACGGAACGGTTGGTCTGGGTACCGTCGCCCAACTGCCCAGAGCTGTTGAAGCCCCAGGCCCACAGGGTGCCGCTCTCTGTAAGGGCAACGGCATGACCATAATTGCTGGACACGGTTTTCCAGTTTTGGCCTTTGCCGATCTGGGTAAACGCTTCGCGGCTCACCGTATCACCTGCGCCTAACTGGCCCACATCATTAAACCCTGTGGCCCACATGGTGCCATCCTCCTTAATGGCATATACCGAGCTTCCATTGGAGGCCACGTCCTTCCAGCCGGTTTCCCCTTCATTGTTGGTTATGTAGGTGTAGTGCATATCCTCCGAATCCAGAAGCCCTTCCTTGCGGTCAAATACCAGCCGGCCATCCTGCAAAAGAATTAGATTGGTGTTGGGGCCGATTTCCACCTTCTTAACGGACACATTCTCTGCACCGTGTACATATGCCGGAATCCCCTGCAGCGCAATAATAATAAGAATCAACCAGCCCAATGCCCGTAGCGTTTTTCCCATACTGACCTCCGCTAGAAATAGAATAATAGAATACATAATTCTGACCAATCAGACCATATTTTAGTATACCGTACCATCTGCATTCCGGTATAGTCAGGATTTGCAGCGGTAAAAATGGCTATATCCATTTTCTCCCGCCGCGGCCCATTGACGTAAACCAACGGGAGATAGTATGATGCAACTAATTCACACGAAAGGAGTCGATGAGCATGACCGGCATTCAACGTTCTGCACACCAATTGAATAGGCGATTCCTGCCATCGGTCTCTCGGAGCAGTACGAGATAATAGGACCTGTTTTTTTACCGTTCCTATATCCCTATGTATGTACAGCCACAGGCCATGATGGTCTGTGGTTTTTTTGTGCTTTTTTACCCTACTAATGAGAGGAAAGAATGAATATATGGATACCAGCTATTACCGGAAGGTACAGCTTCCCGCAGGAGATGTGCATGTGTATGCAGGGGATTCCCTGTTTGCGGAGCTGAATTACAAAGTGTTTGAAATGGCCAATAACAACCTGCAGATTCCCAATCAGGTCTATATGAGCTATACCCCGGACGTGCATGTGGGCGTGGGAACCTGCATCGGCACCACTGCCGTGTGGCGGACGGCCGACGGCTATGTGTCCCCGTCTATTGTGGGCAGCGACATTGGCTGCGGCATGCGGGTGCATCTGACCAATCTGCACAAGGACGAGGTAAAGGATGTGAAGCTCCGCCGCAAGCTGGTGAAGGCGATTGAGAAGCTGCTGCCGGTGGAGGACCATGTCCGGGGGCACTTCTCGGATATCCGGCTGGAGCATGTGGTTCTGAAGGGGCTTCACGGACTGCCGAAGAAATATCTGCCCGATGGCTACACGCCCCGCAAAAGCCGTTCCCTCACCCATGTGGAGCAGAGTAAATTTGCTGTGGATGAGGAAGCGTTGAACTTGTTTCCCGAGCGGGTCTGGCACCGGTCCCACCGGCAGCTGGGGACCTTGGGGAATGGGAATCACTTCGTGGAGATCCAGTCCATCGAGATTGCCGAACCGATGCGGGAGATTGCGGAGGCCTGGGGACTCTTCGACGGTCAGGTGGCAGTGATGATCCACTCCGGCTCCCGCAACTGGGGAGGGTCGGTGAGCCAATACTGCGGCAGCCTGATGAAGAAAATGATGCATAAGGAAGGTCTGGGCACTGCTGATCCCAACCTGCTGTTTGCACCTCTGGCCCACCAGGAGGGGCGGAATTATGTAAGCCTGCTGTATTCCGCCCTGAACTATGCGGTGGCCAACCGCCACCTGATCGCTTACGCGGTCCGGGAAGCAGGGAAGGAAGTATTCGGCTCCAAATTCGAAATGAGTGTGCTCTATGATCTGATGCATAACTATGCGTGGCAGGAGGAGCATGAGGGGGAGTCTTATTTTGTCCACCGGAAAGGGGCAACCCGCGCTTTGCCCGCCAACCACCCGGATAACCCGGAGCCGTATCTGGAAACCGGGCACCCTGCCCTGATCCCCGGCTCCATGGGGTCCTCCTCCTATATTATGGTGGGGGCACCTGGCGGCAAGGAGAATTTCTATTCCATCTGCCATGGGGCTGGCCGTATCCGTTCCCGCAGCCAAACCAAAAAGCTGATTACCGTGGATGCCTTCTCCGCCGCCTTGAAGATCGGAACAGAGGATGAGGTGGTGGTGAATCACAAGTCCCTGGAGTCTCTCGTGGATGAATCGCCTCAGGCGTATAAGGATGTGGATCAAATTATCGAAAGCGTGGTCGGCGCCGGACTGGCCCAAGTGGTGGCCAAGTGCAAGCCCTTGGCCGTGGTGAAGGGTGTCTGATTTGAAAAAGTCTCAGAAAGTATATATCGGAGAAGCCGTTCGACTTCTTGACAAACGCCTGGCGCGAAAGGACGCCGACAGGCGTTTATCCTCGGTCGCCATACTTTCACCCTGTTCGCTTGCGCTGAAGCATGGCACAATAGGGTCTATCAGGCTATAGCCATCCTTCCTTCTCCCCATCACTGGTATGATATTAGGGTGGCTGGTTTCCTGAAACAGCATGGCCGGGCTATCGCGTTTCTTCCTTCTACACCCATTAGAGCTCTAGAGATGCGGGTTTCCCGGCCATGTTTAATCCATTGAAACAAGGAGGTTTCCGAAATATGAACCATTCCATCTATCTGAGAAAAACGGGGAAGCTCACTGTCCATCCGGGTCAAAGCAGGCTCCCGGAGTCTTGCCTGGCCACGGCGATGAAGAACGTGGAGTCCTTGGGCTACACCTTTTCCAAGGAGCTGATGGACGTATTCCGGACGCTTTCCAAAGGTGAATTTACAGCGGTCTATACCGCTTTAGTGAAAGAATTAAGAAACATTGTTGGCGCTCATGTGGCCTATAAGCCGATGTATCCGCAATTTCCGGATCAGGTTATGGAAGAGGACGATATCGAACTGTATATCAATGCCATCCTGCATTATCTGACTCTGGCCCTTCCGGCGGGTGAGGCCAAACCGCGGCTTCCCCTGCTGGAGCGGGTTGATCTGAAGGTGATTGAGCTTGGTGACGATGCGGACTTTGCCCGTTTGATCCGGCGTTTGATCCAGGCCAACGGCTCTATCTCCGAAAGCGATAAGGAGGGGATTGAGTGGGCCATTGCCCATGTAGAAGATCTGGAAGCCATTCTGCCTGAAGAGATTCCCTCCAAGGAAAATGTGGCCTTTGCGGTTGGTGCGCTGCTGAAGCATGAACGGGTACAGATCAACCTAATCCAACGGTATTTCAAAACGGCAACAGATGTACTCCGGTTTGCCGTCGCCATGTCCGAAGGGGATGTGAGCCTGGCTGCTCCCACCCGTTTCCGTTCCTTCAAACGCCCCGAAAGACGGCTGCTGCTTGGTCTGCTGGAGGGCTGCGGCAATATGACGGAGGATATGCTCCGTTACAAGGAGTGCTGGATCAGGCTTGGCGAGCGGCTGCACCCCGCTGAATACAAGCAGCGGTTCTTCCGTTGCAGGGAAGCCTTCGATATTCTCCGGAATGATCTGCCGTACCAAACCTTCAATAGCAAGGTGGAGCTGGCTCTGCTGTCGGGGGATGTATGGGAGGCGGTGGGGCTTCTGGAATCCCGCCCCGGCGAGTTCGCCAGACGGCTGGATCACTTGCTTCGGCTTAGCGGGGAGGCATCCGACATCGTGGAGTTTTTCCGGCTGAAAGCCCGAGACGTGTCCACTCCGGTATTGCTTCAGGTGATGGCGCATTTCACCCACCGCAATGATGGGCAACAGCTGCGGACCTTTTTCCCCAAGGGCAACGTGGGTAAGGCAGTGGCGGTTAAGAATCTGCTGCCCAAGCTGGATGCCTCAGTCTGTGAAGAGCTGGCTGCCATTTGCCGGGAGGCGCTGGTGCACCGGTTTGCCAGTCTGCCCCCTCTGGGCAAGGTGTATCTGGATGAACGACTCAAGCATCATCTGGTGCCTTATTCCCAGCGTTCCGCCAGCAAGTCTCTGCGCACCCTCGTAAGAGGCAGCAGACTTGAACTGCCGAAGGGCAATATAGTCCGGTTCTTCACCTGGTGGAAGGAAGGAGAGGTGGGCGGACAGCCTACCGGACGGGTAGATATTGACCTGTCCGCTGTGATGTACGATACGGACTGGAAGTATATGGGCCATATTTCGTATACCAATCTTCGGTCCGCCAATTACCGGGCCGTGCATAGCGGCGATATTACCGCAGCGCCTAACGGGGCATGCGAGTTTATTGACATCGATATTCCCTCTGTCCTGAAATATGGAGGCCGTTATGTGGTGGCTTCTCTGAATTCCTTCACCAGCCAGCCTTACTGTGATCTGCCCGAGTGCTTCGCCGGGTGGATGATGCGGAAGAATCCCGGCTCCGGGGAAATCTTCGAACCCGCTACGGTGGTGGATAAGGTGGATCTGGCTGCCGATACGCAGATTGCCATTCCGGTTATACTGGATTTGAAGGAAAGAATGGTGATCTGGACGGACATTGCATTGACGCGGCAACCACACTTCCTTAACAATGTGGAGGGCAACCAGAGTGGGATGGTGCTGATGGGCAAGGCCATGGTCTCTCTGCAAAAAACAAATTTGTATGAGCTGTTTATGCTCCATGCCCGGGCCAGAGGTGAGCTTGTGGAAACTCCGGCGGAGGCCAATACTGTCTTTTCTCTGAAAAAAGGGATTACTCCCTTCGATACCGCAGCAATTATGGCGGAATATATGCAGTAAAGCTAAGCAGCAAGCCCGGGCGACCGGGCTTTTTTATTTTCCACAACTTGACATATCACTGTAAGAGTATATAATATTATTTAGATAATATCAAAATAATAATAACAGGTGATGAATATGGCCGACTCCAATCTCCGTGACAGGAACGGGCTGACGGAACAAGAATTTCTGCGGCAATATGATGCCGGAATCTATGAACGGCCGTCGGTTACGGTGGATATGCTGATTTTTACCGTGTTCGATAAGGAACAGAATAACTACCGGAAGCTGCCGGAGAAGGCCCTGCAGCTGCTGCTGATTAAACGGGGGGAGCATCCCTTTCTGGGGCAATGGGCGCTTCCGGGCGGATTTGTGTCGATGCACGAAAGCCTTGAAGAGGCGGCACAGCGGGAGCTGCTGAGTGAGGCCAATATCGGGAATGTGTACATGGAGCAGCTGTTTACCTGGGGAGATGTGGACCGGGACCCCCGCACCCGGGTGATCAGCACATCGTATATGGCCTTGGTGGACCGGACGGCGCTGGATGTGAAGGCCGGCGATGACGCCGATGATGCCCGCTGGTTTGAGGTAGACTGCCGGCTGGTGCAGGAGAAGAAAACCATGCTGGCGGACGGGTATGAGCTGGAGCGGCTGGTTCGTGTTTCATTGGTTCATGAATCGGAATCCCTTGGCGCAATCGTGAAGGTGACAACGAGTTATGCAGGCCGGACGAAACGGGTTAGCCGGGAGATCGTGGAATCCCACGGGATTGCTTTTGACCATGCCAGGATCATCGAATATGCCATTGAGCGGCTGCGGAACAAAATCGAGTACACGGACATTGCCTTTCACCTGATGCCGACTTTGTTCACCCTGTCCGAGCTTCAGCAGGTCTATGAGGTAATTCTCGGCAAGGAGCTGCTGGCAGCGGCTTTCCGGCGGAAGATCGCCCCCCTGGTGACGGAGACGAATGAATATACCAAGGACGCGGGGCACCGGCCCTCGAAGCTGTACCGGTTTAACCCCCATTGGGGGAGTTTGGAATAAGAATGCGGAGTGATACGAATGGAAAAATTTACGTTTTTTTATCGGACGGAATCGCCGTTTTCCCAATGGCATCCCGCTGATTTTGAAATGGGAGGCGTGCACTACAACTGTGCCGAGCAATATATGATGTACCGGAAGGCGGTTCTGTTTGGGGATCAGGAGGCGGCGAAGAAGATTCTGTCTGCCTACACTCCAAGAGAGCAGAAGGAGCATGGACGGCATGTGCACGGCTTTGATAAAGCCCTGTGGGAAGACCACTGCAAGCAATACGTGTATGAAGCCAACCATGCGAAGTTCACCCAGAACCTGCACCTGCTGGAAATCCTGTTGGCTACCAAGGGGACTACACTGGTGGAGGCCAGCCCTACGGACCGGATATGGGGTGTAGGGCTGGAGGAGAAAGACCCCCGGATCAAGAACCGCGCCACCTGGAGAGGAAGCAACTGGCTGGGTGAGATTTTGACGAAGCTGAGAGAGGACTTGCTGGCAACGGGCGTTTAGTCAGGGGAATGGGGGTGCCGCAATGACGGTGCGGACGGAGATTGGAGATTTGTTTCAGGCCGGGGAGCAGGTCATCGGGCACCAGGTGAACTGCCAGGGTGTGATGGGCTCCGGAGTAGCCAAACAAATGAAGCGGCTGTATCCGGAGGTGTTTGCGGCGTATGCCCAGCTTTGCGGGGAAAAGGAAAAGGCAGAGCTGCTGGGTTTGTGCCAGCTTGTTCCGCTGGAAGGCAAGAGCGGACAGTATGCGGCCAACCTGTTCGGCCAGCTCACCTATGGCAGAGGCGGTAAGAAGTACACGGATGATGAGGCCCTTCGGAAGGCGTTTATCCGGTTGTACGAATTTGCGAAGCAGCATCAGTTGACAGTGGCTCTCCCCTACAAAATCGGCTGCGACCGGGGCGGCGGAGACTGGGATACGGTGCTGGGGATGATCAACAAAATATTTGCGGATGTGGAGGTTGTACTGTACCGGCTGGAGTAAAGGGCAGCCACTCCACTCCGAAATGAGAACATGGGAGGGAGAAAAAATGAACATCAATAACCGGGAGGTCCGGTCCAAAATCGCCCAGGAAACGCTGGGGATCCTTGAAGAAGGGGCTTACCTGAACCAGGACGGGACACGGATTGACCTGAAGAGGGAAATAGAAGCGGCAGTGCGGGATTCCAAGCTGTACACCCCGTCTGCTCTGCAGGAGATAAAGCGAATGGTGGCCGCTTATAAGAGGAGATCCACTTTGCCTGAGATAGAGGTAACGGATGAATCCACATTAGCTGCGGCACAGAGGCTGGTGCAGGTGGAGGGATTCGCAGAAACCGTGTGCTTGAACTTCGCCTCTGCCAAAAATCCGGGCGGCGGGTTTATGGGAGGAAGCCAGGCCCAGGAGGAAAGTCTGGCCCGCTCTTCGGCACTGTATCCTTGTATTGTGCAGAAGGAAGAGATGTACCGGTTTAACCGGAACCTGAAAACCTGCTTGTATTCCGACCATATGATCCACTCTCCGCAGGTTCCTGTATTCCGTGAGGACCATGGCGGGCTGCTAGGGGCTCCGTATACGGTGTCAATGATCACGGCGCCGGCGGTGAATGCCGGAGTGGTGCGGGAGCGGGAACCGGCGCAGGTGGAACGGATCGCGCCTGTGATGCTGGAGCGGATCAGGTATATTTTATCTGTGGCCGCTTATCATGGGGAAAAGGTGGTTGTTTTGGGGGCCTTCGGCTGCGGGGTCTTCCGGAATAAGCCCGATGAGGTGGCCGGATGGTTCAAGCAGGTGCTGGTGGAGGAAGGGTATGCCACCCTGTTTGACCGTATCGTGTTTGCCGTCCTGGACAAATCGGCGGAGCAGAAAACCCTGAAGGCATTCCAGCGTGAATTGGGGTAGAGGCGGGTTGATGGAAGAATCTACGGGCACAACCAAGAGGCTAGGCAGCATGGAGATGCGCAGCTTCTTGGTTTTTTCGTTATTTCATGTAACCTCAAATATTCAGTTGCAGGATCATCTGTTTTTCAATCCGCGCAGGGTTTGGTCGTACTCTTCGATCACTTCAGTAAGGGATTGGATAAAGCCATCACGGATACCATCTACAGTCCGATTCAAGTCAAAGTCCGTTATAATCCGCTCCCGCACCTGATCCCACTGGAGCTCGTCTACGGGATAAGTTCGACCACTCCTAAGATGGTTGGACAGAAACCGGTCTTCGATTCGGCTGCGGTGTTCAAAGAAACGGATCATTCCATCAATGCCATTCAGGCTGTGGGCAAGTCCGTAAGGTGTTCGGGCAATCAGATCAGCTACACGTTTGCACCAATTATTTCCCTTGACCCGGGCTGCAAACGCTATGGCCTGAGCGGCGGATTTTCTTTTTAGATAGATGAGATGTGTTGAGAAGCCGGAAAAGGCGTCGGCGAACAGACTGCAATATTGCACAATTATCTCCTCCGGCGCATTCCGGTAGAGCAGCTCATTGATGGGATTTTGCAGCAGAACGCTGTCCAGGATGAGAGGTTCACCAGTCACATCGATGGCTTCAATCCACTTATGCAATAAACCCAGGCTGCAAGTCATATAGTGTTCCAAAGGTATGTTCAAATTGAATTCATCCCCGAATTCCCACTGGCGCAGCAGACGTATCAGTTCTGTTTCATAAGGACATTGCGATTCAAAGTCGGGGATACACACGTAATGGATGGACTCATACTCAAATGCGTATTCCCGAAGTTCGGGACAGGTATGAAGGAGTGGGGTATAAAGGTGGGCAGGAATTCCGGCAATTCCACTGAAATCATTGGGATAATGAGGGCTGCCTTCTGTGAACAAGCGGGCGTGCAGAAGGTTTTGAAGCCACACAGATAGGGTGGTTTTGCCGCTGCCGGGCAAGCCTTCAACAAAGTAAATGGTTCCGGGTTTGCTCATCGAAATCGTCTCCCGCCGAGTTGGTATTTTTCTACTATAACTATACCACGTTGGCAACCGGAAACAGGGGCATTAATGGCTAACGAATCTGAAAAACGCTATTTGGCTGCTTTTGAGCATTTGGGTAATCTAACGAATCTCAGCCACGCTAATCGTGCCGATGGGAGCCGAAATTCCCGTTTAGGGGGAAATAGCGTGCGTCAGATTCGTTAGATTTTTTATTGTGCTATTTTGGTAAAAATAGAGTGTGACAGATTCGTTAGCCCGCCGGCTGCTGGCCCCTCCGCCTATTACCTTCGATTAACACTAGGCGTTTCGAGGCATGTATAGTACCATTCTTAGTATAGACCCAAAAGAACGGTGGCGTGTGCGGATGCAGGAGTGCAAGCAGCTGTTGATCGATTATATCTGCCGGCAAACGCGGGCGACGGTAGGGCTGGAGGAACTGGAGCAGCTGTTCCGCGGGAAGCCGTTGGAGTATGAGGTGTTTGCAGGCGCCGTGTTGGAGCTGGAGCGGGAGGGGAGCCTGGAGGCGGTGAAGGCCCATGGCCGCAACGGAAAGCCACTTTCCCTGGCTTACCGGTACCGGGTCAGGAAGCGGACGATGCAGGATGAGCACATCCGCAGCCTGCATCAATGGAATGCCCGGCTCCATCCCGCTCTCAGTCTGGATGCGTATTACCGGTTAACCCCGGAGGTTTGGGAGAAGGACCTGCCCTACCTCAGACAAATTGATGCTTATCTGCAAAGCAATCCCTGGCCAAGCTGGGAGGCACCCGCGCCGGAGCGGAGCTATGAGCTGGTTCGGGATGAAAAGTGGATGACGGACGGCGGCGGCCAGGCCCTGTTGGAGCGCTTGGGCATCTGGGGCAAGCTCCGTGTCATACCGGTAAGCGACCCGCTGATGCTGGCCGTTAACCCCTCGGTCCCGATGGCTCCCGGACTTCATCTCCATCTGGTGGTGGAGAATAAAACCACCTTCCAGGGACTGGCGGCCGCGCTGCCGGAGCTGCCCTTCTCAACCTTAATCTATGGCTGCGGCCGCAAAATTGTCGGCAATCTGGAGATGCTGCGCCTCCAGTATCCCATCCCCCAGGCGGAGCACCGGATTTTTTACTTCGGCGATCTGGACCGGGAGGGCATTCTCATCTGGTATGATCTCCAGCTTCGGAACCAGGTGCGTCTGGCGCTGCCTTATTACCAGGCGTGCCTTCGGCAAACTCCCTCCAAGGGAAAGGAGCATCACCGGGTGCATGACGCTGCTGTGGCGTCTTTCGCCTCATGCTTTCCGGAGGAAGAGGCCGCCCGCATTGCAGCCATGCTTCAGGAAGGCTATTATATCCCGCAGGAAACATTGCCTGGCGGAGAGCTTATTCGGATTGGGAGGACAGCGGCTTGGAGCGATTAACTTCAATGGAAATAGGCGATATGCTGGCGGGTTTTCCGGAGCGGATGGCCAAGCTGGCGTTGTTTGACCCGCTGTTCGAGCTGGGACGTCAACGGAGAACGGACCAGGCCGGCAGACCGGTGGCCATGATGGAGCTGGGGTTATTGACCCTGTTGTTTTTCTTCGAAAAGAAGCTGTTGCGCAGCAGAAAAACCAATGTGCAGGATCTGGCCGCGTTCTTATCCGTTGTGCTGGAGGACAAATACACGCTGGAGCCGCCGGAGCTGGAGGATATTGCCCGCAAGATTATCCAGGTCTTCCGGCCGGCCTCCGGGCGCAAGCGGGAATTCATCTTCTATCACCCGGGAACAGGGGAGGAGGGCATGATCTATACCTCCATTCTGCGGACGGATTCTTATGATGCCGCTACCCAGACGCAGTATTATGCCTTGGATGAGGACGGGCTGGAGCTGGTTTTTGCCACGAAGGAATTCTATCTGGAGTTTCAACTGTCTATCCATCAGCTGCTGCTCCGCAAACAGCTGGAGAAGGGGGAATTCCAAGGAGCCCTGCGCCAGATCGACGAGATGGTGATGGATGTGGAGACTCTTCAGGAGCGGATCCAATCCCTGGAGCATGAGATTAAACGGAGTATCGTGTCGGAGGAAACACTGGCCCGCTACAGCTCCCTTCTGGAGGATATCTTCCTGCGGCTGAAACGGGAGAACGAGGAGTTCAGCGAGCTCCGCGAATTCGTCAGGGAGACCCGGGACCGGATTTATGCCGAGCGGGAGCTGGACAAGAACCGCCGCCCCTATGAGCTGATTATCCGTATCGGGGTGGAGCTGGAAAAGGTGCATAACGAGCATACCGGTCTTCTGCGGCAGAGTATGGAGCTGGAGAGCAGCGCCCTGCGGGCCGCCAAGGAATCCTTGTATTACACCGGAATGAACGCCTTTAACTTCGAGCAGGATATTACCTCCTTTATTCTGGGCGCCCCGCTGCCTGCGGAAACGATGAAGGGGGTGCTTGCCCCGTTTTTGAAGGTGGAGCAGACGAAGCAGTGGTCGCTCTTGACTGTGTTTGCCAAGCAGCAGCTTTCGGGCGGCGAGGAGGATCGTCAAGTGGAAGGGAGCTTTCTCGGGCTGGAGGAGGAGAGTGGCCGGACCACCTTCCAGAAGCGGAGGCAGGATCGTTTTGTGGAGATTATGGAGGCGCTTCTCCGCTGTCTCGCCCGCTTGGGCCAGGAGGAGATTCGCCTCAGCATGCTGCTGGAGGAGCTGGAGCTGGATGAGGCCGCAGCGGGATTGAAGGACAAACGGTATTTCTATGACTGCTGGCTGATTCTGCACCAGAGGAGCCCCATACGGCCGTTGTCTGCCGATGAAGAAACCGGAGGGGACGCGGACCGTGGTTTGTATGAAGCGATGAATGAGGTGCTGCATGGAAGGGTTCTGCATGTCCGCGAGCTGGAGGACATCATCCGGGTTAATGAACGGTATTCCATTCAGGACATGAGCATCCGGCTGGAGGAGGCGCAAGCACAATGAATTACAGCAATGATGAAGTCATGAAGGCCTTCCGGATTTACACGGAGCTTGCGGGAAGCGGTACGGCCGGCAAGGAGAGTCTGCTCCAGGTGGAGGCGGATGACCGTGTGCGCGGTCTTTTGGACCAGTTTGCGGCTGAGGTGGATTGTGTGGTGCTGGGGGCAGGTGACCAATTGTTCCTGATTCCGCTGGCCAGGCTGTCGCCCTTTCATATCAGCAATGAATCGTTGAAGCGCCTGTATCTGCGGGGTAATGCCGTCAATGCCGACCTGTATCTGCTGTATCTGGCGGTGATCGTGTTTATCGGCGCCTTTTATGACAGCTACCAAAGCATGGAGCCGACGCGGAATTTCCTGCAGCTGGAGGAGTGGATGGGGTTGGTCCAGCAGCGGATCAACGGCTTGAAGGAGCATTCTGCGGAGGAGCTGAAGGCGCTGAGCCAGGAGTATGCCTATCATTGGGCGGACATTATCGAGAAGTGGGAGGCCATGGATGATGTGAAGGAAACGGCCAAACGCCAAAGCGGCTCCACCATCAGCCGGCTGAGCTTCTTGGACACGGCCAGGAGGTTTCTTTTGGAGGAGGGGCTGGCCCGGCAGGTTGGGGCGGATGAGCTGGATCTGACGGAGAAAACCAAGATCATTGTCCACCGTTATTTTATGGAGCTGGAGTACAACCGGGGGATTCTGGAATTTTTGTACGGGATGGAAAAAGCAGCAGAGAAGGAGGCGGAGCCGCATGCCGGCGATCTCTAAGATCAGGTTCACGAATGTGGTCTATGAAGGCGGGGCCAAACGGTACAATGATTCGGTATTCCGGTTCGACGGGCATAACGGGGCCGTGGTGCTGGAGAATGGCGGCGGAAAAACGGTGTTTATTCAGACGGCCATTCAAGCCGTGCTGCCGCATACGGATCTTGCCGGGCGCAAGATGAGGGATACGCTGTCTTTGGAAAATGGTCCGGCCCATGTGGCCATCGAATGGCTGCTGGCGGAAAAGCCGCGCAGGCGGTATGTCGTCACCTGTGTCAGTCTGTTCATGAGCGCGACAGGCCTGGATTCGCTGCGTTATGTGTATGAATACCCCGAGAATGACGAGCATCGGCTGGCGAGGATTCCCTTCGTCAAGGATCTGGGCGGAGGACAGGCCCGGGTTACGGAAAAGGGGGAGATCCAGGAGTATTACCAGTCCATGCAGCACCGGCTGCCCCTAGTGGCCAAAACCTTCGATACCCTCTCCGGCTTCCATGAGCATCTGGAGCAGCAATTGCATATTATCAAGTCGGAATGGGAGGCGATTGTCAAAATCAACTCCAGTGAAGGCGGCATTGAGGCGTTCTTCGATGAATGCAAAAACTCCCAGCAGCTGGTGGAACGGTTGTTAATTCCGACCATAGAAAATTCCATGGAGGGGTTTAAGCAGGGAACCTTCGCGGATCTGTTCCAGGTCCGGCGGGAGGGATTCAAGCAATACAAGGAGCTGAAGGAGCGGATTGAGGAGAACCGGAAAATTCTGTCGGAGCTGAACCGGTATGTGGCCGGATTCGAGAAGCTTCATCTGAAGGAGCAGGAATACCGGGTTCTGCAGCGGGAGGCCAAAGCCCATATCCGGTTGGCCGGAGCGGAAGAGACCAAGGTGCAGGAGGAGCTGGAGCTTCTGGAGCGCCGGCTTGCGGAATGGGAGGAGCAGCAGACAGTCTGGCGGAAGCGGGAGGCATCGCTGCATATTGCCGCCGAACGGCAGAAGGCGGGGATCCTGGAGACAGAGCTGACGGAAGCCGCGGATGAAAAGGAACGGGCTGCCGATGATACCGCCGCCGCCCGGAGGTACTATTATTCCCTCCAATATGCGGAGCACCGGGAGAAGCTGCGGGAGGCAGAGGGCACCATCGCGAGCTTGAAGGAGCAGGTTCTCCATCTGGCCCGGTCCAGAGATGAAGAGGAGCTCCAGCAGGCTTGGGAAATGAGCGCGCAGAGGCTGAAGGGGTACTACGAGGAGGAGGAAGCCCGCCTGACCGTGCTCCTGCAGAAGGTGCAGGAGGAATGTGATGAGCTGGAGCGGGAGCACAAGGCCGCTTCCGCTGAGAAGGAGGCTTGCGCCAAGGAACGGGAGCAGCTTTTGCTGGGTTTGCGCGAGTATGAGACAAAGCAGAAGATGCTGACGGAGCAGCAGAGTGAAATTGCGCGCCGTATACTCAGTCAGTTATCCTCGCAGACGGTGGACGGGCAGCTGCCCCTATGGATCGGGGAGCAGCAGGAGCTGGAAAACCGGGAGCTGGAGCTTGCCAAGGCGCTGCAGGAGCTGGAACGGAGCAAGGCGGAGCTCCAGCAGGAGGAACGTCTGGCTGCACAGGAGCAGCTGGTGGTGAGGCAGGAGCTGTCTGTATGCGAGGCATGGACAAGCCGTTATGAGGAGGAGCAGAACCGGGTGAAGATGGCCTTGGCAATGCTGCAGCCCTCCTGGGAGCGCCTGGCTTCTGTTCATGACAGGATGGATTCCATTATGGAGAAGCTCTCCGACGGTATTGAACGCAGAGCGCAGCAGAAGCAGCAGCTGCTGCACAAGGAACGTCTGGCCTTCCGTTATGTGGACGATTACGGGGAGCAGGAGCTGTTTTTTGCCGACCCTCAGGCTGCGCGTCTGATCCGTCAGTGGATGAATCAATTTTCCCTTCTGGAGATGGGCTGGCAATATGTCTCTGCCACGGGGGGTGAAGGGACGGCGGAAGCCTCCTTGGGTTTGTTATGGTCCCTGACGTTGGTGACCACCGGCCACGAAAAACCGCTTCTGCTGCGTAAGCTGGCGGAGGTGTCGGACCTGCTGTCCTTCCCCATCCGGGTGCTGTCTACCCAGGAGGTGAAGGCGCTGGCAGAGGCCGGTGGGAGAGGGGAAGAGGAAGAATCTGCGCGTTGGGTGGAGCCGGATCATTGGGCATCTGTCCAGGACCCGGACCGGTTCCGGGAATGGAAGCGGGAGACGGGGCAGGATGCGGAGCAGGCAGAGAAACGGCGGAAGGAAAAGGAGGCCGAGCTGGAGGCCTGGCGAGATGCAGGCAAGCTGGCCTCTCTTTTCTTCACGAAGTATCCGCTGGAGCAGGTGCATGAACAAGAGCGGCAGGCGACCCGGCTCAGGGAACGGCAGCAGCAGCTGGAGGCGGTGCTGGTCCGTACGGCAGCGGAGCTGCGGCGGATGGACACCCGCAAGGATGAGCTCCACCAGGAGCAGCACATGATGGTGCAGCGGCAGCGGCAGCTGGAGTTTCAACTGGAACAGGCCACTCACTATATGGTGCTGTCCGAGCAGCTTGCCAAGCTCGCCCGGGATATGCAGCCGGTGCAGGAGGCCTTCGCCAAGGCGGAGCGGGTGCTGGACCGGAGCGGCAGACGCTTGGAGCTGATCGGCAGGGAGCTGGTACAGGCGGGTGAACGCCGTTCCGATGTGAAGGGCAGGGCCGACCGGATGCGCGAGGAGGAGCTGTATCAGGCGGTGCGGGAGGTTGCGCCGCTTCCGCCGGAGGCGTCTTTTATCCAGCTGCGGGAGGTTTACCGGGAGCTGGAGCTGGCGCGCAAACAGATGATGCGGGAGCGTTCGGAGCTGGAGCAGGAGCTGCGCCGCCAGCAGGAGCGCTATGACGAAGCGGCCCGGCAGATGAAGCGCCTGGCTGTGGAATGTCCGGGACTATCAGAAGCGTTAGAGCTTCCCCTACATGTGGAGGCCAGAATGGATGCGGCGTTGGCGGACCTCCGCCAGTTGGAGCAGAAGCTGGTAAAGCTGGGGGAGGTGTGGCAGCGGAAGAACAGGGAGCTGGGCGATCAGGAAGCGGTCATCCGTATCCGCCTTGGACAATATGCCCAGGATTTTGACGGTGAGGAGCCGTTGTTTTTTGCCGAACCTCTGGAGCGTGTGCGGGAGCGGCAAGCCGTGGAGGAAAAGCGGCAGCAGGAGCTAAAGAAGGAGCTGGAGCGTCTTGGCGGCAGCGCGCGGCGCAGGCAGCAGGAGCTCGGCCGTGTGCTGCAGCTGTGGGACCGGCATATTCTTGTCCATAAGCTGGACGATCCGCTGCTGGAGGAGCAGGAGCTGGCGGCAGAGACGGCACAGCAGCTGCTGTACCGGCTGGAGGCTGCAAGCCGGGCGAGCATCGGGCGTCTGGAGCAGTTGGCCGGGGTCATGGCCGAGGAGCGGAAGCGGGTAACGGTGTCCCGCCAGCGCTTCCGGCAGTTTTGCCAGCAGCAGGTGAAGGATGTGAAGCTGCGGGAGATGGCGGAGCGGGGTGTCGATGCGAAGGATAGCTACGGGGAGCTGCAGGAATTCGAATCGGTGATGGCCACTGGCATTCTTAGGGCCAATCAGATCGCCGAGCTGCAGATGCAGACGGAGGACCAGAAGCTGCAGCAGTTTATTGCGCACATACAGACTCACTTGAAGCAGATTGCCCAGGAGCTGCGGGAGCTGCCCAAGAAAACCCGGGTCCGCACGGAAGCCGGGGCGAAGGAAATCTACGCCATTCTGGTGCCGGATTGGGATGAGCAGGAGGGCAAGGAGCGCATCCGGGAGCATATCGAGTGGATTGTCGGCCAGCTGGAGCAGGCCAAGTATCAGGGGGAGGAGGGGCAGGAGCAGGCCTCTCTTGTCCGCAAGGATCTGGACAAGTGGCTGGACGCCAAACAATTGCTGCAGAAGGTGCTCCAGCAGGGAGGCATCCGCGTCAGCTGCCGCAAGGTAAGCAATGACCAGCAGATTACAGGCGCTTCGTACTCCTGGGAGGAATCCAACCGGTGGTCCGGCGGGGAAAAGTGGAGCAAGAACATGACTCTGTTCCTGGGGATTCTCAATTATGTGGCAGAGAAGCGCCAGCATATTCACAGCAATCTGAAGCGCCACCGTGCCGTAATTCTGGATAACCCCTTCGGCAAGGCGTCCAGCGATCATGTGCTGAGTCCGGTCTTCTATATTGCCGAGCAGCTGGGCTTCCAGATCATCGCGCTCACCGCCCATGTGGAGGGGAAATTCCTCCAGGATTATTTCCCGGTTGTCTACAGCTGCCGTTTGCGGGCCGCTGCGGGAGGGGGAGGCAAGCAGATTATCGATCCCCAGCAGCGGATTCAGCAGGCGTATTTCCGGGACCATGCGTCGGAGGCTATCGAACGTATCGGCGGGGATTGGAAGCAGATGGAGCTGTTCTGAGCAGGCTGTGGTCCCCTCCATGCAGTAACCGCTGGGGATAGCGTGTCTGGCAGACAAGCACGAGATACTTGCGCGCCGCCGGGCTTTTCGCCAGACCCGTCCAGTCTTTCTCTGCTTTTACGCAGCGGGCTATATTTCTAACGGCGGTGAGAGACTCTATTTGCCCCAAAATGGAGGGCTAAACAATCTAACGGAAGCAGGAGACGCTATTGGGCTCAAAAAGGGCATGCGACGGTGCAACGGGGCGGAATAGGGGCTGTGGCCGCCGTTAGATTTTTTGATGTGGTGTTTTTAAAGGAATAAAGGCTTTCACCGCCGTTAGATCAAAACGTGACTCAAAACGACTCCTGCTAGGAGCTGGGCAACCAGCTCCTTTTTTGTGCAGCTTGCTGCAGAGTGGTTCTATTTCGCGGCAGCCGGACAGACAATTCGTTACGCGACAGAGCCGGACAGACGATCCGTTATTTGGCTGAAAAAGGCTGTTTGGACCTTTATGCGGACACAGGATCCGTTATTTAGACAAAAGGAGCCCAGTTGGGCTCCCGGAGGGGCAAATAAGGGCATCTGTGTCCGCGAAAACTCAAAACCCGCCTAAAAGGAAGAAATAACGGAACACCGGTCCGTTACGGGGGCGGGGTTCGGCGTGGAAGGAGTGGATGCCCCGTCAAGTTAGCGTTGGAGGTGGATTAGAGCTGGGCCGTCATGGTGAGGGATTTCGCCGGTCCGGATGATGGCTGTTTGAGCAGCACCCGAAGGAATCTGGAGCGGCAGTCGAGTCAGCGGGTGCGGCCAGGTGCTCTCTCCTACATCGCCGCTCCAGCCAATTCCGCTTGCTCCGCCGCAGTCAGCGGGGTCAGCGGCTCCCGGCAGCTGGCGCTGATCAGGCCCAAGGCCGCAAAGCGGTGGCGGATGACCCGCACCCACCCGATCCGGCCGGCCAGCGTCAAGCGGGGCTCCAGCGCTGCCAGCAGCTCCCGGGCCTCGCCCTGGCTGCCTTCCCGGAGCAGCCCGATGATCCAGCTCATCTCCCGCGGGAACAGATTTCCTGCTACGCTGGTCAGGCCGTTGTAGCCTTTGGCGAAGGATTCCGCGATGGTGAGGTCAGAGCCGGACAGCACCTGGAAGCCGCCGGGCGCAAGCCTCTCTTTCGTCCTCAAGATATGCTCCGGGCTGCCCGCCTCCTTCAAAGCCGCAATCTGAGGATGCTGCTCCACCAGGCGGATCAAGGTTTCCGGCTCCAGGTTGAAGCCGGTCCGCAGCGGATTATTGTACAGCATCACCGGCAAAGAGACAGCGGCGCAGACTGCTTCAACATACTGCACCACTTCCTCCTGATTGGGGCGGACATACGGAGGAAAGCCGAGCATAATCGCAGCGTACCCCGCCTGCTCCGCTTCCTTGGCCAGACGAACAGCATCCCGTGTGCGGATGGAAGCCACTCCGGCGTACAGAGGCATTTGATCCGAGGAGGCCTCCTTCACCGCACGGTATAGAGAGGTTCTTTCGTCCACAGTCAATGAATGCTGCTCCCCCGTTGAACCGCTAACCAGCAGCGCAGGGACCTCCTGCTCCTTGTAATACTCCACCATCCGGCGGATACCCGCCACATCCACTTCATCCCCAGGGGTGAAAGGGGTAATCATGGCCACGCTATATGGCAAAAAATATGGATCGTTCATGGACGTTTTCTCCTTCACACTGTATTAACCTCCCAGTATATCAGAAGGAACGCCCCTAATCTCATATACGGTCACATATTTTTGGGTGCGGACCAAGCGAAACCCTACCTTCTCCAGAACCCTCCGGGACGGCCAATTCGCATGCTCCACATTCCCCTCAATGACAGGTTCAGCCCCCAGCTCCCTCAGCCGGTCCAATCCCCATAAAACAGCGGCCTTTGCCGCCTCCGTTGCATAACCATGCCCCTGATAGGCTTCCCCGATGCCGAATCCGATTTCCACAAACTCCAGCTCATCCTCAGGTCCGTGAAATTTGTTCAGTGAAACCGTACCGATTAAACGGCCCGACTGCTTTAAATAAACCCCGGTGTCAAAGGACTCCTTCAGCAGATTAACCCCGCGGAATGCTTTTTCCTGCATAATCCCGATTTCCTTGGTGACGCTCTCCAACGTGGGAGGAGCCTGAAAGTAAAACCACTGCCGGTAAGTGGCTTCATGGCGCATAGCCATATAAACCTCCAGATCCTCCATGGAAAGAGGGTGGTAAACCAAACGTTCACTGGGGAACAGCGGCGGGTAACTCAAACAAGCGCCTCCTTCTCATTCATCCGATAAAAACTGCCACAGCTCCATTTCCGGATTAACCGGCACCTCCATATGATGCTCCCG
Organism: Bacillota bacterium; assembly: GCA_023388055.1. GTDB lineage: Bacteria > Bacillota > Bacilli > Paenibacillales > NBRC-103111 > Paenibacillus_AR. Next base: position 144,299 of record JAEWGW010000040.1, on the reverse strand, counting down.
GTACACCTCAACAGCCAGCATAGGCGGGCGCAGGTAATCCGATTGGGGAAGCCATTCATTGTACAAAAGGGAATAGGCACCGTCCAGGGCTTGGTTGGTCAGAGCCTCCCGGTCAACAGCCTGGAAACAAACCCGCACATAAAGCCCCGCCGGCAAAATAAAGCTGCGCAGCCCTTTCGGAACCGTATCCAGGCTCTCCACCTGTACCCCCAGCAGATACGTGCCTTCGCTCATATCCTCTTCACATTCACATACAAGACCGAAGGAAACAGGCGGAACCGCCTGGTTTGGAATTGACGAAGCTTCATCATTTCCGAAAAATTGGCTGATCAGCTGATTGATCCGGACCTCTTTCTCCACCCGGTGGTTATACGGCACACGCTCTCCCCGCCCGATCATGGAGACAGGCTCAAGCAAGCGGAACGTATCTACCTTATATTCCGTGGCCGCCACGGGAATCCGGAATGGCTCCTGATCTTCGTGTATCCGGTTCTGAAGAGCCAGCAGCTCCTGCTCAATGCCTGCCAAAAGCCTCGCCTCCGACCGCATTATGGAAAGCTGTCCCTTGATCATGTCCGCCCACTCCCCCGGTTGGGTATGAAGAAGCTGGCTGATTTGCTCCAAACTGAAACGAAGCCTGCGCAGGTACTGAATGTGCAGCATCCGCAGGTGCTCTTTCTCTTCATAAAAGGCGTATCCGTTGGCCGGATCAAGGCCGGCCGGTTCAAGAAGGCCAATATCCTTGTAATACCGGAGTGTCTTTTTGGAAACGTGGTGCAGGCCCGCAAACTGGCCGATGGAATAACGCATGTCACTCACCTCTGTCCCCATCTTAGGGTGTCACCCCGGGGCGCAGTCAAGCAGCTTTTGGGCAAAAGAAGAAGTGAATCACCAGACCTGTCTTTATCCTAAACTTGGAAAAGATAACCTTGAAAATTTATGTAGAAAATTGTCGAAAATTCGTGCTATACTGATAACAGATTTCAATTGATAATTATTATAAAGTTGTCTCAACTATCTATAAAGGAGGTGAGAACAGCAAGCTTTCTCACATACAGCAGGATTTGTTTTATCTCCCCACCCACTATTTATAACATGCATTCATGACAAGAGGAGAGATCATATCGATGGTATCTAGCGTAACAGGCCTGAAGAAGATTTTCGTCGTATTCATTAGCTTGGCATTATTGTTTTTTTACATAGGAAGCTCCTTACATATTGCGAAGGCCGCTATGGCGGATACCACCACAAACGTTTTTGTTTCGCCCGATCCCTCTGTCTATGGACAGTCAGTAACTATATCAGCTACCGTCGAGGTGGTTGCTCCGGATGTTGGGACACCGACCGGCACGGTAACCTTTACCGGCGCCGGCTTGAATGATACCGTGCCGCTGGATGGTTCGGGCACAGCATACCTGATCTCCACCTCCTTGGTAACGGGTACCATTACCGCTACCTATAACGGAGACGGAGCCATGCATACCTCTACGGGAAATACACCGGTAACTGTAAATCCGGCTGAAACCTTTACGAGTGTAACCGCAACACCGGATCCCTCAACCTTTGGCCAATCCGTCCTGGTGAGTGCACTGGTAGAGGCATTTCCTCCAGGCTCCGGCCTACCTACCGGGACCGTGACGTTTAGCGGCCCGAATGGCTATAGCGAAATAGTTGTTTTGGTCAATGGAGAGGCCGGAACCATGGTTAGCACACTGGCTTCCGGTATGATCATTGCCAGCTACTCCGGAGACGCTAATTTCCTTCCTTCAATGAACGGTGCTCCCGTCACTGTTAACCCTGCAGCTACCACAACTACTGTGAACCTGACGCCGAATACTGCCGTTATCGGCGAATCGGTGACCGTCACGACTACAGTAACTGCCAATGCACCGGCTACAGGCATACCGTCGGGTATGATCTGGTTTACCGGACCTGGCGGTCTGAATGAGAGTGCGGGCCTGGACATTGCCGGCCAAGCCAGCTTTACCTCCTCCAATCTGGCTGCTGGCACCATTACCGCCTCCTATTATGGTGATGGGAATTATGACGCCTCTACCGGAACCGCTAATCTGACGGTTAATCCGGCCGCTTCCCAGACTGTTCTCAACGTATCGCCGAATCCCTCTGTAATCGGTCAAACCGTCATTGTGTCGGCAAGCGTTACGGCGTCTCCTCCGAGCTCCGGCACACCGACCGGCACCGTAACCTTTACCGGTCCCAATGGCTTGAATTACACAACAGCCTTGAGTATGTTCGGTGAAGCCAGTCTTCTCTCTGATCTGATGCTTACGGGTACCGTTACCGCCACCTATAATGGTGATGTGAACTATACCCCCTCCACTGATACTACTGCCGTAACCGTCAATCCGGCAGATACCCAAACCACCGTTACTGCAACACCGGACCCTTCGAATGCCGGAGCTCCGGTCACATTGACGGCGACAGTGACAGCACTTGCTCCTGGCGCAGGAACTCCCGGCGGTACGGTTACCTTCACAGGTCCTGGGGTGAATGAAACCGTAAGTCTGAATCCTGCAGGCCAAGCCAGCACTATTGTCTCCACTCTGGATACCGGCACCATTACGGCAACGTATAATGGGGACGTGTATTATTACGGGTCTACCGGCACAACCAACGCAACGGTTATACCCGGCGTACTTGCCGGTACCACTACAACGGTGACGGCCACACCTAATCCGACCTTTGTCGGGGATAGTGTGATGCTGAGTGCAGTGGTTACGCCGGTTCAGGGCGGGAATGTGCCCATTCCTACGGGGACGGTAACCTTTACCGGCCCGAACGGATTCAGTCAGACAGCAGGAGTAAACATCATGGGCGAAGCGATTGTTTTCGCCAATACACTGGTGAGCGGCACCATTACCGCAACCTATGAGGGTGACTCCAACTATGAGGGCTCTGTAGGGACAACTCCTGTGGTCATCCATCTGTTCCCGATTTTCGGGGCGCCCACAACCACCACTGTAACCGTATCGCCTGATCCGTCCACCAGCGGTGAGCTTGTATCGTTAACAGCCACTGTTATCACGCTTCCTCCCGGTGCAGGAATCCCCACGGGCACGGTAACCTTCACCGGTCCCGGCGGCTTCAGCCAAACGGTAACCCTGAGCGGCACAGGCGAAGCCGGCACCTTGCTTCCGGCTTTCGAAAGCGGAACGATCACTGCAACCTACAATGGTGATCCGTTGTATCAGGGGTCCGTGGGTACAGCTCCGATAACAGTGAACCCTGTTGCTGCACAAACCGTGACAACGGTCACCGCTGCTCCCAACCCGTCGTATGCGGGCCAACTGGTAAGCATCACCGCTACTGTAGGGATTGGCAACTGGATCCCCGGTTCTGCGTTTCCTCCTTTCCCGGTAAGTCCTAACCTTGGTGTGCCGACTGGCACCGTGACCTTCACCGGTCCCGGAGGTCTGAATGAAACCGTAGCCTTGAACGGACTGGGTCAAGCCAGCCTCACCACAACAACCCTGGAAACCGGCACCATCACAGCTGTTTATAATGGAGATTCCCAATACAACGGCTCTACCGGTACTACATCGGTTACCGTGAACACACCAGAAACCACTACAACGGTAACCGCCACTCCGGACCCGTCCTTTGCAGGGCAATCAGTAACGGTAACTGCTACTGTGGCAGCGAATGCTCCCATTCACACCTATTCTCAGCCCAACGTTTCGCCTACGGATTGGCCCATTAACTGGCCTGTCATTATTCCTAATGCAGGCACTCCCACCGGCACCGTAACCTTCACCGGTCCTGGCGGGCTGAATGAAACCGTGGCCTTGAACGGATTGGGCCAAGCCAGCTTCACCAGCACAACCCTGGAAACCGGCACGATTACCGCCACCTACAATGGGGACAGCATCTTCACCAGCTCCACTGGTACCACACCGGTGACTGTACAATTGACGGATACACTCACAACAGTAACCACCACTCCGGATTCGACGAATACCGGCGAAGCCGTAACGGTTACAGCTACTGTGGAGCAGGACAGCCCGCTTCATCTCTATGGTATGCCGACTGATCTGCCTATTACCAATGTGCCCGTGATTGTTCCCAACGTGGGTATTCCCACCGGCACCGTAACCTTTACCGGCCCTGGCGGTCTGAACGAGACTGTAGCCTTGGATGGACTGGGTCAAGCCAGCTTTACCTCCACAACCCTGGTGACAGGAACCATTACAGCCACTTACAACGGAGACAAAACCTATAACGGCTCTACTGGTACTGTGAATGTAACGGTGAATGTCCCTGTCCAACCGGAAGACTCCTCTTCCGAAGAGCCGGCTGCTCCCGTTGTTTCGGGCGGTGGGGGTGGTGGCCCTGTGGCCCCTGCACCTTCCGGAGTCAGCGTCCTGGTGAACGGCAAGGGTGAAGAAGCAGGCACTCTGAACACTAACAATGTGAACAACCAAACCGTCTCTACGCTGAAAATCGACCAAACTAAGCTGGAAGCCAAGCTTGCAGCCGAAGGCCAAGGAGCAGTAGTGACGGTTCCGGTAACCGTCAATTCGGATGTGATCGTCACCACCCTGAACGGCCAAATGATCCAGCAGATGGAGAACAAACAAGCCATTCTGGAGATCAAAACAGGCCAGGCATCCTACACGCTGCCTGCCCAGCAAATCCATATGGCTTCCATCTCCGAGAAGATCGGCAAATCCGTGGCTCTGCAGGATATTACGGTGCAGATTCAGATTGCCAAGGCTTCCGCAGAAGCAGTGAAGGCAGCTGAACAGGCAGCAGGCACAAGAAACTTCACGCTGGTAACTGCGCCTGTGGACTTTACGATCACAGCGACGTATGAAGCGGCTTCCGTTGAAGTGCAGAAGTTCGATGCATTCGTAGAACGTACCATTGTAGTGCCGGATGGTGTTGACCTCAGCAGAATCACCACAGGTGTTGTGGTGGATGCTGACGGAACAGTCCGCCACATTCCGACGAAGATTATCGTACTAGACGGCAAGTATTATGCCGTGCTGAACAGCATGACCAACAGCGCCTACTCTGTCGTATGGCACCCGCTGGAGTTCAGTGATGTGGAAGTCCATTGGGCTCAAGCTGCCGTCAATGATATGGGCTCCCGTATGGTCATCGAAGGTACCGGCGATAACAGCTTCAGCCCGGACCGCAGCATTACCCGTGCGGAATTTGCCGCGATCTTCGTCCGCGGCCTTGGTTTGAAGCTGGAAGGCGCAGCAACAGCCTTCTCTGATGTGACAGCCTCGGACTGGTACAGCAGCGCGGTTCAAACCGCTTTCTCCTACGGCTTGATCAGCGGCTTCGAAGACGGAACCTTCCGTCCGGAGGAGTCCATTACCCGGGAGCAGGCCATGGTGATGGTCTCCAGAGCCATGAAGCTGACCGGCTTGAAGGACAAGCTTCAGGTGCAGGCTGATGTGCTCGCCGCTTACCTGGATGCAGCCGATGCTTCCGATTGGGCTGCTGACGGTATTGCCGGAAGCGTTCAGGCAGGCCTCATCACAGGCCGGGACGGCAATGTTCTGACTCCGAGGGCCTCCATTACCAGAGCGGAAGTCGCCACTGTCATTCAACGGCTTCTGCATAAATCCGGTTTGATTTAATTGCGGTTTGTTCTAATTGATTGCAACAACTCGAAGCTGTCGGGATATCCCGGCAGCTTCTTTACTGTTATAAGGCGGACTTGCTAGAATGGAGTTAGAAGCGAATTCATAAAATGGAGGCAGCATAATGAATCATACCTCATCCACCCTACCCCGCACTCCAGAGGTGCTAATGGAAGAAATCGAGAAAACGGCAGCTCCGGAGGGCTGTTTGGCCCTTTGGTTCTTTGGGCAAGAAAGTGTCGTAGCGAAAGGACAGCATACCGTCATTTATTTCGACCCGTTCTTTTCCGATCATTTGGAGCAGCTTCACGGCTTAAAACGGACGTATCCGTCGCTGCTCCGGCCTGAGGATGTGGATTATGGGGATCTGTGTCTGATTACACATGAGCATGACGATCATCTGGATGTCAAAACCTTGCCTGCACTTGCCGCTGCCTGCCCGCAAATGAGATTTCTCGCTCCCGCCTGCTGCCGTCCTATTCTGGAGAAGGAATGTGGCATTGCACCTGAACGGATTATCGATGTGCTTACTGGTAAGTGGATGGAGCTGGAGGGACGTGAGGGAGAGCGGGTCCGCATTCAGCCGGTACCGGCGGCCCATGAGTCTCTGGAAATCACCGGGGACGAGAGGGAGCACCGGTTCGTCGGGTATTTGGTGGACATCAACGGTGTTGTTCTGTACCATGCCGGGGACACGGTGGTTTATCCCGGGCTGCCGGATTTCCTCCGCAAGGAGCGGATCGATGTGGGCATGCTGCCCATCAATGGCAGGGATTATTTCCGCAACAGCCGGGATATTGTCGGCAACATGAACATCCGGGAGGCAGCGGAGCTTGCCGCAGAAACAGGGATGGAGACGGTCATCCCGCTGCATTATGATGTGTTCGCCAACAACAGTGAAAAGCCCGGTTATTTCCTGCAGGAGCTGTATGAGCGGACGCCGGGGCAAAAATGCCATGTGATGGCCAGAGGTGAGCGGTTCGTGTATGTATCGCCGCGGGCGTTCAAGAGTAATGCCTGATCCCAACGGGCAAAAAACCGTAAAAATAGCTGCCTCCAATACCTTATTTTCTCCTGTCCAAACCCGCTCCCGGATTTACAATACACTCGGACGTTACCGGGAGTGGGGGCCCTGTCCGGATCTGCAAAGCCAGGTTTGCTGCTATTGGTATCTGCCTGCATGCACGGAGGGCAGTGTGGCGGCGGCCTGGGAGAGAATGGTGCCGGACGGCTGTATCGATCTTGTCCTGCAGTTGGACAGGAAGTCGGGGGAGGCTATGGCTTTTGTGGTAGGAACAGTGGATCGGCCTGTTTTTGTTCCGGCAGAGGATACCCGCTGGGACAGGCTGGGTATACGCTTTTATCCCGGCGGCTTGCAGCATGTTCTGAGAGAACCGGGCCATCTGTTTACAAACCTGATTTATCCGCTTGCGGAGATAAACAAATCCTTGGAAACGGAGCTGACCCGCTCCGTCCGCCCGGCTGTCCCGGCAGAGGAGCTTGTTCTTGCTGTCCAGCATTGTCTCTTGACCAGGCTTCAGGAGCGGCTGCCATGGAATCACACCTTCCGCAACACGCTCCGGCATATCTATCTGGCAAAAGGCCGGCTCACGGTCCAAGAGCTGTCCCAACGGGAATGTGTCAGCGGTAAACAGCTGGGGCGGATTTTCCTGGAGCGGACGGGGGTAAGCACCAAAACCTTCACCCAAATTATCCGGTTCCAGCAGGTGCTCCGGCATCTGAATCAGGAGGCGGACCCGGTGTTAGTCCGTGCGGCCCTGGAGCACGGCTATTACGATCAGGCGCATTTCATCCATGAGTTCGCTGATTTCAGCGGCTTGCTCCCTTCCGATTATGTCAAGCAGTCCGGGTAAGCTGTCCGTTTTTTACAAGAGAGCTTTACGGATGGGCTTATATAATGAAGGTAGGAAAGGGAGGGAGTTATGATGGATAGGATTCACGACCGTCTTGACAGGTATATGAGGGTTTGGGAGGAGGCCGGGCAGTTCAGCGGAACCGTTCTGGTGGCCCAGGGGGAACAGGTTCTTCTGCATCAAGGCTACGGGTTTGCCAATCTGGAGTTTGAGGTCCCCAATACAGCCTCCACGATATACAGAATTGCCAGCATCACCAAGCTGTTTACGGCTGCCGCTGTCCTGCAGCTTCATGACCAAGGGAAGCTTGCGCTGGAGGAGGGCCTGGCAGCTTATGTGCCGGAGTACAAACATGGCAGAGAAATCACCCTCCATCATCTGCTTTGCCACGCCTCCGGAATCCCGGATTACACGGCACTGCCGGAATACACAACACGCATAAAACTGTCGCCGGAGGTCATCATCCAATGGCTCAATGATTATCCGCCGCCGTGTGAGCCTGGGAAACGGACGGAGAAAAGCAATTCCAATTATGTGCTGCTGGCCAGGATTGTGGAGCAGGTCTCCGGCATGAGCATAGAGGAGTATTTCAACAAAAACCTGTTCGGTCCTGCGGATCTCGAGCGTACCGGTGTTTGCCGCAATGAGGATGTAATTGCCGGTATGGCTGGCGGCTATTCGGTTTCCGGCGAAGGCGCGGTGCATGGGGATTATTATGAGATGACCGGTGCGTACGGGAGCGGGTTTCTTTATTCCACCGCAGGTGACCTGCTGCAATGGATTAAAGCCTTGGGCAGCGGACAGATCATCAGCGGTGCTTCTTACAGCAGAATGACCTCGCCGTACGGATTCATGACATATCTCGGCGCTTACGCGGGTTATGGTTGTCTGATCAAGGGGAGCCCGGCGGAGGAATGGGTGATGGACGGCAATATTCACGGCTACACCTGTACAGTCCACCACTTGCTGCTGGAGGATAGCACCGTGATTGTGCTGGCCAACAATGACGCCGTACCGGTTAACCGGATCCAAAAGGGGCTTGCAGGGTTATTGGCCGGCAAGGAGCCGGATATGCCCATCAATTCCAGCCGGTTGTTGGCAGGCCAGGCGGAGCTGTACAAGCATCTGGCCGGCAAGTATGTGTTCTCTCCCATGGGCTGGGAATTTACGGTCAGTTGGGAGGAAGGGGAGCTGCGGGTGGACCGGCTGTTTATCCAACAGGCTCGCCGGAAACGATTCCCCCTGCGGCTGGTCTCTGTGGAAAGCGGCATCGTGCTGTTCGTATGCGCCGTTTGCGACAGCACCTTTGTCTTCCGGTTGGAGGAGGACGGCAGCTGCCGCCGTGTGGAGTATGTATTCGACACCCTGAGGCTTGTATACGGGAAAGTCTGAGCCCGCGATCCTGCAGATCCCGGCGATTCCGGCGATTCCGGCAATTTTAAGGAGGAGTAGCTTTGCCTTATCCTATTGAGCAGAAATTCGTTGTGGCGGTTGCCTCCAGCGCCTTATTCCATCTGGATGAGGCGGATCAGGTATTCCGGGAAAAAGGGGAGGAGGAGTACCGCACCTACCAGCGGGAGCATGAGCAAACGATGCTTCAGCCGGGTGTGGCCTTCCCGCTGATCAAACGGCTGCTGAACCTGAACGGGGCGGAGCCGGAGGACCAGCCGGTAGAGGTGGTGCTGTTATCGCGGAATGATCCGGATACGGGGCTGCGGGTGTTTAAATCCATAGAGCATTACGGCCTGTCCATATCCCGGGCGGCGTTTGTGGCAGGGGCCAATCCCTTCATCTATATGGAGGCCTTCAATGCCTCCCTGTTCCTCTCGGCTAATCTGGAGGATGTGCGGGAGGCGGTGGCTAACGGTCTGCCTGCGGCCCAGGTATTCCCCTCCCAATACGTGGATGAGGAGGACGAGACAGAGCTGCGCATCGCCTTTGACTTCGACGGCATTATTGCCGATGATTCGGCGGAGGGTATCTATCAGGAGCTGGGCATGCTCCAGTTCCATGAGAATGAGCGACAAAAAGCCCGGGAGCTGCTGCCGCCCGGGCCGTTGTTTACATTTTTCGGGGAAATCGCCCGGCTTCAGCAGCGGGAATGGGAATGGAAGCGGCGGGATGCAGCGTATCAGCCGCGGATCCGCATCGCCATCGTTACCGCGCGGAATGCCCCTGCCCATGAACGGGTGGTGACCACCCTGAGGAGCTTGGGCATCCGGGTGGACGAGGCTTTTTTCCTGGGCGGCATCGACAAGGGGAGAGTGCTGCGGGTATTTAAGCCGCATATCTTCTTCGATGATCAGATTGGGCATATTGAAGGTGTGGCCGGTATTTCGCCCTCGGCCCATGTTCCCTTCGGGGTCACCAATGCCACGGCGGTGAAGGCTCTGCGCTGACGGAGAGCCTTCACGGGCTGGAACAAGCTTACAGACCGTTAAGGAAGGGCACCGCCATGTCGGCGATCCGCTGGTGTCCCGCTTCGTTGGGATGCAGCCGGTCGGAGGTGAAGTGAGCCAGCGTCAGCAGGTTGATGCCGCTTTGCCCGTACAAGTCCAGCACCGGCAAGGCGTACCGCCGGCCTATCTCCCGGACGGCTTCCACATAGTCGGACAACCGGTAGCCCGCCCCGTTGACGGAGAAGATATTCCAGCCGTCCTTGTCCCGCATCAGCGGTGTCCACAGATTCAGGCGTGCAGCAGGATGGGCCGTAAGGATTTCCTCTACCAAGGTGGTGTATGCTCCGTAAAAGGTATATATGCTTCGGGTTTCGATGGTGCCCAGGGGCATATCCAGCCGGAAGTCGTTGGTGCCTGCGAAGATGGTGATGCATTCCGGTGCGCCCTCAACCGCTTTGCCCATATGCGTGGTTGCCCCATAATCCCGGTCTCCCCCGGCGGTCATGGGGCATCCGCCTTTGCCCAGGTTTTGTACAGTGGAGAATCCCAACGCTTCCTGTACCAGAGGTTGGTAGCCATTGGCGGCCGTGATGCTGTCGCCCAGGGTGGCCCAGGCTTTATTCGTCCATTTGCCGTTCATCGGTGTCGAGCTCCTTTGGTTTCGAGATGTAGTATGGAATCCCCCCCGGTCAGCCGTGGGGATTTCTTTGCATCTATTATAGAAGAAGCCCGGTATCGAGGCTAGTTTACCTTTGGTATGCGTTTATCCATAAAGCCGGATTCATCCGGCGGTGGTGAGAGCGGCAGCCGGACTTGTGACGGACAGCTCATGACGGTTGCGTCCCGCAGTCCGCTGGGGGCCGGCGTAAGAAGGTTGGGTAGCTGCCTCACGCCATTGCTCCAGCAGCTCCCGCACCGAGCCGTGGAAAATGGGGGCCAGCTCCTCCAGAGCCGCCAGGTCTCCCGGTGTTGTCAGGGCCGGTGGTTTTTCCAGGCGGATTGCACCGTTTTCCTGGAGCACCGTGGCGACGAACTGGGAGCAGAAAAAGGCATTTTCCCGGCTCCATGGCCGGTTCATAGCCACGCCCACCAGTCCCCACACGCTATATTTGTACTCATGCTGCCGTTGGCGCATCTCATCCATCTGATGCTGCAGCCGCGCATACACAGAGGAGCTCACCGAGCAGCGGTATAACGCGCAGGAGGCATCCAGAAGAAGGCTGCTCTTTAGGCTCTCCCGGACAAATCCGCCGATAAACGGATTTTTTGGTTTTTTCCGGCCGAAGCTGTAGATCTCCTGCAGCTCCTGGTCCAGCACCAGAGACGCGTGGGAAAGCGGCTGTTTGGTATACCATTTGATCATCCGCCCCAGCACCGTACCCGAGTCTGTTAATAACACGTACACTTGCCTTTCTTCCTTATTCATTGGTATCCCCTGCCCGTTCATAATGATTTCTGTAGTTCAAGCATACAGGGGGAGCGGCTGCCGCAAAACCATCCCGGGATGTGTTGTTCATCCCGACTAAAGTCGGGTTTCGGGACCAGTCCCGGGCTGGAATACACATTTTTCATACCAAAGTTGGGGAGGATGGTTTAAAATAGAGGGAATCAATAGATAGATGGAGTGAAATGATGAAGTCCACTGATCAAGAATTCTTGGATAAACTGAATCGACAATACGCTGTTCCGGGAGAGCCGCGGACGGCATTGGCCGAATGTCTGGTGTCTCAGAAGAAAACGATGCTGTCCCAGCTGGCTTCCGATCTGGAGGTCGCCGGCAGGTCCCGTATGAATAAGGAGGAGCTTGCCGCTGCTTTAAGTCAGGCGCTGCTGGAGCCGAAGGCTCTTCTTAGAACCTTGGATGTCTTAAACCGTTCAGAGCGGGAGCTGCTGGAGCGTCTTCTGAAGCAGCCTGTTCTGGAGAATGATGAGTTCTCTCCTATCCAATATGAGCAGCTGAAGGATGGAGGCTTGATTTACACCTTCTGGCATGAGGATAAGCTTGCGCTTGTGCTGCCGGAGGAAATCCGACGGGTTTATGAGGGTTTGGATTTGCGAGAATTTTGGGCAAAATGGGAGCGCCAGCACCTGATTACGGATTATATTGCAGCTGCCGCAAACCTGTATGGGGCTTGTGAACGGAGCAAGCTGCTGGAGATTTTTAATAGCCAGAATGCAGCGGCCGCCACTGCTGACGAAGTGACCTTGGCCGGACTCAAGCTTATGTACCCGCACCGGGAGTATGATATCTATGAAGACTATTGGATCAGCAATTATTTTGAAGATGACAACAGAGAGGAACTGGCGGAGCTGCTGGAGCTAAGCCGGAACAAGCCTTATTATATCCCTCCGAAAACGGAGCTTTTGCGTTATGCCGACAACTTGTACACCCCCAACACCCTTCAGTTTGAAAAACTGAAGACATATATAGCCAGGCATGTTGTCCGTGACCGGGAGCTTGCGGAGACAGTCGCAGACAATATCCGGTTGGCCAGCAGTATGGAGGCGCCGCTGGATGAGCTGTTGGACGAGTTTCTTATGTTGGATATTGAGCTAAGCGAGCAACAGATCGATGACCTGCTTCCACTCCTGGTGGAGCTGCGCAATAACACAAGGGTCTGGACAAACCGCGGGTATACACCGGTGGAAATGAGAAGTTTGTTTACCCCGCCGGCTGCTTCCTTGGCTGCCCGCCCCATGGGGACCATGCTGAAGCCGGATTTTGCCCGGAATGCGGCAGCGCCCAAGGTGGGCCGCAATGACCCCTGCCCCTGCGGAAGCGGCAAAAAGCATAAAAAGTGCTGCGGAGCTGCTGTGAAAGAGTAGGCAAGGTAGATTTACGTATAGAGATGGGAATGAGAGGAAGCGGATAACGGTGAGCGTTCTTACAGTTGATGCGGAGAAATGTATGATATGTGGGGTTTGCGAGGAGGTTTGTCCTGCAAACTATATTCTCATGAATGATGAAGGACCGCAGGAGGCAGATGGTGGACGATGCATCGCATGCGGCCACTGTGTGGCAGCTTGTCCGTCGGAGGCGCTGGATAACAGCTTTACACCTTTGGCGGCGCAGACGCCTGTACGCAAGGAGCTTCAATGGAACGCGGAAGGGGCCCGGCAGTTTCTGCGCTCCCGGCGTTCCGTGCGGGTATACCGGCAGGAGCCGGTGAAGCGGGAGGAGCTGACGGAGCTTCTGGATGTGGCCCGGTATGCGCCAACGGCCAGCAACACCCAGGGGATTACCTTTCAGGTGATCAGCGGTGCAGAACGGTTGAACCGGATCTGGCAGGCCGTGATTGCCTGGATGGAAGAGCAGGTGGAGGCATCAGGGGGGAGAGGCTTCAGCTATCTGAAGCTGCATATTGCCGCCGCCCGCCGGGGGAAGGATACCATTCTGCGCGGTGCGCCTCACCTCATCCTGGCCTTGGCCCCGGGGAAAATGACCCAGCACACAGGCAGAAGCAATGCCGAATTTGTGCTGGCTTATGCCGAGCTGTACGCTCCCAGCCTGGGACTTGGCACCTGCTGGGGCGGCTTCGTCCAGCATTGCGCCTTCAGCGGCTATGAGCCGCTGCTGCGGGAGCTGGAGGTGCCGGAGGGCAGGAATCTGGCAGGCGCCATCATGGCCGGTTATCCCAAGTACCGGTACGCCCGTCTGGTGGACCGCAATCCGCTGGAGATTTCCTGGAAGTAAAAATGCAACAATGATTTGAATACAATCCAGGAATCATGTGACGAAGGAAAATAATGAAAATAAGGACTGCACAAAGAGCTTGTCGACATGATAAAATAAAATGGAAAAAGTCGACTATTTGGGGGCTCTTACAAAATGTCAAATGCTCGAGTTATGCGTTGGTTAACCGGAAGCCTTGAACTTATTTTAGCTATCCCACTTCTGGGTGCTGCAATTGTAATGAGTACAGCATACATAGCACTGGGAGTTATGCTCATTTTGCATATGGTTACATTGGGTATGTCTCGAAATGAATCAGAACCAATATATGGGTCGGTGTTAGGCATTATTACATCTGTATTGGCCTGGATTCCCTTCTTGGGTTGGTTAATGCATCTGTTATCGTGCATTTTTCTTTTGGTTTCAGCTACCGCTCCAAGGGACGGGTACAGAAGAAGATTGTAATTTCGTTTATTTCCAAAATAAAGCACACGACGCTTCTTCTTAGGCGTACGTGTGCTTATTTGTTTTAGCGGTAAACGAAAGGTCCTATTGCTGTTCCTGGCTCAGCTGCCAGCCTATGCCGAATCTGTCCGTAAGGTTGGCGTAGGCCTTGCTCCAGAAGGTTTCCTGCAGCTCCATATAAACGGTTCCGTCCACCTTCAGCTTGTCGAAATAACGCTTCACCTCTGCCGTGTCCTTGCTTACCACCGAGATGCTGATGTTATTGCCCTGTATGTAGGGGTGGCCGGGGAACACATCCGAGCACATCACCGGGGTGCCGTGGATGAAAAATTGGGTGTGCATGATCAGATGTTTGGCTTCCTCCGGGATCGGCTGGGAAGGGTCGCCCGGAGCATCACCGAAGGCCATAAATACCGGCTTGTCCGACTCAAAAACATCTGCATAGAATTCGACAGCCTCCCGGCAATTCCCGTTGAAATTGATATAAGGATTGATAGCCATATCCACAGCTCCCTTAAGTTATTTAGAGTTAACCTCATCTTACTATCATTCCATAGTATAGGCAATTATACGGCGGGATTATCCCAAGCCGACTAACCTTTCCCTGAAAGTTCCGTTGACAGACCTGTGGAACGGGTGTATCCTCAATCAGGTATGCCCTCCGGCGCTGCTCTTCTTTACTCAGAGAAGAGTTTTTTCTATATTAGGACCAATTTACCATTATAAGCAGAAAAGAATGTGATGACATGGGACAGCAAGCGTTACCCGGCAAAAAGCCCGGTCTCCTGGATAAGTATTTTACCGGAGAATCCATGGATTACCGGCAGATTATATCCTTGTTCATTCCGATCCTGATTGATCAATTATTTGTTATTGGGCTGAATCTGGTCAATACCGCCATGGTCAGCTCTTATGGCGTAGCCGCCATCAGTGCGGTGAATATGGTGGATTCGTTGAACATCTTTTTGATGCAGGTGTTTATCGCTTTGGCAACAGGCGGCACTGTGGTGGTGGCTCAATACAAGGGCAGCGGCAATGATGCCATGGTATCCAGATCAGGCGCCTCTTCTGTTAGCGTTGTTTCTCTGGTAGCGTTCGTGATTGGCGCTATCGTAGTGACCTTCCATAATCCGATCCTGCATCTGCTCTTCGGAACCGCCGAACCAGATGTCATGGATAATGCGCGGACCTATCTCATCGGCAGCGGCATTTCCTTCGGCGGGGCGGGCATCGTCCAGGCTGTTTGCGGCGTGCTGCGGGGTACGGGCAAAACCCGGGCATCCTTGGCCCTGTCCCTGATCACCAACATCTCCTATGTCGCGTTGAACGGTGTGTTCATTCATATGCTGGGTATGGGTGTTACCGGCATGACCATCGCTGTGAACATCGCCCGGTATCTGGGGGCGGCCTGCGCTATCTTTTATTTGCTGCGGATGGAGACAACGCTGGGTCTGCGGCTTGCGGATTTTTTTCGGCTGCAGATCTCCATGCTGAAGAAAATCATGTTTATCGGATTGCCCTTCGCCGCGGAGCAAATGTTCTTCAATGGCGGCAAGCTGCTGACCCAAATCTTCATTGTCAGCTTGGGCACGTATGCCATCGCCACCAATGCCATCGGCAATACCATTGCCGGCTTGGCTCAAATTCCATCCGGAGCCTTGTCCTTGACCATCGTGACCGTGGTGGGCCAATGTATGGGGCGGCGGGATGTACAGGATGCGCGCAAGTTTATCAAGTCCTTTATTCTCCTGTCCTCCTTGTCCCTGCTGCTGATGGCCCTGATCCTGCTTCCATTGTTTTATCCGCTGGTTAGCCTGTTTAATCCGCCGGATGAAATTTTGCATGATCTGTTTATCCTGACCGTGATCAACTTTGCATTTCAGGTACCGCTGTGGTCCATCAGCTTCATTACCCCTGCGGCGCTGCGGGCCGCCGGGGATTCCAAGTTTACCTCTATGATCGCTATGCTCACCATGTGGCTGTTCCGGGTGGTGTTGGGGTATGTTCTTGGTATTATGCTGGGCTACGGCATCATCGGTGTGTGGCTGGCCATGAACTGCGAATGGGGAGTGCGGGGAGCCATCTTCCTGTGGCGCTACCGGGGAACCAAGTGGTATGCCCACCGGCTTATCGATTAAACGGCCCGGACATGGCTTCAACACATGCGAAAAAGACTGCTGCCTCCATAAGAAAGGCGCAGTCTTTTTGTTGTAGATACCCGATCTATCTCTTGCTCTTGGCGGAAACGGCCGCCACCGTCCGGTTGCGTCCCGCCCGTTTGGCCTGGTACAGCAGATCATCGGCGGCCTCGAACATGGCTTCCTTGGTGTCGAAGCGGCTGAAGCTCCGCAGTCCGATGCTGATGGTAACCGCCTTGTTGTGCAGCTCCTCATGACGGAGCGCCGCCAACCGTTCCCGGACCGTTTCCATAAAATCGTAGGCTTGCTCGAAGTTTTTTTCGAACAGCAGCACGGCAAATTCCTCTCCCCCATAGCGGGCGGCGATATCCGTAGGCTCAATGGCCTCGCGGATCACCTGAGCCACCCGGGCCAGCACAATATCGCCGATGCGGTGGCCGAATTTATCGTTGACTGACTTGAAGTGGTCAATATCCAGAAGCGCTAGTTGGAAGGAATGTCCTTGGGCGCCGTAATCAATGGCTTTGTCATAAAATTCATGGAAGGACATGTGGTTGTACAGGCCGGTCAGGGAATCGGTTTTGGCCAAGGTGGTCATCAGCACATTCTCGACCATCAGCTCCTGCTTGTCCTGAGTGGTGGTCTCCAGATTCTCGGCAATCCCCCGGCCGTTCTGGATAATAACTCCCGCCACCAGGGTGCCCACCAACAGAAACAGGGGAATGGCAATCAGGTCAAAGGGGTTCAGGAACTGCCGGAACCAGGAATCGGTGCCGTACAGGAACAGCAGCGCCACAGCCTGAAGCCCTGCAGTAAACCAGGTCACATCCGGCCGGAAGAAGATGGCCGAGGCCATAATCGGGAGAAGCATCGCAGCGGAAATAATCCGGATATCGCCGTTTAAGTGGATAATCACCGTGGAGATAATGGTTCCGCATACAGACAGGGCATGGAAGGAAAGCCGCGGCCAGAACCGGCAGACGGCATAGGCAACTCCCGTGAAGAGGCTCATGAACAGATGCGGAAACAACAGGATGCGAAGAGAAAATTCGCGAGTCCCGATCTCATAGGCGGGGATCAACAGGAATGCCCCCAACTGTGCGAAAAAATGCAAGGCAATCACCAGCCAGTAAATACCCAGGAAGCGGTGAATCCAATGCTTATGGCGCGGGTTGTCGGCTTCATATAAGTGGAGACGGGCCTTCAGGCTCAAGCGATTCACCTTTCATTCGGGCAAAAAGCATCCGCAATTTTTTTCGGGGAATGATGTGTTTTCAGCGTACCATAAGCGCAGGCGGGGCACAAGGAAGGAGAAGGAAACAAGGGAAAAGGCAAAAAGAGCTGCCAAATTTCGACTTTATACACAAAATTGTAACAAAGTATGTGCAACCTTGCAGGACTAAATACAAAAATGGAAATCTTTTGATTTACAGAAGAACTTAAGGTACCTTTAAGCAAAAGGGTCGCCCCTATATCGTTAGATCAGCTGATGAAGTAAACCCACATGAATTACGGAAGGATGGCATACTCACAATGAATAGCATGGATCTTCAAAAGCTAAGGGAATTGCTCTACAGTGAAGATTATAATAGCATCATTGCAGAAATAAAAAGATTGGACAGCCCTTTGTACCTCCATATATATGCTGCAAACTATAACTGGAACAACGGTTTCGAGATACCCCAAGCCATTCTTGGCAATAGAAACTGTGATTTTGGAACCGGTTTGTTAATGTTTTACCGCGCGGATGGTTATCGTATTATGGAATCAAAGGATGCTCTGGCTGAATCAAATTTATGTGAGTGGAACGAATTTATATGTATTTTGTATCAAAGGATACTTGAGAATAGCTTTTCTACCAATACGATTTCTTTTGCTCCGCCTTTAACGAAAGTACAAGCATTTAAGCTGAAAAAATCAAATCCTAATGTTCCAGGTATCCTCTTGGACAAGTCGCCTGGTGATGAGGTGGATATTCCAGTTTTGTAATGTATTAGACTTAAACTGAATAGAGGGTAACCATGAAACAATATATTTTATCCAATACTCAAAAGTTTGAATATTTCTTTCTCCATAAAGAAATTTCGAATATTATTTACTTGCACGATGAGGAAGATAATGAACGATTAGATCATGTTGTTTTTCTTGAACAGAAGAATGGTGAAGTAATAGGTTTATTTATAAGAGGCATGAACCCGTTCATTTCAACGAATAGAATTTTTGATTTGGATGATTTTAATTTGTTTGCCAGTTATGATGAATTGATTGAACACAAAGATAGTTTAGTGTTCAGGATCGAGCATATTTGTTTGTTTTTTAGCGTTGAATATAATGAGCTTCTAGGTTTATATTTGTCGGATGCCGATGATTCAACCTCTCTCTTTATTTTATTTTTGCATGACCAGATTGATGTGAAAAAGGGATGTAATAAGTCAGATGCAGCTAAGATAATCTCGGATAGATATTCGAATAATGGTTTTGTAACCTGTGAAAAAAAGAGTGAGGAAGGATGGTTTCGCGGAGAAGCTTCATTTGCCTGAACCGGGCGAGTTCACGCAAGATTGGGAATACGAGGTAGCAGACAGCTCAAGGGTTGAAGAATTTGTTTCATTTTACGAAAATGAGCAGCTGGATGGTGATGAAAAATTTGCATTGATGATCATTGTTATCTCATCCTTTAATGATCTATTAAGAGAAAAGGGAATGGAGATTGCGATTTGGGAAAGGATTAAGCGCAATCTCGTGATGGATCGTCATATTCACATGAATACGATCCTTTATTGGGCAGATATAGGAGGAGAATTAGAGGATAGCTGGGCAATCGCCCCTAATATGAGAGCGGTGCTAAACCTTGTCACTCAAACCTCTCCAACACTCCCAGAGGATCAAAATAAATGAAATAATTCTCGAAAACGGCGTATAATCCATATTTTTCCTTAAAATGCAAAAGGGCCTCCTCCAAAAAGGTCTCCGTGATCTCCAAATACTCGGCCAGCTCGTAGCGGTTGCGGATGCCCAGCCGGGAGGCGGCCACCAGCTTGTCCAGAGGGACCAGCTTCTCATAGGCCCAATTCCGCGCCCGTTTTTCGTGTTTGCGGTTGCGGACATCCGTCTGGTCGGTAATGTTGCCGAAGGTGGTGTAGTAATGGCCCAGCTCCTCAGCGAGAACACAGCGTTTCTCCGCTTGGACGGGGAGGTTCTTGTTTAGAAGAATCATCTGGGTATGGCTGGTTTCAATATATAAACCCTTGATGCCCTCGGGCAGGTCGGATTGGTCATCGATATAAACAGGCGATTCCTTCTTTAAAGAGTCGTAAGGCGCCAATCGGTCGTCACTTCTCTTCCTTGGCCAGTGCAATCCGCATGGCAAGTTTGATTTTGTCCATCTGCTCGGGGGTTAGGGGCCCTTCATGGCCTACCTGGTGAGCGGCAATGGTGAGGATTTGGTCCTCAGAGATATCGGGTTGCTCGCCCGAGGACGGCTGCCCCAGGGAACCGATGAGATAATCCACCGACACGTGGAAAAACTCGGCCAATTGCCGCACGGCATCCAGGCGGGGTTCGCTGATCTCATTTTCCCACTTGGAGACCATCCCCTTATTGACGCTGGAGCCAAAACGGTGGTTCAGGCCCTCCGCCAGCTCCTCCTGCGAAAGCCCCTTTTTAAGCCGCAGCTCTCTGATGATTTTCCCCGTGGTTTTCATCGACCTCTCCCTCACTCTTCCAGCCTCTGGCTATAGCGCCGCGGGTTGCGGACAGACTATCCCTATACTCCAAAACTATACAATAAAGGTTTCAAATTCGCAACTGTGAAACCAGTAAAGTTATTGACAAAGAAACCCTCTGGGCGTAAAATAGGAGTGCGGGTTTCTAAAAAGAAACTGGAAATATGCTTACTTACAAGAATGGACAAGGCTTTCCTTTCATGGCGCTATTGCTATTTAAAAGTGTTGCATAAGGTGTTGAATAGAATGTTGGCCAATCGCCTGTAGAGGCGCATTTTTTTGCAAGAAGGTTTCATATATGAAACTACATCGCCTTCCTTATCTTTTACACCCGAACAAAGGAGAGATTCTTGATGCGTAACTACCAGCCCAAGAAAAAGAACCCTTACCAGCTGCCCCATAATGTATATATGCAATGTTTGTATGCCGTGCGCGATTACGATCGGCTGAGGGAGGAGATGCGGGATATTCTCCATTCTTCTCCCGGAGCGCCGGATGGCATGCCCCGCGGTTCGGGGATCAGCGACTCCACGGTGAACAAGGCTATCCGCCGGGAGGCGCTGCAGCAGCGCTGCGATGCCATTGAGCAGGCCCTGGCGGCCGTTCCGGCGGAATACCGGAAGGGAGTGATGGCCATTACCATGGATGAAACCTGCCCGATGGATGCCAGCCCGGAGACGTACCGGCGTTGGAGGAGACGGTTTTTGTACGAGGTGGCCCAGCAGAAATGCATGTTGTAGTCCACGGGAAAAAAATCGGTGTTATAGTTATATCATGCCAAAGATTAGAATAAATGAATGAAAATGGCAAGGTGATTAAGGGAAGGACACTTTCCAGCCCTTGACGCCTACGCTCGTTGGCCGGAGCATCACGGCCCGCTCCCGCAGCTGGAGAGCAGCTATAACCATCTATGGAGGCTGAAGCAGGTATGAAATGGCTCCGAGTATTATTGCAAGAGCAAGGCTTGAACGACACCCAAGCGGATGCGGTCATCGGCAAGGCGGGCAAGGCGCTGCCGCAGTATTTTGTGCCGAAGCTGCAGTACAACAAGCTGGCGCAAGCGAAAAAACAACTAAAAACCGGCCTGGACCATATAACCAGAAGCCAACAAACGCTGATGCAACAGCTTGAAGAGCTGCATACGGACAATTTATTGCTGCGGCAGCGGCTTGGAACGCTGGAGGCAGATAACCGGATCCCGCAGCTGCGGACCGGCGGTCAGGAGGCAGGAACACTACTTGCCCTTGCCACGGCCCACAGCTTGAACCAGAGGGCAGGAAGTGATGAGGATGCAGGGGACATTTTTGGATGTACGCAACGCAGTGATGTTAACCCTCCAGACTGCTTTGCCGGATATTCCGGTGGCGGGAGAGGAGGCGGAGCCGGAGAGTCCGCCCCACTTGTACGTCACCTTGACGGAGGGGACCCATACGCAGGAGATGGGAAGGCGGTTCCGGCGCGGTATTTCCGTTGCCGTCCGGTACAAACCAAGCGGCAGTTCGCCAAACGCGGACATGTACGCCATGGCCGAGCAGCTGGCTTTGGAGCTGTACCAGATCAGCCTGGCCGGCAGACCCGTCGCGGGGCGGGACATACGCTTTGAAATCGTAGAGGGCACACTGCTGTTTTACGTAACGTACCAATTTGTGGCCGCTCTGCAAACGCCGGAGGACCCGGTGATGCAGAAGCTGGACCATGTGGAGGGGATTAAATGAGCAAGGAAGCCAAAACACAGAGTGAGACGCTGGCCTTCGGCAAGCAGCAGATTTTGTCGTCGAAGAGCTTCACCGCCCTGGAGAAGGACGTGCTGCAGGCCCTTCTGGCCGAGGAGCAGGAGTATACGCTGGCTCAAGCCAGAAGCGAAATTGAGGAATATGTGAAGAGGAGCGTGGAATAGATGGCTGGAGGAACATGGACGACCCAAAATAAGGTGCGCCCCGGCGCGTATATCAATATCAAAAGTGCGGCCCAGGCTTTAGGGGCTGCCGGAGACCGCGGCATTGTGAGCCTGCCCTTGATCCTGTCTTGGGGCCCCGCCAAGCAGGTCATCACCGTGGAAGCTGGTGAGGATGTTAGCGTGAAGCTGGGGTATCCCATTTCGGATCCGTCCCTGCTGCTGGTAAGGGAAGCCCTGAAGCGGGCCAAAACCCTGCTGCTGTACCGCTTGAACACCGGGACCAAAGCCTCCGTGGTCAGCGGCAACCTGACAGCAACAGCCAAATATGGCGGTGTCCGGGGCAATGACCTTACCGTACGCATTGCGGTGAACGTGGATAACGCCACCCTGTTCGATGTCACCACCCTTTTGGCAGGAGTGGAAATGGACAAGCAGACTGTAGCCAACATCGGTGCGCTGAAGGCCAACGATTGGGTGGTCTGGACAGGCACCGGCGCCTTGGCAGCTACTGCCGGCGCTCCCCTGATCGGCGGCGCCAACGGCACCGTAACCGCTCAGGAATATCTGGATTATCTCAGCGCCATTGAGGTGCTGGAGGTGAACACCATCGGTTTGCCTGCTACGGATGCGGCCACCAAGGCGGTATTCGTCTCCTTCGTCAAACGTCTCCGCGAGGACGAGGGCAAGAAGATTCAGGTGGTAGTGGAAAATTACCCGGCTGCGGACTATGAAGGGGTCATCTCCGTCAAAAACGGCGTTATCCTTACTGACCGCACGGTGCTGACCGCCGCCCAGACTGTGGCATGGGTAGCCGGCGCAACGGCCGGGGCGCAAATGAACCAGTCCCTGACCTACGCTGCTTATGATGATGCGGTGGATGTGACGCCCAAATACACCAACAGCCAGATTATTGCGGCGCTGCAGGCGGGTGAGCTTGTGTTTACAGGCTCCGGCGGCAAGGCTGTAGTGGAGCAGGACATTAACACCCTGCATACCTTTAGTCCGGAGAAGGGGAAAGCTTTCGCTAAAAACCGTGTGCTCCGCGTGCTGGACGGCATCAACAACGACTTCCGGCAGATTTTTGCCGACTTCTACACCGGGAAGGTCAGCAACAATGCCGACGGCCGCAATTTGCTGAAGAACGAGTATTCCACTTATTTGGAAACCCTGCAGGGTATCGAAGCCATCCAGAATTTCGATGCCCAAAAGGACCTGACCGTCAGCGAAGGCAACGATCTGGACGCTGTTGTCTCCGAGCTGTATGTGCAGCCGGTGGACAGCATGGAAAAGCTCTATCTCACCATTACCGTATCCTAATTCGAAAGGAATGAGACCATATGGCTTATTTTAAGGAAACCGATGCCATCAGCGGCAAACAAGCTAAAGCCTTCATCACCATTGGCGGCCAGCAGGAGGAGTTGTTCTACGCCAAAAGCCTGGAGGCCACCATTGAAAAGAATAAGGTGGATGTGCCCGTTCTCGGCAAAACCAATACCCCCAAACGCTCTGCCGGCTGGTCCGGCTCCGGCACTCTCACTGTCTACTATGTGACCAGCAAGTTCCGCCAGCTGATGCGGGAATATATCAAAAGCGGCAAGGATTTCTGGTTCGACCTGATGGTTGTGAACGAGCAGCCGGATTCGGCCACAGGCAAACAAACCACCTTCCTGAAGGGCTGCAACCTGGACAGCATCAGTGCCGCCCAGTTCGACGCCAGCAGCGACGATATGATGGAAGAGGAAATGCCGTTTACCTTTAACGATTATGAAGTCTCGGAACCGTTTAAGCCGATCACAGGCGGAAATTAAGGAGGAATGATGGAATGAGTGATTTGAGCGCATTTTATGCCCAGAACGTCACCGCTTCCGTGACGGAAGAGATTGTGGTATCTCCCCGGTTTCTGAATAAAGGCGGTAAACCCATCCCTTGGGTGGTCAGCAGCATGACCGAGGAGGAGAATGAAACCATCCGCAAGGCCGCCACCCGCCGGGTGAAGGGGAGAAATGGCCAATATTCCATGGAGACGGACTCTGCCGAATATCTCGCCAAGCTGGTCACCGCCAGTGTCACCTTCCCGGATTTGAAAAATGCCGAGCTCCAGAAGTCCTATGGGGTGATGGGAGCGGAGGCTCTGCTGCACAAGATGCTGCTTCCCGGCGAATATGCCAATCTGGTGCAGAAGGTTCAGGAACTGAACGGCTTTGACGCCGACATGAACGAATTGGTGGAAGAAGTAAAAAACTGATCGAGGAGGGCGACGGCGAAACCAACTACGCCTATTATGCCCTCCACAAGCTGCGCATCCTGCCTCATGAGCTTCTTGCCATGTCCCGGCGGGAGCGGGCCGCCATCTACGCCATGATCGACATCCGCGTCAAGCAGGAGAAGAAGGAAGCAGCGCGGATGAAGAGATAATAACCCAAAGACACTTCCATCGCGGGAGTGTCTTTGATTTTGTACAGAAAGGCGGTGAATGTCCTGAATACCACATCCTCGGCCGTTAAGATGTTTGATGCTATTGCTAGACGGTTTGAAAACCTATTCAAAGCACTAAATCAACGGTCTAAAGTAAAAATTGTTGGTCAATTAACTGAATTAAGAATACCATCCAAGCTTTCGAAGGTTAAGTTAACAGGTAAACTATCAGATATGAGGTTACCAAACAAGTTTTCAAAAGTGAAGATCAAGGGTCAATTAATTCAATTAAAAATACCAAACAAGTTCTTAAAAGTGAAACTTAAAGGCCAATTAACAGAATTGAAAGTGCCCAGCAAGCTTTCTAAAGTAAAATTAATGGGCCAACTAACTGATCTAAAGGTTCCAACCAAGCTTACAAAGATTAAACTATCCGGTCAGTTATCAGCATTAAAACAGTCCACTAAAGCAACAAACTCTGCAGCTGCTAAAAAGACAGGCGGAAAAGGCACGAATAAAGCAACTGACGCTGCAGAGAAAAAAGGGCTAAAGCTACCGGGATTTGTAAACTTACAAAATGCCAAGTCTCTAATATCCTCTACTATGGGCGCTGGTATGAGGCAGCAACAAACGAAAGGGGCATTTATTGCAAGAGCTGGAAATGCGCAGTTAGGAAGTACAATTTATGACCAAGTGGCGAAACAAGCAATGCAATATGGTCAAAATACAGATACTGCCTTATCCAGCGCTATGAACTTTACTCCTGCTACGCTGGATCCTAAAAAATTGACAGACTTAAATAAGTTGGCAATGCGCCTTGCCCAGATGAACCCCGAAAAGGGATTGGAAGGGGCAGCAACCTCCATGATGGGCTTATTTAAAGGTAATTCGGCGTCAATGGTTGAAGACTTCGGTATGGGTAATAAAACAGTTGAGAGCAGTACTGCACTTAAAGCTGCAAAAGCTGGAGACGTAAATGGATTTATTAAAGGTATGGACGAACTGCTTAATAAACGGAATATGACAGAAAAAGCTTTTGACAACATGATGAAATCGCCGTCAGCACAATGGCAAAGTGCAATTAACAGTTTTAAATTCAATCTAGGCCTGGCTGGGCAAATGGGGTTAGAAGCATTCGGCCCTTTGATTAGTATGATTACAGAAGCCTTTAATTCAGGTAAGTTTACACCGTTTTTTTCCATGCTCGGAAAGGGGCTTTATGCTGCTGTAACAGCAGTAACATGGCTTGCCCAAGGGTTTATGGGCATAATTAATTACTTGTCCGCAAATCTTCCCCAAATCACTGGACTTATACTGGCTGGTTTGGTTGTTGCATTATGGATGGTTGTGGCTCCTTTATTATCCCAAGCTGCGGCATGGTTTTTGGCAAGCTTACCAATATTATTAGCTGTTGGTGCGGTGGCTCTTTTTATTTTTGCTATTCAGCAAATGGGTGTATCGACAGAGCAAATTGTTGGAGCAATTGTGGGTATTTTTTATAGTTTATTTGCCCTTCTAAAGAACTTCATAGTCATGCTTTGGAATATTTTCGTTTCATTTAAAGAGTTTCTTCTTAATGTGTTTAAGGACCCTGTTTTTGCTGCAAAAAAACTGTTTCTTGATCTTGGGAAAAGCATTGCAGGATTTTTGGATAGTGCCATTAATGGAGCTGTCGAAGGACTAAATTTTTTAATCGATGCTATTAATAAAATTCCAGGGGTAAGCGTTCCTCTTATTCCAGAAGTCAATTTAACAAAATGGTTGGACCAAATAGAGTTGACTTCAGATAAGGATGTTGTAGATCTATCCAATGAAAAAATGAAGTATGAGGATCTGGGAGAGGCTTTTAATACCGGGTTTAATAAAGGTGAAGGCTTAATGGATTCCATGAAATCCATGAAGAACCCATTTAATCTCGATACCAAGTACGAGGGACCCATTACCGCTGTTGATAAAATTAACAAAGTAGGAGAAGTCGGCTCCATCAACGACACTGTCGAGGTTAGCGGGGAGGATCTGGCGACTATGCGGGAGCTGGCGGAGATGAAGAATATCCAGAACTTTGTGCAGATGACGCCTAGTGTGAATGTGCACACCGGGGACATCCGCCAGGAGTCGGACATCAACAGCATCGTGGCCCGGATTGAGCAGGTGCTTACGGAGCAGATCGTCAGCAGCGCTCAGGGGGTGTATGGGACATGAGTTTTTCCTATGGGTTATGGTTGTCGTTTAATAATCAGGAGGAGGTCTTCGAGCTTCCTGTTCTACCCGGAAAAATCGAGGTTACCGGCAAGGGGGAGGGCTCCGGTTATGAGGTTTACGGCCTTGGCCAGATTAATGTGATCAAGTCCCCCGGTTTGGCGGAGTATTCTTTTGAAGCTATTTTGCCTGCTGCTGGAAATCCATATCCGTTTATTACTGCCCGTTATTATTACGAACCCCGGTATTACGTGGACCTCATCGAAAAATGGCGGCAGACCCGGCATCCCATTCGTTTTGTCTATACCGGTCCCAGTTTGCAGATCAATACTCCGGCGTCCATCGAAAGCTTTGATTGGTCCGAAACCGCAGGGGAAAACGGGGATATCCAAATCAGCCTGAGCCTTAAGGAATACCGTTTCTATGCGGCCCGCAGAGCAACGGTGACGGATGGCCAGGTGCAGCAGCTGGAGCCGCCCCGTGCCAATTACCGGGGGTTTCAGCCCTTCTATGTGGTGACGGAAGAGAAGGAGACCTTGTCTACCATCAGTCAAAAGGTCTATGGCACCCCGGATTACCATGCCAAGCTCAAGGAGCTTAATAGTCTGACCGATGCGGCAGTAGAAAAACTCTTTCCCGGCCAAATTTTGCAGCTGCCCAATAAGGATCTGCTGAAGGGCCCGGAGGGGGCCACCCCATGATTACCATCCAATTAGATAATAAGGACGGCAGCATGTGGGATCTGTCGGAGA
This sequence comes from Bacillota bacterium, assembly GCA_023388055.1. Taxonomy (GTDB): domain Bacteria; phylum Bacillota; class Bacilli; order Paenibacillales; family NBRC-103111; genus Paenibacillus_AR. Next base: position 117,147 of record JAEWGW010000040.1, on the reverse strand, counting down.
TTGTCTCCGGCTTATCCTGGTCCACCACCCGGACGGGGCGCCCGGCCAGCATTGAATTTTCCTTGCTTCGCAATGGTTTCTACCAGTCTGATAGCTTCGCCATCCGCAACGGGGATATTGTTAGGGTGTTTAAGGATGGCTCCGGGTTTTTCTACGGCTATGTGTTTTCCGTCGGCCATAACCCGGACGGAGAGGTTTCCGTGAAGGCTTACGACCAGGTCCGGTACCTGCTGTCCAAGGCTCTTTATATTTTTAAGGGGCAAACGGCTTCAGAGATTATCTCCCAGTTGGCTGCAGACTTCAAGCTGCACACGGGGACGTTGGAGGATACGGGCTTTGCCATAGAATCCATGGTGGAGGACGGACAGACTCTGCTGGACATCATCGAGAAGGCCATTACGCTGACACTGGTTTCCACACAGCGGCATTATGTGTTTTTTGATGATTATGGTGGGCTGTCCCTGCGGCTGGTGGATAACCTGAAGACGGATTTCTATATCGGCGACGGCAGTCTCATGACCGGCTACGACTATTCCGCAGATATTGATTCGGATACCTACAACCGGATCAAGCTGTACAAGGATAACAAGGAAACCGGCCGGCGGGAGGTTCACATGGTGGAGGACAGCGCCAACATCGCCAAGTGGGGTGTGCTCCAGCTGTACCAAAGTGTGGACGAGAAGAAAAACGAAGCCCAAATCAAGGACATGCTGGATCAACTGGCCCAATTGAAAAACAGGGAGAGTAAATCCTTGAAGGTGGACGCCATTGGGGACATCCGGGTTCGTGCGGGTGTGTATGTTCCGGTGGTAATTGAAACACTGGGGCTGAATCTGCCCATGCTGGTGGATGAGGCGAAGCACAGCTTCGAAGGCGATGACCATACCATGTCATTAACGTTAAAAGTAATTTGAGGCAGGTGGGACAAAATGTTAAATGCCATACGGCAGGCGGCCTTGACCGGAATGGAAGCCGGCAAGCCCATGGCTGTGTTGTTTGGTGAGGTGGTATCCGGCAATCCGCTGCAGGTAAACGTGGATCAGCGTTTTATCCTGGATGCGGATTTTTTGATTGTGCCCGATTCGTTGACCCGGCTGGAGCTGGACCTGAGCCATACCCATGGTTCCGGCGGGCAGGGCCTGACCACCCCTGTGGTGATCCGTCCGGGTTTGCAAACGGGGGATAAGGTGATTCTCCTGCGGGTGCAGGGCGGGCAGCAGTTTCTCATTATGGATAAGGTGGCGGTGTTATGATTCCAACCGGAGGGCAGTTAACGCCTGCTTTGCCAGGCAGAACCGCGGTCCACCCCTCCCTGACCTGGAGGCTGGATGTGGAAACCGGGCGTATTGCCGGGAAGATCGACGGTCTGGAGGCGGTGAAGCAGGCGGTTTTCAAAATCCTGCAGACGGAGCGGTACGCATATATGGCCTACAGCTTCGACTACGGGGTGGAGCTGCGGAGCTTGATGGGTCAAAGCCCTGCCTATGCCCAGTCCGAGCTGCGCCGAAGGATTGCCGAAGCACTGCTCCAGGACGCGCGGATTCTGAATGTACGGGATTTTCAATTTGAACCAACGGGAGACAGCATGACGGTGCGGTTCACGGTGGAAAGCTCCGCCGGAACATTCGACCAGGAGGTGAATGCGATTGTATGAGCATCAGACTTATTCGGCTATTCTAACCCGGATGCTGGCGCAGGTGCCGGATACAGAGGATAAGCGGGAGGGCAGCATCATCCATGATGCCCTGGCTCCGGCGGCTGCTGAGCTGGCCCAGGCTTACATTTCCCTGGATGCAGCCTTGCGGCTGGGCTTCGGGGATACGTCCAGCGGCGAGTTTTTGGACCGGCGCGGATCGGAAGTGGGTGTGGACAGAAAACAAGCCTCCAAGGCGCTGCGTAAGGGAGTCTTTTGGAATACGGCGGGCCAAGCCTTGGATGTACCGTTGGGTAGCAGATATTCCTGCGATTCCCTGACCTTTGTGACGGTACGGCGTTTAGCGGCGGGGCAGTTTGTCCTGGAATGCGAGACAGCAGGAGAAACGGGAAACCGTGCTTTGGGCAAGCTGCTCCCTATTTCTTACGTGGCCGGTCTGGCCAGCGCTGAATTGACGGATGTGCTGTTGCCCGGGGAGGATCAGGAGAAGGATGAGCAGCTGCGGGAGCGGATTCTGCAGAAGGTCCGGCAGCCTGCCACCAGTGGCAATGCCTCCCACTATATCCAATGGGCCACCTCGGTGACGGGAGTGGGCGCAGCCAAGGTAACGGAGCAGTGGGATGGACCCGGCACGGTGAAGGTCAGCATTGTGGATACGGACCGGGAGCCGGCTTCACCCGCATTGGTGGAAGCTGCAGCAGCATATATTGAAACGGTCCGTCCGGTTTGTGTGGCGGTGACGGTGGTTTCAGCAGCCGGTTTGAGCATTCAGGTAAAGGCCACCATTGTTCCAGCCATGGGCTACACGCTCCAGGCGATCCAGGACAGCTTCCATGCTGCGCTGGCGGACTATCTGCGGGGTGTGGCGTTTGCTGCAACCTATGTCAGCTTTGCCAAGATCGGGACGCTGCTCCTGGGCACCGATGGTGTGCTGGATTATACGGCGCTGACCGTTAACGGCGGCATGGCCAACGTGGTGCTGGCAGATAACCAGGTGCCTGTAGCCAGCACTGTGGAGCTGGGGGTGTAACATGGCATATCCCGAACAGCAGGACGTATTTGTGGAAAAGCTGAACAAAAAGCAGGACGGCAACGTGTATGTCATCGACGAGCAGGTTCAGTTGACGGAAGGCGCATATGAGGGTTTGTTGGCCCATGACAATGCAATAAACAGTACGGTGAAGGTATTCACCGGCCCTAAGCTCACTGGCCAGGAAATAACCGCATGGACCCTGTCCACGCCTGCGGAGACACCTTGGCGCAGACGTATTCGCATTTTTGCGGAGGCAGCGGCGGTGTATGTAAGCTACGAAACACCGGGGGACCAGGTGGAGGCCGATGATGTGAACGTGCTGCAGGAGGCTTTGATGGCCACTCAGGCGGAGCTGGACCGGTACAAAACGGTTGGGCTGGTGGATGGCGGATTATTTAATGAGGGGGAATGATGGATGGCGCAGACGATTAAGGTCCGGCGGGGCACGAGGGCGGAGCTGGTAGCCAGGGGCGCTCTTTTGGCCGGGGAAATGGGTTTTTGCACGGATACCAAGGAAGTGTATATCGGGGACGGGACGGCGAATCTGTTTGTTGGCCGGGTGATGATGGGGCCTTATGCCTCCCGGCCCAGCGCGGCTGTGGCAGGACGGTATTATTTTGTCACCGGCGGCGGCACGAACAATGCCTATCTGTACCTGGACGATGGAACCCAGTGGGTGCGGATCAATGCCATCGGGCTGGGGGACTTGACCGGGACTCTGGACAATGTGGCGGACGGCAGCACCTATGGGAAAGTGCTGAAGGCGGATCTCACTGGCGGGCATGTCAGCAAGGTGTCGGACGGTACTAACACCAAAACGGCAGCGGAAATCAAAACCCATATTGATGATGCCACCAAGCACCGCGTCATTAATGATACCGGTATGGGCAACACGGACTTGTGGAGTGCGCAGAAGATTAAGAACGAACTGGATCTGGCCCGGGCGGGACAGGAGTACCAGGATAGTGTCAAGGATCAGAACCTGGCGGCCCCCCCTGCGTCCCCTGCAGCCGGAGACCGGTACATTGTTGCTGCGTCCCCGACGGGAGCATGGGCGGGCAAAGCCGGGCAGATTGCGGAGTGGTCCGGGTCGGCTTGGGCTTTTGTGGTGCCTACCGTTGGGATGACCTGCATCGTAGACGATGAGGCCAAACAATATACCTGGAATGGTACGACCTGGGCCCGTAGCGGCGGTGCGCTTCAGACTGTCACCGCAGGCAATGGTCTGACGGGCGGCGGCCAGGCGGATACAGTGACGCTTACAGTTGGCGCGGGGAACGGTATTGCTGTAGGGGCGACTGCGGTTTCCGCCAAGGCAGGCAGAGGAATTTTGGTGAATACCACCGGCATTGAGGCAAGCATTGACGCGGACAGCATCGTCTACGATACAGCCAACGGAAATCGGCTGATGGTCGCCGTCATTGATGGAGGGACGTTCTAAGGAAGGAGGCGGCAACATGGCCCGAAAAGTATTAATTCAAGTGCGGCGCGGCGCGGAGTCCTCCATCGGCACGTTGGCCGCAGGGGAGCTGGGGTATTGTACGGATACCAGCAAGCTCTATATCGGCACCGCCACCGGGAATGTGCTCTTGGTCGCAGCCCAGAGCACCGGGGACATGCTGAAGGGCATCTACGACACCAACAACAACGGCAAGGTAGATGCGGCCGAGGTGGCGGATGCCGTCCCGTGGGCGGGCGTGACGGGGAAGCCAGGGACATTTGCGCCGTCGACGCATACCCACGACACGTTGAGTGTAAAAAGCGACAACTGGAAGCAGGCGGACGCATTGCCGTCTACCTACGACCGGGGGTTGACCGTATTTTTCAGCAACAGTCCTACTAATCGCTTTGACGGGGTTCAATACTGCACCGTTATGACAGTGAAAGGCTACTCGAACATGGCGGCTGTGCAATATTTGTATCCGTATAACCAGGATAGTCCGATCCGGTATCGTTACGCCTTGTTCAATTCGGATGTTTGGCTGCCCTGGAGGCAAATAGCCGATACCGCCACCGTAATGCCTAAAGGCCCGCTTACCTGGGCTCAACTGCGGGGTGATGCGTAATGGCATACGGCAGCTCGCAATACGGGGTATTGGGTTATAGCCTGGACGCTGAGGATCAGGGAGGAACGGAGCCGTATGTTCCGGATCTGCTCCGGTATCTGCCGGAATATTACCGGGTGCCCGGCGGGACCATGGTGGTGCTGCAGGAATCGGCAGCTGGAGAAATCGGGGCGCTGCGTGACAGCGTTCGTGATGTATTGGACCAGTATTTTGTCAGCTCCGCCACATGGGGGCTTAGTCGTTGGGAGCAGGAGCTCGCTCTAAATGTAGACCCGAGCAAACCAGCGGAACGGCGGCGTAAGCAGATTTTGGCCAAGCTCCGGGGTACGGGAACGGTCACGAAGCAGATGCTGATGGATACGGCGGCCGCCTTCTCCGGCGGTGAAGTGGAGGTGCTGGAGTACCCAGCTGAGTACCGATTTGTCATCCGGTTCATCGGCTTTTTGGGCATTCCGCCCAATCTGGCGGAGTTTATGAAGCTGCTGAACCAAATTAAGCCGGCTCATGTGTCGTACACTTTTGAGTACCGTTACGTCATCTGGGAAACCTTGAAGAATTACGGGCTGACCTGGGAAAAGGCAAAATCCATGACCTGGAATCAGCTGAAGACTTATGGAGGAGAGTGAAGGACGTGCAGACAACAAGCAACTTAGGCCTGAAAAAGCCGGACAGCACAGATGTAGTGGACATAACTGATCTTAACGGTAACGCGGATGTCTTGGACGGAAAATTCGGAGCATCCTCCGGCCATGGCCACACGGGGGCTGCAGGTGATGGCCCCAAGATCGGGAGTGGCGGCTTGGCGGCAGGAGCGGCCACGGATACGGTAATCGGCAGCCGCACGGTGAGCGATACCACAGCACCTACTGGCGACAGCGGTACACCCACCACCCTCTTCGGGTGGCTGGCCAACATGATCAAGGGGATTACGGGTGGGGCCACCTGGCGGACCTTGCCCGGGATGACCATTGCGGCCATTAAGTCCATTTTGGACGCCGCAACGAATGCCGGTACGGCCAGCACCTTGATGAAGCGGGACTCTTCTGGTCGGGCTCAGGTGGCAGCACCTTCGGCGGCAGCGGATATTGCGCGGAAGGATACAGTGGATGCGGTGCAGAGCAATTTGAACACCCATGCAGCAGTGGGGAGCACTGCACATGGAGCCACATCAGCCCCAACCGTCAGCACCCTGATGGCGCGTGATTCAGCAGGTCGGGCGCAGGTTGTGGCTCCGTCTGTAGCTGCTGATATCGCCAACAAAGGGTATGTGGACAATAGCGTATCTACAGTCCAGAGTGCTGCTAATGCAGCCCAGACGCGAGCGAATGCTTCATTGCCTAAAGACGGCAGTGAACCATTTACAGGAGCTTACTTCCGAATTTCCAATGCCGCTCCTATCATACAAATGAATGAAACCGATACAGGAAAAAACTGGTATGCAGTAGCTGATGGAAATTATCTTAGTATTCGTGAAGATAATCTTTCGACTGAACGAGTTGCTATCCTTCCAGGTGGGAAAATGACTATTAATGCTAATACTGTGTGGCATGCAGGTAATGATGGATTAGGAAGTGGACTGGATGCGGATATGGTCCGGGGAAAGATACCGCTTTTGAAAGACGGCAGTGAAACAATGAATGGAATTATGGAGTTCCGCACAGGAGCGGCAGATACCAGTGGATCAACGGGCATTAAGGGCAACATAAATGGTTGGACACGTCTTGATCCTAACGGGAATCGCTTTTTAGTGCCTGTCGGTAACAGTGCAGTTAATGAATCGGCCAATTGGCTAACAGTGGAAAACACTGACAACGGTTGGGCTCAGATGCTTTCAATGAAGGCTAACGGAGACATCTATATCCGTGGTAGTAGAGTTCTTCATCAGCAAGACTATAACACGCTTTTTCAATATGCCAATGACGGAAAGACGGCCGTTGCCAATGCAATAACGGCAAAGGGTGTATCCGCCAGTCCATCGGAGACATTCGCGGCATTGGCAGGCAAGATTGGGCAGATTGCTACAGGAAAGCGTTTTGCAAGTGGCACCGGTACTTTTGATGCTAACAATGTGGCATCCGTATTTGGCCTCTCATTTAGGCCGTCAATTATCATACTTGAGTGTTATTTTCCAAATATTAATCAACGATATCGATTTGTTCATTATGGTAATACAATTGCATCACCATTAAATGGTGCTGGCTATCGTTATGACAGTGATACAGTGTCTGTATCGGTATATGAGACTGGATATTACGCTACCATCAGTAACTCATCGTTTTATGTAACTGTGCGATATGCTACAACGTATGGGGCAACATCCTTCAATTGGATAGCTTTTGAATAGGGGGTTATATTGTGCAAATCCAAATAGGACGGAAAATTTATTATGAAAAAATAACGGGTAACATCATCCAAGATACTGGAGAACGCTCTGGTAATGTCGTAGAGACAACCCCGGAACAAGACTTTGCATCTTACCAAGCACTGGCGGAGCGTGTGCCAGAAACCGTCGGCCTACTGCAATTGGAGTACGGCCAATACATGGAGGATTTTCAAAAGAGCAGCAGCGTCCGGGTAGACGTCACAGTCGCGGAGCCTGCCTTATTGTTCAGCTTCCCGCCAGAACTGGGAGAGGAGCAACCGGAGGAGCCGATTTATCAACCAACCACCCAACAGCGACTAACGTCTTTGGAAACGAATAGCATTAACACCATGATCGCCGTCACGGAATCTTTTGAGATTCAGCAGGCAGCAGACGGCCAACGGGAGCAGGAAACTACCAATACCATGTTGGCGTTGGCGGAAGCTTATGAAACCATCCTTCAGCAGCAAGATACGATAGCGGCGATTATAGCCCGTGTGGAAGCGCTGGAAGCCCAAACAGGAGGTGAGAGCTAATATGGCACAAATCTACGCTGCCCTGATCCGTAAGGGCATAAAAACATTGGAGGAAGTCCCAGAATCGAAACGGGAAGAAGTGTCCACATTGCTGGAGGCCGACCATGAGTAACATAGGGGCTAGGCTTCTTTTATTTTTCTGGGTAGAGACTAAGCAACGATGGTAACGGTATATGTGACACTGATCGTCAAAGGTATTCAAAACGTTTGCTGAAGTCCACACAGTCTCAACGCCAACGCTTGAAACGGAACTCGCTGTGCAGGACCCGAGAACTGACGGCAAGCCGCTTGCAGAATAAGTACAGCGCCGTATAGGCGTATTTTTTATGCCCCTGGATCCCCAGGGGCCATTTTTTTCCCCGAAGGGAGGGGGTACTAATGACACAGAAAGACTGCCCCGTGGCATCAGCGCCATGCGAAGATTTGAAGGAGACGGTCAAGGAGATGACCGAGGTTCGGCTGCAGCTGCGGGAGGTGGTGACGCTGATGCGGGAGCTGACGGATCATTCCCGGCGGTTGGAGGTGCTGGAGAAGCTGGTGACGGACAACTCCAACGCCTCCCGCTCCGCCCACCACCGCCTGAATGATATGCAGGCCGCCCAGCGCTGGCTGATCGGGCTGACGGTCACTATGGTGGGCACCGGCATTGCCAGTGCTACCCTACTCATCAAATTGATGGGCGGCTAACCAAAAGCCGTCCCTCCAAGGAGGATATATCATTATGAACACCATTATCGAAATTGCCCAGCCTTATCTGGAAACCATCGCAACCGCCATTATCGGCCTCCTCGCCATGCTCATCCTGGCTCTGATCGCCCGGCTCCGCTCCAAGGTGGAGGCTTGGCTCTCCGCCCGAACCAGCGCCGCCCAACGGGAGCTGCTGCATAAGCTGGCGGGGGAGGCCTACGCCTGGGCAGAGCATCAATATGACACGGAGGACGGGTACCATAAGCTTAACGAGGCGGTGCGCTACGTGCTGGACCGGCTGCGTATGGACAAGATTGGCCTGTCTGCAGAGGACGTGACGGCTGCCGTGCAAAAAGCCTGGCAGGAGCTGGATGCGAAGAACCGGGGGGCCGCTTAAGATGGCAAAAGGCTTCGATACCGCCACCCGGTTAACAGCCGAGAAAGCCCGGGCGTTTGCCGCACAGGGTTTTGTTTTTGTGGGGAGGTATCTGGATCATCCAACCAGCTGGAAGGCGCTTTCGGCCGTAGAGGCCAAGGATATTTCCGAGGCAGGCATATATATTGTCTCCCTGTACGAGCGCACCGCCAGCCGCCCCAGGGAAGGCGCTCCCGCGGGACAAGCTGACGGCAAACAAGCGCTAACCTACGCCAAGCAAGTTGGACAGCCGGAGGGCAGCGCGATTTATGCAGCAGTAGATTATGATGCGCAGGCAGCGGACTATGACCGGATTGAAGCCTATATGCGGGCATTTGATGCGGAGATCGACGGGTATGAGCTGGGCATTTACGGCTCTTATGCGGTTTGCAAGGCGATGTACCAACGCGGGGTCATCCAAAAGCTGATGCAAACCTATGCCTGGAGCCGCGGGCAGGTATTAACGCAAAACAGCATCTACCAATATGAAAATGACATCTCCGTCAACGGCATCGGCATTGACCGCTGCGAGTCCAACGGAGATGCGGGAGGGTGGCGAGTAGGGATGGCGGTTAAACCGGCAGCGCCGCAGCTAAGCAAAGAGGTAGCGGCCAATATTATCGACAGCTTTCTGAAGAAACACTGGACTGAATGTGAAGCAGAGCGGGTCAAAGCGGAGCAAGAGGGACGCGCGAAGGATGCGGAGGCATGGAAGGGGCTGCGGGATTGGCAGCATCATCTAGCGAATGAGCTTAGAGCCGCTTCCGGGCTGCAAGCCGAATAAATGGTGAGTTTATTAGTGGGTTGGTTGCAAAAGTCGGGGGTAATGTTACTTTTCCAGGGTCCTCCATCAAAGGGGTGCTTGCCCGGACGGACTCAGGTTACGCTATTTTCCTATTTTCAACTGTTTCCCGGATTTCGCGGACAGAGGATACCTTATTTGCCTCTAAAGATGCCTCATCCCGCCGTTTACCTCCATTTAGCATCTTTACGGTCCGTAAGATCGGAAAAAACACTGGTTTTCGCAAAATAACGGAACGAGGGTCCACAAGGCTGTGCTTGGGTATGGTGGCTAGTGGACAAGCAGGCAGCTGAGCACAGGGACAAATGAGTACGTGGTCAAGTGGGCTAGAGAACAAGTGGACAAGAGAAACAAGAGGACAGTGGACAGGAGGACAAGCGGGGGAGGAGACTCGGGACTAGTAGGCGTGATGAGCACGGGGCCAGGAGAGCAAATGAAGAGGGTGCGCAACAAAAAAGCCGCATGACCCAACAGTCATGCGGCTTCCTACATATTTTACGCTCTACTGCTTCACGCTCTACCGCTTTACGCTCTACCGCTTTACGCTCTGCCGCTTTACGCTCTGCCGCTTCACGCTCTATCGCTCCGCGCTCCCTGCCCCGCCAGCCTACCCCTCGATGCGCACAGCCTGGGCTTGCGCCTTCAGGCACAGCTCCGCGGCCATAAAGGCATGCTCCTGCGTCATGGCTTTTTCCGTGCGGTTCAGGCAGTCAAGAATCAGCTCGCCGAAGAAGGGATAACCCACCTGGCCGTCCACATGGAAGTGGTACTCGCCCTCCCCGTTAACCAGATACACGTGGTTGCTGGATTTATCCCGGGCGATGTCGATATATTTGCGGAGCTCGATGTAGCCTTCGGTACCCAGGATCAGGGTCCGGCCGTCACCCCAGGTGCCAAGGCCATTCGGAGTCAGCCAGTCCACCCGGAAATATTGGGTGGCGCCGTTATCTCCCAGCAGTGTCGCGTCGCCGAAGTCCTCCAGCTCGGGGTAATCCGGTGCGTTATAGTTGGCCACCTTGCTGTGGAGAACCTGAGCGCTTTTGCAGCCGGCATAGAACAGGAACTGCTCCACCTGATGGCTGCCGATATCGCAGAGGATGCCGCCATATTGCTCCTTCTTGAAGAACCACTCTGGCCGGGAGGAGGCGTTCAGCCGGTGCGGCCCGAAGCCGGTCACCTGCACCACACGTCCGATAGCGCCCTGCTCAATGAGCTGCCCGGCATAAACCGCCGATTCCACATGAAGCCGCTCACTGTAATAGACCATATATTTCCGGCCGGTTTCCTTTACCTTGGCACGGGCTGCTTCCAGCTGTTCCAGCGTGGTGAAGGGGGCCTTGTCCGTAAAATAGTCCTTGCCCGCATCCATTGCCCGCAAGCCAAGAGGTCCGCGTTCAGAGGTGATGGCAGCGCCAGCGATCAGATGCACCTCGGGATCGGCCAGAACCTCTGCCTCAGAGGAAGCGATCCGTACCTGCGGATAGGTTTTGGCGAAGGCTTCGGCCTTGGCCGGGTTGCTGTCATACACCCACTTCAGGGTGGCACCCGCCTCCAGCAGGCCGTTTACCATTCCGTAGATATGTCCGTGATCCAATGCAACCGCCGCGATTACAAATTCCCCTGCTTTCACCACCGGGTTGGGCTTGCCCTTAGGCGCGTAGTTCATTCCGTCACACTTTTGCATGATGTGGTTTCCTCCTCATGGCTCATTATATTGCAGCTGCTTCTTAGGGTCTGTTTTCAAACCCGCTTGAGGGCATCTTTTACCGCCTTTTCGTCCCTTGCTGCGTTACTTTCGCTTGACGTACCCCCGGTACGCCTTCACAAAAGTGCCTTGCCTGGAACGAAAATTCGCCCAAATCTGCTCCCCTCGGAGTTTGAGACAGACCCTAGCCCAAGCCGGCTATAACACCGGTCTTAATGGAAGCGCTTTTTTACATACCTAGCGGAAACTTCGAACTTATGTCTTCGGAGACGTTGCCCCTTATAAAAGAATAGCCCAAGCCGGACCATAATTGTGATTCCCCATAGTTGAAAAAATAACACCAGATTGCGGTTATTAACTCTGGCTGTGATATAGTAGAGATAGCCCGCTACGGCGGCAGATGCTTACGTAGTGACTTTTACTCCACAAATACTCACGATGAACCACGGGAGGATACACCCATGTCCTATATGGTGGGCCATTTCAGCGGGGAGCCCCTCCAGTTTGCCTATAAGCGCAGGAGTGTGAATGATGAGCATAAGGAAACCTTCCATTCCCACCTGGGGATGGAGTTTTTGTGGATCCACCAGGGCAAAGGAACTATGATCGTCAATAACAACAGCTATCCCATCAAGCCGGGTATGCTGTGTATGTTCCAGCCCTACCAGCTTCACCATCTGAGCCTGGATTATTCAGATAACCAATCCTTTGAGCGGTCTGTGGTTACCTTCGAGCCAACCCGGTTCGACAGCTATTTTCAAAAATGGCCGGCCTTACACAGCTTCTTCCAGTTTATCTACCTGGGCAAGCTTCCCTTTCCATGCCTCTACGGAGTGGACGGGGGAGATGATCTGGAGCAGCTGTTCATCGATACGCAGGAGCGGCTGCCCTCTCTTCCCGAGAAGGACCGCAATGAAGAGGCTTCCCTGTTTCTGGTGATCCTCTTCCGCAAGCTGAAGCAATTATGGGACAAGCAGGAGCTGCTGGACACAGACATGGAGAGCCGGCGGAAAAACCACCAGGTGGAGCATGTTTTAAGCTGGATCGAGGCCAACTTTACCGCGCCCTACAGTCTGGAGGAAATGGCCCAGGCCCTGCATTTGTCACCCTACCATATCGCCCACTTGTTCAAGGCGGCCACCGGCATCACCATCTCGGATTATATCGCCACCCGCCGGATTCACCAGGCGGTTCAGCTGCTGACCACAACCCATAAACCGGTTTCTTTGATTGCGGAGGAGATTGGGCTGATGAACGGCTCTTATTTCTGCAGGCTCTTCAAGGCCCATATGGGGACCACCCCCTACCAATACCGCAAAAAATGGATGAGCCATTAGCGGGCGCTGCCGGATTGTTTGACCCTGCAAAACAGCGGGTAAAAACGCCTATCCCAACATGAGGAGGCGGATGGCCATGGAGCCCGTGAATGACCGCGAAATCAAGGAAACGCGCATTGAAAAAAAGACGGACAACAGCGAAGTCATGTCGACCTTTATCAAGTATGCGGCATATCTGATTATTTTCTTCGGCGTGTTGTATTTCCTGGTCCGGTATGTGTTCCCAATGTTCTAGTTTCTAGAAGAAACCAAGGGTATGCAGCCAGTGAAGCAGCGGGGCAACGATGTGCAATCCGGCATATCGTGGCTCCGCTTTTTGCATGGCGCGAAAACTTACGCGGCGGCAGGGAGCGTCATCGAGATAACTGCGCCTCCTTCGGCACGGTTGTCTGCGGTGATCTCACCCCCGCAGCCCTCCACAATGGCCCGGGAGATGGCAAGCCCCAGCCCGGAATCCCCGTCCTTACCCTTCACGAAACGGTGGAACAGCATAGGTAAGAGCTCCTCCGGAAACCCGCAGCCGTCATCGGATACCGACAGCCTCACCTCGTCCTCCGCAGCATGTACCCGGATCAAAATGCCCGTTCTCGCATAACGCACCGCGTTGGCGGCCACATTCAGCAGCGCCTGCAGGAGCTTGTCCCGGTCAGCCCGGATGACGGGCGCACCTTCTTCGGGCAGCATCACCCGCACAGACAATCCCTTGGCATCCAGCATGGGATTGATTCGTTCAACAGCCTCATCGATCAGCTCCGCCAACGGAATGGGTGCCGCCCGGAACAGCTCCTCGGCGCTGTCCAGCTTGGCCAGCAGCGTCATCTCCATCACCAGTTTTTTTACCCGGGCGCATTCGCTTACGATAATATCCAATCCCCGCTCTACCTGCTTGCCTTCAAAAAGCCCGTCCCGGATTCCCTCCGCATAGCCGGATATGGACATCAGCGGTGTTTTCAGCTCATGGGAGGCGTTCTGGAAAAATTCCTTTTGCACCCGGATAAACCGGTTCAGCTCCCCGGCCATTTCGTATACCGCTTGCGCTACAGAGCCAATTTCTCCGCCGCCGCGGACCAGCCGCACCTGGGCGAACCGTCTTTCCTTCACCTTCTCCAGCTCCTCCTTCAACAGCATCAGAGGGCGGATCAGCTTTCTTGTAAAAAGCAGGCTGAGCGCCGCCATAACCACTCCTCCAGCTGCAAAAATGATCAGCATCCGGCTCAGCAGTTCCTGCTCGATGGCTTTAATCCGGCTCATCGGTGTCAGCAGGGTCAGGGTTCCGGCGGGAAGAACCTTAGTCAAGGAGACGTAGGTGGTGTCGGTGCCGTCCCAGATTTTCTCCAGATTCACCGCAGGAATCAGAGTGGAGGGAGAAGCAGGGGTGGTAAGGCCCAGTGGCGCTCCGGTTTCCTCCCATACATTGGCGTTTACCACATTGCCGTCCTTATCAGTCAGGATCGCTTTGATCTCGGGATAAGGGACGCTGATGTTCATGGTAGCATATGGAGGGATGACATGATTGGAAATATCTAATGAGGACACAGACAGCTTGAATTCCGCGGCACCTTCGGTCGTGGAACCAGCCTCGGACTCCTCCTGAGTTGGCGCGGGAGCCGTCGATGGGGAGTCTTGATTCTGAACCCCGGATACTGCCGACACTCCCAGCCTGGCGGTCATGGCGGCGCTCATCGTATTGAGGTCCTCTTTTTGCGCCCCGATAAAATGGTCCATCAGCACAACATGAATCACAGCTCCGGTAACCGACAGCACCAGAATCAGCGATATGGCAAACGCAAGATTAATCTGATATACCAGCTTCAAGCTGCTCAGCCTCCCCCACGCGGAATCTGTATCCATGGCCCCACACGGCCTCAACGGACAGGTCCGGCATTTTTTTGCGTACCCGTTTGATCAGATGGTCAACCGCACGGTCACTGCCGAAGTAATCGTCGCCCCATACCAGTGCCAGCAGCTCCTCACGGGTAAAAGCCCGGTTGGGATGCAGCGCCAGCACATGCAGCAGCTCGAATTCCTTCATCGTTAACTCCACTTCCTGCTGATTCCAAAAAATTCTGCGCTCCTCCAACAATATGTTGAGAGCGCCAAAGGTCAAGCTGCGCGACGGGGCAAGCTGTGCTGTTGCTGACGGCAAGCCTGGGCCGTTCTCCTGGGTCCGGTACCAGCGGTGCAGGAGGCGCTTGATGCGGGCGGTCAGCTCCCGGAGGCTGAAGGGTTTGGTCAGATAATCGTCGCTGCCCAGCTCCAGTCCCAGCACCTTGTCCACCTCATGGTCCCGCGCAGAGATCATGATGATCGGCACCTCCGCCTCCCTGCGGATCAGCTGACAGAAGGCGTAGCCGTCCATCCCCGGCAGCATGATGTCCAGCACCCACAGGTCCGGCGGGTCCCTCCGCCACAGCTCCAGCGCCTCCTCCGCCGAGGCCAGCCCGGCTGTCCGGTATTGCTCCTTCTTCAGGCACGCCTCCACCAGCTCCCGGATATACGTATCGTCATCTACAACTGCAATATAAAAAGGACGGTTCATCGTCACAGCTCCCGTTTGTAAGGTTGGTTCCATTATAACAAGCCGCAGAAGGGACGGCCTGCCTGCCATTGTTTTTCCACAAATTCACCAATCTCCTGCCATGGTCCCCCGGTAGACTGGGGGTGTAAGACAAACCATACGAAGGAGCTGTTGTTACCATGTCATTGCCCATTGTTTTGGCCAAAAGCCTGCTTTCTCTCACGCTGTTATCCGCTGCCGTTCCGGCAGGCGGGGAACTGATGGCCTTATCCTCCGGCAAGGGGGATTCGGACCTCCCGTCTTCCGGAGCTGTTTACACCGTCCGGGCTGCCGCAGAAGGGGAAGCCGCCGGTACGTCGGGAAGTATGGATGTGACCCGGTCGGTCACCCTTTATGACGGTGCCGATCTGATGCAAACCACTGTGACCCCGATCCCCAATCCCTTGGAGCTGGCCAAAACCTATGCGCCCGAAACGGTGGAGGAATGGACGCGGACGTTGGAGCAGTTTAAGGAAACCCTGAAGCTCCGGGTGTACCGGGTGTCTCTGAAAGAAACGCCTGAAGGGACGGAGGATGTGATGCTTCCCGCGGAATTTGCAGTCCATGGGATAGCGGCGGTGAGATTGGGTGTGGAGATGGCTGAGGATGAAGCCGGCGTGCAGCCGGGATCTGTGCTGGAGCAGGGCACAACGGACAGGACGGAGCCTGGCGCTGCTTTCCCTGCAGTAAGCGTGTTTCCTCTTGACGAGGGAATCGTGAAGGCAGAAGCGGCTTTGGCGAAAACGCTGGAAGCCGGGGAAACAGAGGCCATCCGGACAGCGCTTCATGATTTGCTGACAGCGTACCAGGCTTTTTTGGCCAATAAATAATTCAGGGAACCTTTTGGTGCCGCTCTTTGCCTACGGGCAGAGGGCGGTTTTTTTGCAGCTTGGAGGTGGAAAGGGTTGACAATTTTATTTAAAATGTCATAATGAATATATCAAAACTAGAATATTAAAAGGATGGAATGGACATGGAACCCCTCAACCGTGAAGGAATGGAAGACGAAAATGTGGACGAACATGCCGGCAATTACACCTCCGCCCACTACCGGACACCGGATGGTGCACCCGCGGATATTGTGATTTTTACCATCTCCTCCCGGGAAAAGGATACGGCCAAAAAGGCGCTGCCCGTGCGGGAGCTGCAGGTGCTGATGATCCGCCGGAAAAAATGGCCCCATGAAGGGCAGTGGGCCCTGCCGGGAGGCTTTTGCATGGAGACGGAAAGCATGTACGAATGTGCGCTGCGGGAGCTTCAGGAGGAAACAGGCGTAGCGGATGTCCATATGGAGTATTTCAATGTGTACAGCAAGCCAGGGCGGGACCCGCGGGGCTGGATGATATCCCATGCGTTTTTTGCGCTGGTGCAGGAGGAGACCTTAGCTAACCGGCAGGCGGCTTCGGACGCGGAGGATGTGCGGCTGATCCCGGTCAAGGAAGCTCTGGCGATGGAGCTGGCTTTTGACCACCGAACGATTCTGGAGGATGCGCTTGGCAAGGTGAAGGAGAAGATGCTGACCACGACCATCGCCCGGGAGTTTCTGCCGGAGGAGTTTACCTTAAGCGAGCTGTATCAGGTGATCCAGGCGGTGGTGCCGGAGTTTGAGGAGCCCAATTTTATCCGCAAAATCACCTCCACCCAAAGCCGCCAGGGCATTCTGGAAGAGGCAGCCGATGAAGAGGGACGTCTGCGTTATTCCAGCCGTTATTCGCAACGGGCGGCGAAGCTGTACCGGTTTACGGATTTGACGCCGCAGCTGTCCATCTATAGTTGAATATGGGACCATCATAAGGAGGCGTGAAGCATGAGCGGAATGCTCTCGGACAAAAGTGGAATGCTGCCGGACAAAAGCGGAATATTGCTGGATCAAAACGGAATATTGCTGGACAAAATCAAAGGCGGGCTGTTCGGTGTGGCCGCCGGAGATGCCTTGGGCGGGACAACGGAGTTTATGAGCGCTGCCCAGGTGAAGGCTGCCCACGGCTTTCTGACGGAGATTATCGGCGGGGGTGTGTGGGGATTGGCCCCGGGTGAAGTAACGGACGACACCATGATGACCCTCTGTGTAGCGGAGGGCATTCTGGAGAATCCCGCAGAGCCTATGGAGGCCATCGGCCGCCGGTTCCGGGAGTGGTATGCCGGGGGGCCCAAGGATGTGGGCAACATCATCCGGCAGGTGCTGGAGCGGTATGAGGGCAATTGGTATGAAGCGGCTTTTGTGGCACATCTGGATCTGGGGCAAAGTGCAGGTAACGGCTCCTTGATGCGGTGTTTGCCTGCTGCGTTGGCGTATGCCTCCCGGGAGCGGGTGGAGGAGGTTTCCCGCCTCCAGTCGCGGATGACCCACTATGATGAACGCTGCGACGAAGCCTGCATCCTGTACAACCGGATGGCGTGGCGTCTTTTGCAGGGGGAGGAGCTGAAGGAGGTTATCCGGCAGACTGTGTCCGGAACAGACTATGCGGTTGGTTTAGGCACAGAGCCTATGTGCTCCCCCAGCGGGTTTGTGGTGGATACCTTCCGCTGGGTGCTGTATCTGCTGCTGGACTCATCCTCCTTCGCGGAAACCATCCAGCGGGCGGCCAATCTGGGTGGAGATTCGGACACCATCGGCGCCATTGCCGGAGGGCTGGCGGGCCTCCATTACGGGTACGCGGCCATTCCCGGAGAGTACCGGGAGGCTATCCTAATCAAGGAGCGGTTATCCGCCGCCGCGGAGATGCTGTACCAGCTGCGTCAGGGCGGGGCGGAAGAGGATGGAGCACGGTCGGGAGCGGAGGAATGAGTCAATGCGAGGGGGCAGGAGAGGTCTGAAGGCATATTACCATTGCTGGACCCGGATGTCGGAAACGTCGCTGGATGCTCACAGTTACTGAGGACATGCTACCATGGCTCGTTATACCCAGTAACTAACCGCCGTTAATCATGCTCCAACTCTGTTGCTAGACCGATCAAGCGTGGTCTCCCAGTGCGTGGTTTGGTCCGCATGAGGCTGTCCAACCCCCGCGACTGCCCCTAGTCATCCCCGGCCCCAACTAATCTCTCTCGTTGCTTCTCCAAAAGCATGCCGTGCCGTCTAACGGACACGGGGGACCCTATCCCGCGAAAACAGCCGATTTTCTAGGGCTAACGGACACAGAGGACGCTATTTGGTGGAAAACCGGTGGAATGGGGCGCGAGGTAAGCGAATAGCGGCGCTCCGGTCCGTTACAATTTGAGATTGGCGCTTTTCGGCGAAATAGCGTCTCTGGTGTCCGTTAGGCTTCGCTCTAGGGCTGCCCCTGCGGTCTAACGGACACAGGGGGTTTTATTCCGCGAAAACAGCTGGTTTTCTGGGGCTAACGGACACAGAGGGCGCTAATTGGTGGAAAACCGGTGGAATGGGGCGCGAGGTAAGCGAATAGCGGCGCTCCAGTCCGTTACAATTTGAGATTGGCGCTTTTCGGCGAAATAACGTCTCTGGTGTCCGTTAGGCTATCACCGTGTCTCCATCGAGGATAGGTATGGATCTGCAGTAAGACGCCGCATCGCACACTCTACCCATCCCACCAGAAAAAACGCCTGCAAGACAGGCCGGTCCATGTATGATGCATGGATCAGGCCGCCTGCAGGCGTTTATTTGTTACTTTTTAAGCTCAAGAGGGATCCTGTTTCTTCAGAGGCAGAAGTACAGTGATCCGGTGGGGCATATGGTCATCGGCCAGATCCAGGAAGGTCTCCGGCCCCGCCTGCAGCACAACATCCCTGCCGCCGACCGCCGGCTGCTCCCGGCTGAAGACTAGCTTATATACGGTGCTGCCGAACCGGTAGTCCACCTGGAAGCCCGGCCAGCCGTCGGGGACACACGGGTCGAGGCACAGCCGGTCTCCGCGGCGGCGGATGCCGAGAATCCACTCCAGGCCCACCTGGTACATCCATCCCGCGGCGCCGGTATACCAGGTCCATCCCGCGTGGCCCCGGTGGGGCTCGGAGGTGTAGACATCGGCGGCCATCACATATGGCTCGCCGGTGTACTGCCGGACCTCCTGATCGGTCCGGGTATGGTTCACCGGGTTGAGCAGATGGAACAGCTCAACCGCTTTGTCCGCCTGTCCCAGCTTGCTCCAGGCGGCGATGCTCCAGATGACCCCGTGGGTATACTGGGCCCCGTTCTCCCGGATACCCGGGGGATAACCCTGGATGTAGCCGGGGCTGGGGTCGGTTTTGTCGAAGGCGGGGATCAAGAGACGTGCCAGTGACAGCTCCCGGTCCACCAGCTCCCGGTCGAAAGAGCGCATAGCCTGCCAGGCCCGTTCCTCCGGAGCCCCGCCGGAGAGCACTGACCAGGATTGGGCGATGGCATCGATCCGGCATTCATCATTGCGGATGGAGCCCAGCCAGGTGCCGGAGTCCGTGAAGGCCCGGCGGTACCATTGGCCGTCCCAGGCATGGGCATTGGCCGCCTGAAACAGACTTTCTCGCCGCTCCCGGTAACGGGCAGCCCGCTCCGTTTCCCCGCGCTCTCCGCAGATTCCTTCGAAGCGTTCGAGAATTTCCCCCAGAAACCAAGCCAGCCATACGCTTTCGCCCCGCCCCTTTTCCCCGGCCAGATTCAGCCCGTCGTTCCAGTCGCCTACGCCGATCAAAGGCAGGTTGTGCTCGCCGATACGCGACAGGGCTTTTTCGATCGCCTGAAGGCAGTGCTCATAGATGGTGCCAGTCCGTCCGGAGAGAACCGTAGGCTCATACCGTTCATGCTCCCCTTCCTTCAGGGGCTCGCTCACCAGATAAGGCGCGGTTTCCTCCCAAAGGGTGCTGTCTCCCGTATGCTCCGTATAGCGGGAGGCTACATAAGGCAGCCACAGCAGGTCGTCGGAGAACAGGGTGCGGATGCCCCGCTCTGTCTCCTCATGCCACCAGTGCTGCACATCGCCCTCCTCATATTGGTGGGCGGCGTGAAGCAGCACCTGCCGCCGGGCGAATTCCGGCGCCGTGTGCAAGAGGGCCAGCGTATCCTGCAGCTGGTCCCGGTACCCGAAGGCTCCACCCGCCTGGAAGAAGCCGCTTCGGGCCCAAATCCGGCAGGCCAACGTCTGATACAGCAGCCAGCCGTTCAGGAGCAGATCCATCTCCCGGGCGGGGGTAGTGACCTTCACCTGGTGCAGCATGGTATTCCAATACTGCTCCATCTCCGTCCAGGCTGTAACGCAATTGGTTGCATCAGCGTATTGGCGGGCCAATGCCGCCGCTTCCGCTTCGGAGGAGGTGCAGCCCAAGAGAATCAGCACCTCCCGTTCTTCGCCGGGGAGGAGGATCAGCTCCTGGCGGATAGCTCCGCAGGAAGCGGCTTGGACGCCGGTCCGGTTGGACAGGCGGTTCCCCGCCAGTCCCGCAGGAGCTTCCATACTGCCGTTGCGGCCGATGAACTCCAGCTGATCCGAGGTCCAGCTTTGGCCGCCGCTTCTATCCCTGCTTTCGTCTCCGCCCCCGGCACTTCCGACCAGCCCCATTCCCTCCCGGCGCTCCCCGCCTTCCGGGAAAATCCCCAGGAACGCAGTAGCCTCCCGGAAATGCTCCTGGTACGTATTCTGCGCTATCATAATCGAAGCCGCTTCATTCCGGCGGACCACAATATGCGCTGCTGTTTGCTGCCGTCCTACTCCCAATACCCACTCCGCATAGTAGGCCAGCGACAGCCGCCTTTGCCGGGAGGAGGTGTTGGAAAGACGCAGGCGCATGATTTTCACCGGGTCCTTCACGGGGACAAACAGCGTTAATTCATGGCGGATGCCTTCCCGCTCATGCCGGAACATGGAATAGCCTTGTCCATGGACAACGGTATACGGCTCCAGATGTTTGCCGGGGGAAGGGGTCAAGGTCCACACAAGACCGGATTCCTCGTCCTTTAAATATCCCTGTTCTCCTGGCGGATCCAAAACCGGGTCGTTGGACCAGGGGGTCAGCTTGCACTCTCGGCTGTTCCGCCAGAAGGTATAGCCGGTGCCCAGCTCCGTCACAAGGGCCCCGAAGCCGGGGTTGGCCAGAACATTGGTCCACGGTCCCGGCAGATGACGGCCGTCTGCAATGGTTAGACGGTATTCGCGGCCATCAGGCGTAAAGCCGCCCCAGCCGTTATAGAAAAGAAGCTCCTTGGGGTCCACCGCTGCAGCAGGAGGCAAAGTCCCCCTGTCTGCAGCATGACCCGCACCCGGAGTAATCTCCCGGCGCGGCGCACCGGCTACTCCCGCCAAACCGCCGGAGAATCCGGCCTTTCCGGGCTGACCCAGTGCTTGGTGGCTTCCGGCCACAGGAGTCCTGGCTCCTCCGGTACCGTCCAGGTTCACCTGTGTTCCTTCGGCCCCTTCTTGTCCTATCCGTGCGCCTCCTGTTCCATCCATTCCCGACACTCTGGATCCACCCGACCCAGCCGGGAACATCCCGGTTTCACCTGCTTTCACCCCCGGCTCCAGCACTGCCGGCATCCGGCTGTCTCCACCAAGTGTCCCTTCCGTGCTGTCGCCTGTCTTAACCAGCGCCAGTGCCGGACTGTCGCCGCGCAGGGCGCGCAGCTGGGAGGCCAGGCTGGCTCCGCCGGCCTGGAGATTAACCCTTGCCGCTGCCAGCAGCAGCAGTCTTTCCTCCTCCTCCAGCCGGTGGACGGGAATCACATGGATGCCCGAGACACCGTGCCCGAAGCGGTCCACACCATGCTCGGCCGCCCGCTGCAGCGCCTCCTGCAGGTCCTGCTGGTAGCCGTCCCGGGACAGGTTCAGGATCACCAGATCGTACACCAGTCCCAACCGCCGGGCGTATTCATGGCCGGTGAGCAGCTTAATCACAAAGGGCAGGTGGCTCTTGTCGCCGATCTGCACCACCATAATCGGGCGGTCGCCCGAAATTCCGAAGGACCATAGGCCCGACTGCCCCTTCACATTGGCGGCTACCGCCTCCCGGCGGTCCTTGCGCAGCGGAGGGGTATAGAGCGCGAGCCCCGCCAGCCGCTGGAACATGGCGGCTTCCCGCCCGTCCAGCTGCAGGCTGCGCAGCTCGATCCGGCTGCGGTTCCACGCCAGCCGGAATGCCCGGTCCGCCTGCTGGTCGCAGGCCAGACGGGCTGCGGCTTCCACCGCGTCCTGCCGCTCATCCGCTACCGCGGTCACCGCATACAGCACGGCCTTTTCACCAGGACCCAGCTCCACTCTGCGCCGCATGATGAAGGCGGGGTCCGCTACCGAGCCGGTTTTGGCCTTGAGCCGGCTTTTGGCGCTTTGGGGCTCCGCCAGGGTATACCCCCGGCCCACAAAGGCAGCCCGGTCTGTCTCGAATTCCACCGGGCCCAGGGATTGCCCGTCCGAGGCCAACAGGTGGGCGGACCAAAGGGAGCGGTCCTTCACCGTCCGCGGACGCCTGCCGGCTACCAGGCAGCCGGTCTCCTCGTCGTAAGCGGTGCGGACAAACAGCTTGCTGAAGGCGGGGTGGGCATCATCCGCAATGGGACTGGACATGGCCAGCTCCATGAAGGTGGTGACCTCCAGCACCTTTTTCTCATCACTGTGGTTGACCAGGGTAATCCGCCGGACCTCCGCGTCCGTCTCCGGGGAGACGGCAATCTCCATTTTGGTTTCCACCTGTCCATCCCGACGCCGGAAAACCGCCTTATCCAGCTCAAAACGAATGAGCTCTTCGTCCGGCTTAACCCGTGCTGGCTGGTAGGAGGCGGACCACAGCTTGTCCTCGCCCACATCCCAAATATATATTCCGCTGACCCAGGAATCCCGCACCGGCTCCTCCCGCCAGCGGGTGACGGACAGGCCGTCCCAGCTGCTGTAGCCTGCACCGCTGGCCGTGACCATCGTCATGAAGCGGCCGTTGGACAGAAGGCAGACCTCTGGTACAGTGGTATGGGGGGAGCGGAACTCCCGAACGGATGCCGTATCCGCGGGTTGCTTCTCCTGCCGGGGAGTGGACCGGTACATCTCCGGATGGCGGATCCATTTGGGCCTCGACGGAATCCGTTCCTGCAGCAAAAGCTCCGCTGCCTGAATCTCCTTGCTCTTATGGAACCGGTCATACATGGTCCGGGGCAGCAGCAGATTGCCCAGAGTCAACAGACTCATGCCCTGATGATGGGCCATGAAGCTGCGGATTACCATGTGGCGGCTGCCTCCCGGCATCCGGCGGGGGGTGCAGTCAATGGCTTCATAGAAGCCGTATTTGCCCCGGGCGCCCCATTCCTCCATTTCGTGCAAAGCGGCAATACCCCGGTCCCGTGAAAAGGGCAGGGACATAACGGTGGCATACGGCGCCAGGACCAAATCCTGCTCCAGCCCGCGCTTGAAGCCCAGACCCGGAACCCCGAAGGCCCGGTACTGGTAGTTCATCTGGTAATCGAAGGCGTAATAGCCGGATTCGGAAATTCCGAAGGGCACCTTTCGCTGCCGGGCATACTCGATCTGCCGGTCCACCACAGCCTGGTAGGTGCTGTCCCACAGGGTATCCCGGTAGGTTTTCATGAAAAGCCAAGGCATCAGATATTCGAACATGGTTCCCGACCAGGACAGCAAAAGCGGACGGCTGCCCGATTTGGTCAACGTCCGTCCCAGCACATTCCAGTGGGATACAGGCACCTGGCCCATGGCAATAGCGACAAAGCTGGCCTGCCGGGCTTCGGAGGCCAGAAGATCGTACAGCACATTGTCCCGTTTGCCCTCTTTGACATGGTACCCGAGGGAGAACAGATTGGTTTTCCCGTCCAGAAGCGGGCGGAAGTTGGTGGACCGTGCCAGGGCTTCCATTCGTGCCGCCAGCCGTGTTCCCCGGTTGCGGACGGTGGATCGGCGGCCGATATGGGGCGTCAGCTCCTGAGCGAAGGCCACCTGGAACTCCTCCTTGCTCCGGGGTCTTCTTCTGTCCGGCACCAGATCGTTCATACCCAGCTGCCCGTCGGTTTCCATCCATTCCAGAAGCCCCTCGCGGGCGGCAATCAGGCAGACAGCCAGGTTGCCCGAATCCACGGTGGACACATACACCGGGTTCAACGGAGCCAGGCTTGTGGTGTCGTACCAGTTGTACAGATGGCCCTCCCATTTTTCCATCCTCTCGATGGTGCCGATGGTCCGCTCCAGCCGTTCGATCATACCCGGCGTATCGATAAACCCGAAGTCCCGGGCGGCCAGCACACAGGTGAGGTACAGCCCGATATTGGTGGGGGAGGTGCGGTGGGCGACCCCTTTGTCCCCTTCCATCTGGACGTTATCCGGAGGCAGCCAGGAATCCTCTTCCGTCACATACGCCTCATAAAAAGCCCAAATATCCGCAGACAGCTTGCGCAGCTCCTGCTCCTCATCCTTGCTGAAAATAACTTGATCAGATTCCGCTTCGCGGTCCAGCCAACGCACCACCAGAGGCGCCAGAGCCCATAATGCCGCTCCTGCCAGACCGGCCAGCTGCAGCGCGTCGATACTTCCCCAGAGGCCGTCCGCAGGGAAAAAGGCCCAGCGTCTGCCTTGCCCGGCAAAACCGCCGGAGCCCCAGCCACCCCCAGCCGGAATGGTCCGGCCTGCAAACAAACCAAAAGCTAGCAGCACGATGGCCATATAACCACCGGTTAAGCCGGACAGGACGGGCTGGCCTTTATTGCCGCTCTGCCGTTCTACCTCGGACTGGCTTACCCATTCCAGCAGCCTGCGTTTGGAGACGGTAATCCGGTACAGGGTTCGTCCCACGGCATCCAGCAGCATGATGCATTGGAACGGTAGGGTCACCAGCGCCAAGGCGCATTGGGCAAGGGTCAGCAGCAGCCCCTTGGGCCGGTAAACCAGGGTATGCGGAGTCAGCAGCTGGCGGACAAAAGGCGCACACAGCGTCAGCAGCACCAGCCCATACCAGCGCCACGGGGAGCCCGGCAGCACCGGTACGGCCAGAATGGCAATAGCCAGGAGCACCGGGGACAGCAGGCTGCGCCGCAGATTGTCCACGATCTGCCACCGGGTCAGGGGCGTCAGGTCAGCGGCAATCCGCTCTCCGTCCGCATTCCGGGTATGGCGCTTCAGCCAGGGCAGCAGCTGCCAATCTCCCCGTGTCCAGCGGTGCTGCCGTTTTTGGTGGGATAGGAAGGTGGACGGGCAATCGTCGATTAACTCAATGTCCGAAAGAAAACCCGCCCGCAGGAAACCACCCTCCAGAAGATCATGGCTCAGCACGCTGTTTTCCGGAAAAAGCTGGCCGAGAACCGTATAAAAGGCATCCACGTCGAAAATTCCCTTGCCGGTAAAAATCCCCTGTCCCATGGCATCCTGGTATGGGTCGGATACGGCAAAAGCGTACGGATCCAGCCCCGGCTCAGACGACCAAATGGAGGCCAGCCGGGACTTCCGGGCGCTTTCGTAGGTCATGCCGATTCTCGGCTGGAGCACGCCGTGCCCCTCCACCACCCGGGTTCCGGCGGCATTCAGCCGGGGACGGTTATAGGGCAGGTGCATAGCTCCGATCATCCGGCGTCCGGATTCCAGAGGCAGGCGGGTGTCCGCATCCAGTGTGATGACATAACGGATGCGGGAGAGCACGGAGCTGTCTCCCGCCACGGTACCGAAGCTGGTGTGTTCGTCGCCCTTCAGCAGGCGGACGAATTCCACCAGCTTGCCGCGTTTGCGCTCCCAGCCCATCCAGATCTGCTCCGCATCATTCCATTGGCGGCTGCGGTGGAACAGGTGGAAGGTGGCTTCGGGATACCGGCTGTTCAGCTTTTCGATTTCACTGACTGCCTGCTTCAGCACCTTCTCGTCCTGGGGCAGCCGCTCCTTGTCCGCATCGCGGAAATCGCTCAATATGGCGAAGTGAATATTCGGGTCCCGGTTAGCCAGGTAATGAAGCTCCATCCGTTCGGCGGTGGCGGCGGCATCCTCGGGGGTGGACCAGATCACGGGAATCACCACCATAGTGGCGGCATCCTCCGGCACCCCTTCGGAGAAATCGTAGCGCAGCAGCCGATTGGGGGTTTTGACCCGTTCGATCAGCCAATGCAGGGCGGTAATGGCGTATTCGCTGGCAGGCAGCGCCGCCAGAAGCACAACGGCAATCCAGCCGCCAAGGGACAGATTCCCGGCGCTGCGGCCGATCCAGAGGGATACCAAGACCAGTGCCGCCGCAAAGGCCAGCACCAAAAGCTGCATATACAGCATGGCAGCCCGGGTTTTGATCCCGGCTTCAGGCAGGGCTCCGGTTTTGCCGCATTGGCGCAATGCCTTTTGCAGAGCCTTGAGCCCCCGGCCCTCCAGGAGATAATAGGCGGCGCAGCAGTCCCGGGAAAGCAGGCCGCCTCCGGATTCCGCATCGGCTCCGGCCGCTTGAGCGGTTGCTGCTTCATGCTCCCGGGCGTGGAATCTCCCGTCCGCCAGCTCCACCGCCTTGGCTGCCACCAGATTCTCCGGCACCTGCATCCGCTTGGCCAAGGTGGCTGTCCGGCTGCGCAGGGTGTGGCGGCTGGCGTTGTCCAGCCTGGGGTAGTCTTCCGCACGCTCTTGGCGGAGGGTGTTCTCCACCATGCTGATCTGCTCGAACAAAGGACTCCACTGGGTCCGGGAGAGATTCCGCAGGCTCCCGATGACATTGCCCGTACTCACCTGATATTGCGCCTGCAGCTGATAATCATAAGAAAGAATGGAGTCCAGGCTTTCGGGTCCGTTGTCCAGCTTGCATACCAGCCATTCACCCAAGTGTGCCGAGTCCTCCGCATGCTCCCGCAGGTGGCGGACCAACTGGACAATCACCGCACCCGACAGGGGCAGCTCCAGCCCGGCACCCTCCAGGGATTCCTTCAGCCGCTCCGGTGTTAGCTCCGACGGCGGAATATCCGCCAGCAGCCTGTCTACCCGGGCGCATATATTGCGCCGTTCCTTCACCGGCTCCATCAGAGCAGCCAGGCGGCGGATCAGCTCTATTTTCATAAATACGGGAAGGGACCAAGCCTCGGCAATGGACAGCACGGAAACCTCCTGATACGCCTCCAGGTAAGCAACCAGTGTATCCTCACCGTAAAAGCCGTCGGTTTCCTCCAGATAGGCCGCACAAATAGCGGAAATCCGGCGCTCTCCGGCTTTGCCTACGGCAGGCAGCGTTTTGGCTGGCAGGCCCAGCGTGTCCTCTTTTAAACCCAGTATCTCCGCTTCAATAAATTCCGAATGGTCCAAAAGCCATTCCTCGGCTGGCTGTCCGCAGGCGCCTTGATTCTCATGAAGCTCCCTGACAAAGGTCCTCAGCTCCCCGATATCTCCTTCCAATTGCCTCCACAGGGTCTTCGGCGAAAGGCGGCGTTCGTGCGGGTCGTGCTCAAGTGCAAGCTTATGTGCATGGTCCTTTAGCTTATCCTCATTCCAACCCATACAAAACCTCCAACAACAAGAATGGCATAAAGTCACTTCATTACCATTCCACGATATGGAGATTTTTATGAGTTTTTTTTAGAAAATAAAGGCTGGGGCCTGTCCGGAACAGCGTCTAATCTCTCCACGAACGCGGGTCCCGGACGTTGTGCCCCTCTTCCAAAACGGCTTCGCGGAAGCCGGCCATTTGGCTGATCCGGCCGTTCACTGGCTTATGGCTGCCTGCCAAAATAATATTGCATTGTCTGCCCGAGGACGGCAGTACATAGGCGGTGGTGTGCCTAAAAACACGGGTTAATGTGGTATGGATGGCATTGATATGGCGGTCGTTGGATTCCTTGCCAGCCAGGTTCAGGATAACCGCGCCTCCCGCAGCAAGTTTGGATTCCGCCAGCCCGAAAAACTCCAGTGAGGTCAGATGCCGCGGTGTTCCCGCCGGGTTGAAGGCATCCACCAGGATGAAATCCAAGGAAGCGTCTGATTCAGCCAGCAAAAGGTGCCTGCCGTCCCCCGCGGCTACATTGTCCTCCGTATAACCGAAGTATTCCCGGCTAATCCGAATCACCTCTTCATCCAGCTCGGCCACCCGGAAGGTGCCGGCGGGGAAGTGGCGGGGAATGGTGCCAATCCCAAGTCCGATCATGAAGGCGTGGGAGAATTCAGGCCGGTGGTGCTTCATCAGATGGATCATGGCCTGAGGATATTCAAACAGGACCCGCTCCGGCTGGTCCAGGTCCATAGCTCCTTGTACCGCGCTTTCGGAAAATTGGAGCAGCCGGAACCGGCCGTTTTGCCCGTAGAGACGGAGGGTATCGTATATGTATAGCTCCTGGTGGGGGCTTTTGGTGTGGTGGATCAGCTGCATGTTCGAAACTCCCTTTCCTTAAAGCGGGCTGTCTAAAGCACATCATACACCAGAGGCCGGATTAGTTGAAAAATAAATTTTTTCTGATTTGGCGTATCTTTGGAAGCTGAGTTTCATAAGGAGATATGGTAAAATAGAAGAAAGCATAACGAAGTAAAATTCCAACCGATCCGGTAAAGAAGGTATCTCCTATGAGTCAATCGCTTCCGTTATTGAGCCCGCTTAATGATATGGTGTTCAAAGCCCTGTTCGGCATGGAAGAGCAGGCGAGCAAGCTGCTTTTGATCGATTTTCTCAACTCGATTCTGAATTTAACGGATGCGGATGCCATTTGCGAGATCCAGCATCTGAATCCAATTTCGTACCGGGAATATGCCGGCGGCAAAGAATCCAGCCTGGATATCAAGGTGAGCACAGGCCAGGGAGAGCGCATCAATATTGAGGTTCAACTGAACAATGTGGATGATTTCCGCAAGCGCAGCCTATATTACTGGAGCAAGCTGTACAGCGAAGGTTTGCATGAATCCGAAGCGTATGTGACGTTGAAGAAGAGTATTGTCATCAACATCATGGATTATAATTTAATACAGGAAACCGAGCGTTATCATACGACCTACAAGCTTTATGAAACGGCAGAGCGTTTTCTGCTGGTGGATGATCTGGAAATCCATTATGTGGAGTTAACCAAATTTCACCCGGCAGCGGATGTGGGATTAATGGAGGCCACGGAGCTTTGGCTGACCTTTCTCAAAAATGCAGGCAAGGAAGATACGGAGGAATTGCTTAACGAACTGGGAAAACGAAAGGAGGAGCTATTGATGGCGAAGGAGATGCTGGGCAAAATCAGTGCGAATGAAATTATGCGGCAGCGGTACTACGCCCAGGAGAAGGCGCGGATCGACAAGATCTCCAGCATGAAGTATGCGGAGATCATGGGCATGGAAAAGGGCATGGAAAAGGGCATGGAAAAGGCAAAACGCGACACAGCCCGCAATTTGCTGGAATTGGGGATTCCTGCAGACAAGATTGCCCAGGCTACCGGACTTTCCTTGGAGGATATTCAACAGTTAGGCCGGCAAGACAGCGATTGATCCTTCCCTGCACATCCCATAATCCAACCCAAAAAGCCCGGACTCCGTAGAGCCCGGGTTTTGGAGCGTCTGCTTATTTTCTTTTGCCGCGTTTGGCGTTCCGGGCCTGGCTGACCTCGGCAACACCGCCGATGGCGGGAGGACAGAATTCGTCCCGCACGGTTACCGTGTAGCAGTGCTTCGGCACAGGCACGCAGTGGTACCGGTTGACGATCTCAACGGGATGGATGACCTCCACCACTTGAGGCAGGTAAATATCCCGGTAGACCACCCGAGGCGGATCAACAACTTGGCTTGCCGGACATTTGGGGCAGGACATGACATTCACTCCCTTATCGGATATTGGATTACACTACCGATATATGCCGGGAGGGCAAACGGTGCTTGTTCATTTACCTATTTTGCCGGGATCTGATCCGGATAGGTCCGTTGCAGTCCGCTCCTAAAAGGTAAAAAACAGCAGCAGAATGCTGGCCAACGGAAACAGCGCCAGGAGGAATACTTCGAACCAATAAAGGCGGTTTTCGCTTTTGCGGTAGCTTAGGGAATTATATGCCCGCATGGCGGCGCGCAGGCTGCCGGTTTTGCTTTGCAGCGCCAGGAAACGGTCGTTCAGCTCATAATGCTCCGCCAGCAGATCGTATAGTCCCCGGGCCTCCAGGCTGATTTCGGCGGCGGACCGGTCAAAGATATGAACCGCCCGGATGCTCTCCAATTCAAATTTGAGAAACTTGGAGATCATCACCGTCAGCCCTTTTTTGTTCATCCGCAGCCGGCCGCGCCATAGATAATCGATATAGGCGCCGGACTCGTCCACATTTTGCCCGACATCCCCCTCAATTTTACTCAATGCGGAGGACTTGGCCAGGATCAGAGCGATAACCTGGGTGGTGGTTTCCTCCCACAGGAAGCTGCGGGGATCCTCCGCAATCGGCAGAAACCGCCCTGCTACGTCCAAGCGGATCGTTAGGCTTTCGGAATACTGGGCGGCCATTCCATAGTCCACCTCATCCACCAGCCCGGCCATAAAGGATAAGAAGGTTTGGATGTCCTCTTCCTCCAATTGGACAAACACGATGCAGCCGAAGCTGAATACAAAGACCATCCGGCCCCGGCAGGGTTTCTTCAGCACAGCCTCCAGATGAAGGGGCTGAAGGGCGATATAGTCCCGCCAGGCGCTGGGCCAGCTGCCTCCGAAGAAGGCCGCCAGCCGGTCGAGAGGAATGGTCTGGCATATTTTGAGACTCCGCACATAGATCCGTTCCATCATTCCCACCTACTTCACAATTTCCACACACATGAGGACCACTTCCGCTACAATCAACAGCACGATCACCCACTCGACGAACATGCCCCGGATGGAGTGGCTGATAGCCGAAAAGCCCTCCATCATGTTGGAGAGGATTTCCGTTTTGTTCTTCAGGATGGAGTACCGGTCATTCAGCTCGAAGAATTCCGACATCCGGTCATAGAACTCCGCCGCTCCGCTATTGGTCCAGGTGATATCCGGCTTGTCCAATATCATGATGTAGGCAATGGTATTGTACTCATGCCGGACGATTCGCGCTGTGGTCCGGGCCAGCTCCTTGTCGCTGACCCGCAGCTTCCCTTTTTCCAGCCGGTCAATCATAACCTCCAGCCGGTCCAGAATGCGGCCCAGCTCCTCCTCGGTTTTTTCCAGGGCGACGGACTTGGCAATTACGGTAGAGATGAGCTCCGGGTAAAACATGGCGTACTCCGGGACCATCACGAACTCATCCGTGAGCACCAAGGAATCCGTGCCTCCGATATGCAGGCTGTAATCATCCGAATACCGTTCAGGGGCTACCGTATTCACATCTGCCTCGAAGCGCTGCACATAACGGAGGAAGGTCGAAATCTCCTCCTGCTGGGTATGGTTAATAAACACGATACTGCCGAAGGAGAAAACCATTACCTGTCTGTCTGAGCCGCTGCCCGTTCCGAGAATCCGCCCCAGGATATCCCCCTTCAGGATCAAGGGCTCCTCCCAGGTATATTTTTTGGGAATGCCGCAGTCATTGGCAATTTTGTTCAGATCGATTTCATTGGTTACTGCAAAAGCCTTGAAGCTCATGGCAGTGTGGGACATTTTCCGTTCACTCTCCCTTATAAGGGAATCATATGACAAGCCCCTGCCCGCTATGCCGGCAGTCGTCCCTATCCATTAACGTTCAGGATGCCACTGGACTACTTTTACCATTCGCTTGAAGCCCGTGCATCTTGGCAGCACTCCAGGAGAGGCTTTTCCAATAGTATACTCTTCCACGTGAAGTGCTGTCGCGCCTGCTAACAAACGAACGTCTTGGAAACGTTTCCTAAATAATCATTGACGTTCTTTGGAAAAGGAATATAATGATGTTGATCATGTAGGAAACGTTTCCTATTCCGAAGAGAGAGATGGGATGAGAATATGCTTCATTCTGCAAAAGGCCGGGTTCTGACCGTATTGGTTCTGCTGCTTATTCTGACAGGTGTTGGATTATGGCTGGCGGAGAAAACCCGGGGACGGAATTTACCCGCGGACAATGGAATTTCTGCTTCCACACACCCCACAACAGGAAACGGAGCTGCAGCAGTGAGTCCTTCAACCGGGAAGAAGGCGTTAAGCGAATTGGTAGAGGAATACGGCAGTGTCGGGCTTACGGATGTGCATAACCACGATGCAAGCGGCCCTTATGAATCGGTGATCGGCGTCTGGCAGCGTCTGAAGGTGAGCCGGGTTGTCCTATTTGGAGATGTGTCGGAGCCCAGTGCCGTACGAACGGATGCGGTTGCTTGGGAGGCCTACCAGGCGCATCCGGATCAGATTATTCCGTTCTTCTCCGGCTTCGATCTGCATAGCCCGGATAGTCTGGACACTGTAAGGGATAATTTGGAGAAGGGTTACATGGGGCTAGGGGAAATTGCGGCTGCCTCTACCTATTCGCCTGTGGTGTCCAAGGTGCTCTGGAAGGCTGACCATCCCATGGACGGGTACCTGCCGCAAATTTATGCTTTATGCGCGGAGTACCAGGCCCCCATTCTTCTGCATATCGATCCTCCCAACGGATGGCCGGTGGAGAAGCTGGAGGAGGCGCTGCAGCTATACCCGGATACAGCTTTTATTTTTGGACACATCAATGCATATAACTCCCCCGAAGCCATTGAGAAATTAATGAAGAAACATCCCAATCTGTATGCCGATTTGTTTGCGGGCTTTACTGCCTTCAATCCTGAAAGC
This sequence comes from Bacillota bacterium, assembly GCA_023388055.1. Classification (GTDB taxonomy): domain Bacteria; phylum Bacillota; class Bacilli; order Paenibacillales; family NBRC-103111; genus Paenibacillus_AR. Next base: position 84,434 of record JAEWGW010000040.1, on the reverse strand, counting down.
AGCAATACGCTCGAAGACTTCCTGCCGCTTATCCGCAAATTCCCCGACCGGGTGCTTCTGAGCACAGATTCCGGGTACGGGCTGCCATATGGAGAGACGACGGCTATCGAGGCTATGTACCGTGTGCTTGAACTGCTGAAGGATGAGCCGCAGTTGATACAAAAGCTGGCCCATGATAATTTCGATGCACTGGTCCGTCAGGTACCCGCCACCAAGAAGCAGCTGAAGGACCTTGAGGCAAAAGGTATCCGGCCGGCCGCGGACAAACCGTTAACAAAACTTGAAGCTGGTAAGCTACTGGCCGATAACAAGTGAATACAGGTTGTAGAAGGGAGATGCTTTATGCGAGCGACCATTAAGGATATTGCCCGAGAGTTGGGTATTGGGTTCAGCACGGTCTCCCGAGCATTGAATCACAGCTATGGCGTTCATCCGGATACCATTTCCCTGGTGGAGAAAAAAGCCGCAGAGTTAGGTTATATACCCAATTTAGGAGCCAAGCAGCTAGTAGGCAAAAAAAGCGGGTTAATCGGGATTTTTATGCCCGAATTTGAGGTGGAGGCCACCCCGGAGCATCATGAATTTTTTCCGCCCATAAACAAGGCGTTGCGGGAGCTGGGCAAGGATGCGGTGATTTTTCCGGTGCCCCATAACCGGTACAGGCCGGGTAGCTTGAAGGAATGGGTGCAGCAGCGGAATCTGGAGGGTGGGGTATTTATGCCCCCTTTCTGGAAGGGCCATCCGTTGATGAAGGAGGCGCTGGAGCTGAAGCTCCCCAGCGTCACTCTCAGCGATGCCCGAAGTCCGCAATGCTCACAGGTGCGCTCTGATGACCGGGAAGGGGGACGGCTTGCCGGTCAATTGCTTATGGAATACGGCCACCGGATCATCGGCTATATTGACGGTCCGCCCGGTTTATGCCTGTGCCAAGAGAGGTTGGAGGGCTTCCGGGAAGCGATGGCAAACGGAGCGGAGCCCTCCTCCATGAAGCTGCTGACGGCCCAAGGCGATTTCAGCGGAACCAGTGGAGCAGAGGCTGTTCTCAGGCTCCTGCGCAGCTGCCCGGAAATGACCGCTGTTTGCTGCTGCAATGACCTGATGGCGATGGGCGCCATTACTGCCCTGGCTAAGGAAGGGCTCCGGGTTCCGGAGGATGTGTCGGTGATGGGTTATGACGGCGCTTTTTTTACGGCATACATGAACCCACCCTTGACCACAGTCTGCCATAACAATGCGCGGATCGGCGCCCGGGCGGTGGAGCTGCTGGCCAATCTGCTGAGTGGAGGCCCCTCACAAGGAGAACGGATCGCTCCTTCCCTGGCGGTTCGGGATTCCGTAAGACGCTTAACATGAAGAAGCTGCATCCTTCCTCCATAAGGGAGTTGGATGCAGCTTCTTTTGAGGATATATCCGTTTTGGCAAAAAAAATCAGGGAGTGCTGTCCCGGAGCATGGGATTGGCCAGCTTGTACTTGACCAGCTCGGAAACGGTCACCATCCGGTAGCCTCGTTTGTTCAGCTCGGGCAGGATGGTTTTGAGGGCTTCTACCGTTTGCGATCCGCCCTCCACATATTCATGCAGGAGAATGATGTTGCCGTTCTCCAGGTGATCCAGAACCCGGCTGACGATTTTTCCCACACCGGGCCGGCTCCAGTCTCTGGTATCCTGCTGCCAGGACCACAGCACCACCACGTATCCGTGCTGCCGCGCAAGAGCGATCAGCCGGTCGTTATAGATGCCTCCCGGCGGGCGGAACAGAGTGGGCTTTTGGCCTGTAGCCTTCAAGATCACCTTCTCCGTTTCCACAATTTCCTTTTCCAGCTTCCCGAAGGACCGGCTGTTCAGAAACAGATGGTGGTACGTATGATTCGCCAGCTCATGCCCCTCCTCCGCTTCCCGTCTGGCTAACTCCGGGTTGCGGCTGACCTTCTCGCCAATGGCAAAAAAAGTCGCTTTGGCGTTATGCTGCTTCAGCAGATCCAGAATGAGAGCGGTGTTGTCCGGATCCGGCCCGTCATCAAAGGTCAATGCCACAATTTTCTGCTCTGTGGGCACCTCCCAGATGACCTCCCCCGTAGATTCGTAATATCGCCTGTCATGACGGGGGGCCTCAAGCTTATCTCCGAACACGGGCAGTATGCTTAAGCTGATACTAACGGCTGCGACCAACGCGGAGTGACTCCATAGGTTCACAAAACCAGCATCCTTTCCTGGTATTGGGGTCTTGTTAATATGGCAATATCCGCGACATTCCATACCGTTTGATTTCGTTTCTAACGGCGGCAACAGCGCTATTTGGACAATTTGCCCCCGCCCTATGTGTGTGTCAGCTTTCTGCGGTCCACGGACTGGGGAGGATACTCCATCCATCCCTTGCGGATCATGATCTCGGTGCCTTCCTCGGCATACTCCATAATTTCCGCAGCTAGTCTGGTGTAATCCAGAACCAGATCCTTGCGGGGGCTCCCGGAGATAGACGCACCATATTGGCCAATGGCCGAGGCGATAAGGGCCGACACATGGAACATCATCAGCTTTTCGGAAAAAGGGGAGACGACGGAGGGGGAAATTTCCGCGTCCCACAGCATGGGGGCAGGCTGGCTGTCCTCCTGGAGAGCTTTGGTGAAAACATCAATCTGCTTTTGGCTCAACCGGATGCCTTTTTCGAAAAACCTCTTCACGTCATCGGATTTGGAGACCTGGCAGAACCCCAGAATCAGCGCTTTGCCCAGAGCATTGCGCTTCAGGTTATGGAACAGGTGGTTAATCTCCAACCCCAGAAGCGGACGCTTGTGGCCCATAAAAGTCCCAAGGAAGGCTTTGTCATGGACAAACTCAATTTGCTCCGGAATCGGAATGACCGGGGGGCGGACATAAACTCCCATTTCCAGTCCCAGCGCCTGGGAACGGTTATGAAGCTCCATGGAGGTGGTTATGGCCTCCGTATAATAATCCACCACGTCCTGCCGGACAGAGGTGGTGAGGGTCAAGGAATAAGAGGATAACCCCAGCTTGGCCATATGCCCGATGTACATTAGAATGAGCGTGTCCGAAAAAAGCGGCGGTGCCTCCAGATTCACATCCTGATCGTTAAATCCGGCCGGCAGGGGATAACCCTCCAACTGCATGATTTCAGACAAGCTTGTCACATGATTCTGGGCCAGCCCCAGAGCGAATTCAACAATAGCCCGGATTCGGTCATCCTTCAAATGTGCCACAAAGTAACGCATGCCGCAGATGGACATGGTGTCTGACATATAGGAAGTCCAGATATTCGATATTTCGGCAGCGGTTAATTTGGGGAGAGGGATACGGTCCATAGGGTTTCCTTTCGCCAAGAGGATGTTTTTTCTAGTATCCCACGTCGTAACCAGTTCATGCACGGCCTAATGTATAGATTCTCAGGGAAGCGGGAAACGGAAGGGATTTTGTGGAAAAGAGATAAATTTTGCCGACAGGTGCAACAAAACCTCTCCTTGGGGCGTATAATTCTTCGTCAACTGGAAAATAGAGTATCTACTAAGAGGGAGAGAGAGTGAATGCTGAGAAGAAACGCGGCGGTCAAATGGCTGCTGCTTGCACTGGTATTGGTTGTCAGTCAGGTGTTGGGGACAACGGGAGCAAAGGCCGTATCCGCAACCTCCCATTATGTTTTGTTGTATCTGGATCATAAGGAAGCATTTGTCGGCAACGATACCGTTACGCTGGATGTAGCTCCGACTATCTTCGATGGAAGTACATATGTGCCTGCGCGTTTTGTAGGCGAGGCGCTGGGTTTTTCCGTAGATTGGAACAATGATACCCGTACCATCGATATGAAGCCGAGAGGCCATGAGATCACCCTTTCTCCGGATAAACAAACTATCGTTCAGGATGGGGTGAACATTGCGTTTTCCTCCGTTGCCCGGATTGTGGACGGTACACTCTTGGTTAAGCTGACCTGGCTGGCCGATCTGACGGGCGTTCCCTATACCTACAATGACGAGCTGCGCCGGGTGGAAATGCTGGTGCTGAACAACCCCGAGGGCATCTACATCATCGACCAGCAGAACTCCAAGCCGGTAGCCAAGTTCACGACCTCCAAGAAGGTATACCGCCCGGGAGAACCGGTAAAATATATTGATTTGAGCTATGATCCCGATGCCGAAGGGCTGGTGGAGTTCAACTGGAAGGGCAAACAGGACACCTTCTACGCCTCCGGCAAATACACCATTTCCCTGCAGGTGGCCGACGGTCACGGCAACAAAAGCGCTGTCTACACGGACTCGATCCTGGTAGAAGGCCCGGAATATTTGTCCGAGTTCGAATATCCCATCTACAATAAGCCGGTGGGCAGCTTTATCAAGGTCGGCTGGGACTCCTACTACCGGTATTTCGAGCAGATTCCCGAGCTGGACAAAACAACATCCTATGATACCTCCCGTACGCTTCTGGTCAGCGATTCCCCTGAGGAAATCCGCCAGCCCGGCATTCTGTACGAGGACACCATCAACGGGAAATCCCGTTTATACGCGCACCATATTAATTTGTCCGGCAAAAGCGTAACCTTCATGGTTTATGCCACCAACCTGTCGGATAAGCCGGTTACCCTGACCACCACCAACAAGGGTGAGGTGTGGCCGACCATCTATGCCAACATCATGGGTAATGAAGCCACAACTGAATTCCTGAACGACCGTACTGCCGAAAGCAAGCTGGTGATCCCTGCCGGAAAAACCTATGTCTATTCCCAAATGCCGGTATTCCTGCCGGGTCAAGGCGCCAATGTGATATATGACGTGGAGAGCGACGGACCGCTGAAAATCAGCTTTGTCGCCCAGGATACCGCCAACTCGAAGCCACTGAAGGATTTGCAGTACCGCAATGAGCTGGACCATGTCCGGGGAACCTATTCCTCTGCCGATGTAACCTGGGATGCGGACCTGAACCGCCAGATGGAGAATCCCATGAAGCTGCAGTTCGGCAACGATAAGAGTGACCCTTTCCTGAAGGGGGTTGATGCCGTCTTGAAAACCCCAGCCATCAACTACGGCAACTGGGGTGTGAAATATAATGTCCATCTCAAAAATCCGCCGAAAATGGGCATCATGCTCATGGCGAAGGGCGGCATCTTCAAGGGACCCGTTAAGATCAACGGGGAGATTGTGCTGGTTCCCCAATCCGGTGTGCTGAGCGCCTTTGACGGTGTGATTATGCTGGGCCGCACCACAGGAACGGAAGAGACACTGGATATCGAGTTCTCTCCTCCCGGAGCCTCCAACCTGCCGGTGGATATCATTCTATATCCCTTGCGTGACCTGCAGTAAGCAATTCCCCCAAACCCAATAAGACCATCCTTTCATGAAAAAGAGCCTGTTTCCCACTCACGGAAACAGGCTCTTCTCTTTATTCCGCCCCCTGAAGCAGGCGGCGGGGTTCCTCCGGCTGATCCCCGGGGGAAGCTGCTGCCGACAGGCGCTGCAGATCATGCCCCGAGGGATTCTGGAATACACGGAGTCCGAATTCTGGCGCTACGGCCAGAATATGATCGAATATATCCGACTGGATGCCCTCGTAAACCGCCCACTCCGTCGAATTGGCGAAGGCGTAGATTTCGATTGGCAGCCCGTTGGGCCCCGGCTCCAGCTGCCTGACCATCCGGACCATGCCGGGATGGATGCGGGGATGGCGTTCGATGTAATGCTGGATGTACGCCCGGAAGACGCCGATATTGGTCAACGCCCGGCCGTTCACCCGATTGGATCGGTCAATGCCATTTTGCAGGTTGTACTGCTCGATTTCCTCCGCCTTTTGGTCAATATAATCCCGCAGATAATGGATTTTGCGGAAGGAGCCGACCATCTCCGGGGTACAAAACACAATGCTCCCGGTATCCACATACACCGCCCGTTTGATCCGCCGTCCCCCTGACGAAATCATGCCCCGCCAGTTTTTGAAGGAATCGGAGATCAGCGCATAGGCGGGAATGGTGGTAATGGTTTTATCCCAATTTTGGACTTTAACTGTGTTCAGGGAAATATCAATGACGCTGCCGTCCGCACCATACTTGGGCATATCAATCCAATCGCCCACCTGCACCATATCGTTGGAGGCCAGCTGCACACCTGCCACAAGCCCCAGCAGGGAGTCCTTAAACACCAGCAGCAGCACTGCGGATAAGGCGCCGATTCCGCTCAGGAGCAGCAGAGGGCTTTTGCCGGCGAGGGTAGAGATAGCCAGTATGGCCCCGATGATCCATATGAAAATCTGGAGCATCTGGATATAGCCGCGGATAGGGCGGGCTTTGGATATTTCGTAGGTACAGTAAATGTCGTTGACGGCATTCAGGAACGCGTTCACCACCAGAATGCCTACCAAATTCATGTAGATGCTGACGCCCTTCACAATCCCCTCCTGATAAGCAGGAAACATGAAGGAAAAGCCGTAGATGATAATAGCGGGTACCACATGGGAGAGCTTATGGAAGACCTTGCGCTCCAGCAGGATATTGTCCCACTGGTACCGGGTCTTATGGATGTAGCGGCTGATGATCTGGAGCACGACCTTTTTGGTGATCCAGTTGGCCAGGATACTGAGCAGGATGATACAGACGACAAGGATGACGTTAGCCAAAAAGGCACCCCAAAACCCGCCAGCTCCCAGCTCGGCAAGCAAATGCTGCAATTGATCCATAGCGCCCCCTTAATCCGGAAGGCGGGCTTCTTCAAGCATCCGCTCAGCCTCGTCCAATTGATCCTCCCCGAACACGGCAATGCCATGCTGCCTGAGGAGCTCCGTGGTCACACCCTCACCGGGGATTAGTATCCCTTGGAAGGAGCCGTCATGAATGAAGCGGCTGCCGCAGGAGGGGCTATTCTGCTTCAGCACCGCCACGCAGGCTCCATGCTGCTGGGCCAATACCAGAGCGGCTTGCGCCCCTAGTTGGAAAGCCTCCGACACATCGCTCCCGTCCTCTGTGACCACCCGGTCTCCATGACGTTGGGCTGGCGGCCGGGGAACGGGCAGTCCGCCCTCCATTTCGGGGCAAACCGGAATGAGCCGTCCTTCCTCCTGCCAGCGGGCCAGCCGCGGATCAACGAAGGCCTTACTTTCACCGTTGTAGCGGACCTTCTCGCCCAGGAGGCAGGAGCTGATTAGGATTTTGTTCATGCAAGTTCCTCCCTTCGTACTGTTTTAGCTTAGCCCAGGGAGAAGGGAAATGCAACGCGGCGGTGCCGGCTTACAGCAAGGGGGAAGGCAAGGCGGCTAGAATTACAATGCCCAGGCTGAGGGCCAGACTCAAGGTGAAGCGGCGGGTAGCGATAATAAGGATGGCATAGAAGATAGCCGCTGCACCGCCCACCGGGTAACGGGCCAAACCGCCGTCCCCGGCCATCCACAGAACGGCCATCGCGAGGGCGTAGAGCAAAAGAGGGAGAGCATGCATCAGGAATGCACGCTGAAGCCTGCCCCGGGCGCCGCCCGCATTCGCCAGGTGTTTGGTGCTTCCTTCCCCATACACAAGCACAGCCAAACCCGCAGTCATCACCAGCATAAAACCTTCCATCATTCCGACACATCCTTTCTCATTCAATGCTTGAAATTTCTTATATCCTACCAGATAATAATCCCATCGGATAACGGAATGTATTGATGGGATATATCGATATTATCGATGGGAGAGATGGTCACATGGAATTGAGACATCTGCTTACTTTTATTGCTGTAGTGGAAGCGGGCAGCTTCACCAAGGCTGCGGCTGCTCTGGGGTATGTGCAGTCCAGTGTTACGGCGCAGATCCAGGCATTGGAGATGGAGCTGGGCACAGCCCTGTTTGACCGCTTCGGCAAAAAAACCTCACTCACCGCTTCGGGGCAGAAGTTTCTCCCCTATGCTCAGGAGATCTCCAAGCTGCATGCCCTGGCTAAGGACGCTATTCGTTTCAACGACGAGATCAGCGGGACCCTGACCATCAGCGCCCCGGAGTCTCTCACAGCCTTCCGCCTGCCGGCAGTGATTCGTGAATTCAAGAACCGGTATGGAGATGTACAGATTACCCTGAAGCCCGGATTATGCTCGGAGATGGGCGACCGGGTCAAAAGCGGCGAAATGGATCTGGTTATTATGCTCCAGCATCCGGCGGAGGACAAGGATCTGCTGATTGAACCTCTGGTGGAAGAAAAGATGACTCTGATCGCCCCGCCCGGCCATCCCCTGGAGAAGGTTATTCCGGTGACCCCCGCCCACTTGAAGAGTGAGGTTATGCTGTATACCGAACCTGGCTGCACCTACCGCGCCCTCTTCGAGCATACGCTGAATGCCAGCGGAGTTTATCCCAGCCAAGGGCTGGAATTCTGGAGCATCGAAGCCATTAAGAACTGTGTTATCTCGGGTCTGGGCCTCTCCTTCCTGCCGCTTATTACCGTGGAGAGCGAGATCCGCCAGGGCAGATTGTCCGCATTGGCCTGGGATGATCGCCCGCAGCGCCTCGTGACACAGATGGCCTCCCACAAAAAGAGAGTTATAACGCCCGTTATGCGTGAGTTTATGTGCCTTATCCGCCAGCATGCGGTGAAATGGCGTGAGGATGCCGGGCAGGTGTAAGAAATCTCTACCCAAGCTGCTGGTAAAAAGCGGAGATTTTATGGCAAAATCGTAACTTTTTATGGATTTATGTTACCTTTACTGACATGAAAACGAAAAATGTCATTGTCTTTTGTCCGTTAAACTGTTAAAATTTCAAACATAAAAACAATGGTCAAATGTTCAAAAACGGGAGGATGCGAAACGGATGAAGAAGATGCTGGTGGCGGGTTTGTCTTTAGTATTGGCTTTTTCCCTGGCGGCTTGCGGCGAGAAGAAGGAAGCAACAAGCGCAAGCGGCGGCAAGAAAATTATGGTGGCCACGGATGCCTCCTACGCCCCTATGGAGAGTATGGATAAGGACAAGATTGTCGGCTTCGACATTGATTTCCTGGCTGCCGTCATGAAGGAAGCGAAGCTGGACTATGAAGTGAAAAACACCGGCTGGGATACCATGCTGGAGAGCGTGAAGCAAGGCACCGAGTACCAAATGGGCATTTCCTCCATTTCCATTACAGATGAGCGCAAGGGAAGCTATGATTTTTCCATCCCTTATTTTGAGTCCACCAATATGATTCTGGTCAAGGAAGGCAGCCCCATCAAAACTGCCCTTGATCTGAAGGACAAGAAGGTTGCCGTACAAGGCGCTACTACAGCCGATGAGCTGATGACCAAAATTATGGGCAACGGCAACACCAACCTGAAGAAATTCGAAAGCAATGTGCTTGCCTTTATGGAGCTGGACAAGGGCGGTGTGGACGCAGCAGTTGCAGACATTGCCATCGTGCGTGAATATGCAAAGAATAACCCCAAGAAGAAATTCGTCACCATTCCGGACAAAACCAACTTTGGCGCAGAGTTCTATGGTCTGGCATACCCCAAGGGCAGCGACCTGAAGGCGAAGCTTGATCCGGCCATCAAAACCGTCATCGAGAACGGTACCTATGCCAAGATGTATAAGAAATGGTTTGGCGAGGAGCCCAACGTGAGCGTACTCCTGAACGCGAAGTAAAAGAGACTATTCTTTCATCTGCGGAAGGGAAGAGTTAGATGGATTTCCGATTTGACATCATATATGAATACGGGAGTCTCCTACTGAGGGGGACAGGGTTTACCATCATTATCTCGCTGGTGTCCATTCTGCTGGGCTCTGTGGGCGGTCTTGCCATCAGCTTCAGCAAAATGTCCCGGTACTGGTTTCTGAAGTGGCCTTCCCAGGCGTATATCAACTTTTTCCGGGGAACGCCGTTGTATGTGCAGATCCTGATTGTGCATTTCGGACTTATTCCCCTGATTACGGGCAGCACCAACCCTTGGGCCTCGGCTATTACGGCCTTGTCCCTGAACTCTGCCGCCTATTGTGCGGAGATTTTCCGGGCGGGCATCCAGTCCATCGATAAGGGCCAGCGGGAAGCGGCTTTTTCCTTGGGCATGAGCCATTGGGAAACCATGAGGCATATCATTCTGCCCCAAGCCATTAAACGGATGATCCCGGCCTTCGGCAACGAATTTATCGTGCTGGTGAAGGATTCCTCGCTGGTGGCGCTGGTGGCGGCTCCTGAAATCATGTATTGGTCCAATGCGATGCGTGGCCAATATATGCGGGTGTGGGAGCCGTATCTGACGGCGGCGGCCATCTATTTCGTTCTGACCTACAGCTTGAACAAGCTGCTCGTCTACATCGAAAGGAAGGTGTAACGGCACATGAGGGATACCATTATTGAAGTGAACCAGCTGGCCAAAGCCTTCGGAACCAACCGGGTGCTGGAGAATATCAACGTGGAGATTAAAACCCAGGAGGTAGTGGTGGTGATCGGGCCCTCCGGCTCCGGCAAATCCACCTTCCTGCGCTGTCTGAATTTGCTGGAGGAGCCCACCGGGGGCGAAATCCGCATCGAAGGTATTTCCCTGATGGATAAGGAAACGAAGATCACCGAAATCCGTCAGGAGGTCGGGATGGTGTTCCAGCAGTTCAACCTGTTTCCGCATAAAACGGTGCTGGAGAACATTACGCTGGCTCCTGTTCAAATCCGCAAGTGGTCGTTGGAGCGGGCCAGGAAGAAGGCTATGGAGCTGCTGGAGAAGGTAGGTTTGTCGGAAAAAGCGGATGCGTATCCAGCTTCCCTGTCCGGCGGGCAATCCCAGCGGGTGGCCATTGCCCGTGCCTTGGCTATGGAGCCCAAAGTTATGCTGTTCGACGAACCCACCTCCGCTCTTGACCCGGAGATGGTGGGCGAGGTGTTGGCGGTCATGAAGGACCTGGCCAAGGAAGGGATGACCATGGTGGTCGTTACTCACGAGATGGGCTTTGCCCGTGAGGTCGGCGACCGGGTCATCTTCATGGAGCAGGGGCATATCGTGGAAGAGGGACCGCCGGAGCAGATTTTCGGCAGCCCGCAGCAGGAGCGCACCCAGGAGTTTTTGTCCAAGGTGCTGTAGACATCGACATCCAGCGTCCAAGCAGTCTGTTGGACCGATGCGGCGCACCGGCCTTACCGGCAGCTGTTCGCGCTCGATAAGGCAGACTGGCCTCATCGGCAGCTGTTCGCGCTTCATAAGGCAGACCGGCCTCATCGACAGCTGCGCACAAACTGCAAAAGTGCAGTTATTTAGCTGCGGTGGGCCGGTTGAGGGCAGCCATCCTGCAAAAATGCAGTTATTTTCCCTCATCGGGGCCTGAACAGGCGGTTTATCCGAAAATAACTGCATTTTTGCATTTGGAGGCCGGGTAAACCGCCGATAGCCCCAGATTAGCTGCACTTTTGCATTTCGTATAGGTATGATCCGACTCAAGCGCAAGAAGAACCGCCGGAAATTTATTCGGCGGTTCTTCTTTGCGTTTGCGGTGTTCCAGGCGGGCCGGCGAACCTTACTGTTGCCGTTGCGGTTACTTCCACGCCACCAGAAGTGCTCCGGCAGCAATCATCACCACGCCGGCAGCATTCAGTAAGGACAGCTTCTCGCCGAGGAACAGGACAGAGAGAATTACGGCCATCACCACACTCAGCTTATCCACGGGCCCCACCTGGGAGACATTTCCATACTTTAGTGCGACAAAGTAAAAAAGCCATGACAATGCTCCGGCCAAGCCGCTTAACAAAATGAAGCTCATGGCTTTTTTGTTGGCGGCTACGGAAGCGATTTGCCCCAGCTTGCCCTCGTAAGCCAGCACCCCCAGCAGAAACAAAGCCATAATCACCGAACGCATAGCGGTAGCTGTATTGGCGTCCACTCCAGCCAGCCCGATTTTGCCGAACACGGCCACCAACGCAGCCATGGCGGCAGACAGCAGTGCATAAATTAACCACGAAGCCATTTGCATCGTCCTCCTGCTTTTCAGAATGTCATACATACATATGATATAGTATGTACCCTAAAATCCTGCCAAAAACAACATTCCCCGGTGGACTGACAGCAATATTCGTCGCCTTCTGCTCCGCACACTATGACATAATAATGACAGCAGAAGATGTCATGTTGCCGGAGGCGATACAGTGTGAAGGAAATACCGGTTGAAATTCTGGATGGGCTGGCGCGTTCGTATGGAACCGCAGCTTCGGAGCTGGTCTATTTTCAAGGGGGCCACGCCTGGTCGGACGGGGTGCTGTATGAATATCCGACGGAGGAGGGCTCCTACATTCTCAAGATCATGGAGATGCCCGAGGCGGAGGTAGAGGACAGGCTGCAGACCATGAAGGGCCGGCTGGAGTTCGTCCGTTTTTTCGGTGACCGGGGCATTCCCATTGTTTATCCCGAGCCTTCAGTCCAAGGCGGACTGTATGCCGTGGAGCAGGGTCCTGACCAGACGGTGGTGGCGTATACGTACCGCAAGCGGGAAGGGAAACCATTGTTCAAACATCCCAGGGAAGAGCATGAGGATTTGTTTGCCCTTTGGGGAAAAACCATGGGCCGCATGCACGCGGCAGCGGCGGAGTATCCCGTCTGGCAGACGCTTCCTGGTGACCCGGAGGGCATGCTGCTGGGTTGGGAGAATGAGTGGCGGTTTTTCGACAGCTTCTGCAAGGACGACGAGGTTCGTGAGCAATGGCGGGCTCTGAAGCGCCAGCTGGATGAGCTGCCCCAGGAACGGGACGGCTTCGGCTTCACCCACAATGATCTGCATATTGAAAATCTCCTGTTTAGCCAAGGGGAAATTACGGTTCTCGATTTCGATGTGGCTTGCCCCCATTGGTTCGCCTGCGACCTGGCAATTGCCTTGTACAGCATCTTCACCTATGCTGCCAACGGAACGTTGGAGCGGCCACCCGCCGATCCCCAGTGGCTGAAGAAGGTGGCGGCACGTTTTTTGGAGGAATATGAAAGTGAATATCCCCTTGCACCTTACTGGCGCCAACGGTTGAACCTGTTTCTCCATTACAGACGGATGCTGCTTTTTACCATCTTCTCTCCCGAGCTGATCCGGCAGGATTCCGAGCGTCATGAAGAGTGGCGGAGCCGCATTCTGGAGAACGCGCCTTTTCCAGACTGGGAGCCTGACCAATCCTGGACCCTCTGATATGCTCCGCCATGCAAAATCCCGGCGCCTTCCCAGGCACCGGGATTTTCGATTGCCGGGGGAGCTGCACCTCCCGCCGGGTTATGTAGATATAATGGCTTGCCTTAGCCTACAGCACATTCTTGCCGGAGCTGATGGTATAGGCCTCGTATACGGGGAGGATAAAAATTTTACCGTCGCCGAAGGCGCCTTTTTCCCCAGTCCGGGCGACCCGCATTACAATTTTGATCACATCGTCCTTATCGCTTTCATCTACCACCATAAACAGCATTTTCTTGGAGAGCTGGTCGTAGTGGGTGTCGCCGATCTGAATGCCCTTCTGCTTCCCGCGGCCCACAATATCCATTTTGCTGACGGAGGGGAAACCCGCCATCATCAGCTCGGCCAGCACGGCGTCTGCCTTCTCGGGTCTTACTACTGCCTGGATCATTACCATTGCCATACCCAAGTCATCCTTTCCCAAGCTCCTCTTTTTATCATGTTGCAGCAAGGCTTGATGCATTATAACAAGGCTCTTGGGGAATGCTCAAGATTTGGAAGGGGATTTCAGGGAAATTGTGACAAAATCGTCAATAATCATGTGAACTAATCTGACATTTGGACTATTCGATTGTAAAGAATTTATATAATGATGTGGACGGGCTGTTTTAAGGGTAAAAAAAACCTGTCGCATCCTGTTCAATCCACGCCTTTATTGTATAATAGTGAGAATTGAGTTTATAAGATAAGGGAGATGGAAAATGGACAATCGGACGATTATCCGCTTCGAGCACGTGTTCATGGAATACGATGACGGCGAAGTCGTATTGAACGATATCAGCTTTGACATTGAACGGGGCAAATTCTATACGCTCTTAGGTCCTTCAGGCTGCGGAAAAACCACCATCCTGCGGCTCATCGCCGGTTTTGCCACCCCCACCAAGGGTGCCATCACCCTGAACAACAAGGTGATCAACCAGGTGCCGGCCAACGAACGCCAAGTGAATACGGTGTTTCAGGACTACGCGCTGTTCCCCCATCTGAACGTCTTCGAGAACGTGGCCTTTGGCCTCCGGGTGAAGAAGGTGAAACCCAAGCTGATCGAGGAGAAGGTGCGGGAGGCGCTTCGTTTTGTCAATCTGTCCGGTTACGAAAAGCGCGAAATCCGCGAAATGTCCGGCGGACAGCGGCAGCGGGTAGCCATTGCCAGAGCCATCGTCAACGAGCCGGAGGTGCTGCTGTTGGATGAGCCCTTGTCCGCGCTGGACCTGAAGCTGCGTACGGAGATGCAATATGAGCTGCGGGAGCTGCAGCGCCGGTTGGGCATCACCTTTATTTTCGTCACCCATGACCAGGAGGAAGCGCTGGCTATGTCCGACGAAATTTTTGTGCTGAACAAGGGCGTTATCCAGCAAAGCGGAACCCCCATGGATATTTATGATGAGCCTATTAACCGTTTTGTAGCGGATTTTATCGGGGAGTCCAATATCGTGCCTGCGGTGATGATCGAGGACTATGTGGTAGAGGTCAACCGCATGCGCTTCGATTGTGTCGACGCCGGTCTTTCGCCACATGAGCCAGTAGAACTGGTATTGCGGCCTGAGGATCTGGAAATCACGACAGTTGCCCAGGGCAAGATGAAGGTCCGGGTGGATACCCAGCTGTTCCGGGGCGTGCATTATGAGATTGTGTGTTATGACGAAGCCGGACATGAATGGCTGGTTCACTCCACACGCAAGGCAACTGTCGGCGAGGAGATCGGGCTGACCTTCGAGCCGGAGGCCATCCACATCATGCGCTTTAATGAAACGGAAGAGGAATTCGACAAGCGACTGGAGGCATATGAGCATGAAGGCGCCTATGTCCGCTGAGGTCCGCCGCCGGGCGGGCGGCCGCAACCTGTATCTGGTGCCGTATCTGCTGTGGATGCTGCTGTTTGTCATCATTCCGATTGTGCTGATCGGTTACTACTCCTTCCGCAACGTGGAGGGCGGCTTTACTCTGGCCAATTATGCCAAAGCCTTCACCTCCGTCTATGTCAAAATGGCGGTGAATTCCTTTTTCTACGCTTTCCTGATCACCGTCTGCTGTCTTCTGGCGGCATACCCGACGGCCTATCTCATTACCAAGTCGAAGCATAAGCAACTGCTCCTGCTGCTGATTATTTTGCCCACCTGGATCAATTTGCTGCTGAAGGCATATGCCTTTCTGGGGATTTTTGGATCAGCAGGGCCCATCAACACCTTCCTGGAATGGACGGGCCTGGGGGCGAGACAAATCCTGTTTACGGATTTCAGCTTTATCTTCGTGGCGGTGTATATCTTTATTCCGTTTATGATTCTGCCCATCTATAACTCCCTGGAGGAGCTGAATCCGACGCTGACGGATGCGGCCCGGGATCTGGGCGCCTCGCGCTGGACCACCTTCCGGCGAGTGGTGCTGCCCCTGACCATGCCCGGTGTCAAATCCGGCTGTCAGGCGGTATTTATTCCAGCCCTGTCGCTGTTTATGATTACGCGGCTGGTTACAGGCAACCGGGTTATTACCCTGGGTACGGCTATCGAGCAGCATTTCCTGGTCACCCAGGATTGGGGCATGGGCTCCACCATTGCCGTGTTCCTGGTGATTGTAATGGTAGCCATTATGTTTATGACAGGTGAACGGAACAGGAGGACCGGCGCATGAACAAATCAACAGGCAGCCGGACGCTGAGCCGGATTTATCTGGGCATTGTTTTGGTTATCCTTTACGCCCCGATTTTTTATCTGATGTACTACTCCTTCAACAGCGGCGGACATATGCGCAATTTTGAGGGCTTTACCCTGCAATGGTATAAGGAAGTGTTCCAGGATACGCGGCTGATTATTATCGTGATCAACACGGTGGTGCTGGCCTTGCTGTCATCGGCTATCGCCACCATACTGGGCTTCAGCGGGGCGCTGGCGATTGTTTCGGTGAGACGGAACCGCACCCGCAATACGCTCTTGTCCTTGAACAATGTGTTGATCGTCAGCCCTGACGTCATCATCGGTGCATCCTTTCTGGTATTGTTTACCATGGTGGGGATCAAGCTGGGCTTTATGTCGGTGCTGCTCTCGCACATCGCCTTCAGCATTCCCATCACCGTGCTGATGATCCTGCCCAAGCTCCAGGAGATGCCGTCCACCCTGGTGGATGCGGCCCGGGATCTGGGCGCCAGCGGCCGGCAGGTGCTGACGAAGGTCATTCTGCCCTTCACCCGGCAGGGGATTTTTGCCGGTTTCTTCATGGCTCTGACCTATTCGCTGGATGACTTCGCCGTGACCTTCTTCGTCACCGGCAGCGGCTACAGCACCTTGTCCGTAGAGATTTATTCCCGGGCCCGGCAGGGGATTTCCCTATCCATTAATGCGTTGTCCACCATGATCTTCCTGTTCACCATCATCCTGGTGGCCATCTATTATTTCCTGAGCCTCAAAAGCAACACCCAGAATCGCTCCTTCCGGACGGAGGTGCCGAAATGAAGCAGCTGAGCCGCGCATTCCTGGCGGTGTTCATCGCCGCCTTCGCGCTGATGTATCTGGCGTCGTACCTGAACGCCAGCGAGGGCTATACCGGCAGCAACACCCTCACCGTCTACAACTGGGGCGATTATATCGATCCGGCACTGTTGGACAAGTTTGAGGCGGAAACGGGGATCAAGGTCATCTACCAGACCTTCGATTCCAATGAAGCCATGCTGACCAAGATTTCCCAAGGCGGCACCACCTTCGACGTGGCCGTGCCCTCTGACTATGCCATCAACAAGATGATGGAGGAGAAGCTGCTGCTTCCTCTGGACAAGTCGCTTTTGCCCAATTACAAGCACATTGCCCCGAAGTATCTGGATATGTCCTTTGATCCGGGAAATGTCTATTCAGTGCCCTACTTCTGGGGAACGGTGGGTATCATCTTTAACCCCGAGCTGGCGGGAGACCTGACCTTCGAAAGCTGGGAGGACCTGTGGGACCCGTCCTTGGCCAACAAGGTGTTCCTGCTGGACGGCGCCCGGGAGGTTATCGGCATGGGGCTGAACACCCTGGGATACTCCCTGAACGATACCGACGAGGACCATCTGCAGGAAGCCAAACGCAGGCTTAATGAGCTGACTCCCAATGTGAAGGCCATTCTGGGTGATGAGATTAAGATGCTCATGGCCAACGGGGAAGCAGCCGCGGCGCTGGTCTGGTCCGGTGATGCCTCTGAAATCATGGATGAGAACGAGGATCTGGATTACGTCATCCCGGAGGAGGGCTCCAACATCTGGTTTGATAACATGGTCATCCCCAAAACCGCAGACAATGTGGAAGGGGCCCACAAGTTTATCAACTTCATGCTGGATCCGCAGAATGCCGCCGTCAACGCCGAGTATGTGGGCTACTCCACGCCCAATGCCGACGCGCTGCAGTACCTCCCGAAGGATGTCTCCCAGGACAAGCGTTTCTATCCGGACGATGAGGTGCTGGAGAAGCTGGAGGTGTACCGGAACCTCGGCAAACGAAACCTGTCCCATCTGAATGAGCTGTTCCTGGAATTCAAAATGCACCGGAAACGGTAACTATATCTGCCCGCCCCCTCTCATTGACAACAAAAGAGAGGGGGCGTTATAGTTAGTGCGTGTCTGAAAACAGACGCTAGCACATAATGCAACAGGAGTGATGTATGTGAATCTGCTACAAACCCTCCGGTCACGGAAATACCTGCAGCGTATACTGCTTGGTTTTATGCTGGTGGTAATGCTTCTGATCGCGGCTTCCGCTCTCCTGTATTTTAATGCCCAAAGCAAGGTCTCCAGCATGGAGCATGATGCGGACAGGAAGCTGTTGACCCAAATTAAATATAATATTGAAAATATGAACCAGATTGTGAAGGATTTGGCGGTATCTACCTTCAATGACGAGGATTTTATCGCACTGAAGTCCGGCGACGATTTTGAGCAGAGTATCCTGAAGCTGGACAAACTGACCCGTCTGGTATCCCAATCCCCGTATCTGCATTCCATTGTTTTCTATAATGCGGTTCAGGGCCGGTTTTTTTCCACGGTGAACCATACCATGAGCACGGATGTGATGAATCAGTCGTTCCGGGAATACATGAAGAGCCATGATCCGCTGCCCAAGCTGCAGCTAACCCCCATGGAGCTGGGGGGAGGAGATGGTGTAGATGTTTTTTCCCTGTTTGTATACGATGGCCCCACGCTGAATGCGGTCAACGGGAATCTGTTGATCGTCAATATCAAACCCACGTGGATGCTGGACAACGTGAAAGCGCTTAATGCATTGGCCGAACGGCAGAATGATGTGATCTTTGTAACCGACAACCAAGGACGGGTATTAATATCCAATGACCTGATGAAGCCGGACCAGATGGATATCAAGAATGAGCTGATTCCCCAGATTGCCGCCTCGGGCAAGGAGCTGGATTATTTCACGTACAGCCATGAAGGCAAAAAATACAGGGTCACCTATCTGACCCGGGGCCTGAATGACTGGCAGATCATCAGCCTCCAGGATTATGACGCGGTACTGACCAATGTAAGGCAGATCCGGTGGACAGCGGCTATTGTTACGGCATCCGTTGTGCTGTTAACCATCCTGATCTCCATCTATTTCTCCATCAAGCTTTACAGGCCTATCGGACACCTGATGACACTGGTCCGGCGCAACGAAGGCCGCGGAGGGGATATGCACCGGGATGAGCTGTCCCTCATTGCCTCCAGCTATTCGCAGATGACCGATAAGCTTAAGGAGCTGCAGCAGGATCAGGCGGCCCAGCAGAATATCGCCAAGGTGTACCGGCTGCGCAATTTGATCGCGGGAAGCACGGGGGTGCCCGAGCAGGATTTGGCCCATGACCGGGCGCAATACGGCCTGGATATTCCCGCCACAGGCGGTATGATCGTGGCGCTGGCCAGAATTGATAACCTGCAGGAGGTTCAGGCCCGAACACCGGAGGCCACCATGTCCCTGTTGTATTTCGCCATCTGCAACATCGGCCAGGAGCTGATTCGGGACAGCTATTCCTGCGAGGCGGTGGATATGAAAAATGGCCACGTGGTGTTCATCATCGGCCATGCAGGCGGTATCAGCCATGAGGAGCTGCGGACGATTCTCCGGCAGCTTCAGGACACCGTGCGGCATTATTACCATATCACCGTTACCATGTCCGTAAGCCCGGTTTTCAGCTCGTACCGGGACATCACGGCGATGTACGGGCAGGCTCTCCGCTACGCCGACTATCGAATGATACTCGGCAAGGAAGCGTTGATCGAACCAAGCCTGGTTCAGCCCAACGAAGAATGCAGCCAATTCCATATTCCCCCGGAGCTGGACCGGCAGCTGATCGAAGGGCTCAAAAGCGGGGATTGGGAGCGGATCAACGGCGGTATGGACAAATGGCTGGAGCTGGTGCGCACCTTCAGCTTCGAGAACATGTTCTCCGCCATGCTGCATATGTTTGTGACCTTGGGGAATGCCATCAATGAAATGAACCAGAATAACCTGCAGGCCGCTTCGGTAAATCTCCAGGAGATCAACCGGCGGATTCTGGAGAAGGAGACCCTGGAGGAAGTGAAGGAGGTATTCCTGGATCTGGTCCGCCAGGCTTTGGACAAACGCACCAGCGGCCGGGAGGAAAAGGCCAGGCTGGTAGCCGAAACCATCCGGGAAATTGTCGCCCGTCAATATGCCGATCCGGATCTGAACGTGCAGAAGATCGCGGATATGCTCCGCATGAGCCATGTGTATCTGGGGCAGGTGTTCAAGGAGCAGGAGGGCATCACCGTGGTGGACTGCATTAACGAAACCCGGCTGGCCCAGGCCCGCCTTTATCTGGAGCAGCAGCAGATGACGGTGGCCGAAATTATGGAAAAGGTAGGCTTCAGCAACGAAAGCTATTTCTACCGGCTGTTCAAACGGCGCTACGGCACAACGCCCAAGGAGTACAGGCTGAAGGCCGCCATTAACCGCAACGCTTAGGAGTCTGTTCGATTAAAGCAAAAGGGTGAATCCATATTCAAACAACATGAACGGGAGGGATAGGTTGGCTTGAGGGCGAGTTTTTTGGCGGCTTTGACACCTTAACATTCCATTCAATCAAGGCCGACAAAACGTGTTTGAGCTTCCAAGCCAAGCCTATCCCGGTAGTGAATGTTGTACAGTGAATATGGATTCACCCAAATAAAAGACGCCTTCACGGCTGCCCGACAAGCAGAAGTGGAGGCGTCTTTTTTATATAAGCAGGCTATTCCGGCAGCGGCATCCCACAGCTGTACAGCTGTACCCGCTATATAGCGCCGCTGTACAGATTTTCGGCCTCCGGTTCGGCAGGAATCTGGATTATTTACAGGCCTCTATACAGGAATCTTGCGTATGTACAGTAACAATACTGCCGGGATTCCTCTATGTTGGAACCAGAAAGCCTGACGACAACGCCAGCGTAAACCGGAAAGGAGCTACTATGATGGAGAATGAAACCCGGCTAACCATGCCGGACACAGCAGCGCAACAAAAAGAGCGGCGGTCCGGTTCTATCGTAACACGGGAGCTGCATCACTTCTGGAAGAACAGGGAGCTATTCCTTTTATCCCTGCCCGGAATTGTGTACAAATTGATTTTCGCTTATTTGCCCATGATCGGGCTGATCATCGCCTTTAAGAATTACCGGTATGACAAAGGTATATTCGGCAGCGACTGGGCCGGCCTGAAGAACTTTAAGTACCTGTTCACCGGAGACGCCGCCTGGCGGATCACCCGGAATACGGTGCTTTACAACGCAGGATACATTATACTGACCACCTGCGTTGCTCTGTTGTTCGCCATTCTGTTAAATGAACTGAAGGCCAAATACACGAAGTTTTACCAGACCTCTCTGTTTTTGCCCCACTTTTTGTCCTGGGTACTGGTTGGCTACATCGCATACGCCTTCTTCAACCACTCCGACGGATTCTTAAACCGGCTGCTGGAATCCTTCGGGATGGACCCGGTAGCCTGGTACCAAAATTCAGCCCCATGGCCGTTTATATTGGTCATCTTCCACCTGTGGAAGGCAGTGGGCTTCTCCACTCTTATCTATTTTGCCGGAATTATCGGGATTAATTCGGAGTATTACGAAGCGGCACGCATTGACGGAGCCACCAAAACCCAGATGGCCTTCAGCATTACGATTCCGCTCTTGGCGCCACTGGTGATTATTATGCTCATCCTGTCCATTGGCAGCATGTTCCGCGGAGACTTCGGCCTGCACTATTTCATCCCGAACAACTCCGGGTTTATCTTCGGGACAACAGACGTTATCGACACCTATGTATACCGTTCCCTGCGTGAGCTGGGCAATGTGGGCATGTCCGCCGCCACCGGCTTCTACCAATCGGTTGTGGGCCTGATCCTGGTGCTGACCGCCAACGGTATTGTCAAAAAAATCAACCCTGATCATTCCCTGTGGTAAGAAAGGAGGCGACTACGCATGAAAACCAAGACTCAGATCCCCCAAGCATTGATTCACCTGGCTTTTATTATCATCTCGCTGCTGATGATTATGCCCTTTGCCCTTGTGGTCATGGTATCCCTCACCAGTGAAGATAGCATCGTCAAGAACGGCTACCAGTTTTGGCCCCAAATCTTCAGTCTGGACGCGTACCGTTATGTCCTGCAAACACCGGATATTATTCTCCGGGCCTACGGCATAACCGCGTTGATTACGATTGCCGGCACCCTATGCGGTCTCCTGATTACCGCCATGACGGCATACGTGGTCTCCCGCCGGGATTACCGGTACAACCGGATCACTACCTTCTACGTGTTCTTCACCATGCTGTTCAGCGGCGGTTTGGTTCCTGCCTATATTCTCATGACCCAATACCTTCACTTGAAGGATTCGCTGTTCGCTCTGATTCTGCCGGTCATGCTGTCCCCCTTCAACATCATGGTCATGAAGGGTTTTATGTCCAAAATTCCGTTAGAAATCATCGAGTCGGCCAAAATAGACGGGGCCAAGGAGCTGCGGATTTTCTTCACCATCATCCTGCCTCTGTCCAAACCGGCCTTAGCCACCATGGGTCTGTTGATTTCCTTCGCGTATTGGAACGAATGGTTCAATGCCATGCTGTACATTGACAACCCCAAGTTGGTGCCGCTGCAGCTCTTGCTGGTACGGATTCTGAACAGCATGGAGTTCCTTACCTCCAACTCGGATTTCTCATCGCAGATGGGCATCAATCTTCAAGATTTCCCTAACAACTCGGCACGGATGGCCATTGCGGTCCTGGCCGGCGGCCCAATGCTCGTGATCTTCCCGTTTTTCCAACGTTTTTTTGTAAGAGGCTTAACGGTTGGCTCCCTCAAGGGTTAACATATATACCATAGGAATATAAAAACAGGAGGTCAAACACATGAAGACATGGATGAAGGCAACGATGGCTGCTTCTCTGGCGGCTGCTTTCCTGGCTGGCTGCGGCAAGGGTGACGAAACCCCGGCTGCGTCCAACGGTTCTCCCGCTGCTGGAACGGCATCCGCAGGAGCCCAAACGCTCGCGCCGGTTGAGCTGACTTGGTATTATCCGTTGTCCCAGCTGCAAGGCGACCAGGAGACGGTAGCGGCCGAGGTGAACAAGATTACTAAAGAAAAGCTGAACGCCACCGTCAAGCTGATGCCAGTGCCCATCGGCGACTATGTTCAGAAGATGAATACGGTTTTGGCAGCGGGCGAAAAGTTCGATATCCTTTGGACCGGATACCTGCTGAAGCCTGAGGAGCTGGTCCGCAAAGGCGCCATCCAGCCTCTTGACGCCCTGCTTGATAAATATGCCCCGCAATTAAAGAAGGATGTGCCTCAAGTCATGTGGGACGGCTTGACTGTAGATGATAAAGTCTACGCAATCCCCAATCAGCAAATAAACGGCAACCGTTTGGGCTATATTATTCAAAAGCGCTTTGTAGACAAATACAATCTGGACGTAACTAAAATCAAGAAGTTTGAGGATATTGAGCCGTTCCTGGAGCAAATCAAGCAGAACGAGCCGAACATCATTCCTTTCGGAAGCTCTTTTGTAAGCGCCGCCCAGGGTGTGAACAGCGATCAAATGTGGGTTCTGCCCGGACTGGATGACCACTTCTATGTGAAGAAGGATGATCCCACCTACAAGCTGCTCCGTTACCCCGAGGAGGACCTGGTGAACTTCAAACTGGCTTCCAAGTGGTACAAAGCGGGCTATATCTTCAAGGATGCCGCTACAGCCAAGATGAGCGATTATGAAACCAAGGGCCAAATGGCCGTAATCATGAATAACGTTCTGAAGCCCGGCGTAGAAGCCGAAGTGAAGGGCAAAAACGGCGGCAATGAAGTTGTGGTTGTGCCGGTTACCGATTGGTTCTCCAATGGTTATTCCGCTACCACTAACCAAGCTCTGAGCCGTACCTCTCCGAATCCGGAACGCGCCACGATGCTGCTGAATCTGGTGAATACCGACAAACAGCTGTATAACCTGCTGTGTAACGGTATTGAAGGCACCCACTATGAGAAGGTGTCCGACAATGTGGTGAAGGCCAAGGCGGATTCCCGCTACAAGCCCAATATGGACTGGATTTTCGGCAGCGTGTTCAATTCCTATTTGAAGGAAGGCCAACCTGCTAACGTATGGGAAGAAACCAAGAAGATCAACGCGACCTCCAACGTGAATCCCATCGGCGCCTTCAAGTTCAACTCCGAGCCGGTAAGCACCGAAATCGCCAACCTGAATGCCATTTGGGGCGAATACAAGAAGGGCCTGACCACCGGCACCCTGGATTTTGACAAAACCTGGCCGACTATGTACGACCGCCTGAAGAAGGCCGGCGAGGATAAGTATGTTGCAGAGGTAACCAAACAATTCAATGAATTCTTGAAGAAAAAAGGTCTAGTTAAATAAGCTTGTCACCATGAGGAATTTGGCTGCCGGTTGAACCATTGGATCGGCAGCCTTTTTTCTATAGATAAATCCAAAATTTGAAAGGAATGAGGTTATGTATCCAAAACGTCTGCTGCTTGTCCTCCTTGCCGGTCTGCTGCTCTTGTCTTCGCCTGGTTTTGTTTTGGGAGCGGTTACAACAACGGAGGAGCAGGCACCTGGCCAAGTCTTTTATGTGGCCACAGATGGAAGCGATTCCAACCCCGGCACACTGAATGCTCCTTTTCTCTCTTTGGAGAAAGCGCGGGACACCATCCGGCTGCTGAAGGCTGCCAACGGTTTGCCCGAAGGAGGCATCACCGTTTATTTGCGCGGTGGTGTGTATGAGAGAAGCCAAAGCTTCGAGCTTCGGGAGGAGGATTCCGGTGAAGCCGGCAAGATCATCAAGTATCAGGCCTATCCCGGGGAGAACGTCCGATTAAACGGGGGAGCCAATCTGCAGAAAAGCTGGTTCACTGCGGTAACGGATCCGAATGTTCTGAACCGGATTATTGATCCAGAGGCACGCACCAAGGTGCTGGAGGTGAATCTGGCCGCCCATGGCCTGGCAGATTACGGTGAATTGAGCCGCCATGGTTATTATTTGGCCAATGACCTGAGCAAGGTCCCTCCTATGGAGCTGTATGTGGAGGGGCAGGGCATGACCCTGGCGCGTTGGCCCAACAACAGCACCGTAAGAATGGACGAGGTTCTCGACAAGGGACCCACCCGCAGCAACCGGGATGAGGTGCATACCCGCGGTGGAACCTTCTCCTACGCCTATGACCGTCCCCAATATTGGAGCCAGGCGGATGATATTTGGCTGGACGGCATTTTTGGATACAGCTGGGAATGGTCGTACAATAAGATTGCCTCCATTGATACCGCCAACAAAACCATTACCCTTCGTTATGGGGAAATGAGCGGCATTTTCAACGACAACTGGTATCCGGACTTCCACTTTGCCCAGAATCTGCTGGAAGAAATCGATATGCCGGGGGAGTATTACATAGACCGGCAGAATGGGAAACTGTATTTTCTCCCTAATGCATCGTTTAATCAAGGCAATCCGGAGATTACTGTAACCGTTCTCAAAACACCGATGATCAATGCCCTGAACGCCTCCTACATTACCTTCGAGGATATGGTTCTGGAGAATGGCAGAGACTCGGCAGCGGTATTTATGGGCGGTACCCGGATGCTGCTGAACCATTGTGAAATCCGCAATTTTACCAACAGCGGCGTGCTTCTGAATACCCAAAGCCGGTTTTATTATAATGATTTCAGCGGTGCTCCCGGCACGTACAACGGCGTATCCAATTCCCATATCCATCACATCGGAGGCACGGCCGTTACGGTGACGGGGGGCAATAAAACCACCCTGGCCCCGGGAAATAACTTCGTGGAAAACTCGCATATCCACGACTTTGCGTTCTACCATAAGGCCTACAACCCCGGCGTCCATCTGTCGGGAGCGGGAAACAGGATGTCCCACAACGAGCTTCATGATGCGCCGCATCCGGGGATTCTGATTTTTGGCAATGACCATTTGGTGGAATACAATGACATCTATGATGTGTGCAAATCCTTCTCCGATTTGGGCGCCATCTACATGAATCTGGGCGCTTCGCCGCAGGAGCGGGGGACGGTAATCCGGCGCAACTACTTCCATAACATCGGAGAATCCAAGGCCGGCGTAGAAGGGGTTTACCCGGACAACTTCACCATGGGCATCACCATTGAAGAGAACATCTTCAACAAGATGGGCAACTCCGCAATCAAAAATAACGGCGGCTCCCATATCCTAACCCGCAATAATATCTTCATTGACAGTAAGGTTCCGTATGATTATGCGGATATATATTTGGGCGATAAGCCGGAGAATCAGATTCCGAAGAACTATATGACGAAATGGCAGGAGCTGTTTGCGGCCAATAACAATTACGTCGGCACACCCCATATGGCAAAATATCCGGAGCTGGCCGACTTCTTCACCGAAAACCGCTACTATCCGACAACGAACACCTTTACCAACAATGTGATCTACAATCCGGTGAGAGCCCGGGACAAAACCACCAATACCAACGGCGCTTATGACAAATTCAATCTTGTGCAATATTCCGGCAACTGGATTGCCGACAGTGACCCCGGTTTTGTTGATCTGGCCGGTGGCAACCTGGAGCTGAACGCCAACGCGGAGGTATTCAACCGCATTCCCGGCTTTACCGCTATTCCCTTCGCAGATATTGGAGTCATCGGAAAAGCGGGCACCCTCCATGGGACTGATCACTATCCGGTCCGGGAAGTGTATGTGTACAACAAGAATATCACCTTGGGAGTTTTTAAAAGCGCTACCATCCAGGCTGCAGTCCTTCCTTGGAACGCCACCAACTCCGCCCTGAGCTATCAATCCGACCGCCCCGATGTGGCATCAGTGGACAGCAAGGGTATCATCAAGGGTGTTTCTGTGGGTGAAGCTCTTATCACAGTAGTTTCCCAGGAAAATCCGCTCCTGACGGAAACGGTGCAGGTTACCGTGGATGAGGGAGACGGAGTCATCGACTTTGCCGACTTCGAAGTGGATCCGGGTGACTGGACGCTGGACGGCAACCGGGCCATCGACAAAATCGGAGACAACCGCTGGTACAGAATCAAGAACGGCGCCACCTCTCTCACCAAAAAGGATTATACAGAGTATGAGCTGAGCTTCAAGCTGCGGACACCGGATACCATACCTGCTTATGCGACCATGTATATCTTTGACCGGCAGGTAGGCCCCAACTCCAGCCGGATCGGCTACAAAACCAATGCAGATGGAACCTCCCGTTGGCTGCTGTACAACACAGCCTGGGGGACGGTTAAGGAAGTGACCTTCCCGGACCATGACCTCAAGCCCAATACGGAGTACAAAATCAAGGCGTTGGTCAAAGGAGCGGACATCAGCGTCTATGTCAACGATCAGCTGCGGCTGAAGGCATCCGATCCCACCCATAATCCTGTGGGCAAGGTGGGCTTCTACGTCAGCAACTTCAGCTATCTCTGGTTTGACGATATTAAGTTCACATTGCCTACCACAGCGGTATCCGGCTTGCTGCTGGACAAAACCCAGGCCAACATGACCGTTGGAGAGACACTGGCGCTGCATGCTGCCTTTGATCCCTCTAATGCAGCCAACACGGCGTTGAACTGGTCCTCCGGCAACCCGCAGGTGGCTACCGTGGATGCGAACGGCGTGGTGACAGGAGTATCCACTGGAGAAGCGGTGATAACCGCCGTATCGGCGGAGAATCCCAATGCTAGCGCATCCGCCAAAATGATCGTCTCCAATGTCATGCATACGACAGACTTTGAGTCGGGGGGCAACGGTTGGCCAGTGGACCCTAACCGCAGTATTGTCAACGTGGACGGCAAGCGCTGGTACAAGATCTTGAACGGCGCCTCCGCCGTGGTCAACAAGGAGTTCAGCAGCTATGATCTCAGCTTTAAGCTGAAAACACCGCCGACCCTTCCCGATGCAACGACATTCTATATTTTTGACCGCCAAAACGCTACCGGAGGACCAAGCCGGATTGGCTACAGAACCACGGGTGACGGAACGTCCAAGTGGCTTCTGTATAACGCCGCATGGGCTACAGTCAAGCAAAATGTGCTGCCTGACCTGGATTTAAAGCCCGATACAGTGTATCAAATCCGTGTGTTGGCCGACGGCGCCAATATCAAGCTGTACGTAAACGGAGAACTACGGCTGGAAGCATCGGACCCCGGCCATCAGGCCTCCGGCAAGGTAGGCTTTTACACGGGCGGCTTCAGCTATCTGATGCTCGATGATATTGTGTTTAAGCAGCTCCCAGTGGCTGTAACGGGCATTGAGCTTCAGTCTGCCCAGCCAGAGCTGCAGGTGGGGCAAACCGCTGCCCTGGCGGCCACCGTCCTGCCGGTGAATGCCTCCGACAAGGAGCTGGTTTGGACCAGCAGCGATACTAACGTAGTGTCGGTGGATAACGCCGGAACAGTGCTGGGTCTAAGCGTCGGGGAGGCTGTCATCACCGTCGCCGCCGCAGCCTTGCCGGATGTGAGGGCCACCCACAAGGTCAATGTGGTTCCGAAGCCGGATCCGGCCAAGGCTCCCGGCAAACCTGTCCTGTCGGATAATAATGGCCATGATACCGGCCTGCTGGATGGAAGCTATACCATTAAGATGGATATGTGGTGGGGCAACAATGGCAGCACCTATAAGCTCTACGAAAACGGCCTTCTCATCGATACACAGCAATTGGCGGAGCGCAGCCCCGGTGCCCAATCCACCGTCACCGCGGTGACCTATAAACCAAACGGGGTGTATGTATATGAAGCAGAGCTGACCAATGTCTTCGGCACCACCCGCAGCGATCCACATCAGGTCACCGTCGCCCAGGCAGTCCCCGGGCAGGCAGTCCTTTCCCACGACAATTGGGACGGCGACGGCAGCTACCAGGTGCAGATGAACCTGTGGTGGGGCACCAACGGAACCCTTTTCCGGCTGTACGAAAACGGCACCCTTATGACAGAGCAGCCGCTTCAGGCCGCTACTCCAGCCGCTCAACAAGCAACCGTCCAGCTCCACGACCGGTCCCCCGGCCATTATGAATATGTAGCAGAGCTCCTCAACGGAGCAGGATCAACCACCAGCCAACCCATCACCGTAGAAGTCAAAAACTAACCACTCAATAAAACCCACTCTCATCCACCCACCGCCAGTTCCCATACTGGCGGTGGTTTTTTTAGATCGCCCCCCAACCCAACCCAACCCAACCCAACCCAACCCAACCCAACTCTTAATCTAGTCCGCTCAATTTATCCTCCAATTCACCTTCAAATGGCCCATTCTTAACGTTTACCCTCCATCCCTTCAAAAATATCCAATAATTACCACTAGTTATTGCAGTCATCTAATGTCTTTTAGGTCCCTTTTCGTGTATTATCCCCTTCGGTCAGGAACAATAGGTTGATGCCAATTTCAACATATTGGAGGAAAAATCTCTTGCTATAAGAACTAATGTTCGATATAATGAGAATATATGTTCTTATATATTTTTAAAATAAGGTGTGGATGAAGCGGAGGGGATAGGGATGCGGGGTAATATAATTAAGGATCGTATCTCCAGCCTCAATATATTGGAGCAAGAAGAGGAGGCTCTTTTCTTTCGGCTTCAGTCCTCCGAAAAAGCCTGTGAGGAATATCTGTTTCGCCTGAAGTGGCCCAATGGTTTTGTGTGTCCGTATTGTGGGCACGGGCAAGCGTACACCATTCACACCCGTAAGCAGCCTCTCTATGAATGCGCCTGCTGCAAGCATCAAACCTCGCTGACTGCCGGAACGATTATGGAGGGTACCCGGACTTCCTTGATCAAATGGTTCACCGCGATCTATCATTTGGCCAAGCCCAAGGAGACCGTGAATGCTACTGCTCTTGCCGGGTTGATCCGCGTGACCTACAAAACAGCCTGGAGCATACTGCACGCCATCCGCGGCGCTTTATCCGAAGGGAAGCAGTTGCTTCCTCCAACAGGTAGAATGTGCCTTCACAGCGAAACCCTAACCTATTCCCATCCGACCTCTTCTCTTTCGGACCCTCCCACTAATCCATCCGTAATCGTCTGTGTTTCTTTAACGGAGAAGGACGAGCCATACCGTGTTCACATGCAGGCCGTCCAAACCGAAGACTATGAGGGAGGCCAGCTTTCAAGGGAAAGTGTTGAGGAGTTTTGTGATCAATATATGGGGTCAGGGAAGCAGCCTGGTCTTACGAAAGTGAATCGTTTTGTTTCAGCCAAGCTCAAAAAAGGACTGCCATTAACAAGATGGGCCGGAGAATGGCTGCATAGCACCTTTTGCGGTGTTGGTCCCAAGTACCGCCAACGGTATTTAGATGAGTTTTGCTGCCGCATTAATCTATTGTTGGAGGGTCTGCCTCTTTTCCAGGAAATAAGCCGCATGTGCGCTCGTCCCGCCTCATTATTTTCATAGTGAAGTGATCAGTATTTTCATAGTGAGGTACTCAGCATCTGTTGGAGTTCCCTTTACTTCAATTTTTTATTTTTGATGACCAGCGGTTGGGGACGGTGGTTTATTTGTGTTGCAGAACTTTTTGTACAGAATTCTTTTGATTCGGAGAATTATTTGGAACTACTTTCGAGATTTATATTTTTTAAGGATCATGGCCTATATTTTGATGAAAGCAGATAGCGGGTTCTGGGTGCAGAATTAAAATGAGAACAATTAGACGGTTCGTGAGCGAAATTAGAGCAATTCCCAGGTTCCTGAGTGTAGAGTAAAATGAGACGTTAGCCGGTTCCTGAGGGAAAAGAGAGTAATTTTATCTGGTTCCTGAGTGAAGGGGATAATACCCGAAAAGGGAGTGTAGGGCAGCTTATGTGGGCTGGATCCCTTGGGAGCCATGGTCGGCACCCTGGACAAAAGCACTCCTGAAGCGCTGGGCTCTCTGGATCTCTATGGAGGTTGGGCTGGATGCCTTGGGAGCTGGGCAGGATCTCTATGGGGGGTTGAACTGAACGAGGGAATTGGGGTGCTGGGTGGGATTGACGAGGGTTCAGATGTGTTTTACAATAACGATTAGTCGACTAAGTAAATGAATGGGCGGATGGAAGGAGGGGCTGTGAGTGGATATTTACAAGGTGGAGCATGTGGATACGGTGTTTCGCAGGGTATCCAAGCTGCATCATCAAACGGTATCATCCTACCTCTCGGGGAGGGAGGTTTATCCGGGGCAGCCGCCGCTTTTGCGGGCACTGGTGGAGCGGGACGGGCAGAGTCAGAAGGAGCTGGCGGAGCAGATGGGAATTACTCCCGCCACTTTGAATGTGATGATTGCCCGGATGGAAAAAACAGGACTTTTGGAGCGCCGGGCAGATCAAGCGGATCAGCGGATATCCCGTGTATACCTGACGGAGCGCGGCCGGCTTGCCCATCAGGAAGTACGGAATATGATCGACCTGATGGAGAAAACCTCGTTTCAGAACTTTACGCCGGAGGAGAAAATAATTTTTCGCCGGCTGCTCTTGCAAATGTACGAGAATCTCAAGGAAGCTGAACGGAACGGAGGTATTGATGGACCGCCGATGCAGAAGGATTAGCTGACTAATTAAAATTCGATGATTGAATCAATGGATAAACGGATAAACGGATAAACGGGGTGAAGCAGCAACAATGTTGAAACTTGCGAAATATATAAAACCATATTGGAAGGCGGCACTGCTGGGGCCGCTCCTCATGGTGTTGGAGGTATCCATGGACCTTCTGCAGCCCAAGTTGATGGCGCAGATTGTGGACCAGGGGGTATTGGCCGGAAATCTGGATGAAATCCGGAGAACAGGGCTCATGATGCTGGTCACCTCCCTTATCGGTCTGATTGGAGGTGTAGGCTGCGGTATTTTTTCCACCATCGCTGCTATGCGGTTTGGGGCGGATTTGCGTGAGGCGGTGTTTACCAAGGTGCAGCGGTTTTCCTTCCGCAATCTGGAGAACATACACACGGCATCACTGATTACACGGCTTACCAATGACGTCTCACAGGTGCAGCTGTTTGTGCAGATGTTGTTGCGGATGATGGTCCGTTCGCCTTTTCTTGCGGTGGGCAGCCTGATTCTGGCATTTACGATTAATTGGAAGCTGGCGATGATTCTGGTGGTTGTGGTTCCGGTGCTGTTTACCGTGGTGGCCGTGATTACCCGCAAGGGCTTCCCCATGTTTGCCAAGGTTCAGAAAAGACTGGATCGGATGAACACGGTCCTTCAAGAAAATCTGGCAGGCATCCGGGTTGTGAAGGCTTTTGTACGGTCGGATTATGAGACCAAGCGGTTTACCGAGGCCAATGATGACTATATGGCTGTTGCGCTCCGGGCCAATGTGATGATGGCTACGCTGTCGCCTGTGATGTTCCTGCTTCTGAACGGCACGATTGTTACCGTGCTGTGGCTGGGGGGCAAATTGTTTTGGGATGATGCATTGCCCATTGGGGATTTGGCTGCGTTCATCAACTATGTGACACAGCTGCTTTCGTCGTTATTAATGGTCGGAATGATGCTAGCCAATATTTCCCGGGCTACGGCTTCTTCCGAGCGCATTGTAGAGGTACTTGAAACGGAGCCGGAAATGAAGAACCCGGACCTTGTGTTGGCGGAACGCATCCGCAAGGGGCGAATCGAGTTCGAAGGGGTCGGCTTTGCTTATAACGGTGGCGAAAGGGTGCTCCGGGATATCAGCTTTACGGTGCAGCCGGGTGAAACGTTGGCTATCCTTGGCGCTACGGGATCAGGCAAATCGACGCTGGTCAGCCTGATTCCCCGCTTATATGAAGCGGAGGAGGGGCGGGTGCTGATCGACGGCACCGATGTGCGGGATTATCCCTTAGAGGGCTTAAGAGGCAGCATTGGCATGGTGCTTCAGGAGGCAGTCCTGTTCTCCGGAACGATTCGGGAGAACATCGCCTTTGGCATGCCGGATGCTTCGCTGGAGGAGGTAGAGGCGGCGGCTCAAGCCGCGCAGGCGCATGAATTTATTATGGGGCTGCCCCAGGGTTATGAGACCGTGCTGGGTCAACGGGGAGTCAATTTGTCCGGCGGGCAAAAGCAGCGGATATCTATTGCCCGGGCGCTGCTGATGAAGCCGGCGGTTCTTATTTTTGACGACAGCACCAGCGCTGTGGATCTGGGGACGGAATCCCGCATCCAGAAAGCGCTGCGGGAGCGGATGAAGGAAACCACCAGCCTGATTATTGCCCAGCGTATCTCCTCGGTTATGGAAGCGGACCGGATTTTGGTGTTAGAGGACGGTACGGTTGCCGCCTCAGGCAATCACCGGGAGCTGATGGCCAATAGCCCCGTTTACCGGGACATCTACAGATCCCAGCTGGGAGAGGAGGAGGTTCTATATGCCGGAAACGAACGTTAACCGTACTGGTGGCCGCGGCGGCCAGGCTCCCGTACCGGGAATGCCCGGAGGACCGGGAGGCCCTGGGGGTCCCGGACCGGGAGCTATGCGGGGAATGCTGCCCAAGGTTCGCCCCAAGGATGCCAAGGGCACAATCCGCCGTTTATGGGATTATCTGCGCAGACAGCGCACCGGATTGATCCTGGTGTTTGTGCTGACTGCCATCGGAGCCGGACTTGGCCTGATTGGTCCATATCTCATCGGTACTGCCATTGACAAGTACATTCTTCCGGGGGATGTAAACGGACTGCTCCGGCTGTGCATCATGCTTATTATTGTGTATGCGGCAGGGGCGGGGATGAATTGGCTCCAGCTGTACATGATGAACCGGGTTTCTCAACGGGCTGTATGGGAGCTGCGGAACGATCTGGTTGGCCGGCTGCAGAAGCTGCCGCTCCGTTTTTTTGATAGCAAAACCCATGGAGAATTGATGAGCCGGACGACCAATGACGTAGATAATGTTTCCAATACATTGAATCAGAGTGTCACTCAACTGATTACAGGCGTGCTGACCCTTGCCGGCGCACTGGGGATTATGCTCACCCTGAATGTATGGCTGACCCTGCTCAATCTGGTGACAGTGCCGGTTACGCTTTTGGTCACCCGGAAAATCGCCAGCTTTACCCGGAAGTATTTCAGCGGACAGCAGAAGAGTCTGGGGGAAATGAACGGTTTTATTGAAGAAACGGTTTCGGGCCAAAAGGTAGTGGCAACCTTCTGCCGGGAGGAAATCTCCATCGCACGGTTTGCCGCTATGAACAAGGAACTGACCAATACCTCCATTAAGGCGCAGGTTCTTTCGGGTATGATGGGCCCGGTTATGAATGTGATTAACAACCTGGGATTTGCTCTGATCGCGTCTGCCGGAGGCTGGATGGCCCTTAATTCCATGGTAAGCATCGGAACGGTGGTCAGCTTCCTGAACTATACCCGCCAATTCAGCCGGCCCATCAATGATCTGGCTAACCAGTTCAATATGATACAAGCCGCCATTGCGGGGGCGGAGCGGGTTTTTGAGGTGATGGACACCCCTGACGAATATGAAGAAGAGACGGAAGGGAAGCTGTGGCAGACGCCTAGAGGAGAGGTTATCTTCCAGGATGTCACCTTTGGATACAAGGAAGGTGTACCTGTGTTGAAGGGGGTTAGCCTCCATGCCCGCCCCGGTGATATGATTGCTCTGGTGGGACCAACCGGAGCCGGCAAAACCACGGTGGTTAATCTGTTAACCCGCTTCTACGAGCTGGAAAGCGGATCGGTTACGGTGGATGGAGCGGAGCTTTCCACCATCGACAAGAACAGCCTGCGCACCGGGCTGGGGATTGTGCTGCAGGATGCGGCGCTGTTCTCCGACAGCATCCAGGAGAACATCCGCTACGGCAAGCTGGATGCCACCGACGAGGAAGTCATCGCGGCGGCCAAGCTGGCCAACGCCGACAGCTTCATCCGCAAGCTGCCCAACGGATATAACACGGTGCTGGCCGCAGAGGGCAGCAACCTGAGTCACGGGCAGCGCCAGCTTCTCACCATTGCCCGGGCTATTCTGGCCGACCCGGCCATTCTGATTCTGGATGAGGCCACCAGCAGCATCGATACCCGGACGGAGATGCACATCCAGTCCGCCATGCGCATCCTGATGAAGGGAAGGACCAGCTTCGTGATTGCCCACCGGCTGTCCACCATCCGGGAGGCGGATCAGATCCTGGTTATCGACGGCGGGCGGATTATTGAACGGGGAACCCATGACGAGCTTCTGGCGGCAGAAGGGTTTTACTTCCGGCTGTATACCAGCCAGTTTAAGAAGGTCGTATAAAATGCTAAAGAAGGGCGGGGGAGACCCCTGCCCTTCTTTACGTTTAACCGGTTATGTGCCCAGCAGTTTTTGGCGGATCCTCGGGAATGTGTGAAGTGCGTTGTTGTAGAACACATCCTCATGGAATTTCTCCGGAACGAGCCGCCGGATAAATTCACTATACAGCTCCACGGAGGCCAGGGGCCAATCGGTGCCGAACAGCATTTTGTCATAGCGGTCGGCATATACCAGCGCCCTGCGGAAGTGGTCCATAAACAGCTGCTCATTCATAAAACGGTCGAATTTTTCCCTGTCTCCCACCACCAGGCCGGATAAATCGGCATAGACATTAGGGTTTTTGGCGATGACTTCAGCGGCGTCCATTACCCAGGGATCCCCCAGGTGGCATAGCATAAAGGTGACATCCCGCTGCTGCAAGGCCAGCTCATCCACGGTTAAGGGATGGGCGTACTTGAGCAGGCCGTTCATAGAGTAGGTATCCCCGGTATGAATGACTACGGGAAGGCCATAATGCTTTGCCAGCTCATACACCGGCCCGTATATCCGGTCGTATACGTAATAGTGGTAATAACCGGCATACAGCTTGATGCCGGCGGTTTCCTTCCGCTTCAGACGGGCCTCGATCCGATCCAGCTCCGCCGTGGCATCCGGCCCGGCCAACCGGGAGGGGTTAATGCCGGCGCATTCCATCAGGAAGGCGGGCATCTCGGGCTCCAGGTCCAGCAGCATGGGGTTAGGGGAGGCGCTGTCGGGAAAAGCACCTGCTGTCTGCTCTGTAACCCCCATGCCAACCCCAAGAACAACGTCATTCTGTTCAAACTCCCGCTTCAAACCTGCTGCTGAATAATCGACGAAGGAAAGCTGGTTAGCCGTTTGCCGGAAGCTTTCAATATTCGACAGGTGGATGTGGATGTCGATAATTGGCATGCAGTGCTATTCCTCCTTTACGCCGAAACGGAGCCGGGTAAGCGCAGTAAGCTCCTCCGGAAGAAACCGCTCCTTGCCTAAAATATA
Source organism: Bacillota bacterium (assembly GCA_023388055.1). Taxonomy (GTDB): domain Bacteria; phylum Bacillota; class Bacilli; order Paenibacillales; family NBRC-103111; genus Paenibacillus_AR. Next base: position 48,623 of record JAEWGW010000040.1, on the reverse strand, counting down.
GAAGACCGGCTTGGTCCATTTTGTCTCCCCATCTGAAAGAAGCAGATTATGGGTTGTCCCTTGAGCGAAGAGCAGATTGTTGAAATAGACAAACCCATTTGTGCCGTCCGGATTGAAGGCCACTTGGAGAAGATCCTCATGCTCTGTGGAGCCAAGGGCAAGATAGCCGTTCATCTTCCATTCATCCTCACTGGTTCCGAGCTTGAAAAGAATCCGGTCCTCCTTCCGGGCCCATCCCGTGTCATGAGCCGCGCCGGGCCGGAAGAAGCTCCGGTCCATAATCTGCAGCTTCGGATGACCCAGTCCGGTCCGGTTGATGACCCGGTTAACCTTTGCCAGTACAGGGACTCCCGGCAGCATTAGATAATACTGGTCCACGATCAAGCCGCGGTTCCGCTCATGCCGCTCCACTTGGAGGCGGAGCCGGATGCCGGACCAGCTGTTGCCGCAGTTATCCTCAAGCTGTACAAAATCGGCGCTGCGAGCCTCCTGATGCTGACTTAAAGGAGACATTCCGTCCACATCGATTCCCAAACCGCCCAACCAGGGGTTCCACCAGGAACGGGGGCCGGGAGCCGGGTAGGAGCTGTGCAGCCATTCCCGGCCTTGATAGACGAGGGAATGGGCGGCGCTGCCAAAAGCAGGCGAAACGTCCAGTGTCATGATGCCATTGCCCAAGCGAAGAAGCTCTCCTGCTTCTCCGTCAGGACGCTCCCACGTCACGGCTTCCTGCGAAGACACGGGGAAAACGGCAGCGGAGCGCTCCAGGCGGGCGTCCTGCCCTTCGTAAACCAGCCGCAGCCGGTCTGCCTGGCCGAAACGAACAGGCTGGGAGCGTTCCAGGATGACATTGTGAAGATTTTCCTCCGCATCTATCTCGCGGCTATCAAGTGCTGTCCCGTCGGCGGATTGCAAGGTAAGCTTGCCAGCAAGGGGGGACAGCTTATGATCCGCAACTTCTACGGAGTAGCCTCCATTAGCGAAGGGATTGCCCCCGTTGGCCGTCAGCTCCAGATATCCGGTTACATGGGGTGGATTCTCCTCGCGGGCCCGGCGCACGTATGCCCGGAAGTCCTGCCAATCGGCGAACATCCCGATCGCCACCCAGGTAGATGCAGTCCGGACCGAACCTCCGGCCGGTATGCCGCCTACAGGATGCTCCAAACCAAACATCCAATCGGACTTCATCAGCTGCTGGCCTTCGGCCCAAAATACGCCGTAGGTGATTTTTTCATTGCGGGAAAACAGCCAATTTTCACTGACCCGACGCGGCTCCCATTGGTCCAAATGCTGGGCGGGGGCATCATTCAAGGTAAGATAAAGCCCATCGTAAGGCAATACGGCATCCTTCAGCTCATAACGGAAGCATTCCAGCAGCTTCAGATCGTTGGCCAAAGGTGCGTCCGACTGATTCTCCACCGTATAATAATGTTCGATAAAGCCGCTTTCCCATACCCGTGCCACGGATTTGACCACAGCGCCCGGGTGGTCGGCCGATGAATAAGCCGCCTCCAGCAGCTGGGCATCCCCGTCCCGCTCCAGGCGGATATGCTCGGGCTTCTTTTTGCTGAACTCCGAGGAATAGGGTTTGCCCAGCTTCGGGTAACCCCAGAACAGGGCCCCGCCCATATGGGTACGGCGAATCCGTAGCTCATTGTTTTCTTTATTGAGCGCCAGCATGTTGGGGCCGCAGGCCGTATAGGCGTATTTCCGGTCCTGGCCCTCAAACCGCCCTGTATGCCCGCGGAAAACCAGACTTACGGCATGCTCGAAGGTTATGGTTTCCCCAGATGCAGGGGTAATTGCTTCTATAGCCAAAGAGGCGGAATAAACGCCAAACGAAAGGAGCTCATACGCCACTGCCACCGAGGCCTTGCCCAGGCCCGGAACCCGGACGGAGATGGTAGGGTTCTCGAAGCGGATAAATTCAGCTCCCGGAAGGGAAAACCGGTATTCGGCCTCTTCGGCAAGCTGGTTCTCGATATTCAGGAACAGGATTTCCCTGGCTCCTGCAAAATGCTCCAGTTCCTGCCCCGCCATAGCCAGCTTGGCCGGAAACAACGGTGCGATGCCTGCCCGCAGCTCGGCTTTACGTCCGTTGATGGTCCACTGGGAGAGGACAACGGGATGGGTTTTCCAGCTGCTTTGCTCCTCCTCCACCGGATCAACCCGGAACTGGCCTTCGATGATTTCCGTACCGGTAACGGTTACCGTACGATTGAGCTCTAACCGGATATTCCTCGCGTCCCGGCCAGTAATCTCACAAACCACCGGTTTGCCGGTTTTGCTGCGGATATGGTAACGGACGGGGTAGGACCTTCCGAATACCAGGTCATGCCCGGCAATTTCCGTACGAATTTCATAGTCGGGCGTATCGATGGCCCAGATGCCCCGTCCGGTTTTTTCGAAATCCACCTGGAGCTCCAGCCCGTCCTTTTGCCAGGAATACCGGAAAATATCGAACTTCCCGCTGAGGGTTTCCCCGTCGGGTTGAATCTGGATGGAGCGGGTGCTGTCCGAGTACCAGTCCAGGTTTTTTAAATAGGGCTCCAGGGCTTCCGTTTGCAGCACGGTGGGAATGTAATTCATCAGATGGACCCCATCGTCCTTCTTTTCCCAGAAAAACCCGCACTTCTTATACATAGGTACGGCTTTCGTATTGCCCGCCCAGGTGAACAGGTCCAGACGGGGCCAGCCCAGCTCTACCGTTTTGGCAACGGCATGAAGAATCAGGGCCTTGCCTACCTTCCGGTTATGATAATCAGGCCGGACATTAAGCAAGGGCACATAAAGCGCCCCTTCATCCAGCATGTAATGGGAGAAGCTGCAGAAGCCCACCACTTCGTCCCCGTCCATTGCCAAAAATACATGAAGATTAATGGTGCTGTCCATATCCTGGATGACACTCTCGGGTGTCCGTCTGCTGTGGCCGCCGCCCCAGCTTTCCGTGCTTCTGTTCCACATGTCCGCTACGGCAGCGGCGTAGGAGTGGTTGTACTCCACAATGCGGACCGTTCCGGCGGTCATTGTCGGGATGTTTTCCATGGTTTACTTCCTCCGGCTCTCAGTGTAAGTGCTGTCAATTCTACCTTACTCTGTGGAGGGACTTGGATACAAGTGGAAAAACGGTTATAATCAACTCCTCCTTTTATTCCATATCAATTTGGGAACATTTTGAAGAAAACCAAGCGAAATTCCATGTATGAAATGTGTCCAAATATCGAATTCTAGATGGAACAGGGATTTTTATATTGATCCGTACTATTTTAAAAGATAGAACTATCTTATAATCATTTTAGTTCACAAAGTACCCTGCATGCCGGCACGAGATTCGGCTGTTTGGTGCGGCCTGATTGGGCTGCGCTGTACTCTAGAAAGGGAGATGAGGAGCTTTGGATTCGGTGATTCTGGCTCGATGGCAGTTTGGTATTACCACGGTCTATCACTTTTTGTTTGTTCCGCTTACGATTGGTTTAGTGTTTCTGATCGCCATCCTGAACACGATTTATGTTGTGAAGAAGGATGACAACTACAAGAAAATGGCCCAGTTCTGGGGGAAGCTCTTCCTGCTGAACTTCGCCGTGGGTGTGGTAACAGGGATTATGCAGGAGTTCCAGTTCGGTATGAACTGGTCGGATTATTCCCGGTACGTGGGAGCGGTATTCGGCGGCCCGCTGGCTGTGGAAGCACTGGTTTCCTTCTTCCTGGAATCCACCTTCCTGGGTGTCTGGATTTTCGGCTGGGACCGTCTGAACAAGAAGGTTCACCTGGCAGCAATCTGGCTGGTGGCTGTTGGCACAACCTTGTCCGCCTTATGGATTCTCACCGCCAATTCCTTTATGCAGGAGCCGGTGGGGTACGCCATTCAGAACGGACGGGCGGAAATGATCGATTTCTTCGCCTTGCTGGCCAATCCCCAGCTGTGGGTGGAATTTCCCCACGTGGTTTTTGGCGCGCTGGCGACAGGCTCCTTCTTCATGGCCGGCATCAGTGCCTATAAGCTGGTGCGCAAGCATGAGGTAGAGATGTTCAAGCCTACCTTTCAATTGGCCATTGTGGTAGCGTTGGTATCCAGTGTGCTGACCGCTGTAGTCGGCCACAGCCAAGCGCAGCACCTGATGGAATCGCAGCCAATGAAGATGGCCGCCGCCGAGGCGCTATGGAACACAACGGGAGATTCCGCACCGTTTACCCTGTTCGCCATTATTGATCCTGCGAGCAAGGAGAATATGGCGGAGGTGCAGGTGCCCAGTGTGCTTAGTATCCTGGCCTATAACAAGCTGCACGGCAGCGTTAAGGGTATGAACCAGATTAATGAGGAATACCAGGCTCTTTACGGTCCCGGAAACTATATCCCGCCTGTCCGCACCACCTTCTGGAGCTTCCGGCTGATGGTCGGCTCCGGCACGCTGATGATTCTGGCCGCTTTGTACGGTATAGTGGCTGTGGTGCGGAACCGGTTGATGAATAACAAGCTTTACTTGAAGCTGATGGTCTGGACCATTGCGCTTCCCTTTATCGCCAATTCCACCGGATGGATTATGACCGAGGTAGGCCGCCAGCCGTGGGTAGTTTTCGGTCTGCAAAAGACAACGGACGGTGTGTCGCCTACGGTATCCGCCGGGATGGTATTAACCTCGCTCATCGGCTTCACTGTGGTGTATGGGCTGATTGCAGCCGCTCTGGTGTATCTGTTCGTGCACTTCGTGAAGAAGGGTGTGGAGGCCGGAGGCGACTTGCACGGCCACATTGCCCACCCCACCAAATTATAAGATGAAAGCGAGGCGGCAACGTCATGTATGAAACCCTATGGTTTATTCTGATCACAGTGCTGTTTGTCGGCTTTTTCTTCCTGGAGGGCTTCGACTTCGGCGTGGGTATGCTGGTCCCCTTCCTGGGCAAGGAGGATGTGGAGCGCCGGGTGCTGATCAACACCATCGGCCCGGTCTGGGACGGCAATGAGGTCTGGCTGATTACGGCCGGCGGCGCCATGTTCGCTGCATTCCCCCATTGGTATGCGACACTATTCAGCGGATTTTATATGGCATTGTTCCTGATGCTGCTGGCTCTGATCGGGCGCGGCGTATCCTTCGAATTCCGCAGCAAGCTCCAGAATCCTAAGTGGAGAAGCCTCTGGGACTGGACCATTTTCTTCGGCAGCCTGCTGCCTCCGCTTCTGTGGGGCGTAGCCTTGGCCAACCTGATGCGCGGTGTGCCCATCGACAAGGACATGAACTATGTAGGCTCCTTCTGGGACCTGATCAGCATCTATTCCGTTGTGGCGGGTGTGAGTGTGGTTCTTTTGTTCCTGCTTCACGGCGCGCTATTCCTGGCTCTCAAAACCGACGAACATCTGCGTGAGCGGGCTCACCAATTTGCCCTGAAGGTAGGAGCGCTGGCCACCATCTCCGTTTTTGTCTTCGTTATTCTGAGCTACTTCGAAACGGATATGTTCTCCGGGGTTAACCCTGGTGCCGTTCCGATTCTGGCAGGCATCTGCCTGGTGTCGGTCCGTTATTTCCTGAAGGCCAAAAAAGAAGGCTGGGCCTTCGTCATGACCGGCCTGACCATCGTGTTGTCCACGGTAACGGTATTCATGTGTCTGTATCCCCGGGTGATGATCAGCTCGCTTAACCCGGATTGGAGTCTGACCATTCATAACGCCGCTTCCAATGAATATTCCCTGAAGGTGATGACCGTTATTGCTCTGTGCACCATACCGCTGGTGCTGGCTTACCAGGGCTGGACCTACTGGGCGTTCCGCAAGCGGGTCAGCATCAAGGACCACCTGGACTACTAGTATGATGAAGCGTCTTATGAAAAGCGCGCCGGCCGCCCGTGTGTTATTTGCAGCGAGCGTATGCCTGGGTTTGGCCGGCGGCATTCTGATTATTCTGGAGGCCGTGTGGATCGCCAGAATCACAGACAAGGTATTTTTGGGCGGGGAAGGGCTGGAGGAGCTTCTCCCCGCTCTTTTTGTTCTATTGGGATGGATTGGCCTGCGGGTGCTGGTTCATATAGCCGGGGAATGGGTATCCACGGATATGGCTGCGCGGATCAAGGAGGACCTGCGGGTGCGGATGGTCCGCAAGCTGGCGGAGCTGGGGCCGCAGGCGATCAAAAAGGAGCGCAGCGGCGAGCTGCTTTCGACGCTGTATGAAGGTGTGGAGCAGCTGGAGAGCTTCTTGGCCCGGTATATTCCTCAAGTGGCCTTGTCCACGCTGATTCCGATTGCCGTGCTGTGCGCTACGCTGCGTATGGATTTAACCTCTACGTTAATTCTTGCGGTAACCATGCCGCTGCTGATTTTCTTCATGATTATTATCGGGATGACCACCAAGGCCAAAACGGCCAAGCAGTACAAGCTCCTGGGTTATTTAAGCGGCCATTTCCACGATATGGTAAGGGGGCTGCCGACGCTGCGGATCTTTAACCGCAGCCGGGAGCAGATCCGGATTATTGCCCGGATCGGCGAGGAGCACCGCAAGGCCACCATGGGCACGCTGCGGCTAGCCTTTATGTCCGCTTTTGTGATGGAGCTGTTCGCTACCCTGTGCACCGCGGTGGTGGCGGTGTTCCTGGGGCTGCGGCTGATTGACGGCAGTATTGATTTCTACAATGCGTACGCAGTGCTGCTGCTGGCCCCGGAGTATTACGGCCCGGTGCGGGCGCTAGGTACTCAGTTTCATACAGGGATGAACGGACGGATTGCCGCGGAGCGGATCTTCGAGCTCCTGGACGCGGAGCCGCCGGGCTGGACGGATCGGCCTGAAGGGCAGAAGCCGGAGCCTGCAGTGGCTGGAGGCGGCTACCGGATCGAGCTGGCGGAGATGGGCTTCCGTTATCCGCGGGTGGAGAAGGCCGCAGCAGACGAAGAGGAAGCTGCACGGCAGGAAGAGCAGGGAGTTGGCGGCGGTGCCGGGAAGGAAGCGGACGGTGAGGAAGCTGCACGGCAGGAAGAGCAGGGAGCCCGCGACGGTGCCAATGTCGGGAGGGCGGCGGATAAGCTGCCTGAAGACGGGAGCGCCGCAGCTTTGGCCGAGCTTCCTCTGGCTTTGTCTGGCATCAGCCTCACGGTGGAGCCGGGTCAGCGGGTGGCTATCATCGGACATACCGGCGCGGGCAAAAGCACCCTTCTGGAGCTGCTGCAGGGTTTCCTGCAGCCTACAGAGGGGAATATCCGCGTGAACGGCACCGATATGGCAGAGCTGTCCATGTCCTGGTGGCGCAGCAAGCTGGCGGTGGTGGCCCAGACGACCCATCTGTTCCAGGGCACCGTGCTGGACAATATCCGGCTGGGGCGTTCCGGCGCCACACGGGACGAGGTGCTGGCCGCGGCAAGGCTGGCCCGGGCGGATGAGTTTATCGCACGGCTGCCCCAGGGTTATGACACGCCCATCGGCGAGGCGGTCCGCTTAAGCGGCGGCCAGATGCAGCGGCTGTCCATTGCCCGGGCACTGCTCCGGGATGCGCCGGTGCTGCTTTTGGACGAACCGACGGCGCAATTGGATGCGCAGAATGAGGCGCTGGTGCAGGAGGCGTGGACGGAACTGGTGCGCGGACGCACCGTTCTGATGGCCGCCCACCGGCTGGATACAGTCCGCCATGCGGACTGGCTGGTAGTGCTGGAGCAGGGCCGCATCGTGGAGGCGGGGCGGCCGGAGGAGCTGCTGGCGCGCAGCGGCAGCGTCTATGCGCGGATGGTGCGGGCGCAGGGCGGAGAAGGTTTGGAAGCCGCAGCGGCATTGATGCGGAGTGAAGCGGAAGTAGAAGCAGAGGCTAAGACGAAAGCGAAGGCAGAAGTAGGAGCGAAAGCGAAAGTAAAAGCAGAAGCAAAAGAAGAGGTAGAAGCGAAAATAGAAGCAGAAGCCAAAGCAGAAGCGAAAATAGAAGCAGTGACAGCCGCGGGGGATAAAAGGGAAGCGGATAACCTGCAGCAGGCTGATGCGGCTGGATTGACGTTACCCAATGTAAGGGGAGGTGAGAAGGCATGAACACCACCTTTCGCAGAACATTGGCTTTTGTCGGCCGCTACAAGGGCCGGGCTTTCTTGGCTGTGCTGCTTGGTTTTCTGACCATCGGCGCCAATATCGGGCTGATGGGGGCCTCCGGCTATCTCATCGCCAAAGCCGCCTTGCGGCCGGAGACGGTGCTGCTGGTTTGGGTGCCCATTGTGGGAGTCCGGTTCTTCGGGCTCTCCCGGGGTGTCTTCCGCTACCTGGAGCGGCTGGCCTCCCATGACGTCACCTTCCGGGTGCTGGCGGATTTGCGCACGTGGATTTACACCCGCATCGAACCCAGAGGCACGGTGCTTCTGGAGGACCGCCGCAGCGGGGACGTGCTGGGTTCGGTGGTCAGCGATGTGAACGAGCTGCAGAACTTTTATCTGCGGGTATTATCCCCTCCGCTGATAGCCGTGCTGGCAGGGCTTCTCGGCATCGGGATCGTAGCCTGGTGGGATATCCGCTTCGGCCTGATCCTGGCCGTGATGCTGGTGCTGGCAGGCGTGGCGATTCCCGCCCTGTCCCATCTGGCGGGCCGGCGGAGAGGTGAGGAAACCGCCGCCTGCCGCGGGGAGCTATATGCTAATGCCAATGACCTGATCATGGGCTTGCCGGAGCTCCTGGTATATGGCCGGGCGGAGGAGGCAACCGCCCGGGTGGAGGCGGACCAGCGTCGGCTGTCGGCGCTGCAGAAGGGCCAGAACCGGACGGCCGCCGTGGCGTCCGGTTTGATGGTGGCCTGCACCCAGGCGGCCATGTGGCTGATGCTCTTGGCGGCCATCCCGCTGGTGGCCGCGGAAGCGCTCAGCGGCATTGCCCTGCCGGTGCTGGCCATGGTGGCCCTGGCCAGCTTCGAGGCCGTGGCGCCGCTGCCACAGACCTTCCAGCAGTTCGGCGGTATTATGGCGGCCGCCGAACGGCTGTTCAAGCTGGCGGATGCCGGGGGCCCGGAGGCGCCATCCGCCAGTGCAGAAGCACCGGCAGCCGCGTATCCGCTGCCGGAAGCAGGCTTCGCCATCCACGTGGAGCGGATGGCGTTCCGTTACGGGCCATCCGAGCCTGCGGCCTTGGATGGCATCAGCTTCGGCCTCCCGATGGGACGGCGGGTGGCCGTGGTGGGAGAAAGCGGCGCCGGCAAAAGCTCGCTGCTCCAGGTCCTGCTGAAGCTCCGGCCTTACGAGGCCGGGAGCGTGCAGCTGGACGGGCAGGAGCTGGCTCGGCTGCCGGAGGAGGCAGTGCGGGACCGGTTTGCCGTGGTGTCCCAGCAGGTGCAGCTGTTCAACGAATCGGTCCGGGACAATCTCCTGCTGGCCCGTCCGGAGGCAACGGACGAAGAGATAGAGCAAGCCGCCAAGGCGGCGCAGATTCACGATACGATCATGGCGCTGCCGGAGGGGTATGACACACTGATCGGGGAATGGGGCTCCCGGCTGTCCGGAGGCGAACGCCAGCGGCTGGGTCTGGCCCGGGCGCTGCTCCGTAATGCGCCGGTGCTCCTGTTCGATGAGCCCACAGCGGGGCTGGACAGCGTCACAGAGGAGGCATTCCTGCGCCAGGCAGAGGCGGCGGCCTTCCCGGGCAAGTCCGTGCTGTGGATTACCCACAAGCTGACGGGACTGGAGCGGATGGACCATATCCTCGTGCTCAAGAACGGACAGATTGTGGAACGCGGCACCCATGAGGAACTGCTCCATCTGCAGAGCGAATACTGGCGGCTGTTCCGGCTGCAGCAGGCGGAGGCCGTATGGCAGGAAACAAGTGTTTAACGTTATGATGGATTCCCGCAAAGGACCGTGGGAACAGCTCCAGCAGGGCCGGGTTTATTGCATGTAGACACGTTACCATCCATCCCGTCACCCGTCCAGCATGTAGCGATTCCAGACGTCACCATCCAGCACGATAGGATCTAGCACGTCACCATCTAGCCCGTCACCCGTCCAGCATGTAGCGATTCTAGACGTCACCATCCAGCACGATAGGATCTTGCACGTCACGATCCAGCACGTCACGTTCCTGCACATCACGATCTAGCACTTCACTATCCAGCGGGTCACTATTCCATGTGTGCTCCCCCCCATACGTTATCCTGCAAAAGTGCATTTATTTTTGGCCGTGCTCACTAACTGCTGGAGCGATCCTGCAAAAGTGCATCTATTTTTTGCTGAAACCGCCAATCGGGTGGAAATCGGTGGAAATAGATGCACTTTTGCATTTCAGCCCCTTATTTAAGCGGCTGATCCATAAATTAACTGCACTTTTGCATTTGGCATACGCGGAACCTATCCGGCAGTATTTAAGGTCAGGTGGCCTGCAGAATTATCCATGGGGAGCCGCGGTTAATTCCAAAAGCATGAATACTTCCTCTTGACAGTGAGAATGAGAATTGTTATCATCAATATCGGCCTAAAACCTTATCTTTCCATCACAAATTGCCTCAACGTACATTTGACTAGTCTAAACTTACCTTATCTTACCTTATCTTACCTTGAGTTACCTCAACGTATCTCAGCTCATCTCAACGTATCTCAACGTGTCTTAACGTATCTTGACGCACCTCATCTCATCATATCTTAACTTGTCTCAACGTAACTCAGCTCATCTCAACGTATCTCAGCTCATCTCAACTTATCTCAACGCGCCTCAACTTGCCTCATCTTTCCATCACACTCGATATTATAGGGGGAGCATATTGTGAATAGACGCTACACGAAAAAATGGTTCGCCACTCTGGCCGGTGCCACGGCCCTGTCCTTGACCCTTGCCGCATGCGGCAGCAACAGCAATGACACAGGCGGTGCCTCCTCGGCTCCGGCCGCATCTTCAGCCGCTTCAGCACCAGCTGCCGCTGCTTCCACAGCACCCGTGGAGCGCACCCTCAAGGACGGCCTGGGCCATGAAGTGAAAATTCCCGCCAATCCCAAACGCATCATCGCCTCCTATCTGGAGGATCATCTGATCTCCATCGGCGTAATGCCCATCGCCCAATGGGGAACCTCCAAGGGCTCGAAGCAGGATTACCTGAATGACCACCTGTCCGCACTCCCCCCTGTTCCCAGCGATCTTCCCTTTGAGGCGGTGGCGGGCTTTAATCCGGATCTCCTGATCATCGGGGATACCAGCACCGTCGCAGGGGACAAGTACAGCCAGTATTCCAAGATTGCGCCCACCTTTGTCCTGGGTGATGAGATTAACGGCGACTGGCGCCAGGCGCTGCTGAAGGTCGGCGAGGTTCTGAACAAGAAGGCTGAGGCCCAGAAGGCGCTCGATACCTACGATCAAAAAGCCAAGGACGCCAAGGACAAGCTGCAAAAAGCCTCCGGAGCCAAGTCCGCAGCCGCCATCTGGCTGGTGGGCAATAAATTCTTCGTGGTCAGCGAAGCCCGCTCCAGCGGCACCGTGCTTTACAAGGACCTGGGCTTTACCGTTCCCGCTGCTGTGAAGGAAATTTCCGCTGCCGGCAAGGCCAACTGGAACTCCATCTCCCTGGAGAAGCTGGCTACCCTGGATGCGGACTATATCTTCCTCGTGAACAGTGATACGGCAACAGGCTCCGAGGCCCTGAAGGACCCGGTGTGGGGCACCATCCCGGCTGTTAAGAACAACCAGGTTTTCCAATTTGACAAGACCAAGAGCTGGCTCTACAGCGGTGCCGTAGCCAATTCCATGATCATTGACGATGTGCTCAAAAGCATTGTGAAATAAGCCAATAACCGGACAGCAGACAGGCCATACTGTTTGCTGTCTCTTTTTTATGGGGACATACCCCCGGCGCCCGTTTTTGAAAATAAGTCATGAAAATAAATTGACATTTCCAAGAGTTCTGATTATTATAAAAATACGCTTAGTTTTCGGCTGCGGCCGGAAAGCGGGGGAACCACGCAATTGGGGCGAGTCATCTTAAGATGTAGGGTACCATCTACCCGAGCCCGTCAGCTAACCTCGTCAGCAGGAGATGGGTCATTTCTTTGCTTTTGACAAAGTAGAGTAGGGCCCTGTTCAATAGGGCTCTTTTTGTGCTGTTCTACAATATCCGCTCCTGGCCCATTCCATGACCCTGCTGGTGACCGTGCGTCTGTTTCCTCCGCTTCCGCCGTGGAGCGATAGAGAAAAAACACAATCCGGAAGGGAGACGGAACACATGCTTAAAGCGATTATTTTTGATTTTGACGGAACAATTATTGATACGGAGACGGCTTGGTACGAGGCTTTCCGGGATGCGTACCGGGAGCATAATGTAGATTTGACGGTGGAGCTGTACTCGGGATGTATCGGAACCAGCCTCCATACCTTCAATCCCTACGAGTATCTGGTGACAGAGCTGAAGCTGCCCGTGAATCTGGACACCCTGCGCACCTCTGTCCGCGCCCAGCACACCGCCTTGATGGAGAAGGAGCTTCTGCGCCCCGGCGTCCTGGATTACCTGAAGGCAGCCAAGGATGCGGGCCTGCGCATCGGGCTGGCCTCCAGCTCCTCCCGGGAGTGGATCGACCGTTATCTGACCAGACTGGGGATCGCAGATTATTTCGAGTGTATCCGGACGGCGGATGATGTGGAAAAGGTGAAGCCCGATCCGGAGTTGTACGTGCAGACGCTGGCCTGTCTGGGAGTGGAGCCCCACGAGGCGGTAGCCATTGAGGACTCCCCCAATGGAGCCCGGGCGGCGGCAGCCGCAGGAATGTACAGTGTGGTGATTCCCAACCGGATTACCTCCCTTCTGGAATTCGAACCCTGCAATTACAGGCTGGATTCCCTTAGTGATCTGGACTTCCGCCATTTGGTGACGAATCCCCAGGGCAGCTGAGCTTACAACTGACCAGATGCTTCGGGCCGGAAAAAATCCGGTCCGGAGTGTCAGAAACCTTTACCGCATAAAAAGACAGAATATTCAAAAAATAAAGGAGTGGAAGAACATGAAGGCAGTGCAATTTGGCGCCGGGAACATCGGCAGAGGGTTCATCGGTATGCAGCTCTCCAGATCAGGCTATGAGGTTTGTTTTGTGGCCCGGAATGAGCGGCAGATTGCCCTGCTTCAAAAACGGGGGCAATACACGGTTATGCTGGCAGGCGGTCCGGGAGGTGAGGATGTGTCCGTGGTCCGGAACGTGACGGCGCTGCGGATCAGCGACGGGGAAGCAGTGACACGCCAGGTGGCGGAGGCCGATCTGGTGACAACGGCGGTAGGCGCCGGCTCATTGAAGCATATTGCGGGCACAATCGCTCGGGGAATCGAGCTTCGTCTGCGGGAGAATCCCCGCGTGCTTCACGTCATTGCCTGCGAGAATACCATCCGTGGCAGCTCCCAGCTCAAAAAATGGGTATACGCCCACCTCGACCCCGCGCTGCACGGACAGGCGGAGGAGCTGATTTATTTTCCGGATTCCATCGTAGACCGGATTGTGCCGATGCAGCAGCAGGAGGACCCGCTTGCCGTGAAGGTAGAGCCCTTCTTCGAGTGGGTGGTGGACAAACGCGGCACAGCGGAGGACTTCCCGGCCATTCAGGGGATTATCCTTACCGAAAAGCTGGAGGCGTACATGGAGCGGAAGCTGTTTACGGTGAACACTGGACACTGCGTGGCCGCTTACTTCGGGTACCTGGCCGGCTGCCTGACCATCCAGGAGGCGATGAAGAAGCCTTTGGTCAAAATTAAGGTGCGGAGGGTCATGCAGGAAACCGGGCGGATGCTGGTGGAAAAATACGGGCTCGATGAAAAAGCCCACGTGGCCTATATCGAGAGGACGCTGGAGCGTTTTGCCAATCCGGGTTTGACGGACCGGATCGAGCGGGTGGCCCGTTCGCCCTTGTCCAAGCTCTCCTACAACAACCGCTTGGTGCGGCCGGCCATGCTGGCCTCCCGGCTGGGACTGCCGGTATCCAATCTGGCCGATGCCATCGCTGCTGCGCTTCATTTTGACAGCAACAGCGATGAGGATGCCGCCCGGGTGCAAACGGTGATCCGGCAGAAGGGCATCCAGTCGGCGCTTGGAGAGCTGACCGGCATTCCGGTGCGCCACCCCCTGCACAGGGAAATTGTCAGCAGGTACTACAGGCTGAACCAGCGTTATGCTGCCGGTTACAAGCTGGCTGACGGACGGTAATTGCAGGTGTCACAAACTATAGCAAAATAAGCCGCTTTCAGAGAAATCTGAACGGCTTTTTTTGTCTTTTTTGTCGGAAATGAGAAAATGGTTGGGGCTTTCATCACATGTTCAGTATTTGTTCATAGCCAAGGAGTATCATAGATTGTAACAGATGACAAAACCACCAGCCAAAGGAGTGGAATTAATGGAGAAGAAAAAAATAATGGTTGTGGACGATACGGCATTTATGCGGATGGTCATGCGGACCATTATGGAGGAATTAGGCCATGAGGTGGTGGCGGAAGCGCAGAATGGCGCGGAAGCGGTCAACATGTACCACTTTGTGCGGCCCGATTTGATCACCATGGATATTACCATGCCCGAGATGGATGGAGTCAGCGCCCTTCGGAAGATTAAGACGATGGATGCCTCCGCGAAGGTTGTGATGTGTTCAGCCATGGGCCAGCGGGAGATGGTACTGGATGCCATCCGCAGCGGCGCCAGCGATTTTGTGGTGAAGCCGATCCAAAAGGAAAGAGTATCCGAAGCGATCCAAAAAACCTTCAGCCGGGCTTAAACCCGTGCTATTAAACCGGGCCTTGCGGTTCCGCGTCTAATTCATATCCATCGGATTCCGTATGCTTGTAAGGATGCGGCTAAAAGGAGCGATATGAATGAATACACGGGAGCGTGCAGGGTCTTTTTTGCGTTGGGTGCTGTGGGGCACCCTTGTTGGTGCTTTGATAAGCGGCTGCGGCTCAAAGGGGGAGGCGGTGCCGGTGGCCTCCAGCGGTACGGAGCTTTATGCCGGTTCTCCTTCCGCCGGTTCGCCGGGCCCGTCCGCGGCTACAGCGGTGTCGCCGGCAAGCTCCGGTTTGGGGGTATCCATTACGCCCCAGGTAACCCCCTCTTCCTCGCCGTCTGGCTTGCCACAAGCCGCTGCGGGGGAGAGTAGTGAGGAATTATGGTTCGGGATCGACCGGATGGAGTTCGTGAACGAGAAGGTTGGTTGGGTAGCCGGAGAAAATAATTCAGGACCTTTTTTGGGCCGGACCTCCACCGGGGGTGCGGATTGGGCCAAGGCTGGGACGAACGGCATGTATTTAACCGCCCTGGCGCCGATGGAGCGGGACCGCGGGTTTGCCGTGGGCAGCTCGGACTGTCAGGAACAGATGGGGATTGTAGGGTGTTTGTCCAAGGGCATCTATGAAACAACGGACGGCGGGACCCAATGGACTCCACGGTGGCAGACTGAAACGTCCCGGAAGGAAGGGAACCCTTATACGGCAGAGATTCTGTCTGTCAGCCCAACAGGCTGGGGTTATGCGGTTGCTGCTCATCAGCTTCTGCTCACCCGTGACGGCGGCGCCTCTTGGGAGGGGGCAGCCTTCACCGGCAAGCTGGAGGGGTTTGTGCCGGAGAAGGCAGTGTTTACCGGTCAGCTGCAGGGCTGGGTGGCAGGCTTTATGGTGGCGCCGGGCTGTGCCGGGAGCACGAAACCTGCTGAGGCAGACGACGGCTGCCGTATTCCGGCAGTGGCCTGTACGGACAATGGCGGCAGTGCCTGGCGGCTGGATGAGCTGCCCGAGGCGGAGCGGGGGGAGATCGTGATCAGTATTTCCGCAACGGGCGGGAATAGGGCATCGGTGTTATTGTTCAATCGCGACAACCTGGAGGCGTCCTTCTACAGCGGCACCGCCGGGGCATCCGGGGATTGGCAGCAGGTCAGTCAATTCCGCGGGGGACGGCCGTATGCCACAGACATGCATTTTCTCTCTGCGGACAGAGGTTTTGTGGCGTTGACTCCCGGAGCGGGCCCTATTGAAGGCGGATTGCTAGCCACTGCTGATGGCGGGAAAAAATGGGATATGTCACCTATTGAGAACATTTACGGTGTTAAACGGATCAGCTTCCCGGATACTCGGGTTGGCTGGCTGCTGGGGGAGGGCAACGGGGAGAGCCACACGCTGCTGAGGACAAGAAACGGTGGGGAAAGCTGGGAAGGAGTCCCCCTTCCGCTGGAGGTGTTCGGCAGGTAGGTTAGGCACGAAGGACACACGCCATCCCCGGCGCATAGTGTAATGGAGAGGGACGTCAGGCAGGCTTCAAGGCATGCTGACAACCATTTTTCATGACACGATGGGAGGGGAAGCGGATGGGAATCGAAAAGCCTTACCTGGTGCTGGAGTGGAACGACCATTTGACCGATGCTGCCGGTTGGGTGGTCGTTCACCGTTTTGTGCAGGGGTATGCCAGCGGCGGTACCCGCATGCATCCGGCCGTTACCCGCCGGGAGGTGGAGCGTCTGGCCAAGGTGATGGCCCATAAATATGAAGCCGGCGGCAGTGTGACCACAGGCGGCTGCAAGGCAGGCATTGCCTATGATTACAAGGCCCCGGACGCCAAGGCGGTGCTGGGCCGTTTCTTGAAAGCCATGAAGCCCTATTTGCAGGCGGGTGTGTCGTTGGGCGGGGATTTGGGCGTAGCCTTTGCGGATGTGCTGGCGGTGATGGAGGAGCTTCAGGTGGAGCTGATTACGCCTGCGATGAAGCGCGATCCCCATGTGATGGAAGGGCTGCAGGCCTATCGGAGGCTGCTGGGGGAAACGGTGGACGGAATGTTTCTGCTGAACGATGCGGTGACCGGCTATGGGGCGGCCTATTGTGCCGATGAGGCTTGGAGGGCTCTGCGGCAGGCCGGAGTTTGTAAAGAGGAGGGGGGCAGCGTTGGCGTTGGCACCGGCACCGGCACCGGCGTTGGCACTGGCGTTGGCGGTCATCCTGACGGTGCTGCCTCTGAAGATCAAGCGGGAGCTGAGGGAGCCCGGGTGGTGGTTCAGGGGTTTGGCTGCGTGGGGGCAAGCTGCGCTTTTCTGCTCCATCGGAAGGGATACCGGGTGGTCGGCATAGCGGATGCCAATCTGCTGGTGGAGAATCCCGCCGGATTGGATGTGCCTGCGCTGGTGCGGGGCCGGATGAAGCACGGGGAGCTTGCGCCGGCCAGCTTCCGCCCTGAGGACCGGGTGCGGCCCAATGGAGAATGGCTGGACATAGATTGCGAGATTCTGGTGCCGGCGGCGCTGGAGGATGTGATTCATGCAGGCAATGCCCGTCAGGTGAGGGCGGCGCTTGTGGTGGAGGGAGCCAACATCCCGGTCTCTCCCGAGGGGGATACGGTGCTGAAGGAACGGGGCATCCATGTGGTCAACGACTTTGTAGCCAATTTGGGGGCCATCCGGTTTTACGACGTCGCCATCTTCGGCCATGTCCGCTCGGGAGCGGCAGAGGTGCTGCAGGACATCGAAGCGCTGTGCCGGCGCAACACCTCCCGTCTGCTGGCCGAGGCCAAGCGGCTGGGCCTCTATGAGCGGGAAGCGGCCGAGCGGCTGTTCCAGCCCCGGGGGGAGGTGGATGTATCCCAGTGACTCCAATAGTTGAGCAGCCAAAGTAGCCCCAGTAACCCCAGTAACCCCAGTAGCTCAGCAGCCCTAGCGGTTGCATCAGGTGCACCAGCCCCACTAGCTCCACCAGTCCCAACAGCTGCACCTGTTCTACTAGCTTTATCCACCTCACCAGCCCCACCAGCTCCATGAGCCCCATCAGCACCACTAATCCCACCAGCTCCACCAGCTCAAAAGCCGCTAACGGAAGCACCAACCTTCCGCTGGCGGCTCTTTGTTTAGTTGAAGGACTGCAGTGGCTTGCCGACTTTCTGTCACCGACCGCACCCGCCTGTACCGCCTGGAGCAGACGCTGGAGCGCCCAGCCAACTGCATCCCCTTGCGTAAAGGACTGAGGAGCCCTTATTTGGCGAAAACACGTTGTTTTTCCACTTATTCGGACTGAGGAGCCGCTATTTGCAGGGAATCAGCTGGTTTGGATGCCAGCAGGGAGGAATAACGTACCGTGTGTCCGCGAAACCAACAAAAACGGGTTTTTTGGCAAAATAACGGAACCACGGTCCGATAGCCAGGGGAGGTCGAGTGTTCGATGGTGAGTGACGTCGAGCGTTTGGTAGCCCGGGAAGGACAGGCAACAGGTGTTTGTAAAGGAGCACGGTCCACTCAATGGGGCCAGCGTGCAGCAGGTTGGTTGAGTTCGATATTGCATGTCAACGCAAATAAATTTACATTAGATAGAACGTTTATTTGCGATTATGCGAATTCATCGCTTCACAAAGAAAATAGTTTAGTATATAGTGGATACAGGCGCCTATAATAGGTAAAATTAGGGGGCGGAGCTAGATCAAAACGGAAAAATCTTGACAAAAGAATGTAGCTGTGTAATGAACCTGATGGCATCATCGTCGGTAAATCCAGTCAAAGGATTTAGCGGTAAGTGTTTGGTCCGCTTTTCCGAAGTCATCCATGAGAAGCCTGCATGAAGCCACCTAAGGTGTGTTGAAAATTGTACTTTCTTGAACTGTATAGGTTATGTTAAAAGATTCCTAAATTGCCGAATCTAAAATGGAAGTAACTTTTTATATGAGAAAATTATTTAAGTTTGCAGCACTAGCATTTACGATGCTAGTTTCCATTTTGTCCCTTTCCTTGAATGCTGGTGCACAAGCGCTGCAACCCGATTCCAAGGGAAATGTCGGTGTAACTTTGCAACAGCCAGCAAGTGCTGAAAAAATTGCTGAAGTTAAAAGGGATGCTGTTTATCAAGGTTCTTCTCATGTGGGCAGTAGACCAGACCTAAATAGTGTTTTAAGCGTATCAAGTGTGAGACTGTACTATAACATTGTCCATCTCTATGTAGATAATTTTATAACGTCCACCAGCTCATTTACTCAAACCAGCACGGATACAGTTAGTTTGACACTCGTTCAATATCCTTATGGGGATCGTGGTAAAGTGAAAATGTTTTATTACTTGGTAGATGCAAGTACCGGTAATAAGGTTACAAATTCTATTGCTGTATCGGGAAACTATACAAGTTCAAACACAACAATTTTCTGGTACAACGTCCCCCCGGGAACATACAAAGTTGAAATATTGAACGGTGATTCCTATGATTCAGCTGATGCAGCGGGGAATGGATATATTAATTAAATGATCTTTATGAGGGAGGATTATACATGAGAATGAAAAGAACAATGTTCTTATGTCTATCTATTGCCTCTGTAGTGGTAGTAGGTGGATTTGCAACTAAGGGTTTTGCAGACAATGAGACGACTACCATACAACAAAAGGCAAGTCCGGAAAAAATGCTAGAAGCTAAGGAATCGACAGATCAATATGTAACACACTACGGCGTTTTTCAGCGGGTGCCTTCCCAGCAACCATTTGCTCCATCGGAAATTGCCTACAGTGATAATGAAATAAACGGAGATACCAAAGAAATAATCACTGATTTCGGTATCTTTGTAAAAAAAGATTAGCTTCATCGTAATCTTTGAATTATACTCACGGCAAGCGACTGTTCCTTCGGGAGCGGCTGCTTGCCGTCTTTCTGTCATCAAAGCAATATATCAATCAGACCGTAGATAAAACGAGATTAGCAAGACTGGCTTCTGTAAAAAGCTAACAGAGAGCGCCATGTGATGCTGCGAACCCGCAACGGTGGAGAAAACTGGGAAAGGATTTCCTTCCCTGGGAGGGTGAGCCGGAAGCCGATGAACCCTCTCCTGCCAACGATGGGCGCGGACACCCGTCAACCGTTATGCATAGTGTGTTAACAAGGAACGTCAGGCCTAGCAGGAGAATCTGACTAACGCCAGAAACCGCCAACAGAAGCGCAGGCTTCCGCTGGCGGTTTTTCGCGAAAATGCTATGCAAGTGCGTTTTAGGACCCATCACAGCAAGAACATGGCAACCACGGTCGTCACCGCCAGCCCGATGACCACGGGCTTTACGTTCCGGCGGGCCAGCTCGAAGGGGTCCACGCCGCAAATGGCGGCTGCCGGGATCAGGGCCCATGGGATCAGCGTGCCGCCTCCTACCCAGATGGCGGCGATCTGGCCCAAGGCAGTCAGGGTGGCGATGCCATGGCCGATGGAGGCGGCGAACAGATTGGCGATGGAGCCCGCCAGCGAAATGCCGGAGAAGCCCGAGCCGTCCAACCCCGTAATGGCGCCGACAGCAGTCAGCGTCACTGCTCCGACGGCGGGATTCAGGGGCACGGCGGAGGCCAGGGCGCTGCCCAGGTCATTGACGATACCGTGGGAGCCCTCCGGCAGCACCTTGCCGAACAGCTCGAAGAAGGCGGAGTCCCCCAGATAGAAGAAGGCGGCGATGGGGATGACAGGGCCGAAAATCCGGAAGCCGAACAAAAAGCCGTCGGTCATATAGGTGGTGGCTTCCTCTAGCCCTTTTTTGCGGTGGACAGCCATGGAAATGAACAGCATCAGGAGAAGTGCAGTGCCGCCTACCAGAGCGGTGGCGTCCCCGCCTTGCAGATTCATGGTAAACATCAGCAACACATCCAGCGCGAACAGCACCGGCACCAAGATGGCGAAGAATAAGCGCATACCCGGGGAAAGAGGGGCCAAAGCATTGCCGGAGGTCGAGCCAGCTGCGGTTACGTCCGCTTTCAGCCCGGTGCTCATGGTCAGGGCTCCGTTTTTCATATCCCGGCGCATATACCAGAAGCTCACGGCGGTGGTCACCGCGCCCATCACCAACACCAACGGCACACTTGCGGCGACCACATCGCCTACGGGGATACCGGCTGCATCCGCAGTCAGCTTGGGTGCACCCTGAATGATGTAATCGCTGGAGAGGGCGATGCCGTGTCCGAAAAGGTTCATCGCCATCGCAACACCCAAAGCGGGCAGCCCTGCCCGGACAGCCACGGGAAGCAGCACGGCGCCGATGAGCGCCACAGCGGGAGACGGCCAGAAGAACCAGGAGATCACCATCATCAGGATACCGGTCACCCAATACGCCAGTCCGGGGCTTCGAATCAGCCGGGCGAAGGGGGAGATCATGGTTTCATTGATGCCGGACCGGGTCAGCACCCGGCTGAGACCCACGATGATGGAGATGATCAGAATGGTGCCCAGCAGCTCTTTAATGGCAAAGATGAAGCTGCCGAAGACCCCGCTGATGGATCGGGGAAGATCACCGGTGGCCAATAGACCCAGAAGAAAAATCCCGGAGATGCACAGCACCGTTGTATCCAGACGCCGGATCATGAAGCCGATAATGAGTACAATAAACAGCAGATACAGCCAATGGATCGAAACCAGTGTAATATCCATCTGAACGCCACCTCCCGTATGCAAAAAGCTCGTATGCTTCTTGTACTCCAGCCTATGCAGGCAAAAGAGGAGGGTGCGGGCGGATGCCTATGCGGATACCCGGGATAAAGGATTTCACAAGAGCCCAAGTACGGGTGTATAATCAATAGAATGTGCGCGAGGAAAGCAAATTTCAACGAGAGATAGGAGTGTCATCCGCATGAATGCTTCAGCGGCTCCCTCCGGAGCAGGGCGCAGCTTCAGCCGGTGGGCGGTTCTGGCCAATGTTTCCGTGGGTACCTTTATGGCCACGCTGGACGGGAGCATCGCCAATGTAGCCCTGCCCACCATTTCACAAGAGCTTGCGGTTCCGCTCCATGACGTCCAGTGGGTGCTGACTGCATATCTGCTGACCATCTGCGCTACCCTGCCTATTATGGGCAAGCTGTCCGATCTGTTCGGGAGAAGCCGGGTGTACAACTTCGGCTTTTTGCTGTTTGCCTTGGGTTCGGCCCTGTGCGCCTGGTCGGGCACGCTGACCGCGCTGATCCTCTCCCGGATTCTCCAGGCGCTGGGGGCATCGTGTTTGATGACCAACAGCCAGGCCATTGTGGCGGAGACCTTCACCGCCGGCGACCGGGGCAAGGCCATCGGCATTGTCGGCACCATGGTGTCCCTGGGTTCGTTAACCGGTCCGGGCATTGGCGGGATTCTGGTGGATCATCTGGGCTGGCCGTCGATCTTCTGGATCAACGTGCCCATCGGGATTATCGGCTTTGCCGCCGGATTGGTGATCCTGCCCAAACGCGCGGAGAAGAAGCCCCAGGAGCCCTTCGATTACACGGGGTCCGTGCTGTTTATGGTGGGGATATCGGCGCTGCTCTACATTCTCTCCAATGCCCAGGAATGGGGCTGGCTGACGGGAACGGTTTTGGCGGGCGGCCTCGCTTCATTGGCAGTTCTTGCCGTCTTCTATTATTGGGAGCGGCGGACGCGTTATCCGATGCTGGACTTCACCCTGTACCGCAACCGCACCTTTGCCGTCGGCAACATCGCAGCTTTGTTTTCCTTCATCGCCCTCTTCTTCATTAATGTGATGATGCCCTTTTACATGCAAGGGGTGCTGGGCTTCTCCCCCGAGAAAACCGGTTATGTCATGATGGTGAATCCGGTGTTTATGGCTGTGGTGGCCCCGTTCTCCGGCTGGCTTTCCGACCGCATCGGGTACAAGCTTCTGACGACGGCCGGACTGGGTATTAACGCACTGGCCTTTATGCTGCTGAACACGCTGGGCACACAGGAATCCGCCTGGACCGTGGGTCTACATCTGGCCTTGTTCGGCATCGGCGGCGGTTTGTTCCAGTCTCCCAACAACTCCAGCATTATGGGGGCTGTACCCAAGTCCAAGCTGGGGACAGCCGGCGGACTGAACGCTCTGGTGCGCAACGTGGGGATGGTGACGGGGATTGCTCTCTCCGTTTCCCTGTATTCCACCCGGTTGAATCAGCTGTCCGGCGCCCGGCCGGAGGCGGAGGCGATGCTGGGTGCTCTGCATGCCGTTTTCTGGACGGCTGCAGGTGTATGTCTGGTGGCCCTGGCCATTTCCGCCAGAAGAATCTCTATCCGGGAGACGGAACCCCAGGCTGGAGCAGGCGCTTAATCACACGCATTTCTAACAAACAATCAACAGGAGGTTTTTGGTATGAGCGGAATGGATCAAGAATTCGACAACATGCTGGAAAAATATGCGGAGCTGGTGCTCCGGATCGGGGTGAACATCCAACCGGGGCAGGTGCTGTTTATTGAGTCCCCGCTGGAAACGGTGGAGCTGACCCGCAAGATTGTCCGCCGGGCCTACCAGGCAGGTGCCAAGTATGTGCAGGTCCAGTGGGATGACGAGCAGGTAACCCGTGCCCGCTTCGAGCATGCGCCGGATGAAAGCTTCGATTTTTATCCCCAATGGACAGCCAAAATGATGGAGCAGCTGGCGGAGGGTGGCGGCGCGCTGTTGAACATCAAAGTGCCCGACCCGGATCTGTACAATGGCATCGACGGCAAAAAGGTATCCCGCGCCAACAAGGCTGCTTCCTTGGCCCGGCAAACCTTCCAGCGTTATGTCCGCAACAGCGAATTCAGCTGGTGTCTGGTGAAGGCACCTACCCATGCGTGGGCCTCCAAGGTATTCGCCGACCTGCCTGAGAACGAACGGGTGGATGCCATGTGGCAAACCATCTTCAAGATGAACCGGGTGGATACGCCCGATCCGGTAGCCTCCTGGCAGGAGCATCTGGATGTGCTGCTGGATAAGCGCAATGCCCTGAACGCCAAAAACTATAAATCTCTCCACTTCAAAGCCCCGGGCACCGACCTGGTGGTGGAGCTGGCCGAGAATCATCGTTGGCTGGGCGGCGGCAAAAACAATGGCTTCGGCGTTTATTTCGTTGCCAATATGCCTACCGAAGAGGTATACACCATGCCCAAGCGCACCGGCGTAAACGGCACCGTGAAGAGCACCATGCCCTTGAATCTGAATGGCCGTCTGGTGGACGGATTTTCGCTGACCTTCAAGGACGGCAAGGTTGTCAGCTTCCAGGCCGAGGTTGGAGAGGAGCATCTGGCAGCGCTTCTGGATACGGATGAGAATGCCCGTTATCTGGGTGAGGTAGCCTTGGTGCCGTATCATTCCCCGATTTCCGATCTGCGCCGGATTTTCTATAATACCGGCATCGACGAGAATGCCTCCTGTCACTTGGCTCTGGGCAGCGCCTATCCCACCAACATGGAGAACGGCACCACCTATTCCAGGGAGGAGCTGATTGCCCGCGGCGCCAACGTGAGTCTGGTCCATACCGACTTTATGCTGGGTTCGGCGGATATGGATATTGACGGCGAACGTTATGACGGTACGGTGGAAGCCGTGTTCCGCCAAGGCAATTGGGCTCCCGGCACATTGGGCTGACCGATCATAAAAAGACCCCCCATCCGCCGGAAGGCAGGTGGAGGGTCTTCTTTGTAAATGCGCTTAGGCATGTGCGCCGGAGGCCAGCAGCTTCTCGATATGCTTGCCGATATCCTCAGGAGAATCGGTAGGGGCGAAGCGCTTCAGCACCTTGCCGTTTCCGTCCACGAGGAATTTGGTGAAGTTCCACTTGATCGCTTTGATACCCAGGAGTCCCGGAGCTTCCTTGGTCAAATATTTGTAGAGGGGATCGGCATTGTCGCCGTTCACGTCGATTTTGGCGAACAGGGGGAAGGTCACACCGTGATTCAGCTTGCAGAAGGAGGCAATCTCATCCTCACTGCCCGGCTCCTGATGGTTGAACTGGTTGCAGGGGAAACCCAGGATCATCAGCTTTTCCGGCCCGTATTGCTCGTAGAGCTTTTGCAGGCCGTCATATTGGGGAGTGAGTCCGCACTTGCTGGCGGTGTTAACAATAAGCATCAGCTTGCCGGCGTATTGGGACAGGGAGACCTCTTCGCCACGGATGTTTTTGACAGAAAAATCATGAACGGACATTATATTGCCTCCTTGATAGAGTGGATTATTCAAGCTCGGTATGCGGAAATTGAAATGGAGCGTAGCTGTCCAGCCGGGCAAGCAGCTCCTTTAATTGGCGGTGCAGGGAAATGGCCTCCTCCGGAGTCATACCGCTGCGGCAAAAGGCGGTTTGCGGGATATGCGCAGCTTGCTCCCGGAGCTTGTGCCCTTCCTCCGTGACTTCGATCCAGACATTGCGTTCGTCCTGGGAGTCCCGAATCCGTTTCACGAAACCACTGGCCTCCAGCTTCTTCAGAAGGGGGGTCAGAGTGCCCGAATCCAGGTAGAGCACCTCGCCCAAATCCTTAACCTTCATCCTGCCTTCCTTCCAGATGGCCAACAGGGTGATGTACTGGGTATAGGTGAGTCCCAGCGGGGCAAGAAGGGGACGGTACATCTTGGTGATTTCCTTGGAGCAAGCGTACAACGCAAAGCAAAGCTGTTTATCCAAATCCATATACGACTGCGATTCCATGGTGGTGCAGGTCCTCCTTCTTTTTATTTGTATCTAGTTGATATAAAATTAAATTGTATACAATCATTATAACGGCGGGCTGCGGATGTGTCAATTTGATTTTTGGTTGGAGCGGCTGATTTCTGGCGTGAAAATCTGGTATAGTTATCCATATGTATGATCGAGAAAGCGAGGCGAATAAGCATGAAGCTGTTTTTTCTGTCGGATATTCATGGCTCCATCTCCTGCCTGAACCGGGCGCTTGCGGCGTTTGAGCGGGAGGGGGCGGATTATCTGGTCAGCCTGGGGGATCTCATGTATCATGGCCCCCGCAATCCGCTGCCGGAGGATTATGATCCCAAGGAAGTGGCGGCGCGGCTGAACAGTGTAAAGGACAAAATCGTGACGGTCCGCGGCAATTGCGACAGTGAGGTGGACCAGATGCTGGTGGAGTTCCCCATTCTGGCGGAGTATGTGATTTTGTTCCACGAGGGCAGGCGGATTTTTGTTACTCACGGACATCATCACAATATGGACCAGCTGCCGGCGTTGTCTCAGGGGGATGTGTTCATTCAGGGCCATACCCATGTACCGGTTGCAGATGAGCGCGGCGGCATCTATCTGCTCAATCCGGGCTCCATTACCCTGCCCAAGGAAAATTTCCCGGCCTCGTATGGGGTGCTGGAAGGGTCGTTATTTGAAGTGAAGACGTTGGACGGCAGCCAGGTGCTGAAAAGCATCCGGTTCAACGGCTCCGCAGCAGGCTGAGCTGCTTAGCTTGGAGTCGGCCGGGTAAGTGCCATTCCTGGGAAGGGACGGACAGGCTGACTGGCTGGCTTATGGCAAAGGAGGGATTTGGATGAAACGCAGCTTTATTTCCCCGGCGATCTATACCCAAGGGGACAACCGCCTGCTGGAGCTGGGCGGGTATGTCCGCCGGGTGGCCGGAGAGGGCAAGATATTTCTGGTGGCCGGCAAGGACGACCGCCAGCGGGTCAGCCATCTGCTGGAGGAGGCCCTGCGGGCGGAGCCGTTTCCGCTTGTGAATGGAGATTTCTCCGGGCGTTGCACGGAGGGTGAAATCAGCTGGCTGGCCGAGCTTTGTGCCCAGGAGGCCTGTACGGCTGTGGTAGGCCTAGGCGGCGGCAGCGCATTGGATACGGCCAAGGCTGTGGCTCACGAGCTGGGTCTGCCTGTTATCATCGTGCCCACCATTGCTTCAACGGATGCACCGTGCAGCGCGGTTTCCGTGGTGTACCGGGATACGGGTGAGCTTTCCCGGTACATCACCCTGGCCAAGCCGCCGGAGGTGGTGCTGGTGGATACGGGCATTATCGCCCGGGCGCCCGTCCGTTTCCTGGTGGCCGGCATGGGGGATGGCCTGTCCACCTGGTTCGAGGCCAGAGCCAACAGCCGGGCAGCGGGCGGCTCCGGTGTAAGCCAGGCGGGCGAAGCCATCGCCCGGCGCTGCTACGAGGTGCTGCTGGCGGACGCCGCTGCAGCCAAGGCCGCCTGTTCCACAGACCGCGCCGGGGAGGCGCTGGAGCGGGTGGTAGAGGCGGTGCTGCTGCTGAGCGGCCTGGGCTTCGAGAACGGCGGCTTGGCTGCTGCCCATGCGGTGAATAACGGCCTGACTCTTCTGCCGGAGACACGTACTTATCTCCATGGGGAGATCGTAGCCTTCTGCACCCTGGTGCAGCTGGTGCTGGAGCAGGCGCCGGCCGGGGAGGTGGAGGCCGTGCTGGAATTCTCCACCGGCCTGGGGCTGCCGGTAACCCTGGCCCAGATCGGGCTGGGCGAAGCAGAGGACAGCCGGTTATGGCAGGCCGCCCAAGCTGCCTGCTTGCCGGACAATCCCATGGGGAACATGCCGTTCCCCGTAACCCCCGGCGACGTCCTGGCAGCTCTGCGGGAGGCGGACCGGCTGGGCCGGGCGGCGCTGTCCCGCGGCGGCTAACCCTCGCTCTGGAGGGGGAGCACGTTACTCGCACCCTTATCCCAAATGCAAAAGTGCATTTATTTAGTAAACAAACCTTGGTTTTAACGGTCTATCCTGCAAAAGTGCAGTTAATTTCGTCTGATGGGAGCAAGATGTACCTCGCGGCGGAAAATAGCTGCACTTTTGCATTTGGGGACAGGGGAAGGCGGAATTCCAGCAAAATAGCTGCACTTTTGCAGGATGAGTCTGTTCAGATATGGCCTGGACTTTATAGCGTTCTTCCACCCGCCAATCCGCCAATCCGCCATCCTGACCGTTTCCGCCCATCCACACGCCAAAAAAGCCGGCCCCCGTCATCCGGGGAACCGGCTTTCCTTTTCGCTAATCGTCGCTTATGCCTTCAGCACATCATGATCCACATAACGCTCGCCGTTCAGGACGCTCAGCACCTCAATGGCCACCCGTGCTCCGTCGCCAGCGGTAACAATGGTGTGCAGGCTGGTTCCTGCAGCAGCGCCAGCGGCGTATACGCCCGGCACATTGGTTTGACCGGTGGCATCGGTAGCCACAACGGTTTTCACCCGCGGCTCGGTGCCCGGCTTGGTGCCGATGCCGGACGCTTCCGCCAGATCGGTAGCCAGTCCGGTGGCAACAATTACCTTGGCCGCTTGATAGGACTCCGAATCCGTTTCAACCGTCAGCGTTTCACCGTCAGCGGTAATTTTTACAGCCTTGGCGGTAATGATTTCCGCACCGAATTTGGCGGCCTGCTTTTTGCCGTTCTCCACCAGATCCGGACCGGTAATTTCATTTACGCCGTAATGATTTTCAATCCACGCCCGTTTGGTAATGCTTTGGTTGGCGTCGATCACCAATGTTTTTTTGCCCGCCTTAGCTGCAAACAGCGCGGCGCTTGCGCCGGTGGGTCCTGCTCCGATAATCGCTACATCATACATGAATATTTCCGTCCTTTCCCCAGTCAGGTTTACAAGTAAGTTCCTCTATATTGTAACAAACCTGAGAAGAAAAGCATAATAAACCGGGCATTCGGGGAAGGCAGTTCAGAAAACCCGCTATTCTGAAATAACAGGGTCCCTGCCGCAGGCTGGATGTGTTATGGAAGCCTCGAAATCGGCAAAGCCGGTTTGAGGGCCTACACTACCATTTCATCGGTCTTCGATGCAGCGGGAACCGCAGCATGAGTGGCTATTGCAGGAAGGTTTCCACACTGGCCGCCGAACGTTTCTCCTGAAGCCAGCTTTGGGACAGGGTAGAAATTTGCTGGTCGGAAAGGGTTTGGCGGATTTCCTCCTTCTTCTCCTCCAATGTAGGCGTTGCAGCATCCTTGTGGCCAGTTGCCTTAATAACATGGAACCCGTGGCTGGTTTCCACAACGCTGCTTAACTCTCCGGTCTTAAGGGCGAAGGCTGCTGTTTCAAAAGGCTCCTCCATCAATCCCTTGGGGAAAAAGTCCAGGTCGCCGCCCGCTTCCTTGGAGGCAGTGTCGGTTGATTTTTCCTTGGCGAGAGTGGCGAAGTCAGCCCCGCCCTTCAGGCTGGCCAGCACAGCCTCGGCTTCTTCCTTGGTAGCTACCAGGATATGAGAAGCGCGGACCTGCTCGGGGGTTTTCAGGGACTCCAGATTGGTGTCGTAGTAGGTTTTGATCTCCTCATCCGAAATCTTCACCTGCGGCTCAAGCAGCTTGCGCAGCTGTACTTGAGTATGCATGTCCGCCTTCAGTGATTCCAGAGTCATATTATAGGTAGCAAGAGCTTGGGCGAATTGCTCGTCAGAAGAGAAGGATTTTTTGATTTGGTCCAATTCCTTCTCCAGATCGGCATCCGTAACTTGAATCTTGGCCTTATCACTTTCCTGCTTCACCAGTTCCTCGCTGATCATGGTTTCGAGGGTCTGTGTACCGCCCGCCTTCACCAAGGCGCTGTACAGCTGTGATTTCAGGATGGGGCTTCCGTTTACCTTGGCTACAGTATCGTCCTCAGTTTTTCCGGGGGGATAAATAATGATATAAATAACAAGCGCTGCCAGCAGAACAATGGAGGAAACCATCCAAATGCGGCTTATTCCTGATGTGTTTTTCAAATACGTAACATCCCTTCTCTTATTTAAATAAATGGCCGTCAGGCGGCGAATACGCCCGCAGAGTTTATTATGGCGGGGCAAGCTGAATGCGGCCTGAAGACAAGCTTAAACCTACATTAATTTGTAGTTGCGACTGATAATCATTCTTACTTATAATGTACAGCTTTACAAAAGTAAGTTCTGATGTTATTATTATAAAAAAATAATTATAAATAAGATGGAGGTGCTCCTAATGGGTAAATGTGCATGCGGCAATACGAAGAACGGCTCTGGAAACTGTGATGGCTCCCACGCTAAGAAAGACAAGTAAGGGCAGGTTTCCCGCGGGAGTGCGGACGGACTTATTTAATTAGGAAGAGAAAATCCTCCGGGGGACTGTCCTCCGGAGGATTTTTTTATAACCAAAAAATATTCTCCCGAATATTTGTAATGCTGTCCGCAATGTGGTATGATGAATTCAACGATATGGAAACCTGAATTCACATAATGGCAAAGGTTATCTATCTCAATCATAACCTTTTCGTTGATGCGGATTTTTTATTTTTAGGAATAAGTAGGCCATATTGAACAAACTTTTTGGAGGTAATACCATGCAAACAGGTACAGTTAAATGGTTCAACGCAGAAAAGGGCTTCGGTTTCATCGAAGTTGAAGGCGGCAACGATGTATTCGTTCACTTCAGCGCTATCGTTGGCGAAGGCTTCAAGACTTTGGACGAAGGCCAACGCGTTGAGTTCAACGTAGTTCAAGGCAACCGCGGCCCGCAAGCCGAGAACGTTGTTAAGCTGTAAGATCTGACGATCATAGCTGCTCCTTAGCCTTAATGGTTGGGGGCGGCTTTTTATTTTTTTGCGCTATATGATACACTGACCCGTGAGAGTAAGCGGCGGCGCCTCTAGTCCGCTAACCTCGATTTAGTCCGAAAAAGATTATCCGGAAAGCCAGGAGGGATATTCATGTATTCACGGAATAAATGGAGGGAAGAGATTCCCTGCGAGGCAACGGCTGTTTGGGTATGCTCGAACGAGGAATGTAAGTGCTGGATGAGGAATAACTTTTCCTTTGAGTCTATTCCCACGTGCTGGAAATGCCAATCTCCCATGACAAGTGGCACAAGACAGCTTCCTCCGATCCATAACAACAACCCGGAGATGAAGGGCAGATAATGAGATCCAACCATAAACGCAGGCGGCGGACCTAAAGTCCGGCCGTCTTTTTTTTATTGAATTAAACCGGGAAAAATCCGGAAATCAGGGATCCTTTTAGGAATTGACCAGCTTAATAACCATTGTTAAAAAACTGTACACATTTTGCGTGTAAACTTATATCACAAGTTCCCGCTTTTGTGTTAATCTATGAAGCAATAAATCATTTTTGTCCTCGGTGGGGAGACGTTTGTTTTTGAATGATGGAACAAAAGGGGGATTAAAAAGATATTTACAACACTAAACACATGATGTTATAATTACTCACACATTCCTAACATACGAGAGGTGTACTAATGGAATATTACATTCAACAGATCATCAATGGTCTGTCGGTGGGAAGCATTTACGCACTCATCGCTTTGGGCTATACCATGGTTTACGGCATTATCAAGCTGATCAATTTTGCGCACGGTGACATATTTATGGTGGGCGCCTTCGCAGGCCTCTATATTGCCAAGGGCCTGGATCAATTCAATCTTCCCGCAGTTGTAGTCTTTCTGATCGCATTGGTATTTTCAATGGCCTTCAGTGCGATTCTTGGCATGGTCATCGAACGTATTGCATACCGCCCTCTGCGGAATGCATCGCGGATTTCCATCCTGATCACGGCAGTGGGCGTATCCTTCCTGCTGGAGAACGGCGGTATCTTCATTCTGGGGCCGCAGCCCAAGGGCTTCCCGGAAATCATCGCCAAGAAGCAGTTTGAAATTCTGGGTCTGCAGATTGATTCCAATCAAATTATGATTCTGCTGCTTACGGTTCTGCTGATGGTTGTTCTTCAATACATTGTCCAAAAGACCAAAACAGGCAAGGCCATGCGCGCTGTATCCTTCGATATGGAAGCCGCCCGCCTGATGGGCATTAATGTGGACCGCACCATTTCCTCCACCTTTGCCATCGGCTCTGCACTTGCAGCTGCAGCCGGCGTTATTTTCGGCATGACGTATAATTCCGTTGACCCTCTGATGGGGATGCTTCCCGGTCTGAAGGCTTTCGTTGCCGCTGTTTTGGGTGGAATCGGCAGTATTCCAGGCGCTCTGGTAGGCGGTCTGCTTCTGGGGACGGTGGAAACCGGCGTATCCTCCGTAGGTTATTCCATGTGGCGTGACGGTGTTGCCTTCGCTGTACTGATCCTCATCCTGATCTTCAAACCCTCCGGTCTGTTCGGCAAGAACATCCGGGAGAAAGTGTAGGTGCCGGCCATGCTGAAAGCCGCAAAACCTTTTGCCGCCATGCTGACAGGCTGTCTCATTGTCTTCTTTCTCTTCCAGGTGCTGATTTCTGGCGGAACCTTGAACGATGTGGCTGAGACTACGCTGATCCTTATCTGTATCAATATTGTTCTTACCGTATCGCTGAATCTCATTAATGGCTTTACCGGCCAATTCTCTCTTGGCCATGCAGGGTTTATGTCCATCGGCGCGTACACGTCAGCCATTCTGACATTGGACTATGACTGGGCTTTCCCGTTGGCGATTGTGGCTGGCGGAACGGTTGCTGCTTTGTTCGGCTTCCTGATTGGGCTGCCTACGCTGCGTTTGAAGGGCGACTATCTGGCCATTGCCACCCTGGGTCTCGGGGAAATTATCCGGATTGCCTTGCTGAATACGGAATATGTAGGCGGCGCATCCGGTCTAAGCGGTATCCCTGCCAAAACCACATGGGGATGGGTATTCCTTTTTACCGTCATCACGATTATTGTGATTCAGAACTTCGTACGCTCCACCCACGGCCGGGCCTGCATTGCTATTCGCGAGAATGAGATTGCAGCTGAATCCATGGGAATCAATACCACCATTTACAAGGTGATCGCCTTTGTGATCGGGTCCTTCTTCGCAGGTATCGGCGGAGCGCTTTATGCCCACAAGTTCTACGTCATTAACCCCACCAGCTTTAACTTCCTGAAGTCCTTCGAAATTCTGGTTATGGTTGTATTGGGCGGCTTGGGCAGCACCACGGGAGCCATTGTTGGAGCTGTTGCACTCACCATGATCTTCACCCTGCTGCAGGATTATCCCGAATTGCGTATGATCATTTACTCCCTGGCGTTGATTATAATGATGATTTTCCGTCCGGGCGGCATGATGGGCAACAAGGAGTTCAATTATAAATTCATAACCAAATGGTTCCGGAAGAAAGGAGCGAATGTCCATGACGGCGACATCCCTAGCGCTTCTTAATGTCAAACAGGCCAGCCGTACCTTCGGTGGTCTGAAGGCTTTAACCGATGTATCCTTGTATCTGAATGAGGGGGAGCTCATCGGGCTCATCGGCCCCAATGGTGCAGGCAAAACCACCCTGTTCAATCTGCTGACCGGCGTATACGAGCCTTCCGAAGGACAGGTGCTGCTCTCCGGTGAGTCTATCGGAGGTATGAAGCCTTATCGAATTAACTGGAAGGGCGCAGCCCGTACCTTCCAAAACATCCGGCTGTTCGGAAACATGACGGTAGAGGAAAACGTAAAGATTGCCTTCCACCAGCATGCCAAGCATAGCGTTTGGACCACTTTTCTAAGACTCCCGGGATTTTTCAAGGGTGAACAGGAAATCACCAACGAAGCGCTGAGCCTGCTCAAAATTTTTAAGCTGGATCATATGAAGGATGAACTGGCCAAGAATCTAAGCTACGGCAACCAACGCCGTCTGGAGATAGCCCGTGCCTTGGCTTCCCGGCCCAAGCTGCTGCTCCTGGATGAGCCTGCCGCCGGTATGAACCCCAATGAAACCGAGGAGCTAATGCATCTGATCCGCTGGATCCGGGAGGAATTCAATCTCACTATCCTTCTGATCGAGCATGATATGAGCCTGGTAATGGGTGTGTGTGACCGTATTTATGTACTGGACCGGGGTATGCTGATTGCCAACGGCACGCCGGAGATGATCCGCTCGAATCCGAAGGTAATCGAGGCATACTTGGGACAGGAGGCTTAATTTCATGCTGAAGGTTGAAGACATCAATGTGTATTACGGGGCTATCCATGCGCTCCAGGGAATTAGTCTGGAGGTTCTGGAGGGGGAGATCGTCACCCTGATCGGAGCCAATGGAGCCGGCAAGTCCACACTGCTGAAAACCCTGTCCGGCCTGTTGAAGCCGAAAACCGGAGATATCAAATTTCTGGGCAAATCCATTGCCGGAAATTCAGCTACCTCCATCGTGATGCAGGGCCTGATTCATTGTCCTGAGGGGCGCCGGGTATTTGCCAATATGACGGTGGAGGAAAACCTGGAGTTGGGCGCCTATCTGCGCAAGGATCATCAGGAAATCAAGAAGGATATGGATGGTGTCTATGAACGTTTCCCCCGTCTTATGGAGCGTAAAAAGCAGCAATCCGGCACCCTGTCCGGAGGGGAGCAGCAAATGCTGGCCATCGGCCGGGCGCTGATGTCCCGTCCCAAGCTTCTTCTCCTGGATGAGCCCTCCATGGGGCTTGCCCCGCTTCTGGTGCAGGATATTTTCCGCACAGTTGAGGAAATCAACAAACAAGGCACCACCGTTCTTCTCGTAGAGCAAAACGCCAACCAGGCTCTCAAGATCGCCCATCGGGCTTATGTGCTGGAGACAGGGAATATCGTCTTGTCCGGCAATGCTGCAGAGCTGTCGCAATCCGAGGAGATCAAGGCAGCCTACCTGGGCGGCCACTAATAACAATCCCCCAAAAGTGACGTAAAGGCGAATGAAACGTGCCCCAGACACGTTCAGAATATACAATCCATCATTAATAGGAGAAGGAAGGGAATCAAACATGAAGAAAACATGGATCGCTGCGGCTACTGCACTTGTGCTGACAGTCGCCCCCCTGGCAGGCTGCGGGGAGAAAAAAGATACCGCTGCAAGTGGCGGGGACGCAAGCACAGGGGGTACCATCAAGATTGGAGCTAACTTCGAGATGACCGGCGGGCAAGCTTCCTTCGGTAACTCTTCGATGAAGGGATTGAAGCTGGCGGTGAAGGAAATCAACGCCGCAGGCGGCGTGCTGGGCAAGCAGCTTGAGCTGGTTCAAGCGGACAATGCCTCCAAATCCGAGGAAGCCACACGCGCAGCACAAAAGCTGATCTCCAACGACAAGGTCGTTGCTCTGATCGGGCCTGTAACCTCCACCAATACCTTGGGTGCTGTGCCGGTTGCACAAGAAAAGAAAGTGCCGTTGATCACCACCTCCGCCACCAACCCTAAGGTAACCGTGGACGAGCGCACCAACAAGGTGAATGATTATGTATTCCGTGTTTGCTTCATCGACCCCTTCCAAGGTAAAGTGGCAGCAGACTTTGCCTCCAAGGACCTGAAGGTGAAGAATGCAGCCATCTATCTGGACTCCTCCTCTGACTATTCCAAGGGTCTCCAAAAGTTCTTTAAGGAAACCTTCACCAAAAACGGCGGCACTATCGTAGCCGAAGAATCCTACCAACAAAAGGATACTGACTTCAAAGCCGTCTTGACCCGCATCAAGGAAAAGAACCCGGAATTCATCTACGTTCCCGGCTACTATGAAGAAGTGGGCAAGATCGTGAAGCAAGCCCGTGAGTTGGGTATCAAGGCTCCTATCATGGGCGGTGACGGCTGGGATTCCCCGCAGCTGCTGGAAATTGCCGGTAAGGATGCTTTGAACAACACCTATCTGTCCAACCACTATGCAGCTGATGACAGCTCCGCAGAAATCAAGAAATTCGTTGAAGCCTTCAAGAAGGACAACAACAACGAAACTCCCGATTCCCTGGCTGCTCTCGGTTATGATGCGGTGAACATGCTGGTTGACGCCATCAAACGTGCCAACTCCGCTGATCCCCAGAAGATCACCGACGCTCTGGCCAAAACCAAGGACCTGAAGCTGGCCACCGGCTCCCTGACTCTGAATGAAACCCATGACCCGGTTAAGTCCGCAGTTGTGCTGGAGTACAAGGACGGCAAACAAGTGTTTAAGGCAAAGGTAAATCCGTAAGCTTCAAGCAATAGCTGAGAATGAAAAACCGCTGCTCCTGTTATAAACAGGGGCGGCGGTTTTTAGGTTGTTTGTCGTTTATTTCCGGTAATGCGTTATCACAGTAAAAGGTGAATGCTGCGCCGCGGCCCTTCGAGGGCGGTGATAAACCAATCACCTCTTCATAAATAGAATACCTATGTGAAATGAATTATAATCAAGAGGTGATTTTCCCCACGAGAAATGCATGTAAAGGAAGGAGACTGCCTGATGATCGTGCGCAATTATTTGGATGCCCCGCTCAAAACTGCCAGCAGCCACAAGGGCCAGGGTGAGGTCCGCTCCGTGAAGCTGTTCAGCGAAGAAGATTATAACAGCAAGCTCCGGTTCTTCTATTACATGGAGCTGCCCCCTGGGACCTCCATCGGCTACCATACCCATAAGGACACCAATGAAGAGGTGTATGTCATTGTAGAAGGACAGGGCCTCATGACCGTCAACGGGGAGGAGCGGGAGGTAAAACCGGGAGATGTGATCCTCAATAAACCGGGCTGGAGCCATGGTTTGGAGAACCGCTCCGGCGCTGTCGTGAAGCTGCTGGTTTATGAAGCGGATGTATAATGGGGCAGCAGAGGCCGGTTTCTCCGCAGCTCCTTACTCCTCCGGACGTTCCTTATCCGAGTTATAACCCAACTCACCGAAGGGCATCAGCTCCCGCAGCCACTTTTCCTTCAGCTTCTTCAGCTCGCGCTTTTCGTCGAAGGGGCCGGTTTCCGGCCTCTTCAGTTTTTCCAGCACCTCAAAGGCAAAGGCGTCCTCCCCCAATGCGGTCCAATCCTTCTGGAGCTGGCGGTTCATATGGCTGCCCAAATCAAGAGAAAGCTTAAGCCCGTTGAGCTTTTTAAGGTTCGGAGTGCTTTCTACCAGGATTTTGCCGCTTTTGAGATTGCGGATGCCATAAACCCCCGCTTCAATCTTGATCTCCTTGGCCTGCTCCTGTAATTCCTTCCGCCGATCCACAGCGTCATCTTCCTTCCTGCGCGCCAGGCGCCAATATTGACTTCCATCTTTTTTTCGCTCCATATATCCGTAATCCACCAGACTCCGCCGCAGTAAGGCGTAATCTGCATATACCGGCTCCAGCACATCATTGACCTCCTGCTCGGAATACAGCTGCCCATAGGCAAAATGCCCGGCAATCGCATCCAGCACCAGCTGGAGCGGCTTGCTCCGTGAGGGATAACGGACCAGCGGACCGTCTGTTCCCAGCGGGAAGAAGGCGGCCAATTCATCCTGATGGGCGCGTTTCGCTTTTGAGCCATGTGCGGCAGGGGTTATTCCGGTTGGGGTCCTGGGAGATTTGGAGCCGTGATCCGACAACAGCTCCATCACAGCCAGAAACAGCCGGGCCTGGCGCTCCTTCTCCCGTAAGGCAAAACGGTGGTTGCGGATGGTGGATGGGCTGCCGATACCCATTTCCTTCTGGATCCGGTCGTCGCTCATTCCTTGGGCGGACAGCTCCAAAAGCCGCTTATGGGTGCCCGTCAGGCCGGTGGCGCTTTTGTCCAGGGCCAGCAGATAACGAAGCATACCACCGTGCTTTTCTTCCATATGCAGCTCCATATAACGCTCCGCATCATAGAAGCGGCCGTCTCCGGGATAAACCACTCCGGTTTCCGTCTCAAAGCCGCAGCACAGGCATATCCTCCGCCTCCCCTCCTGCCGGCAGCCAAGCTTCAACTCCTCTATCGAGGCCTCGAACAAGGATTTATCCATAAACAAAACCTCATTTCATCTATAATTACATAAACAATTTATCATAATGTCTATATAAACACAAACGGCAGTTTTGTTATAGCCTTCTATCGGGTGCCGGATTTGCGGTGGTAAACAGCTTATCCTGACCTAAAAAAAACACAAACCCACTCACAGGGACTCCATTTTGGGATTGGCGGAATCACGGTACGATAAAGGCAGATTCAGTGACTTGACTAAAGGGAAGGAGGGAATGGGATGCCTCACATCACCATCAAGATGTATGAAGGGCGCACACCCGAGCAAAAGGAGGAAATTGTAGCTGTTTTTACCAAGGAGCTGTCCCGGATCATCCAACGGGAGGAGCAATACATTACCATCGAATTCAACGAAATTCCGCTGGACGAACAAGCCCCGGCCAATTTGCGAAAAACGTAGGTTAAGCCTACGATGCTGGTTTTGCTAACGCAAAACTCTAGGGAGGAAACGGAATATGGCTGCTAAAGTTACAGCCGCGGATCGGGTAAGCTACAAGATGGCGACCAAGCATTCTCTTTTCACATACATGTGGAAATACAGAACCTTATACCTGATTGCCTTGCCCGGGATTATCTATTTCATCATCTTCAAGTATGTGCCGCTGGCCGGATCGGTCATTGCGTTTCAGAACTACAACATCTTCAAGGGTTTTACCGGCAGTGAATGGGTCGGGCTGGAGCATTTCAAAACAATGTTTCAATACCAGGATTTCCTGCGGATCCTGACCAACACGATTCTGCTGGGGTTGTACGACCTGGTGCTTGCTTTCCCGGCGCCGATTATTCTGGCTCTGCTTCTGAACGAAATCCGGCTGGTAGCGTACAAACGGGTGCTGCAAACCGTGGTTTACATGCCCCACTTCCTGTCCTGGGTTATTATCAGCGGCATCGCTCTGGGGATTCTGTCTCCGTCCACAGGCATCGTGAACCATGTAATTGAATGGATGGGCTTCGAGCCGATTTACTTCCTTGGCGAAAATTCCTACATTCGCACCGTGCTCATTGGCTCCGGCATCTGGCGGGACTCGGGCTACGGCACCATTATTTATCTGGCGGCGCTTGCGGGCATCAACCCCGATTTGTATGAAGCCGCCGAGGTGGACGGAGCGGGACGCTGGAAGCAAACCTTGGCCATTACGCTGCCGTCCTTGATCCCCACCATCATGATTCTGTTCCTGCTGCATATTGGCAAGTTCCTGGATTTGGGCTTTGAACGGGTATGGGTATTCCTGAATGCGCTGAATACAGGCAACGGTGAAATCCTCGACACCTACATCTACAAGGCGGGCCTTCTGTCCCAGCAATACAGCTATACCACTGCCGTCGGGCTGTTCAAGTCCGTGGTGGGGCTGATGCTGGTGTTCATCGGGAACTTCCTGAGCAAAAAAACCACCGGAGAATCCCTGTATTAAAGCTAGCTGATTCAGGCAGACCCTCAATTTGACCGCGTCAAATTCGAGGCTTCCATAACATTATCCGGCCTGTGGCGAGGACCAATGTTATTCCAGGATAGGAGGTTCCTTTTATGAAATTGCGTTATACCCGCGGACAAAATATTTTCAATGTCTTCAACCTGGTGCTGCTGACCCTGATTGCCATGGCGATGTTCCTGCCGTTCCTGAACGTTATCGCCCAATCCTTCAGCACCTCCGATGCCATTATTAACGGCCGGGTGGGCTTGTGGCCCAAGGAATTCACCATGATCAACTATGAATACGTGTTCAGTGACCAATCCATCTGGCGGGCCTTCGGCGTGTCGGTCTACATTACCCTGATGGGCACATTCATCAACCTGGCGGCCACCTCTTCTCTGGCCTATCCGGTATCCCGCCCCGAATTTGTGGGCCGCAAGTACATTGTGCTGATGGTGCTGTTCACCATGGTATTCACCGCACCCCTGATTCCTAACTTTATCCTGATCAAAAATGTGGGTCTGATGAACACCCTGTGGGCGTTGATGATTCCCGGCGCCATCAGTGCCTTCAACTTCTTCGTCATGCGCAGCTTTTTCATGCAGATTCCGTCCGAGCTGATCGACGCTTCCCGGATTGACGGCTGCGGTGAGCTGCGGATTATCTACAGCATCGTGCTGCCCTTGTCCAAGCCGGTTATGGCCTCCCTGGGGATTTTCTACGCCGTCGGACACTGGAATGCATACATGAATGCCCTGTATTACATCAACAAACCGTCCCTGTGGCCCCTGCAGGTGAAGCTGAAGAAGCTGTTTGAAAGCGATGACATCAGCATCGACCCTGCTTCCTCGGCATTCAGCGCTCTGGCCCACACCTCTCCCGAGGGGATCAAAATGGCGGTGATCATTATCGCCACGCTGCCCATTATCATGGTGTATCCCTTCCTGCAGCGGCATTTTGTACAAGGGATGATGGTCGGCTCCGTAAAATCGTAATTGCCCGATTGTGGTACAATAAAACACATGTGCACGTTCGGAGCAAGAGCCGGTCTGTAGGCTGAAAGCCGTGTGGCGGAAGGCTGGACCGGATACAGCAGAGGGGGGCTTCCAGCATGAGAAAAATCGTCATTGTGGATGACGAGCCAGTAATCCGAAAGGGTCTTTCCGTTATGGTCCGCCAGATTATCGGGTCAACGGCGGATATCCGCCTGGCCGCGGACGGAGAGGAAGCGCTGGCTCTCATGATGGAGGATCAGCCCGATTATTTGTTCACCGATATCCGGATGCCCCGGATGGACGGACTGGAGCTGTGCCGGCGGCTTTCCGGCATGGACTGTGACACCCAAGTGGTGGTGGTTTCCGGCTACGGGGATTTCGAGTATGCCCGCCAATGCGTGTCCTACGGGGTGAAGGAGTATCTCCTGAAGCCGGTGGGCCGGGCGGAGCTGCAGAAAACCATTGCCAAGCTGGAGGAGGCGGCCAATGAGCCGACCGGGTTCGTATCGGTAGCCAAGCTGGACGGCTGGGTAGAGCGGTTGCATGATGCGGTGTGGAACCTGGAGCAGGAGAAGCTGCAGTCCGTGCTCAAGGAGTGGGAGCTGGAGGTTCTCCGGCTGAAAATGAGCCGCAGCCAGCACAAGATCCTGCTGGAGGAGGGGTATACGCTGTTGATCCGGCGGCTCCTCACCAGCTCTGTCACTCCTGCCCAAAGTGTGCTTGAGCTGCCGGAGACGGCCTCCCCTGCGGAATTGTTCGCCAGGTTCGCTCAGGCGGTCCGGGACATTCTCCAGGAGCTGCGGGTGAAGCGCAAGGGCAAGGCCAAGGACCCGGTGGAGGAAGCCAAGGCATTTATGGAGGAGAACCTGGCCCGGGAAATTTCCCTGGAGGAGGTTGCCGAGCTGCTGGGGCTGAATCCTTCGTACTTTAGCCAGCTGTTTAAGCAGGTGACCGGGGAAACCTTCGTCCATTACCGGATTAGCCGCAGGATGGAGAAG
This sequence comes from Bacillota bacterium, assembly GCA_023388055.1. Classification (GTDB taxonomy): domain Bacteria; phylum Bacillota; class Bacilli; order Paenibacillales; family NBRC-103111; genus Paenibacillus_AR. The sequence continues at coordinate 8,005 of JAEWGW010000040.1, read as the reverse complement.
GCCAAGAAGCTGCTGGGGCAGTCCCATTACAGGATTACGGATATTTCCTTTGAGGTGGGGTATGCGGATCATCCCCATTTCACCAAAACCTTCAAGAAATATACCGGCCTGTCCCCGTCAGAATACCGTAGTCAGCTGGGGATTGAATAATGCTGCGCAAAAGCCTTTCCGCCAAGCTGTTCGTCTCTTTTCTGACGGTGATTGTCCTGTCCTTGTCCATGGTGGGATTCATCTCGTATTTCCAGGCCTCCAGCGCCTTGGACCGGTCCACGGAGCGGAGCATCGCCCAGGTGATCCGAAGCGCCTCCTACCAGACGGATTTGTACCTGCAAAATTATGAAAAGGCCAGCGATTCCATCCTGTCCTATTACCAGGTGAAGCAGTTTCTGGATATGGAACCGGAGGACAGCTATTCCTTTTACCAGTACACCAACGATATTCAAAAGTATCTCTTCCGTTCGCTATTTATCCTGTACCCGCAGATTAGTCTGATGTATGTCATCAATGAAAGCGGCAAGGCGGTCAGCGACGACAACGCCAATCAGGCGTACAGCACCCAGTTTAATGCGGAGGAGCGGTACCGGACCCTGGCGTCCCAGACTCCGGAGAGCGGGAGAATCGCCATTCTCAACACCAATGTGCAAAATGTCCCTAACGCCGGCATCATCAGTATGGTGCGGCAGATCCGCGGCGTATCCTCGTACCGCCCCAACGGGATATTGGCCATTGAGTTCAAGGCCCAGGAGCTGGCCCGGATCTGGGAGCCGCTGGACCTGGGGCAAGGAGGCTTCTTCTTTATCCTGGACGAATTCGGCAAACCCTTGTACCAGCCCGCCGCTGCGGGCAAATCGCTGCCGGCCGAGCTCTTGGCCAATGTGGCGGCCCATCCCAATACCTCCTACATTGAGGGGGTGGAGGGCAAGGATTACCTGTTCGTCTCCCGGAAGTCCGACTACTCCAACTGGCAGCTTGTGGTGACCATGCCGGTCAGCGAGCTCCGTGAGCCCATCGCCACCATCCGCACCACGACCATTATTGTTGGGGTGCTGACTCTGGCGGGCACCCTGCTGCTGGCAACCCGCTTCGGCCAATCCATTACCCGGCCTATCCGGGTATTGAAGGAAGGCATGCGGGAGACGGAAAAGGGGAACTGGCTGCGGCTGGATATCGATGACCGCCAGGATGAGCTGGGCGGGCTGATGCGGAGCTATAACCTCATGGTCAGCCGGCTGTCGCAGATGATCGAGCGGGTATATGAAGCGGAGCTGACTACCCAAAAAGCGGCACTGGAGCTTCAGGAAACCCGGCTGGAGCGGCAGCAGGCGGAGTTTCAGGCCTTGCAGCTGCAGATTAACCCGCATTTTTTGTATAACACGCTGGAAACCATCAAGAGCTACGCGGTGATCCAGGATTCCGAGGAAATTACCGAAATGGTGGAGGCCATGGCCTTTATGCTCCGTTATTCCATTCAGACCAATCTGGAGGAAATCACCATCGCCAACGAGCTCCGCCATGTTTTAAGCTACATGACCATTCTCAAGCACCGCATCGACCGGGAGTTCGAAATCGATGTGGTGATCCCACCGGGGCTATTGCTGGAGAAAACGGTGCGGCTTACGCTGCAGCCCTTGATCGAGAATATCTTCCAGCATGCATTCCCCGCAGGGATAGAGAGCCATCATGCCATCCGCATCGATGCCCGCATTGAGGACGGCCGGTTCCTGGTGATGGTGGAGGACAACGGTGTGGGGATATCCGAAGAACGGCTGAATCGGCTGCGGGAAAAGCTGAAGCTGAACCAACTGGCCGGCGGGGAGGGCGATTCCCTGTACCACCGTGGCGGCATCGGGCTCATGAATGTGCATCGCCGGATCCAGATGGTGTTCGGCGAGGAGTATGGGCTCAGCGTGGAAAGCTGCCAGGGGGAAGGGACGCGGATGACCCTGTCCATGCCCGCGGAGCGGCGCAACAGCCAGCTGGCGGAGCGGAAGTAAGGAGCGGGGAAGCTGCGGGGGATGCTCCCCCGCAGCTCTAACGGAAGTGAGCGCCGCTATTTGGCCCAAAACCGGCTTTTTGAAATTGTAACGGAAGTGGGCGCTCTTATTTCGTGAAAAACACACCAGCATGAGCTCCTGCAAGAGAAATAGCGGCTCTGGCCGCCGTTAGAAATTGCAGTCCCCTGTTCGAGGGGGAATAACGGCCGTGACCGCCGTTAGAAAAACAACCAAACTATTATTAGGAGGATTCATCCATATGAATATCGATCTGACAGGTAAAATTGCACTCGTAACCGGTTCCAACGCAGGTTTGGGACGCCAAATTGCTGAAACTCTGGCTGCTTCCGGCGCCAAGATCGCCATTAACTATTTGTACGGTGATCCGGTAGAGGCAGTGGACGCTATCCGCCAGGCTGGCGGCGAAGCCCAAGCCTTCAAGGCGGATGCCACCAATCCTGCAGAGCTGGAGCAGATGGTGAAGGAGATTGAGGCTCATTTTGGCGGCAGCGTGGATATTCTGGTGAACAACGCAGGAGGCATGATCAAACGGGTGCCGAATGCGGAGATGGACGAGGAGCATTACACCAAGGTGATGGACGTCAACTTCAAGTCCTGCGTGTTTGCCTGCAAGGCCGTGGCCGCGGGTATGATCGCCAAGAAGGCCGGCAAAATCATCAACGTGGCATCCCTGGCAGCCCATGACGGCGGCGGCCCTGGTGCATCTATCTATGCAGCCAGCAAAGCAGCCGTATGGTCCTATTCCAAGGGATTGGCCAAGGAGCTGGCTCCTCACGGCATCAACGTCAACGCCATTTCGCCGGGCTTCATTGGCCAAACCGCCTTCCACGCCACCTTTACCGCAGATGCCGCACGGCAGGCGACCATCGCCAAGATTCCGCTGGGCCGGGAGGGCGCACCGCAGGATGTGGGACGGGTTACCCTGTTCCTGGCGTCGGAGCTGGCAGATTACCTGACCGGCGAAACCATAGAGATCAACGGAGGTTTGTTCATGCGATGAAAACCATCCGAGACAAAACCGCAGCATGGGGCTGGGCCCGTCAAGCAGCCGGTGAGCTGAAGGCGGAGCTGGCGCAGTGGCGGGGCAGAACGGAGGGACAACCGGAAGAGGGCGGGCAGCCGCTCCTCCGGGAGATCCGGCTGCCTCTAGAGCCTGGCGGCTGGTGGCACCAGTATGTGTGTCCTGAGCATCATGCGGAGCTGTTATTTGACCCAATGGAGGAGGATGCCGTCCAGTTTCGCTGCCCCCGCGGCTGTGTGCTGGAGGGGGAGCCATACCGGGGAGCCTGGCTGGTATTCCGGCACCAGGCTATGGCCCGGTACGCCCTGCAGGCGGCAGCAGTATACGCGGCGGACGGTGAGGAATGGTGTGCCGTGACAGCGCGGGAAATCCTGGCCGGGTATGCCCGCCAGTTCCCGCATTATCCCGTCCACCCGGACGCCCAGCCCTGGATGCTGAAGGGCAGAGCCTTCCATCAGGCGTTGACGGAGGCCATCTGGTCCACCACTCTGATACGGGCGTATTTGCTGCTGAAGGACTGTGGAGTGGAGTTTGACCCCGCCGATGAAGAGGCGCTGCAGACCTTCTTCACCATGCTGGAGAGCAGCATGGAGCAGTACCGCCACATTCTTATCCACGAGAAGAAGAATGCGGAAAACAACTATACCGCCTGGCTGAATGCCAGCCTGGCCTGCGTATACGCCGCCAAAGGGGCGGACCGGGCCAAGCTCCATAGCCTGCTGGACGGGCCGGGCGGCTTTTATCATCATTTGTCCATCGGCGTAAAGCCGGATGGCTTCGAATTTGAGGGCAGCACCTATTACCATGTGTTTGTGCTGCGGGCTTATCTGATTGCTGCCGAGATGTGTCAACGCTTCGGCGTGGATCTGTATGGCGCCAAGGGAGAGGCGGGCCAGTCGCTTGAGGGTATGCTCCAGGTGCTGGCTGAGCTGGCCGGTGACACAGGGCAGCTGCCTGCGCTGCATGATGGGCCTTATAACCGTGTTCCTTTTGCACGGGAAATCGTTGAAGTGTTCGAGACTGGTTTATCCGTATACGGAAACCGGGAGCTGCTGCCGGTTTTGGCCCGCAGCTACCGCTATCTGTTTGGAGCAGAAAAGCGGGGCGGGCTGGAGGCGTTAGTGTACGGGAACGGTCTGGTTACAGCGGCAGAGCTGCTGGAGAGCCGGGCGGCTGCGGTGCCGCAAACCCAGGGGGGAGAGGTGTCGGAGAGCACACGGCAAACCCGAGCAGGAGAGGTGTCCGAGGCAGAGCTGTTTGCAGCTCCTGCCGGTCAAGAGCGCCGGTCCCTGCTGCTGGAGGAATCCGGCTTTGCCGTCCTGCGGCACAAGGGCAACTCCTTGTCCGTCCAAACGGACTTCGGCGAGCATGGAGGCTCACATGGGCATTTTGACAAGCTGCATGTGTCCATTATGCACCGGCTGGGGGAAGTGGCTCCGGAGCTGGGCACCGTGCCTTACGGCTCTGCCCTGCGCCTGGGCTGGTATGCCACCACCGCCAGCCACAATACGGTAAGCATCGGCGGTCGTTCGCAAGCTCCCCATTCGGCAGCCTGCAACATCTTCAGAGAGGATGAGGGAGGAACCTGCATCCGGATTCGTTCGGAAGGAGCCTATCCGGGTACGGTGCTGGAGCGCCATCTTCTTTTGGATGGAGAGCTTCTGGTGGACTGGTTCCGCGTGGAGACCGAGAGTGTAGAGGCGGTGGACTGGTGGATGCATCCGTCGGCCGATCTTGTTTTGCCGAAGGATGAGAGCTGGATGGGGATGGAGTCCCGGACGGCCGGTACGGAGGACGGTTATGCCCATGTGGAGCTGTTGGCCTGCCGGAGCAACACCTCGTCTGCTGCCCAGTCGGCGGCGTGGCTTTTGAACGGTGCGGGTGTATCGGGCGGTGACTTTATGGTTCAAGCTGCGCTGCTGCAACCGCCGGAAGCAGAGCTGTACCACATCCGCACACCCGGTATTGCTGAGGACCCCAGCCAGAGCATTGGCGGATTGCTGATGCGGCAGAAGGGAACGGCTGCGGAGTTTGTGGCTGTGTACCGGGCCGGGGAGGAGCCGCTGCGGTTATCGGCAGTGGAACAGAACGGAGTTGGGCTAACTCTGCAGGTGGAAGCAGGAATGCCTGGAGCTGACAGCTTCAGACGGAGCTTTGCTATTGACCCGGTGCAGGGACTGGTACGGCTGGACTAAGAGACTGCGACGAAATAAAGTACCGCTAATTTGCTGACAAAACTCCCAAAACCGTGGAGATTTTGTCAGCAAAAGCGGGTACTAATTTCCTCGCAGCTCCTAAGGTTAACCGTAAGCATGAAGCTTATCATAAAGATGGTGTCGGGGCGGCCTTGTGCCGCCCTTGACCTAATGGAGGATGTCCGATGGCAACACCATTATTTCAGCCTCATAACGGTGTGCTCGATGTGGCGTACACCCCTGAGGAGCATACAGAAATAGCCGAAAATCCGCCTCGCTTTACCTGGATGCCTGCGGTTTTGGAGGGGGGCACCTACCGGTTGCAATTATCGGCGGACCCCGGTTTTGCCCCGGAGACGACCCGTGAGTATGCGGGTATTTCTTATAACCTGTTTACACCCGACGAGGTGCTGGCCCCCGGCGGCTACTACTGGCGGTACACCCTGGTTGCAGAGGACGGCAGCCTCTCCGAATGGAGCAAAATCAGGGCCTTCACGGTCGCTCACGGCCTGCCGGAGACCCCCTTGCCTGCCCGGGACAGCCGGTATGCGGCCGCCGCAACGGCCCATCCGCGCTTGTGGCTGCAGGCGGAGGAGCTGCCCCGCTTCCGCGAAACGGTGAAGCGGGACCCCGAGGGCACCGGCTGGGCCCCGTTCCTGGCCGAAGCTGTCCAGCCTTGGGCAGAGCGGCCGCTGATCGCGGAGCCGCAGCCCTACCCTGGCAACAAGCGGGTGGCGTCTCTGTGGCGGCAGATGTACATCGACTGCCAGGAGATGCTCTATGCCATCAGGCATCTGGCCGTGGCCGGAGTGGTCCTGGAGGATGCGGAGCTAATCGCGAAGGCCAAGGCATGGCTGCTCCATGCTGCTTCATGGAATCCGGACGGCACCACCCACCGGGATTACAATGACGAAGCTGCGTTTCGCATGGCGGGAGCGTTGGCCTGGGGGTATGACTGGCTGTACGAGGAGCTGTCGGAGGAGGAGCGTGTGTTTGTGCGCGGGGTGCTTCTTGAACGCACCCGCCAGGTAGCCTTCCACGTGATCGAACGCTCGCGGATTCACCACGTGCCTTATGACAGCCATGCGGTCCGGTCGTTGTCATCTGTGCTGATTCCCTGCTGCACGGCTATGCTGGGCGAGGAAGAGGAAGCCCGGGATTGGCTGGACTATGCGTTGGAATATTTTTCGGCGATGTATACCCCCTGGGGCGGCAAGGACGGCGGCTGGGCGGAGGGGGCCATGTACTGGACCACTCAGATGGCCTTTGTCACGGAGGCTCTGAATCTGGTCCGCAAGTACACCGGCATCAACTTTTATGAACGGCCTTTTTTTCGCAAAACCGGGGATTTTCCCTTATATACGCTCAGTCCGGATACGCTGCGGGCCAGCTTCTGCGACCAGTCCTCGCTGGGGGATCCGGTGAACCTGAAGACGGGCTTCAACATCCGGCAGTTTGCCGGGGTGACGGGCAATGGTCTGTACCAGTGGTATTATGAGCAGACGCGGGAGATGAACCCGGACAGCCAGATGATTTTTTACAATTACGGCTGGTGGGATTTCCGCTTCGACGAAATGGTGTACCGTTGGGATTACCCGCAGGTGGAGGCGGTAGCGCCGCTTGCGGCGGAGCCTGTGAAGTGGTTCCAGGACGTGGGCTGGGTGGCGATGCACCACCGGATGGACGATCCGGCAGAGCATATCATGCTTCTGGCCAAAAGCAGCCGCTACGGCTCTGTCAGCCACAGCCACGGGGATCAGAATGCGTTCCTGCTCCATGCGTATGGGGAACCGCTGGCGATTGAAAGCGGGTATTATGTGGCGTTCAACAGCACTATGCATATGCAATGGCGCAAGGCCACCCGCTCCAAGAATGTGATTCTCATCGACGGCCACGGACAGTATGCGGGTACGGACAAAACGAAGAATATGGCTGCGACGGGAACCGTGCTGGAGGCTTGGCACCGGGACGGCGTCAGCTACACCTCCATGGATGCCACGGAGGCCTACCGGGAGCATGTGCCCTATATTCGGCGGTACACTCGGGAATATTATCTGATGGACAGCGCCTACGTGGTGATTGTGGATGCAGTGGATCTGGCGCAGCCGGGCCAGGTGGATTGGCTGTTCCATACGTTATATCCCATGACGCTGAAGGGGCAGACGTTCCTGGTCAACGGGATTAAGGCCCAAATGGAAGGGCGTTTCGTGTACAGCTCCTCCGGTGATCTGGCGCTGTCCCAGGAGAGCGGCTTTGCCGGTGTGGATCCGGCAGAATGGGAGGGGCAGCCGCCCCACTGGCATCTGGCGGCGTCCACCCGCGAGGCGGCTAGCCACCGGATGGTGACCCTGCTGACGCCGCGCAAGGCGGGGATGCAGGATTATGTGTCGTATTTTATGGATGACCAGGGACATGGGGTCCACTTATACTTTACGTACCAGGGTGTGAGCCGCCGGGTGGAGGTTGCCAAGCCGTATTAAGGAGCTGGCTCTGGCCTGGGTGCCGGCACAACGGAACTCAGCGACCACTAAGCGGGTGTAAGTTCCGTTGCTGCCGTAGCCCCCTGGTCCATCTGCCTCCTGTACTCACTTAGCCGCCTTTTCTGCCACCTCCAGCGTTCTTCTGTTTCTTCCGCCTACGCTGTGGCGTAAACATTCCTGTGTAGGCTAAGAAAATGGCCTTGGACAAAAACAGGGGCGCCTCGTATGATGGGGGTGTGACGGGTCAATGCCCTAAAACCCACCAAGGAGGCGCTTACTATGAAGTCTACAACA